>CAWAZM010000026.1:0-42713 GCA_963786515.1 Vulcanimicrobiota bacterium | reverse complement strand
GGTATGACGGGCCGACCAAAACGTACGCGTAGCGCCGAATTCCTTCGCCGAGGCTCGGTAGACCCGGATTAAGACCGATATATTCCGGCAAACCCAGCGTGTACGATCCGAGCATTGCGTTACCGTTTGGTAGAAGCATCCAATCGGATGAGAAATACCCTGCGACGATAGAGAGGTTAATGCGTTGTGGTTGCTCCAAAACGAACCATGCGACGCCTCGAGATTGCGATATCTTGTGTTCATCAAAACCGTCAACCGCACTCTCGTCTGCATAGTCGTACGTCTGCAGACTCCGCCACGGATACGCCATCAAACGCAGCTCCGGACGTCTTAATGCTCGTCGTATCCACGCGATTCGATCGAGCCTCCTGCCGAGCGCGATCGATGGTGCGAGCACTGCCGGCAATTCGCGCTGCGTCGCGCTAACGGCGCATCGAAACTGCACCCAAATGCTTTTATCCCATTGCGGCGACGAGAGCATTCCGATAACGCTGTTTTCGTCCTCATCGTACACCATGTTGTTGAGCACGTAGCCTCGGGTCGCAGCGTATCGGCGAAGCGCCGGAGCTAGTATCGCCGCCGGCGGCAACTCAGCTGGGTGGCCGGAATATTGATAGAGCTTCTGTCGTATGTCTGTGCCGTATTGCTGCGGCAAAATGCTCCCATCTAGCCGGGATAGATTCGGATCGGATCGATTCGTTATCGCGGCTAAGGCGACGCCAATATCCGGATCGTAGCTCGTCCACGGAACGCCGCTCGACGTAACGCTCCAGGGGATCATGTACGCCAAATGTGAGTCCGAGCTAAGGTTCATCGTAGTGCCGCTCGTGTACGTAATAGTCACCTCGACGCTGCCATTGAAGCCGTCTTCCAGGACGACGCCATCAGGCGAGTTGTTGTAGTCTTTCAAGAACGATGTTAGATAGTGGGCGTCCCGGCAGCGTTGCTCGAACGTCACCGATGCCTGCCTCGACGATGAGTATGCACCGAGTTGCTGGCTCGTGATCCGATCGCACGCGGAAAGCAACATCGTCGACTCTGCACGCGACGTAGAAGGCAGTGGCGAGAAGATCGGCTGTAGGTAGCGTTGAGAAGGCGAGTTACTGCAGCTGCTAACACCGGATTGTCGCTAGCTTTGAAGTCGCCCGCTTCGAGGACCGTTCGTGTGGGACTTCCATTCCCATGAGAAGCGACTGTTATCGATGAAACGTCACTCGCTCTTAACGGTGCCGGCAGGCTAGCGACCGGCCCGATTAAAACCCCGTCGGCGCTGAACAATGCCGCGACTTTGCGATGCCACCCCGTGCCTCCGAGGCGGCCCTCGTCAAGGCCGGCCGCCGACATCAACGGCCCAGGGTTGTACGCAATGAGAATCAGCCGCTTGTCGGGCAGCAGCACCCAAGTCGAGCTGCCGTTAACGTCGCCGAGCTTCGACGGCTCGATATTAAAAACGATACCCGACGCTCGCGCGAGCGGCAGTAGTGCCGCAATGTCTGCTCTGCTGTCCGCCAGCGATGCGAGCTGGCCGATGTATTGAGATGCGAAATCATCCCCCCACAATCGTACTTTCAACTGCGGATGTAGCGAGATCGCGCGAATCCATGGAAGCGCCGCCAAAGTATCGGCTCGCTCGATCGGGACAGCCAAACAGTTGGTCGCCGATGTCGCGTCGGTGGGCTCTGGGCAGTCGAAGGGAACACGAATTCCTCCCCACCTTGGCGATCCGATCTCGCCCACGATCCGCGAGCCATTCAGTTCGCTCCAACTCGCGGACACGTTCGCGGACGCCATGGCGCGTTCAAGAGACTCGTTACGAACGAGCGGGGCGGGTGTGGGCATAGAGGAAGGCCGTTCCATCTTTAGCTGCTCTGTGTAAGCGGCTGTCAGAAATTGAGGACGCAGCCGGTCTGCGTTTACGTCGTTATTGCCGAAAAGTGCGACGACGCTCTTGGCGATCGCCGTATCGTAGACAAGCGATTGTGATGACGGGCTAACGATGCGCCAAGGCAGCATGAACGCATTTTGGGATTTCGATATGGCGGATACAGTATGACCATCGTCAAATTTGATGACCACCGCCTCCTGTGGATAATCATCCGTGTGAAAGCTAAGGTTGCTCGGCGATAGATATCCTGATACGAAGCTACCTGCACCAGCTCTACACGTCGAGATCGCCGCGGCGCTGAACGCCTGGTCCCGCATGTCGGAAGCAAACCGATATGCCAAGGCCGAATCGCAGTGGTTTACTACGTACTGAGTCAAAACTGCAATTTGCTCGTTAGGCACTCGGCTTGATTTGCTTCTGAGGGTATCGAGCAAGTTGGAAACTCGCGAGCTATCGATCACTTCCTCGTTGAGAACAAGCCCGGCACGAGTGCGGTGAATCCTGCCCACATATCGACGGTAACTCCAGCCACCATGAATAGAGTCGAGCGTTATGCTCACGATATGAGCGGGCGTTTCTATCGCCGCTTGAGGAACCGTAGAAAACGGTGACTTTGACTATGTGCCGCGGCAGCACTAAGCGCGAGCGCTACGATAAGTCCCATTGGGTTTAAAGCCCCTTTGCCGTCGTTTTTCGGTACCTAAGTACGACCTCCGGCAACTCGAGCACGAATCGCTCGATACGACGGAGAACGCGCCTGCATGAACGTTTTTCGTGGCGCACCGAGCCCCCTGGCGGTCGTTCTACGCCTTTGCGTGACCGCGCCAATGCTGTCAGGCTGCGGCGTCTCGCCGGCGACCAGTGGGCCGCCCGCGTTGCCGCGTGCCGGCGCGATGCGTTGGCCGCTCACTTCATCCGGGACGACGCTCGTCATTCGCGATCGGCATCACCGCGTGTACAAGCATCTTTCAATCGGCACGCTCACCGGCGATTGCATCGACGTCCAAAACTCGACCGACATTAGGATCGAAGCGTCGCAAATCGGACCTTGCGGCGGCAACGGCATCAGCATTAGTGGTGGGCGGACGATTCAGATCCTCGATAGTTACGTTCACCCCGAAACCAAGAGCCCTGGTTGTTGCGACAATAATGACAGCATCTTCGTAGCAGGCGCGACGGCGGTTACGATTCAGGGAAACGTTCTCGCGTACGGGGAGTCTAACGTCGAAGCCGCTCAGCATGCCAAACAGCTCGTTGTGATCGGCAACTTTCTGCTGAATCCGCGTGGTCCGTTTCCTCGCGGCCAAAACGTGCAAGCCTGGGGGGCGAGCGACGTGGTAGTCGACGGCAACTACACGCTCAGCAGTACGGATGCGAAACGCTACAAGTATCCCGACGATCAGGAAGACTCGATCAATTTTGGACGCGGCTCGGGTTTCGCTGCAAAGAATAACTACATTACGGGCGGCCACAGTCCGAGCGGTTGCGGTCTCATCGCCGACGACGGCGCGAACGGCGCATCCTTCCTCGACAATCAACTCGTTGACACCGGCGGCTGCGGCATCGGCATTGCGAGCGGAACGCAACAACTCGTTCGAGACAATAAGATCGTCAATCGTACACCCGTACCGGGCGCCGGGAATACGGCGCTGTACGTTTGGAGCCAGTACAAGGTTGCATGCGGGCCGGTGAGCGTCGTCGGCAATATCGCAACCGAACGGCGAAAAGATGGCGAGCAATCCGGATTCTGGAATGGCGGCGGCTGCTCGCCGGTCACGTTGCAACACAACGTATGGAACGAACGGGCGATGAAACTGCTCACACCGCCCGATAAGAAACTTCCAGCGCCGTTGATTCCGCCGAAGCCGAGCCAGTGCGTGATCGAGTCGCCGTATTCCACCCAGACCAAATGGCCGGCTTGCTAGTTACGAGTCTTTAGCGACTTTCTCAAGCGCTTCTGCGGAGTACCGCCTGCGGCGCGGCCCACCCTCGGATGCGTGAAGGAACTCGACTTCGATCTGCGAGTCGGGGTGCACGGCGGTAACGACGGCTTCTTCGTCCTCGCCCTTCACTACCACATGGTCACCGAGCCGGATCAAGACGCACGCCCATAACGTAAATACATCATGCTAGTACGGTACTCGGAAAGGTCGGGATCGTGCAAGTCATGCTCCTCCTGGTCCCAACGAACCTCCGTCGAGGAGCGGCTTGAGAAACGCACCGTCGTTGACGCCGACTTCGGACGCAATGAGGTCGTTGAGCAATTGGTTCATGCGCAGAATCGTTCCGCGATGTTTCTCCGGCGCGAGGACCAAGTTATGGACTTCATGAGGATCGGTATGAAGGTCGAAGAGTTGTGCGTCGTTGTTCTTGAGAATTTCCTCGAGCGTCGTTGGCGTATTGAAGGCCGTCGGCGCGTAGAAGCGGCCGAACTTGTACCGTCCGTCGAAGGCAAACGAAACCAGGCCGCGTTTCGTCATGGCTGCCTTTGCAATCGGGGGCTGCTTCGTGGAGTCGAGCATTTGCGATTCCATCACGGTTTTCAAATACTCGGCATCGACCGTCCCGAGACCGAGATAATTGTACAGCACGCCCTTGCGCACTTGGTGGACGCTTGCCGTATCCGGGTTCGTCAGCAGACTTGAGAAGTCACGCCCCGGGAACGCCTGGATCGCCTGCGCCCGCTTTTCTTCGGGTAATCCAGTGAGCCCGACGAATGTTGGCACTAAGTCGAGGTGACTCGTGAGGGCCATGCACTTCGCACCGCTTTCGCCGGTTGGATGGGCGATAAACATCGGTACGTGAGCGTTTTGCTCGTAAATAAACGGCCCTTTTCCTTTAAGGCCGCCGTGCGAGCCGCCCATTTCGCCGTGATCGGCCGTAAATATCACGACCGTGTCGCGCCACAAATCCATTTCGTCGCAAACGTTGACGATCTGCTTGACGCTTCGTTCGTTATCCTGAATCGTGTTCAAGTAATAGTTGTAGAAAATCGTCCACATGTCTTTACGATCGGTAGGAATCGTGCCGGACCAACCGTCCCAGCCCTTTTTATATTCCGCCATCGCGGCGGGGGTACCGGGCGCACTCAACGATTCCGAAAGGCTCGGGGCCAACGTCAACGGCCATTTCTTTTCGTAGATTGAGTTCGGCGGCGGCGGCGGTATGGCGGCCGCGGTCACAGCTTTTTGGACCGGCGGCTCGCCGGGAACGTTCGCGTCGCCGTACATGATGTCGTGCGGGTTGACGAAGCCGGCAACCATGAAAAATGGCTCGCGATGCTTGCGCGATTGCAAGGCCGCATTGCGTAGCCAGCGCACGCTCTCACCAGCAATGAACAGATCGTTTTCAAAACCGCTCAGGGGGGCGCTGCCGATATCCCCGCCGGCGCTGAAAACGTCGAAGCCGTATGGCTGCGCAACGGTGCTATAGTTCACCGTCGGTTCGGGGTCGAGTATGCTCTTATCCATCTCGAACTTGCCAAAATAGGCGGTCTTGTAGCCGAGACTTTTCAGGACCGAGCCCATGTTGGGGATATCCGGATTGAGTCTTGGGACGAAATCGAACTGCATCTGATCGATCACGTGATGGTACTGCGGAGGCCGGCCTGTCAGGAAGGTCGCGCGTGACGGCGAGCACTGTGCCGATGCGATATAGTGATTGGTAAACGAAACCCCGTTACGCGCGATTCTGTCGGTGCCTTGAAGTTTGTACTCCGGTCCACCGAGGAGCGTATGGGTTTGCTGATCGACGATAATAAAGACGATGTTATAAGGCGGTGCGCCTGCCGGCCCTTTTCGGACGTGATGTTCTTCGCTCGATTGTGCGGACGGCGATGCCTCCGCAACGTTGGGCAGTCCGAGTGCGGCTGCGGCCAGTGTCAACGCTCCAACTAAAAGGTCGCGACGATTCACCGTAGCTTTTGATTTCGTCTCGTCCACCTACCGAGCTCCTTTCGATCGTGCGCTGACAGGGTCCCAATGCGCCGCTTGACCGTTCGGCGGCACAAGCTATCCCCCTCGCTATGCTCGCGCGAACCGGCTCTGCGATCCGTTCGCCGCAATCGTCGCTGCGCGCACGTGAGCAAAGACGAGCGCGTGGCCGATCAGATACGTCGGCACGAGGCACAGCGGAATAATGGACCAAGGCAGCGTCGTCATGGCGGCGGATGCACCACTGGTCGCATACGTCGCCCCGAGCGATACGGCAACGATGAGGTCGAGCGCACCGAGAACGTTCCATTCGAGCACGCGCACGTCGTTGGGTTTTCTAGCGGCTATGCGCGCGACGCCGAGAGCCAATACTCCGGTGAGCATATCCCCAATGCCGGCGGCATATGGGAAGGGCCCGCTCATGACTCCGGTTAGCTCGGCGGTGAGCATAAGCACGCCGAGTACGCGCATTGCGTTGAGCGCTACGATCGACGACACGGGGATCGCCATCATCGCCGTACGCACGGACGGGAACGTCGCAGCAAAGGCTGCCGCAAGCAGCGGAAGCATGAACAATACCGGCAGGGCAAATCGGGAGTGCATGAGCGCGCCGGACACGGTGATTGCAAGTGCGAGGGCGATCCAAGCGCCGACCCCTGCGCCGAGCGCGAGCCGGGCGGCAGAGCGTACTGGAAGCCAACCGATAACGGCCGCAAACAAGGTGCCGGCCGTAGCGCCGACGGTCAAAGTCGTAACGATTTCGAGCATAGATCTCCCTACTTTCGTGATGGTCACTTGTGTGAAGAAAGTGACTATACCACGTTGACTTGCCTCATGCAAGTGACTAAGCTTGACCTATGCGACACGTTAGCCTAGCGGCCCAGCCTTGCCCGGTCGCTCGAACGCTCGACATCGTCGGGGAATGGTGGACGCTGCTGATCGTTCGCGATGCCGTCCTCGGGGCTCGGCGATTCGACGAGTTCAAAGCGACCGGCATCGCGGACAACGTCTTGTCGGCCCGCCTTAAAAAACTTACCGAAGCTGGGATCCTCAAGCGACGGCGCTATCAGCGGCTTCCCGATCGCTACGAGTACCTGCTTACCGAGAAGGGCCGCGCGCTCGCACCCGTCGTTCTTGCGCTGCGCTCTTGGGGCAAACGCTTTACGAAGGGTGACGACCAAAGTCAAATCGTGCACGCCGAGTGCGGCACCGGCGTCGAGCTTGGATTTCAATGTCCGAAGTGTGCTCGCCCGATCGAGGGGGCCGAAATGGCCAAGGGGCGCACCTAGCATACCGATCTGCCGGACTCCATAAACGAACGTTAACAGTAGCCTTGTAAGATGGCGTCCATGGCACACAAGTCGGTCCAAGATTACATTGACGAGCTGCCGGTCTGGCCCGACGGTACGCAAGTAACGTCCATCCCCATGACGGCCATGCAGAAGCTGATCTGGTACCTCGCGGCGGCGGGAAAATTTTTCGAAGGCTTCGTCGTCTTTATGACCGGCGTCGCACTTCCGTTGATCTCGCGCGAGTTTCACATCGCGCCCGCGCAAAACGGCATCGTTAGTGCTGCGAGTCTGTTCGGAATTTTAATCGGCGCGGTGGCGTTGGGGAGTCTTTCCGACTACTTCGGACGCAAGCGCATGTTCATCGTCGAAATGATCATCTTTTGCCTGTTCCTGGCGCTGCTGATGCTGTCGAACGGCTTTCTTCCGTTGGTGATCTGCCTCTTCGGGCTCGGACTCGCGCTTGGGTGCGACTATCCGACGGCGCACATGATCATCTCGGAAAATACGCCGAGTTCGAAACGAGGCAGTTTGGTGCTCGGCGCGTTCGCGTTTCAAGCCATCGGAGCGCTTGCCGGAACAGGCGTCGGCTACATGGTTCTATCGTTGAATCCCACGCTGGATGCCTGGCGCTGGATGTACGCCACCGCGGTGATCCCGGCAATCCTCGTTACCATCGGCCGGTTTTATATCACGGAAAGCGCGAACTGGCTGTTCGCTCGCGGCGAAAAGGCTCGAGCAGAACGCGCGATGGCGGCGCTTCTGGTGCGATCGCCGCGGTATCCGACCGAGATTACGCTGCATACACTCGATGGTGCCGAAACAAAGGGCGGTAAGCGCCCCTCGTTTGCAGCGCTCTTCGAAAAGGGTCGTAATCTTCGCGCGACGATCCTCGCGTCGGTTCCATGGTTTCTCCAGGATCTCGGAACGTACGGCATCGGCATCTTCACGCCGACGATCCTCGCGACGGCGTTTGGAAGCCCGGCCGATCACGTTCGCAGCACCAGCGATCTCATCATGAACGACATCCTGGCGGCAAAAGGATCGGCGTTGATCACGTCGTTGCTGATCGTCGGCATCGCGTTCGCAGTGCTTCTTGCCGATAGGCTCGGCCGCATCAGGTTGCAGATATTTGGCTTCGCCGGCTGCGCGGTTGGTCTGTTTATCGCCTCGCTATCGGTCGACGTTGCCGGACCGGGGAAGATCATGCTGATCTTTATCGGCTTTATGTTGTTCGATTTCATGACCAATCTCGGTCCGAACGCGCAGACCTATTTGCTCGCGGGCGAGGTTTTTCCAACGGAGATTCGCGGGATGGGTGCGGGCTTTGCCGCGGCCTTCGCTAAGATCGGCGCCGTGGCAACGGCCTTTCTCTTCCCGATCTTGCTATCCGCAATCGGAACGAAGTGGCTGTTGTATGTGCTCATCATCGCTTCGATCCTAGGTGCGATCGTAACGTGGATGTTCCGCATCGAGACGACGGGCGTGAAGCTCGACACGATCGGCGGAGACGACGCCATCGATCCCGACGCAGCATCGGCTCGGCTAGTTGGGGCTGCGGGGTAAGCTTGTGAAGACGTTACGTTCTGCTTTCATGCTTGCGTTGTTCGCCGTTACGGTAGTGCCGGCGATGCCGGCGCGGGCCGCCGCGCTAACACTCGTCGAGTCCGGCTCGACGCTCTTCTACCCGCTGTTTCGAATTTGGACGGCGCAATATGCGAAGGCGAGCCCGAGCGTTCGCATTACGGCGCGCGGAACGGGTTCCGAAGCGGGCGTCAAAGACGCAATCGCCGGAACCGTGCAGATCGGTGCGTCCGACGCGTTCATGTCGGACGAACAGGTCAAAGCAAGTCCAGATATACTGAACATTCCGCTCGCGATCGGTGCAGAAACCGTCAACTACAATCTCCCGGGCCTGAACAAAGCCAACGTGCGGCTCGATGGGCTGGCGATCGCCGGCATCTATGCGGGTACCATTCGGTCGTGGGATGCAAAGCAGATCGTCGATTTAAATCCCGGCGTAACGCTTCCGCACCATGCAATCGTTCCGATCCATCGACGGGACGGCTCAGGGTCAACCTTCCTGTTCACACAGTACCTGGCGTTTTCGACCCCCGCTTGGGAGCAAGGACCGAACTACGGCACGACGATCGCATGGCCCGACGTTGCGGGAGGCATCGCTGCGAACGGAAACCCCGGCATGGTACGAGCGACGAAGAACACGCCGTACTCGATTTCGTACGTCGGCTCGAGCCTTCACGCTGAGATCGCGAACGCCGGTATCGGCACCGCATCGATCGGAAACCAAGCCGGTAGGTTTTTGCTCCCGACGACCGACTCGGTTCGCGCCGGCGCCGCCGCGCTCGACTCCCGGACGCCGTCCGACGAGCGTTTGAGTCTGGTCTACGCCCCGGGCGACAACTCGTATCCCTTGATCGGTTACGAATATGCGATCGTATCGAAGAAGCAGCCGAACCCGCAAGTCGCCGCTGCAATTCGTGAGTTTCTCACATGGAGCATCGATTCGAGCCGGGGCAGCTCTCCGAAGAACATGAATGCGGTGCGCTTTATTCCCCTGCCGGAATACATTCGCGCCCTCACCATCCTACAAATTGACAAGATTCAATAGCCCACCCTAATCCGGGATTGGGCGCGGATTGGCGGTGAGAGGGCCGGGGAACAAATTTAGTATGAGTCGCTTTACGTTCAGAGGGATCGCCCACGCCAAAGTGCCCGACGCGGAGCAGCGTCGTCAAAAAGAGCGGCTCGCGGCCCGAGCGATGCAGACGTACCTTCTCTACGTCCTCTTGCCGGTTTGGATGGTCCCGGGCTTTGGCGATTATCTGTGCCATAGGCGAACGAAGATCGAGTCAACCAGTGGTACACAGGAATCGATTACGCATTTGCTCATGATGGGTTCGATCGGCGCGCCTGCGATTCTGGCGTTGCTGTTCGAAACCAATGCGCTAACGCTCGCCGTTGGAGCGGGCGCCCTCGCTTTCCACGAGCTAGTCGTTCTTTGGGATGTCGCATATGCGGCGCAGCGCCGATACGTGAGCGTAACAGAGCAGCATTTTCATAGCTTTCTTGAGGTACTGCCGTTCGCAACGTTTTCGTTTTTGCTTTGTCTACGTGCCGACCAGGTACTCGCGCTGGCCGGCATAGGCGAGGAAAAACCTGACTTCAAGCTGCGTTGGAAAGCCGAGCCGGCGCCGCCAGCCTATGTCGCCGGCCTCCTCGCCGCGATTACTCTTTCGATCGGTCTGCCGTATGCCGAAGAACTTCTGCGCTGCGTGCGGGTTAATCCGTCACCGCTGCCACGCCCGAAGAAAACGTTCGGCCCTCACCTCGAACGGTAGGGTGCACCCACATACCGCGAGACGACCCTCCGCGATACGGTCAAACGAAGTTCCCGCTGCTGCTCTGTTAAGGGAGTCTTCTTGTGACCGTACCTGCACTTTCGTCTTTTCAACGTATCGGTAGCTTCGGCGTCGTCTCGTTGGCGATGCTGCTTGCATCGTGTAGCGGGGGATCCGGCACGGCGCTCGCGCCTACGCCCGCGTCGCCCAACCACGCCAGACTCGAGCCTGCGAAAAGCTGGATTTCGCCGGCGGCAAAAACGACTCCACTTTTGTATGTGAGCGACGGCGCGGAGAGTTATGTCTTTATTTATCCCGCGAACGTTAAGAATCCGGCTCCCATCGGGCAGCTTACCGGCTTCGATATCGCGGCTGGCCTTGCCGTAGACAAGGCTGGAAATCTGTACGTCGCCGACACAGTCGACGAACAAGTCCAGGTATTCCAACGCGGCGCGACCTCACCATTTGAGAGACTGAACGCGCACGGGTATGCGTACGGTGAGGCGGTGGACGACGCCGGAAACGTCTACGTCGCCGTGGGAGTTACGGGGTCGCAGCAAGGTTTCGTTGCGATCTACCCTCCAGGTGCAACCGAACCAACGTCGATGCTCACCGACCCGAGTCGTGGGTTCTCTCCGGTTAGTGTCGCCCTGGACTCGCAGAACAATGTGTTCGTGGGGTATGACTCCGCACTCAACACGCCGCCGGGGAGCATCGACGAATTCAAGGCAGGAAAGACCAACCCAATCCACCTCGGAATCAAAACTCCTAAGAAATTGGGAGTGGGTTGGTTAGCGCTCGATCAAAGCGGAAACTTCATCGTTCCCGATGGACGCAAAGTGAACGTGTATCCGCAAGGCAGTAAACAGCCGTCGCTGACATTCGGAGCAAGTAAGAAGAATGCTCCAACGTCGGTCGCGCTCAATCAAGCGGGCTCTCTGGTCTATGTCGCTGAAAACGGTGCGAACCCACCGCTTCTCAACTCCGTGAAAGTGTATACGTATCCCGGCGCAAAGCTTGTGGATACGATCACCCAGGGATTACCCTCGGGCAATCCGATCGACGCGCTTCTCGGTGTAGCCGTAGACCCGAGGTCTTCGCCCTAAGCTTTTCTAACCGGCGTAACCCGCCCGGCGGGCGCGCACATAGGCGCGCCCGTGAGCTCCGGCGAAGCGTACAACGCTCGTGATTGTGCGCCCCGTGCTGTGCCGGCCCTTCGTCGGACGCCGCGAAGAACTCGAATACTTACGCGAGCGGCGCTCGCAAGCGGGCCTATCCCACGGAGGCTTCGTTTTTGTGGCCGGCGAGGCGGGCGTCGGCAAATCCCGTCTCATCTCGGAGTTTTGTGCTTCGCTTGCCAACTCGCGCTGGAAGATTGGCATCGGAGCATGTCTCGACGTAGCCAACCGCCCCTACGGCCCCATACTCGATGCATTGGCGCGCGTGCGAGGAATGCCGTTCGAAATTGCTGCGGCGCAAACGCAACACGAACAATTCGATGCGATCGTCGATGCCATCACCGCGATCGCCGCAAAGACGGCGTTCGTCATCGTCGTCGAAGACATCCATTGGGCCGACTCCGCCACCTTGGCCTTTTTAGCATATCTTGGTTCGAAACTTCGCGGCGTGCGGGTGCTCGTGCTTGCGTCGCTGCGAACCGACGTTCTGCATGCCGGTCATCCTGCGAGCGCCGCCATCGCCAAGATCGCGCGCGACGCATCCGCCGGCCGCATCGATCTGGCGCCGCTGCACGGGCTCGAACTCAAACGGTTCATCGAGGAGGCGCTGGTGGGAAGCGACTTGCCCGACACGACGCGCCGCGCCATCGCGCTAACCGGCGACGGCAACCCGTTTTTTACTGAAGAGCTGCTCAAGAGCGCGGTCGAGTCGAACGGACGCTGGCCTCTCACGGCCGGACAAAGCGTGCCGCAAACGGTGCGCGACTCGTTACTCGAACGTCTCCGTCCCTTCGACGAAAGCGAACGCCGCGTCGTAACCCAAGCCGCCGTGATCGGTCGAACGTTCGGTTTGGAGCTGCTCGCCGCAACCCTGGAGACGCAAGCCGCTCTACTGCTTCCCGTTTTGCGTCGCGCGCGTGACTTCCAACTGCTCGAAGAAGTGTCGCCCACCGTGTTTCGTTTTCGTCATGGTCTCACGCGCGAAGCCATTTACGGAAGTTTTCTGCAGGCCGAGGCACGACCGCGCCATCGGACGATCGCTCTCGCGCTCGAAGCCGCGCCGGCGCAAGAACGGTCCCTCGAAGCGCTCGCATATCACTGGTGGGCCGCAGGAGCCGAGGCCGAGGCGGCGCGCTATAACGAGGAAGCCGGCGACGCGGCGGCCCGCCTCCACGCGCACGAAGACGCGATCGCGTTGTATCAGCGCGTTCTCGAACTGTCCGACGTCGATCCGATGCAGCGGGGCGCGGTGCTTGAAAAAGTTTCCGACGCCCATCTGGCAATGGCGCGCAGTGAAGAGGCACTCGCCAGTTTTGGTGTTGCTGCAGATGTGTTTCGAGAAGCCGACGCATATGACGCTGAAGCGCGCTGCCGCGTTCGGGCCGCCGTTGCGGCCTACGTGTTGGCGCTACCAGAGCCCACCCGACAACTAACAGATATGTTGGCGCGACTCGACCGTAGCGAAGTCTCCGCGCGCAGTCGCCTTCACATCGGCTTGGCTTGGCTGGCGGCGTCTTTTTGGTATCCCAGCGAGGCCGAACGCCATCTCGCGCAGGTCGATTCACGCGCCTTGTTAGCGGCGCCCGACATCGAGTTGCGGTTTCACAATATTTCCGCATGGACGGCTATGACGCTTGGCGACCTGCTGCGATTCCGCCGCGAGCATGCTGCCTGGATCGATGCAGCGCGCACAACCGGTTCCGCGGCGTCGCTTGCCGCCGCGTATTTCAATGGTGCCGTCTGCCTCTCGATTTTTAGCCTGCACGACGAAGCGCTGCAAAACATCGAGCAAGCGCTTCGCATCGCACGTGAGACGCGTAATCGTCACGCCGAAGAGAGCGCCCACGCGCTTTCGGCCAGTTGCTACTTCTTGATGGGCGATCTCGCGCGAGCGCGCAAGGCCGTCGAAGCGGTGCCGGCGACCACCGAAAATAAGGTCAACATCGCGTACGTGTCGGCCTGGGGCACGCTCGTCGGCCTGCATCTCGACGACCGCGATCTCATCGCGCGCTGTTTCGATCGTTTCGAAGAGATCGTCTCGGCTTCTCCCGAGATCGAGACTGCCGCGGCGTTTGCTGAAGTTATGGTGCGTCGAGGGCGACACGGCGACGCCGCCGCATTCGTCCGACGCGCCATTCCCGACCGAGAGCTGTTGCGCGGCAACGCACTATCGTTGCTGGCTGCCGGTCGCTACGGCGATTCCACAGATCGAACGCGAGCCCGAAACTATCTCGTTCGCGCTGCGGCCGGGCCGATCGAGATGCTCGAGCGCCCGGCGCTGGCACTGTTCGATGCAGAAGCTGCAATCCGAGAAGGGCACCCGGAAGCAGCGAAAGTCTTGGCCGTCGAAGCGGCCGCCGGTTTCCAACGATTGCGTACGCCCCTGTTGGAAGCCGCCGCGTTGGAGGTGGCCGGCGACAGTGCCGGTGCCCTAGCGCTGTTCCGATGCGTGCGGCGCCACGTACGACGTCCGCCGTCTCGAGCATGCGAGGTCGTTGGAGCGACCGAGTGCGCGCGAAGCTGTTAACGTACAACGCGAGCTCTCCGCCCGAGAACGCGAGATTGCGGAATTGCGCTGCGGCCGGCCGATCCAATCGCGGAAATTGCTAGCCAGCTCTATATCGCACAGAAGACGGTCGAGAAACATCTCGCGTCAGCCTTTCAAAAACTCGGCATTTCGTCTCGCTCGCAACTGGTCTAACCCGGGCTTAACGGTCACGGCTGAAGGAGAACACGGTGAATACAATTCTTGATACGCTGCCGGACGCCCTTAACGATATTCGCCTGAAGCATCTCTTCGCGATGCGGCTGGAAAGCGTCGCGCCGAAGATCGTCGGACAAACTCCGGCGAACTTTCGGCGCATCGGATTCGTAACGGGCGGCACCTTCGAGAGTAGGATCGACGGCCTGCGAGGCAAAGTTTTAGCCAATGGCAACGATTGGCAAACGGTTCGCAGCGATGGCGCGACAACACTGAACGTACGCATCGTTCTGGAAACGGATGACGGCGATACGATCGCTATGACATACAAGGGTATCCGCCATGGAGCGCTAGAGGTGATCGCGCAACTCGAACGTGGCGAAACCGTGGATCCTTCGGCCTACTATTTTCGACTCGCGCCATTTTTTGAGACGGCGTCAGAACGCTTCGGATGGTTAAATCGTGTTCTAGCCGTCGGCACGGGGCATCGACTCCCGGGTGGACCGATCTATAATATCTTTGAGGTGCTCTAAACCCTATCCGGCCGGTCTCGCGTTAAAAGATCGGTTCGAAACCCGCGAACATGTCCTGCGCTTCGGCCAGCGTGCTTAAAGGCACGTAATCGCAGGCGGCCTCGTAGCGCTTCCAAAGTTTGGCGACCTCCGGATTCGAATGGGCTCCCTCGATCGATGCGTTTGACTTCCATTCGAAGACCTCCACGATCGTGCCGTCTTTAGCGCGCATCGCGTACGCTGGGCGGTCTGTGACCAACCCCTCTTTGCGCAAGATCGGAACGTGCTCGCGCGTCAGCTGCAGCAATTCATCGCTCTTGCCCTCTTTGGGACGGTAACATGCGATCGTGAAAACTCCCATTATTAGGCTCCTCATCTAGCGTGCGGTGTTTTAAGCCTTGGCCGTCTACGTGCGATTGCACGTGGTCTTCCAGAGCCGCATTGTCGATCAGCTCGAGTGCATCGATCGCGAGACTCTCTTGGTCGAACATGCGGGTCAGGCGTTGCATGACGACGTTATCGATCTCGCCGCGGTCTCTCAAACGTATCACCTCTGCGCGTTCGGCTCGTAATAGTTCGCGTTCGAGATCGCGCATTTCGAGACGACTGAACGAAGGCTTCGTCAACCTGATCTCCTTCGCCCGTGGGCTTGTCCGAGTAACGCTGTATTCGAGCCGCGAATCGTCGTTCTATAGCCGCGCAGAAAGACGCCGGCACGCTCCCTCCGCGCTGCAGTTGGTCCAATCGTCGAAGTGCCGCTGCGGCGGCCGCTTCCATCGCTCTGCGCTGTTCTTTGGAATCGACGCCGTCGTCCGTAATATGGAGCCAGCGAATGAGGAGCGGCAACGTGAGTCCCTGGACCACAAGGGTGAAAACGACGACCACGTACGCGAGGTAAATCAGGAGCGCGCGATTGGGAAACAGGCCGCCTGCAGCGGTCGTCGGAATCGCCAGCGCCGCGGCGAGAGAGACGGCGCCGCGAATACCGGCCCACGAAGCGAACGTAAAATGCGCCCAGTGGGCGCTGCGTAATTTGCGGCGCTCGATTATCACCGCTATCGATCCATGGGCGAACATGTACGCCGCGCGAGCAACAACGAGGGTAGCGATGATGGCGCCTGCATATCCGGCGAGAACGTACCAAGGCGTGCCCGAAAGGTGCTCGACCACCGAGTGAACCTGAAGACCGACCACCATAAAGAGCATGGCATTGACGCCGAAGACGAGCGTTTCCCAAAAGCCATAGGCGCGCAAGCGTGTTTGCGGCACGAGAACGACCGGCGTAAAGCGATTGATGATGAGACCCGCCGTTACCACCGCCAATACGCCCGACATGCCGAGACGTTGCGCCGGTAGGTATGCGATGAATGGAGCCGACAGTGAAAGCGCCATTTGAAGGCGCGGCGTTCGAATGAGTTGCCAAAGAAAACGTAACAGGAGTGCGGTCAGACCTCCGATGGCGAATCCGCCGATGACGGAGTAGGCGAGCCCGATCAGCGCATCGGTAACATGAAAAGAGCCGGTGACGATCGCGGCAATCGCCAGCGCGTAGAGCACGAGCGACGTCGCGTCGTTGAATAACGCTTCGCCTTCGATGTCGGACGTTACGTGACGCGGAATTTGAAAGCGCTCTGCGACGGGCGTAACGGCGAGCTCGTCCGTCGGCCCGAGGAGCGCGCCTAACAAAATCGCGACCGGCCACGTAAGTCCGAGGTAGGCGTGCGCCACGACGGCGACGGCGGCCACGGTGACCAGCACGAGCCCTACCGAGAGCGAGAGAATCCACGTTTTGTTCCGTCGGAATTCTTCTTCGGGCGCGGTGATGGACTCCCAGTACAGCAGCGGCGGTAGCGCAAAAAGCAGCACCGCGTCGGGCGGCAAATCCAGGCGCGGAAGACCTGGAATCAAGCCGATGCACAGGCCGCCGATAACGAGGACGACGGGATATGCCACGCGCAGCCGCTCCGCGATCGCACTTAATACTATTGCGACAACAAACAGCGCGGCGATGAACCCGATAATGTTAATCATCGCTACTTAAACCCAACATCCGGAAGCGCCGGCATTACGGCGCGTATCGCGTGAAGACGAAGTCGGTGGCCTTTGCCGGTGCGTGACAAGCGAAGCAGCTCCTTGGATCGCGAGGCGAGGTTATGATAACGTCGCGTTTACCATTGGTGAATTGCGCGAAGCCCCAGCCGCCGGTCGCCGCGTATTGTTTTGAGTCCTTGACCATCATCTGGACGTTCGTTGGAGCGCCCGCCTCGAACGATTGGCTCAAAATCTTTCGCAATCGTATCTGGGCTCAGGCCCGTAAATTGGGGTTCTCGACTCAGTGCACTGTTGGTTTGCGAGTCTTTGGACTGCTTCCAAGCCAGGCGCACGATGATTGCTCCGTCTCGGTACGGGATCGTTCGGCCGCGGAAATCTTCCAGCGCGATCGCGTTTCCGAGTTTGGCGCGTATATCGTTGAACGGCGGCCCCAGAGCGGCGACGGAGATCAGCTGCCAGTTTCGGTACCCGGCTGGAAGATCGATCGAACCGTTCTGATTCGACGCTGCCGTTAACGGTGCTGCCGCCAAGATTAGAAGGGCGGCTCCAGCTACAATGAATGCTCTCAAAATAGCCTCCGGTATAGCATAAGAGGGTCGTTGAGCGTGTACGCTAATTTAGCCTACAAATGAGATTGCTTTTCGCGTTCGTTTTTACGGTGATCGTCGCGTTGCCCGCAGCGAGTGCCGCCGCGAGCAGTCCGCTGGCAACGTGGTTCGGCTCGCAGACGTGCCCCGCGCTCGACGGCCTGTATAGCAAAAAAGAACCGCCGTCGGTGAAGACCGGCACGGAAACCCTCGTGGTCAACGTACCGGCAGGCGTGGTTTGGAAGCAAAAGACAAGCCTAACCATTCCCTGGTACGTGTACGATCCGAAGACCAACGTCGCGCTCAGTCACGTCGGTGGAGATTCGGGCGTCGTCTGGACGTTGCGGGTGGTCAAAGGCGCGCCGCCGGAGTCGCTACCGAAGGTCGATTTAAGCGGCGCGCACACGACGTCGGGGCTGAAGATCGGCGCGAGCGCCGTGTCGGTCATTCGGATCCTTGGCCAGCCGCTCGTCATTCATGCGTGCGGTATGGAACGCTACGAATATAGCGATGCCAAGGTTGGCGACGGCGAACAAAACGATTTGGACTTTACGATCAAGGATGGTCGTGTCATCGAGATCGTCCACACGTCCTGGGGCTAACGACGCGCGATCAAGTGCTCTTCGCAGACGGGCATATCGACTGAATGGAATGAGCGATTGCTGGATCCACACGATCGCCCGCCTTGTGCGTGAAGTCGAAGTCCCAGACTCGCCGGTCGACGATCGTGAGGTGGTGCAGCTGCTCGATCGTCAGCCCGTTCGGAAGCGTCATGCGGGCCGCGAACGCCCAACCGGGTTGCTGTCCGTGACAGGTGGGATCGGAATGAGAGTTGCTAATGTCGCGATCTTGACTAAGCTCGGCGATCGCAGCGTGCACCTCGGACGCGAGCGTCGAGCCTGCGGGGACATCGTGACCGGTCGCGGTGAGGTTTTCACCGTTTCCGCCGCTGCCAAAGTGGGGCGAGAGCCAAATAAAATCTATGCCGGACGGTGGCGGCGCTTTTGCGACCCAGCCTTTCGGGGGCTCGAACGATTGTGTAATCGGCTGCGTGATGCTGAGCATCATCGACAAAATGGCGGCGATCATGCGAACCTCTCGGTGGAACTAATGTGGGACTTTGCGGCTAGGAGTGCCGGATAATGGACGGAAGCCCCTTCGACATGCGTTTATTAGCAACGTTCCTCGGTGCGGTTGGCATCGGATTGCTTGCCGGCTGCGCGGGCAACGGCGTTTCGCCAAGTGCCCCCGCCACCGCGCCGCAGTATTCCAGCGCCGGCGTCATCGCAGCCCTGGAAGCGCCCGACGCGAGTAAGAGCGGTCTCTACGTCAGCCAATTCAACAGCCCGAGCATCTTAGCGTACAAGAGTAACAACAAGAAGAATGGCCCGCCGATATGCACCATTCCGGGCGTGCTGTACCTCAACGGCGTGGCCGTCGACGGTAAGGGCAACGTGATCGATCCCGACGGCGGCAGCCGCTCGATCATTATCTTCAAAGGCCCCGGGATGTGCGGTGCGCAGGCCGCATCGACCAGCGATTCGTACGGCCAACCGATCGATGCCGCGAGCAACGACGCGCTCAACGGCAAAATTGCCGTTGCGAACATGATGGACAACGGCAGTAAGAACGGCAGCGTCTCGGTGTGTACGATGAAGGGCGGCTGCAAAACCAACTTGACGAATCCCGACATCTTCGAGATGGTTGGCGTTGCAATGGACACGAAAGGCAACTGCTGGGCATCCGCATATAGCCCGCAGTTCACGCCGAAGTTGGTATACTTCGCGAAATGCAAGGGCGCCGGCGTCGTCGCGACCGGATATCAAAACACCAGCCCGGGCGGCCTCGACATCGACAGCGCCGGTCATCTCGTTGCGATCGACACCTCGGCCAACAATATCGGAGCGCTGCTGATTTACTCGGGGTGCAACCCAGCTTGCACGCTCGTCGGCGGTCCATTCGCATTGCACGGCGAAACGTTCTGGGGCCATCTCGACCAGAAATCGACGCAATTCGCAACGGCGAACTACGTGGCCGGCGAGATCGACGTATACAAGTACAGCACGACCGCTCTCACGTTTCTGTACAGCTACAGCAACGGTCTTACTCCCAGCGCATCGGTGAAGGGCGCCGCTTTCAACCCGCGTTCCAACGAGTAGCGATTATCGCTTGTTAGGTGGGCGTCGTTTCTTCGAGCCGGTGCACTAATGCTTCCCATTCGGTAACGCGATCTCGGTTGCGTGTTTTGAGTTCGGTTAGTTCTTCGCTCAACGCCAGCGATCTGGCGGGATCCGTAAAGATCTCTGGCGATTCGAAGAGAACCTCGATCTCGTTGATGCGGGAATCGAGGCCTTCGATTTCTCGTTCGATGCGCTCGATCTGCCGCTTTAGCTGCGAGAGCAAGCGCAACGGCGTGTCACGCGACGCTTTGGCGCGAACGGCCGACTCTCCGGCCGCACGGTCGATCGCTGCTTTGTCGCGTTCGCGTTGTGCGGCCTCGTACACGTCGTATCCGCCGTCGACGATTCCCCACGCGCCGCGTTCGATCCATAGCACCCGGTCGCACAAGCGCGACAGAAGATAGCGATCGTGCGAGACCACGACGATCGTTCCCGCGTAGTCGCTTAAGACGCTTTCGAGTGCTTCGCGGCTGTCAATATCGAGATCGTTGGTCGGCTCGTCTAATAGCAAGACGTCGGCCGCACGCGCCATCAGACGTGCGAGCATGATCCGGCGGCGCTCGCCTCCGGAAAAATCGCGCACGGCTTTGTCGGCCGCATCGCCGCTAATGCGCATGCGCCCGAGGAGTCCGCGCGCCTCCTCTGGCGTGAGTGCGGCGCCATCGAGCACGGCTGCGAGCGCGCTCTCATTGACGTCGAGTTGATCGTGCGAGTTCTGCGCAAAGTACGCGACTTGCGACGCCGGATTGAAGACAACCGTTCCGGAATCGGGTTGCATCGCGCCGGTGAGGATTTTCAGAAGCGTTGACTTTCCGGAACCGTTCGGACCGACGATGCCGATGCGCTCTCCGCGCTCGACGTCGATCGATAATCCGCTGAAAAGCGGTTGATCGTAGGCTTTGCTCAAGCCCCGGGCTTCGAAGGCGAAGCCGCCGCCGGCGCGCCGCGATGAGCGCAAGTTGACAGATATCTGGCGTTGCGCAGCCACCGGAGACGGGGTCTGCATTGTGGCTTCGACGCGCGCCAACTGCTTCTCGCGACTGCGTACTTGGGCGTAATCCGATGAGGTGTGCGTCGCCCGCAGGCCGGCGATCGTCTTCCGGCGCTTATCGCGCTCGACGATGAAAACTTTCGTATTCGCGCCGCTCGGCTTCGAGCCGCGCGTCTTTCGCTGCGAGGTACGCGGTGTATGCGGGGCGCTCGGGGGCGTAGGGGTGGAAGCGCCCGCGCTCGATCTCCCAGATACGCGTCGCTATGCGGTCGAGAAAGTAACGGTCGTGCGAAACGACGATATACCCTCGTGAATCGTTGGCAATGTACGATTCGAGCCAACGGATCGTCGCGACGTCGAGATGGTTCGTCGGTTCGTCGAGAATCAGATAGTCCGGTTCGTCGATGAGCAAATGCGCGAGCGCTACTTTGGCTCGCTGCCCGCCGGAAAACGAGCGAAGCGGACGGTCGTATTCCGCCGCCACGAAGCCGAACGCGGAGAGCATAATGCGTAGTGATTTGTTGCGCGCGCCCGACTCTTCGTGCGTCGCTCTGGCGAGCGCGGCGTCGATGAGGCCCTGCAGCGTCGATTCGGTCTCGTCGGCAACGCCCTGAGCGAGATAGCCGAGCTTGAGGCCCTTTGCCCGCACGATGGTACCGCCGAATGGGCGGTTGACGCCGGCCAGGAGGCGCAACAGCGAAGATTTCCCCGCACCGTTCGGGCCCACCAGTCCGATGCGTTCGCCGTCGTTGAAAACGCCACTGAGGCCCGAGAATATCTCCCGCGCCCCATAATGACATTCGAGGTCGGAAAACCGTAACAATTCCACGCTTAGCGGTGCATTCGCGTGCGCCCAAGCTGCAGGCCTCTGCTATAAGCCCACACCTCACGCAACCTACGAGCGGGCAAAAACGAGCAATGGCCCAAAATCATGTGCGTCGGCGGCCTGTTGAGCCTTGACATATCGCGCACGGGTCCGGTGAGCTCTACCCCGACATTGCGCGGGGTTTTGCGATATTGGGCCGCCCATCGCCACACGTCGCCGAACATGCGATGGTTCAGAGTCGTTTAGAAACGCTCGATCGAGAACATCGCGTCTGCGGGAGCCAGCCCACCGCTGAGCCGCCCCGATACGTATCTGCTCGGCTTCATTTAGCTCGTGACGTAGCGTAACTACGACCTCTCAGTATGCGACTACGACAGCTGAATTCGTTGTCTGCGGATTTGGTAACGAATAACCGCCTGCAACAAGAACGGAGCCGTCTCGCAGGGCCGTAGCCGTACCGAAGTGCCGAGCCACGCCAAGTGAGCCTGAAACAAGTGAGAAGCGGTCCGTCAGCTCGTCGTACAGTTCCGCGCGGTCGCTGCCTCCGGCGACGAGCACTTCACCGTTTGGTAATAGAACCGCCGCGTCGGTAATTTCGAACCGCGCATCGTGCATGCTGGCGGCACGCTGAAACTTTTCGCTCGTGGGATCGAAAATTTCAGCCGTGTACTCCCGTGCGCCGCGCGGGCCGCCCATTTGGCCGCCCATAACGAGCACCTTCCCATCTCGAAGGCGAACCGCCGCAAGTTTTGTGCGGGGTGAGCTCATGGCGCCGCTGAGATGAAACGCAGATCTTTTCGGATCGAAACATCGGAGCTAGCGAGAGGCGCACCGTCGCCGTTGTCACCACCAACAAGGAGCACACGTCCATCGTCAAGCGAAACCGCGGCATGCTCGCTGCGCGCGACGCTCATAGAGCCGACCGGGCTGAAGCGGCGGGTCTGGGGGTCGTAGACCTCGGCGCTGGCAGTCGCCGTAGCGTCGCCGACGCTTCCCCGCTTAATAGTACACGCCCGTCGTCTAGCATCGTTGCCGTATGGTTAGCCCGAGCCGTACGCATCGACCCCGTACGCTCGAATTTCCCGGTCCGTGCGTCAGTACAATTTCGGCCTCCTCCGTAATTCCTGACGGCGTCCATCCGCCGGTAATCAAGACCTTTCCGTCGCGTAATAGCGTTGCGGAAGCACCGCCGCGCGCGACGAACATGTTTCCTGTCTTAGAAAACGTGTGACGTTTCGGGTCGTAAAGCTCGGCGGTTCTGAGGGCGGTCCCCGGATTGTTTCCGGTTAGGCCGCCGGCAATCAAAACGTCGCCGTTGCGCAACAGTGTTGCCGTGTGATCGGCGCGCAAATCGTGCATCGGCGAAACGCCGGCGATGGTTAGCCGTTGCGGCCACGCATTCGTCGGCGCAAGGCAGGTGGTTATCGTCAGTGCGATGCAGCCGATCAGCGTCACACAACAGAATACCAGCGGAGAAAGCCGCGAAGATTCGACCGGGCGCGGTCCTAGCAGGCGCTGAAGCCGCACCAGCGCATGAGATCGTTGTTGGAATAGACCGGGCGCTAGCGGCAAGCTAGACGTAACCAATCCCTGCGCTACGGTCCAGATCGTCCGAGCGTAGCGGTGCGGGTTTCCGGTGGCGGCTACGACGAGATCGTCGCATGCGATTTCGCGGTCGATCGACATCGTTCTTCCGATTGCGTATACCAGCGGATTGAACCAGAGCAGACAGCGCGCGACATGGTATAGCAAGGTGGTCCAGTCATCGTAGCGGCGTAAGTGAGCGGCCTCATGGACCAGGATCTGGTGACGGTCGAATGGCGAAAGTTCGCGCACGAAGGTCGGTGGAACGAGGATAGCGGGTCGGAAATATCCTAGCGCACACGGCACTTGCGCGGAATCCACGGAAAGTAATCGCGCTCTGCGCGGTAAGCGAATTTCCGAAGGGACGCACGTTGCCATTCCTTTGACGACACGAAGCCGCGCCAGCTTTACGATCAGACGCACGAGGTAGGCCAGCGCGACCAGTCCCCAAACGATAACGGCGCCGCTGGAGAGGTTCCGGGCGATGCCTCGAAGCACCGACTGCCACGCCGCGTTGGACGTCATCGCCTCCGAGTCGTTCCATAAGTCGTCGCGAGAAAGTGAGCCGGCGACTTTCGCCTTGGCCGTCGATCCGACGCCGATTATCGTCAAGCCACCGACGCTTGCGGTCGACGAGCCGGCGTACACCGGTGCCGTGCCGGCGTGCAGAAATGAACCCGCGATCGTTCCAAAAGGAAGTCCGATGAGTATGACGAGCAAGAAACATCGTGTTGTATAACGCGTTGCTGCGCTCACGGGAGCGGCGCGAAGAGCGATGGCGACGACAATCGTGCACAAAAACCTATCCAGACGCTGTCTAGAAGCGCACGAGCGCAAAGAGCGCTGAAGGTGTCAAGAACGCTAGAGCTCATCATCGCCGTGGGTCTCTCCGTCAAATAATCTACGGATGCGCTCAGTTTCGTCTTTTGAAATGCGCTCCGATTCTATCAAGTGGGCCATCAGTTGCTCCGGCGAACCGTCAAAGAACCGTGTCAACACTTCATCGATGACGTTTCCGCGCGCTGCGTTGCGATCGACACATGCTTTGTAAACGAACGTTCGGCCCTCGGTCCGATGTAGGGCATAACCCTTGCGTTCAAGGATCGCGAGCATCGTTAAGACCGTGTTGCGCGCTAGCTTCGGCTTTTGAAGAACCTCAACCACGTCACCAACCGTCGCCTCGTCACGTGCCCAGAGCACTTGCATGATGCGCAGCTCTGCCTTCGTTAGTGGCGACCGATTTCTACGAGACATACGACCAAACTGAAACCATGAAAGAAGCTTACATCCGACGGGTAAGAAAGTCAACTAAGGCCTTAGGCTTAACATCTTAGGTAGGTCCATGGGAACACGAAGCGGTAGTGGTGCGGTTCCGTTAAGAACGGGCTACGAAACGACCGACCGTGGCGTACCGGCCCTGACAAGCTGCCGCGGCAAGCGGGCCGTGCAACGGAACTCCAATCCCCTACCCCGCTCCTACCAAGAATGAAGTGCCAACTGCCACGCCTACACCGCGCCGGTAATACCGCGGATGAACCCTTGGACTTGACGGTTGCGACGATATTTTGCGGATAATCGGTGTTCCGATGAGAACGAAGATTAGTGAGGGTGCGAACATTACGGGCAACCCAAAAGTCTTGACGCTCTTCGTTGATCTCTTCCATATCAATCCGCGGCCTGTTCGCGCAGTAGTCGACCGATTCCACGGCTGCAATCACTCGGCTAACGGGCTGCAGCCTCACGGCCACGAAACGGCAGACGATGAAGATCGTCGTGCTGGGGGCTGGCGTTCAAGGAACCCTCTACGGCGTTCGCTTCGCGCACAGGGGTCACGACGTAACGTTTGTCGCCCGCGGGGCTCGTGCGGCTGAGCTGCGCGAACGCGGGGCCGCAATCCGCGAAGCTCTTACAGGTCGTAGCGACGTCGCGGAATTGGCGGTCGCAGAGCGTCTGACATCGGGTACGGTCGCGGACCTATGTCTCGTTACCATACGCCGCGAGCAAATGGACGATGTCCTCCCGGATCTTGCGGCCGCGACCGGAGTGGCGAGTTTTCTTTTTTTCGTAAATCATGCGCACGGTTCGCAGATGCTGTACACCGCGCTCGGCCGTCAGCGTGTCATCTTGGGCTTTCCCGGAGCCGCCGGGTCGATCGAGAACGGCGTGAGTCGTTACGTAGAGGTCGCGGAACAGGCGACTGCGATTGAGGCAATAGCGCCCGATGTCGGACGTATTATTCGAGATGCTGGGTTTCGCGTTGCGTTCGTCCGAGACATGGATTCGTGGTTGCGCCGACACGCGGTTTTCGTCACAGCGATCGCCGGCGCGCTGTACTGTGTCGACGGCGATGCAAGCCAACTAGCATCGGACTCACAACTGTTGCGACGTTTATTCGGGCCGTTCGTGAAGGCTGGGCGGCGCTCGATCGCCGCAACGTCGCACCTGCACCATTGGCGCTCCGCGCGATCTTTCGTTGGGTCCCGCTCCCGTTCGCGAGCGCGTACTGGCGTCGGCTCCTCAGGTCTCGGCGAGGCGAGCTGTACTTCGCGCTTCATACGCGTCACGCACCGCTAGAAATGGCCGCCCTCGCATCTGACGTCCGTTCGCTCATCGCAAATGACGCCGCGACCCAGTTGCGTTTCCTGTACCGTGCGATCGACAAAGCTGCCGCAAGATCAACGCACTGACGCACCTTCCCGGGACCGAGATCGATCACTCCAGGACTTTTGCCGCGCTAGAGGCGCAGTGTGACTATTGTTCCGCGCTCCATTGTTAGCCGACGACTCGAACTCCTGACGCCGCGTTTGGGGCCAATGATCGCGGCGCAAACGCCAAGCGCTCCGGCGCCGCTTTGCCGGCGCGCCGGAAGCGCAAGACGTTTACGATTCGTTTCCGACGCGGTCGGTTCGAACTATTTCTGTGCTGCGGTTACGCCAAGCGGCTCGTCGAAATCGCCTGTAAATGTTGCGACCGGCGCGCCACCCTGCGGGTATTTGAACACCTCGGCAGAGTCGTTCCCCGCGTCGGCGCAATACAGCAACCCCTTTGCGATCCACGTTTGTGCGCAATCGCTCATTCCAGTGTACGTTATGGTGTGTTTCAACGTCGCCGTCGTTCCGCTGATGGTGTACTGATATGTCGAATTCGCGAGCTGATCGAACACGGTAAGATACGTGCCGTCCCATTGCACGGAGCCGGGGAACACCGGAGCGTTGTTCGTCGTGATGGTAACTGCTTTTGTGCTGCCCTTGGGAAGTTCTACGAGAGCCCAGCCCGACCGGTCGCCGGTAAAACCGTCGGCAAAGAGATTCCCTTTAGGGTCGTAACCGTCGAAAAACTCTTCGTCGAGCGCTGTTTCGTAGGCTTTTCCCTTGCCACTTCCGTTCTTGAAGACTACGAGTTCGCCACCTTTGCCGCTCGATATACCATAAATTCCAACTGCAAGGTCGCCGCTCGTATTCATTGCGCAACTGGTCGCAAAAGAATAGTTCACGGAAAGCGTTTTGATCGGAGTCTTCGGGACCTTGAATTCCGTAATCTGGTCCGGACCTCCGACGTTCCAGAAAATTCCTTTACCATAACCGTAGAGCACGTTGGTGCAGCCTTGGCCGCCGAGCCCGTTAATCTGGCCGATCTCCTGCGTACTCTTCGGATAGTTGAAGATGCCTGCGTACGTGCCGTACTCGTTGAAGATGTACTCATAGTCTTTTGACTGCGAGTCGGCCAGCACGTTAGAAACGACCGATTCGTACCGGTGGCTCGTCGTTGGGCGAGCCGCCGTCGTCAGCGCGCTCGGAGAAGCTGCCCCGCGTACGGTTGCGCCGGCAAATACCCCGCTCGACGGCACGGTGGCGGTCCCGCCGCTACACGCCGAACAGACAGCCAGTGCGATCGCCGCGCCGGCGTATTTTAGTAAACCGCTCGAATTTGACACACAACTCCCTTTCTTGACTCTCTACCTCTCGTATCTATGCGGCTTTCGGAATGCCCGTGCTGCACTCCACCCAAGGCACACCAGCAAGTAAGTGCAAATGCGCAGCAAAAAACCCGCACAACAGTAACGTTCATGCGGGTTTTCGACGTGGTGGAGATGTGGGGACTCGAACCCCAGACCCCTTACATGCGAAGCAAGTGCTCTACCAGCTGAGCTACATCCCCACGGGTCGGCGTCGGAGGATTATACGCTTTCGGGTGGGCACCTTTCAACCGAAATGCGCAGACTTGCTCTCATCCTCGCCGCGTTCGTCGCGGCCGTCCCTCTCGTCGCCGGGGCCGGCACTGCTGGTTCGTCACGCGGGGCGCAGTCGGAACTCGTGGCTGCCAGCCGCTGTAACGGGCGGCTGATCGACGACTACCAGAACCAGATTCGCGACGTCGAGCGCCATCCGGCCGGCAACGATGGTGCCATCTGGCAACAGCTGAGCGAATTGGGCGACACGCTGAACGCCCTCGGCGAAGAGCACAACGTACTCGACCACGTCTGCGCGAACGACACCGACAAGGCGCCGCTTTTCGCGCAGATCAACGCCGCGACGGCCACCGGGCTCGTCCTGCGGGCAAACCTCACGAACAAGCTGTACGCTCCGTGCCCACCCGCCGCCACTGCCGTGGCGCAAGCCCAGATCGCCCAGGCGTGGCTCGCGGTCGCCGCCACCATCAACGATCAGAACGGCACCATCCCGGTGATCATTGCTCCGGTTATTCCGAAGATACAAGCCCGCGCCGCGGCCTTCGGGATGTCGTTGCCGGTCTACGCCGAGACGTCGGCCTACTGGCGCGACCAGTTCGCCAACGCGGTGACGCCGGCGATGGAGTCGTGTGCCGGCAAGTTGCCGACGCCGCCCCCGACGCCCTCACCCGAGCCGATCGACACACCGAACCCCTAGCCAGGGATTTGCGAACGATTCCGAAATAAACGGCGGGGTGCGAACCCGAGCCGAGTATTCCACCCGCCCGCGCGAGCTGATCGCCAACGTGCTCCATCGCCAGCGGCGCTTCTTAACCGCCGGCGACATCCAGCACGAGCTGGATGGGGTGGACGCTAAGGTCGCGCTCTCGACAATTTATCGCACGCTCGAGCATCTCAAGTCGCGCGGCGACATCGCGACACGCATCGACGATGCGGGCGAAGCTGCGTACATTTACTGCGAGCCGGACCACCATCACCATCACGCGATCTGCCGAAAGTGCGGACGCGTCGAAGATGTCGATTGCACCGCGATGGAGCAGTTCGCACACTCCGTGCTCGCGTCGAGCGGTTTCGCACTCGACGGCCACGACATGGAGTTCACCGGAACGTGCGCGACATGTCGTTAGGGCGTTTCACCGCCGCGGCGCTGGCCCTCGCGCTGTGCGTTACCGGCTGCGCGTCGAACACGAGCGCTTCGTCGTCGAGCACATTCGATAACGGCAAAATCGACGTTGTAACGACCATTTCGACGCTTAACTCGTTCGTGCAAGGCGTCGGCGGCGATAAAGTGCGCATTACCAGCATCGTGCCGGTGGGCGCATCGCCCGAAACGTACGAGCCGACGCCGCAAGACGTTGCGACGATTACGAAAGCCAAGATGCTGGTCGAGAACGGCGCCGGCTTAGAAGCGTGGCTCGACCGCTTATTGCGCAACGCCGCGTCGCCGAAACTAAAAACCGTCGTTGCCAGCGACGGCCTGCCGGTGATTAACGACAACCCGCATCTCTGGATGGATCCGCAGTATGCCAAACATTACGTACTGCAGATTCGCGATGGATTGATCGCGGTCGACCCGGCCGACGCCAACACATTTCGCATCAACGCGATGCATTATAACGACGCGCTCGACGCGCTGACGGCACACATCCGCGCGCAGATCGCAACGATTCCGCCTTCGCAGCGCTACATGATCGTATTCCATAACGCGTGGCAATATTACAACGATCGCTTCGGCATAACGACGCTCGGATTCGTCGAGCGCAATCCGGGCCAGGAGCCGAACCCGCAGCAGGTCGCGCAGTTGGTGGATCTCGCCAAGCAGCACAACGTGCGAGGTGTCTTTAGCGAACCGGAATACAGCCCGAAAATTCTCTACTCGCTCGCGCAAGGCTCCAACATCAAGGTCGTGGAGAATCTATATGACGATTCGATCGGCACGAATCCGCAGGTGAGCAACTATCTGTCGATGCTGGTGTACGACACCAACATCATCGTCAAGACGCTCAAGTGAAGTCGGCACACACGTGCGAGCCGGGCGAAGCCGTCTCGGCGCGCGATCTGGTCGTTCGCTACGACGATTTTGTCGCGCTGATGGGCGCGACGTTCACCGTGCATTTCGGTGAGGCTCTCGGCATCGTCGGACCCAACGGTTCGGGCAAATCGACGTTGCTTAAGACGCTGGCCGGCTTACTGCAGCCGTCGTCGGGTGAGCTGTGCGTGCTTAGCGGACCTCCGCGCGCTCTGCCGCGCGGTACGATCGCCTACGTCCCGCAGGTCGAGGCCGTCGATTGGTCGTTTCCGGCGACCGTCTGGGACGTCGTGGCCATGGGCCGCTTCGCACATCTGCGTTTCTGGCAGTCGTTCGGCGAACGCGATCGCGAGGTCGTAACACGCGCGCTTGAGGCGGTCAAGATGGCGCACCTGGCAGAACGTTCGATCGCCAATCTTTCGGGCGGTCAGCAGCAGCGCGTGTTCGTCGCGCGCGCGATCGCACAAGAACCGCGCTTGCTATTATTGGATGAGCCGACGACCGGCGTTGACGCGGCGACGGAAGAAGCGTTGCGGACGCTGGTGCGCTCGCTGGTCGATGCCGGCATGCCGGTGGTGATGACGACCCACGATCTCGACCGCGTTGACGATTGGTTCGACCGGCTACTCGTGCTCGACCGTAAGGTACTGGCGATCGGCACGCCCGCCGAAGTCGTCGCTTCGGGCGCATACTCCGGCATTCGCGAGCACGCGCACACGCACGGCCACATGCGCCACGATCATCCGCCGCACGAGGCTCACGCAACGCATCCCGAGATGCGCACGTGAACGTGCCGTCGATCGACTATTGCGGCGGGAAAAACGCCGGGTACGGGCCGAGCGGAAGAATCTGTACCTCGAGCATGCCGCGTTGCGCGAGCGGCAGCGACTCGACGCCTTGGCGGGCGGCAGCCTCGTCGAGCGCTTCGATGAGCATTACGGCGCCCGCGACGTCCTTGCGCGTCCAAATGGCGCGCACGATGCCGTCGCGGTAGAGTTCGCGGACGCGTTCGCGCTCTGCTTCGATATGGACTGCGAACTCGGCGTCGCCGAACTTCTCGGTGAGTCTGCGTGAAATCGAAATAAACTGCATGTCTTCGTTTTATACCAGAAGCGGGGGAACATTGGAACAGGGGGAGTGGAAGTGAGTCTGAACGCGCTGGTCGAGCCGTTTCAGTACGCGTTCATGCAGCGTGCGTTCGTCGCGGCGCTGGCGGTCGGGCTGTTGTGTTCGACGATGGGCACCTACGTCGTGCTCCGCAAGCTCTCGTTCATCGGCGACGGCATCGCACACGCGTCGTTCGCCGGGATCGTCATCGCGTATCTGCGCGGCTTGAATTTCTACATCGGGGCCGCGGTCGTCGCGGTCATTACCGCCGTGGGCATCGGTTTCGTGGCGCGGCGAGGAAAAATTTCACTCGACACGACCATCGGCGTGTTGTTCACCGGCATGTTCGCCCTCGGCGTATTTCTGATGAGCCAGCAGCGCAACTACGCCGTCGATCTGCAGAGCTTTTTGTTCGGAGACATTCTAGCGGTCGGGCCGCAAGATTTGTGGCTCATCGTGGCACTGAGCGTGATCGTCGCGGTCTCGGTCATAATGATGTTTCGCGGGCTGCTGTACACGACGTTCGACCCGGTTGTCGCGGAGGCCAGCGGCATTGCCGCGCCCCGCTATGAATACGCGCTCCTGGTGCTGCTGGCGCTGACCATCGTCGTCGCCTTGCAGGCGGTCGGAATCGTGCTGGTGGCGGCGTTGCTGGTGACGCCGGCAGCTGCAGCCTATCAACTGACGTCCCGCTTTTCCCCGATGATGGCGTTAGCCGCGGTGTTCGGCGCGATCAGCACCGTCGGCGGTTTGTATCTCTCGTATTATGTGCGTGCCTCGAGCGGCGCAACGATCGTGCTTTTTCGCGACCGTGCTCTTTTTCGTCGCACTCGGCATCAAGAATGCGCGGCGCACGCTCGCGCCAAGATAATCGAACGAAGACGCGCGAGGGAGATTGCGGCCTGCAGCTGCTTGCTTGTAAGGTCTCAATGAGCTAGTATGGACACCGGAGGTGCAGCCCATGAACACCCAGGCTTTACGAGTGTCCACGGTCGCCGCGACGGCATTTTGCTTGACATCATTGGGGTGCGCCGCAATCGCTCCGTCCGCGGCTGGCGTCTCGCCGCCCGCGTCCGTCGTACATCTAGTATCCGCAAAGACGTCGCGCTACATCTACGTATCGAACACGACAGCGATTAACGTCTATACGGCGTTCGCATACGGAAACGTTCTTCCCATAGGCGTGATCTCTGGAAGCAACACCACCTTGACGGGATCTAACGGCATCGTGGTGGATCGTTCGGGAGAGATATACGTCGTCGATACTCCCACCGGCCGCATTCTTGGATTTCCGGCTCAAACGTACGGCAACGTAGCGCCAAACATTGTAATTAGCGGTTCGAATACACGATTGACCTGGCCGATCGGTATGGCGATTGATTCCGAAGACAACTTGTACGTCGCCGATTGCGGCACTCTCTGCGACGGAGGCTCGGGAGAATCGTTCATTCTAGAGTTCGCTGCGGGCAGTAGCGGCAACGTTTCGCCGATTCGAGATATTACCGGTCCCGATACCACAATGGGTTGGGCGAACTCCATCGCAGTGGACGCCTCCGGAAACATGTACGTTACCGAGCCCGGCGCGAGTGCCGTCGCAGTATTTGGAAGTCATGCCGACGGTGACGCCATACCGGCGCGATACATTGCGGGATCTAACACCCACATGTTCGGTCCGATTGGGATCGCGGTGGACTCTACAATGCTATATGTAGGTTCCCAAGTCGGCAACTACATCGTGAGCTTTCCGAAAAACACCAATGGTAACGTCTGGCCGTCCGGAATGGCCCACACTCCAAATGGAAGGCTCTTCCGTCCTGATGGCCTAGCGGTGGATTCATTCAAGAATGTGTACGCGGCAGGCGGTCAGCGCGTCATAGTTTTCGCCCCGATCGTTACGTGGAGCCCAAGGCCTATCGGGAAAATAATCGGCCGGAAGACGCAGTTGTGGGATCCGACCTTCGTTTACGTGCGATGAAACCGGCTAGTCCGTAGGGCGCAGAGCCTCCCGAATAGAAGCTAGCGAGCGCTGCCTGGACCATTGGTCCGGGTCGTTCCGGCATTATCTGTTGGCTGGTCTGGAGGGATCCCGTGAAGCGTTTTTGTTCGTTTATTCTTGCGCTTGGATTCGTATGTATTATGTCCGTGCCGGCCGTGCGGGCCGAAGAACAACAAGTCGATCCGCAAGCTCAACAGCTGCTCCAAAAGCATCGTGCGTACGTCGGCTGGCAGTTCGGCGACGGAACGTTCCGGACGATGCGGATCGCGAGCACCGTAACCGACAGGAAGGGCGAGAAGCTCCAGGACGTCGCGTTCAGCTCGGCCGGCTTAGCATTTCACGAAACCGACACGATGATCAAGCGGAGTAGCGTCACCATCCACAGCGGTTTTACCGGATCGGTATTCTGGCAAAGCTTCGAGAACGGCTTTACGATACCGATCTTCGGTGAAGCAGCGAAGGTGATGGCGTCGACGACGATGCTGCTGCAAGAAGGCACGACTGGGCTGCCGGCCACGTTTCAGGGCAACAAGAACGTTGACGGCAAGCAGTACCCGGTGGTGCGCGTCACGATGGTTTTTGGCGATCCAATCGACCTCTATATAGACCCAACCACGGGTGCGTATGTCAAGGCGGTCATCGATCCGGATGGAGCCAACGAAACGACGTATCACATCGTCTCGTACTCCGACGTTGTACCCGGCAAAAAGATGGTCGCATCGTATCGCATCGACGATAGCGACGATGTCTACACGAACAATAAATTCGAGCCTAATACCGATGTGAAAAACGAGGAACTGCACCCGCCGCAGGCCACGGCGTCGTGGACGTTCTCTTCCGATCAACCCGTTCCGATCACGATGACGCACGACCGTATCTTAGTTGACGCAACGGTGAACGGGGTGAAGGGTACGTTTATTTTAGACACGGGAGCCGAGTCGATCTTTCTCAACGATAATTTCGCAGACCGCGCGAAGGTCGAAGTCATGAAAGGTACCACCGAAGTTGCTTCTGTGTATGGAACGACGAAAGATCGCCTTCGCAAAGCAGCCGAGATCAACTTCGGTAACGCGACCCTGCACAACGCGCTGGTATATTCGGAAAATTTTGAATCTGACGACTCCTCCGGCTTGGACGCTAAGGGATACGCCGGGCTCATCGGTTCCGATTTCTTCGCCGGCGCAATCGTAAGACTCAACATCTACGATTCTACGATGTCGATTCTCGACCCCAGTACAGATCTATCGGCGATGAAGGGTCTGCCGATTTTCCTCGATCTATCGGACGGAGATCTTACCGTACCGATGACCCTGGACAAGTCGGCCAAGGTCAACGCGATTCTCGACACCGGAAACCCGAGCGATATTCTCTTCAGCGATCAGTTAGAGAAGAAGCACTTTCCATTCAATCCTCAGATGCTAACGCTCGGCCCGATACAATATACGATCGGAGCTTGGGAAACGTGCTGTATGGGCGGAAACTACGCCCTTCTTGGATTCGATTTCCTCAAACACTTTGATTACGTGTTCGATTATCCCCATGGGCGCATGTTCTTAACGCCGAACAAAAATTAACGCTTGGTAAGCCGTGACGACCGTGCAGGCGTAGAAGACGTCTTGCCATTTTTGGATAGCCGCGCTCGCCGTGTACCCTGTACGATGACCGTGTCCAACTGCACACGGGGTAAAGTTTTTCGTATGGATAACAAGGGCGCCGCCGGATGGGCGCATTCGCTCGATCTGCTTCGAGATCTCGATCCCGAGTGGAGTGAAGCGTATTCCGACTTAACCGTCAATCCGTGGTTGAGCAGCACGTTCCAGGCCAAGGAATACCAGCTCATTGCTGTCGCGCTGAGCTCCGCAATCGGCAACTTGGACGGGCCGGCATTGCGCCGTCACATTTGGTCGGCGCTTCGAGCCGGAGCGACGCAGGTCGAAATCCTCGAAGTTCTTAAAATTACTGCCGTGTTGGCAATACATTCGATGAATGTCGGAGCGCCGATTCTCATCGAGGAAGCGGCGGCCGCCGGTCGGCCATACGGTGAAATTCCTGAAGTCACTCCGCCTGACTGTGAAACGCTCTTCGATCTCGATCCGATTTGGACCGACGCATTCGTTGCGGCCGGAGCGGGCTTCCATGGCAGCGGCGTGCTGACGCCAAAATTCGTCGAACTCATCGGCATCGCGTTGGACGCGTCCATCTCACACATGTATGCTCCCGGCGTGCGACGGCACGTGAAAGCGGCGCTCGACCTGGGCGCAACGCCCGAAGAAATCATCACCGTGCTCAAGCTGTGCGTTTCGCAGGGCGCGGACGCGCTCTATCTGGGCGTGCCGATCTTGGCAGAGGAAGCGGCGATCTTCGCAAGCGGGCTCGCGAGTTGAAAGAGTCGGTCCGCGAGGAGCTCGATCAATCGACAAAACTTGCGTTCGATCGGACGCAACTTGCCGCAGATCGAACGATTTTGGCGTGGGTGCGAACTGCGACGTCGCTCATTACCTTCGGTTTCGCGATCTATAGTTTTTTTGGAATCCCCACTGGGGCCGGGCACGCCCACGTGTCACACCTTGGCCCGCGCATTTTCGCGCTGGCGCTTATCGCGATCGGTTTGTTGTCGTTGATGTTTGCGGCCATCCAACGGCAGCGCGACATCAAAGTGACGAAAATGTTGTATCCCGATGTCAAGAGCGTTTCGATGGCCTCGACGGTCGGCTTCATGGTGGCGGCCCTCGGCGTTCTCGCATTAGTGATCGTGCTTTCGCGCGTCTGACCTTCTCGAAGGGAAGTTCGGCTGGTGCGGGGCACACGGGCTTAAGGAGGATCGTCGATGGAATCGAAGGCCGTTGCGGAAGACGGCGTATTAACATACGCCGACGGAAACCCACAAGACCGCGTGCAGTTTTTCGACGCGAAGCTGATTTTGAAGCCGGAGTTCTTCTACAGCGTTCGCGGCTTTAAATCGTTTAGCGACCTCGTCGCGGAAGCGAGCACGAAAGTCAAAGGCGTTTCCTACCAGCAGTTTGATGTAACGAAAGCCCGTCCGCGCATTCGCGAAGTGATGTTCGTCAACACCGCCGACTTCCGGCTCTACAACAACTCCTTCATACTGCGGCGCCGAACGGCGTATCAAGACGGCTTTCCGATCGAGGATCCCGAGATCGTGTTCAAGTACCGCAGCGCCGACATGAACGCCGCGGCCGCGGTCGACGTGCGCCCGCACATCGCCGGACCGTATCGCGTAAAGTTCAAGTCCGAGGCGTTGCCGCTCAAGGATCAAATCGGCGGTTACCGCCTGCTCTACGCGCACAACTGTATCTTTCCGTTGAGTTCGGTTCGTGCCGGAGATCGCACGAACCTAAAGACGATCGCGCGCGGCCTACCCGCGCTGGCCGGTCTCATTGGCGAGATGGAAGGCAACGTCGAGCTCGTCAATTCCACACTCGTGGAAGAAGTGCTATTGGATTTAGGTATGTTGAACTTCGGCAAGGGCGTCGTCTCGAAGGCCAACATCTCGCTGTGGCGCTCGCTCGGCGATCATAGCGTGATGTGCGGTGAATTCGCGTATCAAACGAAATTCGATAGGCGCGAAGACGTTCACGAAGTCGCAAAACAGCGCGTTGAGGAATTCTTCATCAAATTGCAGCTGATCGCGGCGGGTTGGCTGTTCCTCGGCACCACGAAAACCGGCCTCGTGTACCGGCTCAAGGGGAACGCCCCGCAAGGTCACGAGTGAGCGCCGCACAGACGAGCGTCGCGACCGCCCCCGCCAAGTCCCGGCCGAAGGTTTCGACGTGGGAGATCTTCATCACGTTTCTCGTGATCGGCGCGACGAGTTTTGGCGGCGGCGTCGTCGCCTATCTGCGCGATGCGCTGGTCAAACGGAAGAAGTGGTTCGACGACATCGAGTTCCTCGAGATGACGTCGATCAGCAATACGTTGCCCGGCCTCAACGCGACCAACATGGCAATCATTGCCGGAGACCGGCTGGCCGGCTTCGCCGGTGCCACGGTGGCGTTGCTGGGCATGTGTTTGCCGGCGTTTTTCTTTATGACGGCGGCCGGAATGGTGTACGCCGAGGCGCACGCGCGGCCGTTAGCATCGGCCGCCTTACGCGGCGTCGCTGCTGCAGCCGTCGGCCTCATCGCCGCAACGTGGTTTAAAATCGGCAAAAAGTCGCTGACGGGATTTTACGACGCGTTTCTCGTGATGGCCGCGATCTTAGGCGTTAACTACTTTCATTGGGGCGTGCCGATCACGCTGCTGGCCGTCGGGGGACTCGCGATCTTCATCCATCGGCCGCGCAAGACGGTCGCAAAACCTGAGACTCCGGAACAAGAGGAAGAAGAATGGATCAGCTCCCTGCACTAGCGCGCGTGTTTGCCTACCTGTCGTTGTTGACGATCGGCGGCGGCATGGCGGCGTTTCCGGAGATGAAAGTGCTGATCGTCGGCACGCATCACTGGTTGACGGCCGAACAGCTCACCCACGTGTATAGCACCGGTCAGATGTCGCCCGGCCCCAACATGATGATGGTGGCCGAAGTCGGACAGATGGTGAGCGGTCCGCTGGGAGCGTTGATTTGCGCGGTCGCATTTTTCGTGCCGACAGGCATACTAACGTTCGGTGTCAGCCGGTTATGGAATAGACTCGCCAACTGGCCGTGGCGCAGTTCGATTCAAAAAGGGCTTGGGCCGGTCGCGATCGGGCTGGCGGTCGGGGGTTTGATAACGTTCGGGAAAACCGCAATTACGGGATGGTTGACGCTGGTCGTAGGGATCGTAACGTTCGCGTTAGTCATGCGGACGAAATTCAACCCCGTGTACTTTATTCTCGGCGGAGCCGTGGTCGGATACGTCGCTCTCCGGTAATTATTTCGCTTCTTGCAGCAGTTGCTGAATGTCGATACCGCGCTTCACGGGCCAGAGTAAGCTCCAGGAGACGCGAAGCGTGGTTTGCGGGGAGCCGGCCGCGCGTACGACGTTGGTGTAATACAAGAGGCCGACCGACATTAGTTGATCGTTGTATTTAAACGTCTTTGCGACCCCACCGCCGACGGGAACGGTCCACTTCGTGCCCGGCAACATCGAGTTGACGGTCATGATCGGCGCCGTCGATATCGCCCAACCGTCCTTGAGGTTGTAGTTGACGAACGGCTGCACGAGACTCGAGCTTACGTTCGGCCGGTTCGGCATGCCCGCAAACGACCACAGCTGCGTTCCTAGTGCGCCGATCACCCATTTACCCGGCATGATCAACACGACGGCGTCGGGGCCCGCCGACCACTTTCCGGAACCGAGCGTGTTTGGCGCCGCCGTCGGGATTTGAAAGATCGGCCCAACACCCCAAATGATTTGATCGGGCTTGGTTTTTGGTGCGAAGAAAAATTGCTGCTGGACGTCGCTGAGCCCAATGGTCAACGGGCAGCCGAGTAGCGGCGTCGCACAAACTGCCGGCGGCGCGGACGACGGTTGATTGACGATCGGAATAATCGTGCGTGAGATGAGGTTCCAACTGCTGCTCAACATGATTGGAAAAACCGGTTGAATGTTGAGGTTGTACTGAAACCTCGCGTACGGCCCAACTCCGTAATTGAAGTTATTTTGGAACGGAACGACGGTGATGTTACCGACCGGATTTTGCGACGTCTTGATGATCGCCAACTGCAGCGTTTTTTGCTGCTCCGGCGTTAGGCTGCTCGTATCGAAGCCGGCCGAAGGCGCGGCGCTCGGTGCAGTCGATACGTTCGGCGCCGGAGTCGCCTGAGCAGTCTGCGCTTCTGCGCGAGCCCACATCGAGCCGGCGAGCGCGATTGCCGCCGAACTACAGAGGCCGAGCCGGACCAGTTGGCTTTTCATTGCCCTCTGAATGTAAGGCCGCGAGCATGCTCCGGTCTATCCGGATACGGAAAGGGCGGGCAGGGGAAGTCATACCAACCGAGGTAGCCCTCCCAACCTAGCATGCGACCGAGCCACTTTTAGCTCGTATGACGGAGAATACGCGCTTTATCGACCAGTCGAAGCTCGTTTCAGTCGTTCCCTCGTCGATCATGTGGGAGCAATTGCAGCCGGGCAAGCTCGACGTGGCGTTTCGCGTGTTGCAAGTTGGACCGCTGACGCTTTCATCGCGCTCGATCAACCTGGCATTTCATGGGTACGCGCAGATTGCGTCGCACCGATCGGGCGTAATGGCCTTAGAATCAAGCAGTGATGCGCACTGGCGCGGTTCGCGCTTCGATGACACAACGTTGGCGCTCGGTAGCGAGATCGATGTCCGAACGGCCGGCGCATGCACGCTGTTCGGGATCGCGGTCAACCAAGATATATTACGGTTGACCTGCCCCGATTCGTTGGATGCGAGCGACCTCGTCGACAAACTCAACGGCGACAGGGTGACGGTGATCCCCAGCGCTGCCGCGGCCGTTCGCGGTGCCGTCAAGTCGATCGCCTCTTTACCGGGTGGGCCGCCGCCAACGACGAGCGGCATGCTCGTACCGATGCTCGCCACGATGCTCGGCAAAACCGACCGGCATGCGGTCAACCGATCCCACTGTTTGAATCGGCGCTACGCAGCCGTTCGTGCGTGTGTGCGATATATGCGCGAGCACATCGACGAAACCGTGACACTGCTCGATCTGAGTCGCGCGTGCGGAATCCGATCGCGATCGCTCATCAACGCGTTCGAAGCCATCATGGGGTTTAGCCCGATGGATTATCTGAAGCGGCTACGCCTCACGTCGGTGCGCAGCGCGCTGCTTCGCGCGGACCCGCGCGCGATGCGGGTCATCGACGTCGCGATGGACTGGGGATTCGGCCACATGGGCCATTTCGCACACGACTACCGCGTTATGTTCGGCGAAGCGCCCTCGCAAACGCTCCTCGGGTGAGCGTGGCTACTTGCAATTTGGATAGCCCATCCAATTTGGTGAAAAGGCGGACAAAGAAGTGACTATGAGTAGGTTCATCATCGCGGCGGTTGTCGCCGTGCTTTTAGTGGGTTCAGCACCCCCAATTTCGGCTGCGCCAGCCCTGAGTGCCGCGCAGGCGCAGAAAGATGCCGTCGATGCGTACATCTACGGCTATTCTCTGGTAACGACGGAACTAACGCGTATGGCGACGACCAACACCGTAGCGGCGAGCGCCGAAACGATGCAAGCGCCATTGAATCAGATCGTGAACATTCCAAGTTATCCACCCGCCGATTACAAAGGTGTGACCGCACCCAATGCGGACACCCTCTACACGTTCGGGTTCATTAACGTGACGAAAGAACCCATGGTGTTCTCCTATCCCAATATGGGCACGCGTTACTTTCTCTTCCCGATCTACGATGCATGGACCGATGTCATCGCCGCTCCGGGCAAGAGAACGGAGGGAGATGCCGCCCATAACGTGTTGATCACTGGACCCAATTGGCATGGTACCGTGCCGGCTGGGATGATACACCTCAAGTCACCATCGGGATCGTTATTCATGATCGGGCGCGTGTATTGTACGGGAACCCCGGCGGATTTGGCTGCAGTGCACGCATTGCAGGCGAAGTTCCGGCTCGTACCGCTTAGCTCGTTTGGAAAGGCGTATTCCCCACCCGCCGGCACGGCCGGCGGTCCATACACGCCGAAAGACGTTGTCCGTGACGTCATCAATAAGTGGAGTACCGCGGAATACTTTACGTTCATGGCCAAGCAGATGGTGGCGAATCCGCCGGTGCTTCCGCGAGACGAAGCGATCGTCGCCGAAATGGCGCAAATCGGCCTGGTTCCTGGAAAAGCGTTTACCGGTAGAGACCTTGCTCCCGCCGCGAGCGATGCGCTGAAGAACGTCAACGCGCTGGCGATGGCTAAGATCGGTGCGATGCAAAAGAATGCCGGGATCACGCGAAACGGCTGGACCATTCCTGGGGCAAACGGCACGTACGGTGCCGACTACCTATCGCGAGCCTATATTTCGGCGTACGGTTGGGGCGCGAATCTACCGCAAGACGCGAACTACCCGAATACGAAGGTCAACAGCACCGGCGCTCCGTTAAACGGATCGAACGTGTACCGCGTTCACTTTGCCAAGGGGGCGACGCCGCCGGTGAAAGGCTTCTGGTCGATCACAATGTACGACAGTGAATATTACTTCTGTCCGAATCCGCTCAATAAACTAACCTTGAGCGTGCGCGATACTCTAAAGTCAAACAGCGATGGTTCCATCGATCTCTATTTTGCGCACGCTAAGCCGGCGAACGTCCCGCAATCGAACTGGTTGCCCGCGCCGGACGCGCCGTTCATCCTGATGTTGCGCATGTACTGGCCAAACCCGGCGCTTCCGTCGATCCTACCGCCCTCGAATCCGACGTGGGTGCCGCCGCCCGTGACGAAGGTGTAGCCCTCAGTACAGGAAGCGGACAGACGCCGTCCAGACCATCTTGGTCCGGACGGCTTTTCTGTATTCGCTTATCGAGCAGCGAGCGTAAACGGTGCGGTGTACAGGCCGTAGTTCGCGCCGCGAAACTCCATCCACATTTTGTACGTGCCGGCGGGTAGCGCCGGAAGGTGGATCGACATCTGGGGGCCGGCGACAGCCATCGCCATACCGCTGGCCTGTTTGACTTCGGCGTGCACGTGCACGTATTGCAGCGTCGACGTGTTGATCAACACGATGTGGGCGGGCGCACCCAGATAGAGTCCAAGATTGCTCGCGGGGTGGCCGTTTTCGTCCACGGTCAAGTGCAGCGTCGGCTCGGAGGCGGCGGCAAATGTTACCTTCGAAATCGTGACGGTGTACGGCGCGACGCTGACCGTCAAGGCCGAGGGTGCGAAGTTGGGATGCATGATGCCGATCGCGGGCGCTGCGTTCGAACCAATGTTGAAACGGAAGACCTGGCGGTCGAGACCCTTGGGCTGCGTATCGGCGTAGACGTAATAGCGATGGCCCGGTTCGGTCTTGATCGTTTCGAGAAACGCGCCGGTTCCGGTGTTGAACGACGGATGCATGTGATCGAATGTTGCGAAATCGTCACGCACCACGACCATGTGAATCGTGCGTTGCATTTCGACGTCGTACGCCATCAGCGCTGCAGTCGAGCCGGTCGCATATTGCTTGATGTTTACGTGCGTTTCGCCGCCGATCACCTTGGTTGTCATCTTGGAGGCGATTTGCGGCGTTCCGCCGAGCAGCGCGAACGTTCCGTTTTGCGGAGCGGCGGCTGCCAATGCGGCGGCGGGCAGCGTTAGCGCCAGGGCCAACGTCCAGCCGAGCCATCCGCTCATCCGGCGGTGCGAAGAACTTTCCACGTTTCGTCTCCTGTCGATTGTAAGTAACCCGCGCTCGTCAATGCATCGAGCACCTCGTGCAACGCGGCGCGTTCGTTTTTGTTCGGCATGCCTGCCCAGCGCATCGCGAGTTCGTTCAACTCGAGATCCCCGGACGTTTCCAAGGCGCCCCGCACGAAGGTTGGCGACAGCTTCACGCGTTCCATGCGCCGGGCCAGCGGCTCCAGTGCCGTTTCGAACGGGTCGGTCTGCGGTTGCGGCGCTTCAGCGGCTGCCGGCGCAGCGGCGGGTTCTGGTTGGGGGGCGGGTGCCGGTCGCGCCTGCGGTGCAGCGTCGTCGCTGGGCGTGGCCGGCATCTTGGCTAGTACCCCGTCGATCGACGCGGCGAGCAGTTCGAGCGCGATGACGCCCAGCGTCTGCCACGGGACGGCGTTGACGACCGGACTTCGGCGGCGAATACCGCGCAAGATCGCTTTCGCGACCCGTTGCGGAGACACGGCCGGCACGTTGGACAGAGACTTTTGAGCCCATCGCGATGTGGAACTCGGTGTCAACTAAACCGGGATCGACGTAGGTGACCGCGACGCCGAAGCCACGTAGTTCCCGTCGTAGTTGAATCGCTGCGGCACGCGCGGCGGCTTTCGCCGAAGCATATGCTCCGTACGACGGTAACGGCACGCGCGCTAATCCCGAACCGAGGAACGGCAATTGCCCACGGTTCTTCACGAGCTGCGGGATCGCGGCCCGCGCCAGACGCAGTCGGCCGGCGACGTGCAGTTGCACTGATTTTCGATTGCAGCTTCGGTCTGCTCCAGCAACGGCCCGAACGCTCCGGCTCCGGCGTTATTGACGATGACGTCAATTCGTCCAAAAGCCTGCATCGCCGTATCGACGATGTTGCGCGCCGTTTCGGGAGACGGTAATGTCGGCGGCCAGCGCGGTGCACGAGCCGCCCGCATTCACGATCGCATCGCGCAATTCTGCCAGTCGTTCCGCGCGCCGGGCGACAGCGACGACCGCAAAGCCGTTGGCTGCAGCCAGGATCGCGAGCGCGCGACCG
>CAWAZM010000025.1:0-10028 GCA_963786515.1 Vulcanimicrobiota bacterium | reverse complement strand
GCCGACGCTTTCTATGCAAAAACGTTTGATCCGAAGGTGCGCCGGGCAGAAACGATGCACCGTGACCGAACCTCCGCCAAGCATTGACGCTACCTACTTGCTCCCGATCCGCCGCGAACAAGCCGGTCACGAAAGGGAGCTGGCCGGCTATCTTGCGTCGCTCCCAATTGCTGAAGTCATCGTTGTTGACGGCTCGCCGTCCGATCTCTTCAATCGGCTGCATGCGGTGCTCGCGCCCGAAATCACCCACGTGCGGCCCGATCCATCGATCCGAGGCCTCAACGGCAAGGTGCTCGGCGTTCTCACCGGCTTACAACATGCGTCTCACGAGCGCGTAGTCATTGCGGACGACGACGTTCGCTACGACGAAACCGCCCTACGGGCCGTAATCGAAGAACTCGATAACGCCGAAGTGGTACGCCCGCAGAACTATTTCTCGCCCGCTCCCTGGCACGCGGCGTTCGACGGCGCCCGCTCTCTGATCAATAGAACGTTGGACGGCGACTGGCCCGGCACGCTCGCGATCCGCAAAAGCGCCCTGCGAAGCGGCTACGACGCCGACGTGTTGTTCGAAAACCTCGAGCTCGTACGAACCATCCACGCCAACGGCGGAAGAGAACGCATCGCGCGAAACCTGTACGTACGACGCCTTCCACCTACGTCAAAACGCTACTGGAGCCAGCGCGTACGCCAAGCCTACGATGAGTTCGCGCGCCCGCCACGACTTGTCGCCGCGTTAACCATCGTGCCGCTACTCGTCATCGCGGCGCTACTCAAAACGCCCGCGATTGCCGAAGCGCTGGCGATCGCCGCCATCGCGCTGGCGTTCGCCGGCTGGCTCCGCGACGGAGCATGGAAGCATTTCTCACTCTTGAGCGTCGTCACCGCACCGCTGTGGCTCGTAGAGCGCGGCCTATGCGCGTGGATCGCCGTCTATCAGCGCTTCGCTCGCGGCGGCATGCTCTATGCCGGAAACGTGATCCGCGACGCCGCAACGCAACCAGCACACCCCACAAGGCACGCGCCGTGAACGGCAGAGACACGCTCGACGCGTACACCATTGCGTCACCCTTCGGCTCCGCAGCCGCACGCCGTTTTAGCAGCTACAGCGCTTTCGAAGGCGGAGCGCTCGAACGGCTCCTCGACCGCCGCGAACTCTTGCCACGCGCCCGCATTACCGATGCAGCACTTCGCACGTTCCTACGAAGCGACAACTGCTCGTGCGTGGCTGCAAAAGCCGCTGTAGCGGCGGGCGGCTATCGTTTCGGCTACTACCCGGGCTTCGAAACTCCCGAAGCGTTAGAAGGCGTCGCGAGAGACCTCGCCGCCTTCATTGTAGAGCGTCCGTCGATCAATTCGCGCTACGCCACGTTCGTCGCCACCTTCGAAGAACTCGCCTGTGGAGACGAACGCTGGTTCGAAAGCAATCTCTGGCGCATTCTACAACGCCTGCACGAACTCGATGCGCGCTACAACCCGTGGAACGCATCCGTCTCCAGCGATCCGGCAAGTCCGAAATTCTCATTCAGCTTCGCCGGTACGGCGTTTTTCATCGTCGGCATGCACCCCAACGCGTCGCGCCGCTCGCGTCGATTCTTCATGCCGGCCCTCGCGTTTAACTCGCACGACCAATTTCAAGACGCCCGCCAAACGGGCGATTTCGATCGCATCGTCACGGCCGTTCGCAAGCGCGAACTCGCGCTACAGGGATCGCTCAACCCCGAACTTCGCGAATTCGGAACGCGCAGTGAGGCGCGCCAATATGCAGGCCGCGCCACGGAGGATGACTGGAAATGCCCGTTTCGTCACCAACAACACTCCTAGCGCCGCAGAGCGGTACGGCGGTACGACTGCGCCGCGGCGATACGCTGGCGATCGTCGATACGACCGGCGGGCAAGTCGCGGACCTGGCATTCTTCAGCGACGCCGACGTGTTAGAGTCGTTCTCACCCGGTCGTACGATCGATTATCTCGAGCGCATCAAACTACGTGTCGGCGACTCGCTCTACTCGCAACGCAGTAACGAGCTCGCGATCGTAACGCGCGACGACGTCGGCGTTAACGACATGCTGCTCTCGCCGTGCAGTCAAGCAATGTTTGCGAAACGCGGCGAGTTCGGACACGCGAGCTGCCACGCAAACTTAACCGCGTCGCTCGACGCCTTCGGCATCGGTCCCCACGCCATCGTCGCCACGCTGAACGTGTTCATGGACGTGCGCGTCGATGCAGACGGCCGCGTCACGATTCATCCTCCGCCTTCGCGCGTCGGTGACCGTTTCGAACTCCGGGCGCAACGCGATCTCATCGTGGGAATCACGGCGTGCTCGTCCGAGTTGACCAACGCCGGCCAGTGCAAAGCAATCGCGTACGAAGTGGTCGCGCAACACAACTGATCCTACATGGGTATGAGGGGGCGATGGAAGGTTCCAAATACAACTGTCGCGGCGACGGCTGCAAGTGCCAGGTCGGCGCCGTGGGCGACTACTGCGATCCCAAATGCAAAGCGTCCAACGACAACGGGACCTGCCAGTGCGAACACCCCGCTTGCACTGAAGGCTTCTCCTAGAGTCTACACCGCTGCTTTGAACGGAAGATCGGCGCGCGGCGAATCGTCGGAGAGCGCCTCGTCCAACGTACCGAAGATCGGCCAAACTTTGTCAAAGCCCACCAGTGTAAAAAGCCGTCGGACCTGCGGGTACGCGATGATCAACGTTGCGGGGCGAAGACCGCCTTGGCGGAAGCGTTCCCCTTGCATGCTCGCGAGCTTTCCTAGGCACGTGGCGTCCATGAATGTGACCGCGCTCATGTCGATGAACACGCGCGGCCGGTCCGTTCCCGCGGCAAGAAGAAACTGCAGCTTCGTCCGAGCTGAGAGATCCCATTCGGCATCCCTGAGTCGAATCACGAGCGGTTGATTTTCGCCCATCAGAACCTCCCTTGAAGCCGACACGCCGATAGTAAATGAAAACGCTTTTCGGTTCAGTACGAAATCAAACATAATGACGTCAATTTATTTGTAGCCCATCGTACATAGCCGGCGTTATTCGTGGTATAATTCATAACGTTCTCCGGCAAGCACTTAGCGCTTACTTGCTTGACGACAGTCAGCATGTAGGTGTTCGTCATTCAAGCTTTCCAGAACCGTATTCTCGCGGCGTTGCCTGAGCGAGAACAAGCCTTAGTTCGGCCCGACCTCGAGCGCGTAACCCTACGCGCTCGGGACATCTTATATCCGGCCGACGAGCCTCTGTCGCACGTGTATTTTCCGCAAGGAGCGGTGCTCTCTGTCCTAACGGTCATGCAAAGCGGCGCTGCCGTTGAGATTGGGACGTTCGGATTAGAGGGGCTTTCCGGCGCGCAGTTGATTCTTGGTGGCGATCGAGCACCGAGCCAGATGATCTGTCAGATTCCGGGCGAGGCGCTGCGAATGCCGGTCCCGCAGTTTCTGAGCCATCTCAAAACGGCAAGAACGTTTCAGCGCATCGTGCGCAGGTATACCGAAGCCCTATTTAACTTCATGGGCCAATCGATCGCGTGCAATCGCCTGCACACGGTTGACGAGCGTTGCGCCCGCTGGCTCCTTATGTCGCACGATCGCGTCGGTGGCGATCAGTTCGATCTCACGCAAGAGTTTCTCGCAATCATGCTTGGCGTACACCGGCCCGGGGTTAGCATTGCGGCGGCATCGCTCCAACAGGCGGGATTCATCAAATATACTCGCGGGCACGTCGTAATCCGCGATCGCAAAGGCCTCGAGTCGGCCGCGTGCGAGTGCTATCAGATAACGGCCGACCAGTTTGCGCGCAGCCTGCGCGGGGCAATAGACGAACCAGTCGAGTTCCTGGCCTATTAAACCCCCACGACGCGCGAACGGAGGTTGACCGTCATGCCCGCCGAGACTACGCTTCCACCGTTACGCCGCGGTAGAAGCGACGATGCATTCCACGCCATCCGGCTCGCCGAACTCGGCCAACGCGCCGGCGTCTCCTACGAGCTCCGCTCTGGCCTAGAAGACTTCTGGGTAGTCGCGACCTACGGAGGCTCCGACATCGTGGCCCTGCGCTGCGGTGTCGGCGCACGGATCGAGGGCGAGCCTTCACTTTCGCGCGTCGATGACGAGTGGGTTTGCGATTGGCGCACGTCGCTCGGGGCCGTTCGCTTAAAGATCGTCTTTCCGAAAGCCGCAGAACTGGCAATACGCTGCACCACGTCGTTCTTGCCCGCTCGCGACACGCTGTTGACGCCGGCGCGCGACCTGTTCGGCCCTGACGGCTGCAGCGGTGAAATTCATACCACGCAGCGCGGTTTGCGAACCGGTATCCTGTACGCCAGCTACAAAAGTCCGGTCACGGCCTCAGTTCTCTATCTGCAAAATTTTTCGTCCCTAACGGATCTGTTTGAGGCGACGCAGACCTCGCCGGCCGGCACTGTCGGCGGGACGCTGGAGGAGGGAGGCTTTTTGGCCGCGATCAACGCGGAACGCCCGCTCCCAGGCTCGCGAGAGTTCGTGGTGTCCGATGCATTCTTGGCCGTGGTTCCCGAACGCTATCCTGAAACCAACGAAGTTCCCGGCCAATACTTCGATCTATTAGCAGACGTCTATCTCGCCCTCGAACGGCCCGCCGTAGCGTATCACGACTGGCCGGAACGGGCCGGTCGAACGATGCGCGACCTCTGTATTTCTCCGGCATGCACGTACGAAAAACACGGACATCGGTACGTCATGCCATACATCGGCGATACGACGAAGCCGCCCGAAAGCATGGTCCAACTCACGGTACTCGTCAACACGCTCGAGTACGAGGATTGGAGAGGCTCTCGCAGTCCGCTTTCGGCCGCACTGTTGAAAAGTCTCGAAGCGTTTTATAATCCTTCGATCGGTTCCGTCGTCCGATGGCTCCCGGGCGAGGAGTTCGGCCGGCAGTCCGAAGAAAACATGAATCACGAAGCGATGGATAGCTGGTATCTCTATCATTCGCTGTTCAACGTTTCGCGTCTCGCGACGCTCGGCAATTCCAAGGCGCGCGCGATCTTCCGAAAGTCGATTCCGTTCGCCATGCGTGTGGCGCGCCGCTTCGATTATCGATGGCCCATATTCTTCAACCTAAAAACGCTCGAGGTGATCAGGGCTGAATCTGCTCCGGGCAAAGGTGGCGAACGGGACGTGGCGGGCCTGTATGCATTGGTCATGCTTCACGCGCACGAAATGTTCGGCGAGCCGGAATGTCTGGAGGAGGCAAAGCGTGCGGTCGCAGCTATGTCCGGCCTCGGTTTCGGACTCGGCTACCAGACGAACACGACCGGATTTGCTGCCGAAGCTGCCCTACGTCTTTGGTTGCTCACCAAGGAACGCTCGTATCTCGAGTTGAGTGAGTTGTGCCTCGCAAATATCTTCGACAACATGTGGCTATGGCAATGCGATTACGGAAAGGCGCGCCACTACCGAACGTTTTTTGGTCTGTTCCCTTTGCACGACGCACCGTATTTAGCGGCATACGAAGAGCTGGAAACGCAGGCCAAGTTTCACGATTATCTCATGCTTGGTGGCGACGGCATTCGCCCATCCATTCGTTTGCTGCTCGCCGAGTATCAAAAGTATAGCCTCGATCGCGGCTGGTTCTACTATCCCGACGCCCTACCGATCGATGGCATAGCCGAAAAGAGCAGAAATGGCAAGATCGAGCGCGTCTTATCGATACCGCTGGAAGATCTTCAAGACGGCACGAAATCCTCGGGCGAGGTTGGTCAAGAACTCTACGGTTCCGGATTGGCGTTCGTATATTCCAGCCGCCACTACACGATCGTCGATTCCGCAAACTGCATGATGTTTTGCACCTACCCAATATACGAATATGCCGCGAAGAAGCGAGGCAACGCTACGGTGGCTGCGTTTCGTGTCGGCGGAGACGGGCGCGGCGAATGCCAGCTCCGCGTCGTTCCAATCGATGCTGAGAAAGCTGCGTTGCCGCATTTCGTAAAGAAAACTGGCCAGTCGAGCCACCTCAAAGGAACGATGTCGGTCGAAGGGCACGCAATCTACGATCTACACGGCGATACGTCGTACGAAGTTCGCTTTACCTCCGTTCGGAAGAAGCGCGCCTGACCGTGGACCTTTCTTCCACGCACACCCGATTGGGCGTCGTCCTTGCTTCCGACGGAAGTGCAAATGAAATCGAAGGGGTGCTCAACCCCGGCATCGCGCGTGACCGCAACGGCGGTTTACTCATGTACCCTCGCATGGTGGCACAGGGCAACGTCTCACGCATCGGACTAGCAAAAGCCGCCGAACGAGACGGCACCGTCACATTCGAGCGCGTGGCACACGTGCTCGAACCAGAAGCACCGTACGAGCTGCGTTCCGGCGGCCACGGTTGCGAAGATGCTCGAGTTACGTTCGTGCCTCGACTCGATAGGTATGTCATGGCGTACACCGCTTTCGGCGATGCCGGCCCACGCATCGCATTGGCTCTTTCGAGTGACGGATATGCGTGGCGGCGGCTCGGGCTGATTGAGTTTCTCGACAAGGCGCTCAACGATCGCGACAACAAAGACGCTGCGTTCTTCCCGGAACCGGTGCTCTCGCCCGCGGGCGTGTTATCGTTTGCGTTCTATCACCGTCCCATGCTGCCGGGAAGCGTAAACGGGCAAACGCCCATTTCCGTCATTCTGGCACTCGATCCGAGCCAACGTGAAATCACGCATCTCGCCTACGTTCCCGTTTCCGAAGTGGAACGCGATATGTCGGCGCTCTGCAGAGCGCACGAGAGCGTCGAAATCCTTGGGGTGGATCGGCGTTGGGGTTGGCTGAAAAACGGCGCCGGCACGCCCCCGGTGCGCTCGCCCGGCGGATGGCTCTCATTCTTTCACGGCGTCGATGCAACCGAGCGCGACGGCCGCCCAGCGCTCTTCTACCGCGCCGGCATCGTGGTGCACGACGCAGAGCGTCCGCACAAGATTGTCTACCGGTCGCCGCATCCGGTGCTGGGCCCGGTAACGCCGGACGAACGTTTCGGGATTGTCGACGATGTCGTCTTCCCAACCGGTCTCGACGTTCGAACGGACGGAACGTACGACGTCTACTACGGCGCAGCAGACGCGAAAATAGCGCTGGCGCGTTTTACCATTAGCTTCGAGTCCGAAGCGCCGTCCGATAAAAAGACCGTCGAATGCCAAGCGACGATCTGAGTGTCGACCTCACCGGTCGCACGGCCGTCGTTACGGGCGCGGCTACCGGAATAGGCAACGCGATCGCAGCGCGCTTCGCAAAATCCGGCGCCAACGTCGTCGTGGACTATCATGCCGACGAGGACTATCGAGACGCAAAAAATCTGGTCGACTCCATTCGAGCGGCCGGAGGACACGCGATTCTCGCTCGCGCCGACATGACGATAGAGGCCGATGTGGATGCGCTGATCGCGACCGCGGTCGAGCAATATGGCGGCATCGACATTCTTGTGAGTAACGCGGGAATTGAGGAAAGCCACCCCATCGTCGATATGCCTTTGGACGTGTGGGAGCGGATTCTCCGGGTGAATTTAACGGGCAGCTTTCTGTGCGCTCGTGCCGCAGCGCGCGCGATGGTCGCACGGGGCCGTGGCGGGCGCATCATCAATATTTCTTCGGTCCACGAAGAGCTCGCAATGCCGCACAATGCGGCGTATACCGCTTCGAAGGGCGGTATGCGAATGTTCATGCGCACGTTGGCGCTCGAACTGGCGCGGCACGCGATCACGGTAAATAACATCGCACCGGGCGCGATCGCGACCCGCATCAACCAAGACGTCCGGCACGATCCAGAACAGCGAGCCAAGCTCTTGAGCGAAATACCGCTCGGACGCATCGGTGAGGCCGGCGAGGTGGCGGGCGTAGCGCTGTATCTGGCCTCGCAGGCGGCATCCTATGTGACCGGCGCCACGTATGTCATCGACGGCGGCCTGCTCCAGTCCGCCGAAGGGCTGTAGACTCAAAACCTCTTGACACGGCTGCGTAAAAATTTATAATTTCGAACTGCGAGAGTTCTTCCGACAGAACATGTGAGAAAGGAGCGAAACATGTCGAATCAACTCCCCCGCATTCAGGGAAACGGTGCCGTAGCGCAGGATCGCGCCTTGCCGTGGACGCCGTTCCGGGATCTAATGGGATTCGATCCATTCCAAAATCTTCGCGCGTCGTACGGCTTCGACTATGATGTCAGCCGTAACGAAAACGGATACGAGGTCGAGGTTCCGGTCCCCGGCTACAGCGCCGAGCAGGTAGATGTGTCCCTGAAAGACGGCCTGTTGAGCGTGGCATGCACGTCGCAACGCCGTTCGTTCACCCGATCGTTTACGATTCCGGAGGATGTCGATGTCGAAGCCATTGGAGCAACGGTTCAGGACGGAATGCTGCGGCTGGCGCTTCCGCGACGACCCGAGGCAAAGCCGCGAAAGATCAACGTCGCCCCACGTACCTAATGCCGTTCGGCTTCCTCCGATCGTCGCATCGATCGACATCGTAAGCACTTGGAGAGATCGTTACCGCTTTGACGCGAACTCGCTGAACTGAACGCGACTCCCCGAACGGGACTTTTAATACGGTGCGTTTTCTCCCCGGGTGCAGTAGACCGCTCTGCGCGTGCCTCTGTAGGGCGGTCTACGACCTAATTCTAAATTCAGTCTTCGGTCTTGTTCGATTTCTTAAATTCGCTCCGAGCCCGCTCGATCGTCTTCAACGCAGCTTTTCTGGAGTCTGCGCCTCCGAACTCCAAATCGTTGCCTTCCGCCGCCGAGTAATCGACGAGGTACCGGCATATGCTGTGGATCGTGTCCTCCGGTATGTCGGACACATCATCAAACGCATCGGATTTCTGCGTCAAACCCTTCTGATGAAGCGGGCACCCGAGGATGCGATCGTTTTCTTTGCCGTTTTTCTTTAAACGAACGATGCCGACGACGCGAGCCCTCACCAAACATCCGGTGAACGTCGGTTCCTCACCAAGGTAAAGAATATCGAGGGCGTCCCCGTCGGCTGCTAATGTTTGGGGAATGAAGCCGTAATCGTATGGCCACTGCAGTCCCTCTGCGAGCAGCATCGACAATCGATAGACTCCGGTCTTCTCATCGAATGCGTACTTATGGCGTTGATTCCGCGGGGTCTCGATCACCGCGTTGACGACATTCTTTCTTTCCTCGTCCCACGTGGGAATGTTGTAGGCTGCTGGAGTCGCTCGCTTTGTCACTACGCCTTTCCTTTTGCAGCGCGAATCTCGGCCGGACTCGGCCGCCCGCATATGAATGCGTGCAGGGACACGGCTAACGCCGTACCGGCGAGCGGGCCTACCGCGTACATCCAAATGTTCTGAAATTGCAGGCTCAGCATTTGCGGGGCGATCGTTCTAGCGGGATTCATCGAGGCACCGCTGAGCGGGCCACCCACGAAGCCGCACGCGGCGACCGCGAAGCCGACGGCTAGCGCTGCGTTTGCGCCCACTGCAGGCTTCTCTTCGGCCGTCATGAGGATTATTAGCACCAAAGCGAAGGTCAACACCAACTCGGCCGCAGCGGCAAGCAACGGCGAAACGTGTGGCGCCGGGTGGCTGGCACCGAGCGCTAGAGTCTGCGCTCCAAATACCGTCAGAAACATTGCCGACGCAATCAGCGCACCGGCAAACTGGGCCGCGATATACGCGGACGCAACCCCGATCGGGAAGACTCGGCGAAAGACGAATCCGAGCGTTACGGCCGGATTGACATGCGCGCCGGAGATTTCCGAAAACGCGTATATTATGGCTGCTACGGAGAGACCGCGAGCGAGCCAGCGGGAAGAATAATCGACATTCCCCTGCGTGTAGTAGAAGATGTCAACGCCAATGGCCGTCGCCGTAACGAGAAAAGTACCCACGGCCTCGGCCGCAAGCTTTTGCCCGAGGGGACGTCTCAGCGCCAGTGTTTCTTTGCCATAGCAACTTGAGGGCTTTGTACCAGGCAACCACCCGCCTTAAACATTCCTTAAGGTGTGAAATCAACGCGAGGGTTATACGAGCGGGCAGC
>CAWAZM010000024.1:0-11414 GCA_963786515.1 Vulcanimicrobiota bacterium | reverse complement strand
CAAACTACCGCTGCGAATGCGCATAAATTTTTGAACTTTGGCTCGCCTTGTGGCACCGCTTTGGAACGGCCGCTCCGGATTGAGTAAGGGCTGGTCCGTTTATTGCGTGGGAATGGTCCGAGCTATTAAGCGATGTTGCCGTGGGCGCGCTCGACGACGCTGCTGGTACCGGACCGACTTCGAGCGCGGCTTCTCGCGTCGCGTCCAACTACGCGACCGGCATGGCAGCCGAAAACGCATTTAAGGGCATTATCTGGCGGCCTGAAAGGAGAAAACTTTGTCGTTGAAAGCGTTGGGACGCCTCGGTTCGTTGATTCACTCTCGATCGGTGAGGGCGGCAAAATCGCCGTCGAGGTAAAGACTGGTTACACGACTGCAACTGGGTTCGTCAAGGCGCAAGTAGCGAAGGATGCAGCGCTGCTGGAGAGCGGTGCGGTTCAGCATGTGGTGTGGGTGGTGAAGGGCAAAATATCGAAGCCGTTAAAAGATCTTCTCGATAGTCACAAGATTGAATGGCATGAATCTGGAACTTAGAACGAAGGTGCTGAACTACCCCCTGTTGTCAAGATTTGATGGCCGGACGTTTAAGGAGTTACGTTTAAGCGGTGACCATCCTGAATGGTCTTATCGAATACTCGCGCCGATTTTTCGACGGGTATCGCGCGCAGGCGGATGGCAGCTTCGCTCGGCTAAGCGAACTCCTGGGTTATCGATCAGAACGAATGCTTCACGGTGCCGGGGCTGTTGAGACTCTAGACGCCTTATTAGAAAAGCTGGTCTCAGAGCCCGCGTTCGGGACGCGAGAAAGCTTTAGCTCAATAACAGTTCAGGGAGAACACGTTCCCTTAAAAACCCGTGATTTCGTTAAACTGTCCGAAGCCGGTTGGTCGATACTCTTTGACTGCGCAGTTGTATTCGGCGCGACTTTAATGCGTGATACTCCAACGCTTGGATATAAGATCGTTCGGAACACGCGGCAGGCATAAAGATGCCGATGCAAGAGTCTTCCCCGCAATCTTTGGTTCGGTAACCAGAGATCATTTTTACCCACCGAATATCCTGCACAACATACTCAGCTCATACCTTCATCGTTCTGGGCGTCTTATCGAAGCTTACGAATTTTGGAGAAGCAAGCTCGCGCTCTAGCGCGAGAAATAATGTCTTCCAGGCGGTTCACCTACGGCTTCTCCGAGGATGGCTTCAACGCGGTTGGCGTGACCGCGTCACAACGCTTCACCGGCGTGAATGTAGCTCTGATGGCATCGTTGAATGACCAAGCGACGAGAGATCGTTTTAATCCGCTCGAGCTACGAGTAAAAGCCTCGCATGCGTATCTCTGCGTCCCTGAATTTGTAATTCGCGAAGGTAAGTATCGCTTTCCCCGGATTGCATAACTTGCTCAGTGTCGTTCTTTTGTCCGCGGCGCAGGGCCAGTCCATTGTGGAACGTCGCGTGTTTGCTGGGGCGCTTACTGCGAAGTCCGGAAATCTCGCCGAAAGCGGCCGTAGTCGGCCGTTCTTCTGAACTCCACGTTCATGCTTTTGTTTCGCCCTATGGCATTTCGCGCGCCGAAGTGAACAAGGACACGCGATTGCTTCGGAACGTCACGGAGAACGTGTTGAAGGGGCTGCCATCGTAGTTCCAAGTGGTAGCGTTCCGGATTGTCGCGAGGTCCGCGAAGCTGCGCGGATAACCGAATCGCCAGGCGACTTCGTCCTTCGTCATGCCGACTCGGAACTGCGGATACAGACCGGCGAGCGCAGCGAGACGCGGCGGCGCAATCGTCGAGATCGTGACGCCGAGCTGCCAGTCCGCGCGGACGAGCGCGGGACAGCGCTCCACCGATCGGCCTGACGACCCACCGCTGGAGAGCGGTTCTGCGGCCGGCTTTTCGACGAGAAGCCGCAGCGGCTCGACTGCGAAGAAATGCGGCGCCATGTCGTCACCGCCAGTGACGGTGGATCCCGTCCAGAGTTCTTTGATCTGTGCGACATCGCGCACAATCTCCCGGATTCGGATCGGCGTGTGCGGTGGATACGTGTCGAACCAGTTCGGACAGCCGATCAGGATGCCGCCGTATCCGTAAACGTCGCGCCCGGCGAAGCGCCTCTGCGCTTCGCGGAGACTCGAATCGCCGTCACGAGTGTCCGGCCACCACATCGCGATGTGCCACGTCTCCTTCGCCCGGCTAGAGTCGCCGAACGGAAGGTCCGTTCCGCTCTCCGTCTTAGCAAAGTCCGGCGCGGCGTGGAGCACGACATCGTACATGCCCGGAGCTCCTGGAGGCCCATGAAACGTCGCCGTCATCGCGTATTCCTCCAGCCGCTGTTCGTGCGGCGATCCGGCGCCCACTGGAGGAACGTAGATCGGCGGACCGAGCGTCACGTCGCAGCGGCACCTCGGCCGCCTGCGCATCGTCGTACGGTCGCGCTGTGAACGAGAGCTTGCTCTCATCGATTCGTGTATGCCGCGCCGAAGCTGAACGCATGAAGCGCCAGGACGCCGTCGTGCTCACGAAGATCCATCGCGACAGATTGCGGGATCTGGCGATAGTGCGGTCGCAGCGACTGGCCAGATCCAACCGAGCGAGATGCGACGCACGAGGCACAAACGAGCGCAGCGGCAAGAGGCGTCAAGAATACACGCAGCGAGATGAACGACTTCACTTCACCACGGGTTCGGAGAGTCGAAAGCGTTCACGCCGACTTCACCGCTTCGTAGATCGTCTTGAACGCCTTGGCCGTGGCCGCGTCGTCCCAGTCGCCGTTATGATTGTCCAGCATCGAGGCCGTGAGTTGCGCCGCAATCTTCTTCAGTTCGATTTCGCGCTCGTCGAGAATCGCCATCGTTCACAATTCTTTCTCGTGTTGAAGTCCGATCATGCCCGGTTGGGCGGAAATCCACCATGAGTCCCTGGCTCCGATTCAGCGCCTATCCTAACACACACCCTCTTGGATTCGGAGTTTGGTCTGTTGCAGTTGTCGCGTGAATCGTTCGAGAACGCACACTGGCATCATGACACTAGCGGCGGCATTTTCGCTCCTGCGCTACGGTCCGCAGGCTTTGTTAGAGGTCGTTCACGCGCAAGTTCAGGAATTTACGCTGCCGAAGCGTAATCTTGCGGCGTTGGGTGCGCGCAGTTATCTCAATAAGCGTGCCTCGCTGCGCAGTCCGGAGAATATTTCGATTGGTAGCGGCGTAAGTATCGGTCCGGACAGTCGACTCTGGGCGTCGCCCGGTGCAAAGTTATATATAGGCGACAAGGCGCTTTTCGGACCCAACGTTTTAATTCTCACGTCCAATCATGGTTCAGCCGAGGGCGACCTCGCGATGATCGACCAACCGTGGATTGAGCGCGACGTACATATTGGAGCGGACGTTTGGATCGGCGCGAACGCTGTCGTCCTACCGGGCATCACAATCGGCGACCATAGCATCGTTGCAGCCGGTGCCATCGTGACCAAAGATGTAGCGGCGTATTCGGTGGTCGGCGGGGTTCCGGCTAGAGTGATCATGTCGCGGTAGAAAACGTGGTCGTTGAGATAGTTTTTAGATCTTCCCCCTCAAGTTGTCCCCGGCTGTTCGTGACCGTACGCCCGCTTTCGAAACGAGTCTAGGGCCGAATGTCCCACACGATTGAGACCGCGGATAGATTGACCAGCGCGCTGGCTAATATAGACTAACTGGGTGGCACATTTTCGCCTCGGCTGCCTTCAGCGACCACGGCACCTACCGGCGCGGCTTATAGCCGCCGGGAGTTGCTAGATGTCGTCGCTTCGCGGACGGCTCAATTGTGCCAAGTATCTCCAAAGCTTGAATTCCCTAAGCCGACGTCACTCGATTGGGCCTAACCTTATACGATGACGAGCCTCGATTATAATCCTCACCGCTTTGACGACTCGACTCCAGCGATCGACGACAAACTTCAGATCTCAACCAGCATCCCGATGCCGTCAACGATCTCCGACCTTGACATTAGCGATGATGTTATCCGTGTCTCAATAGAGAGGCGTCTATCGTATGCTGTCGTGAGCGCACGCTCGCCGGTCTTTTCGCCGCAATCGCGGCTCCTTCAAAACGTGCTCCGTGGCCGGCCGGTGTTTTTCGTAATCGACGCCGCCGTCGATGCAAGCTATGGGATTGAACTACGGTCGTACGCCGCAAATTATCTTGAGTGTGCCGGCAATATCGCAATCGGTCCCCGTGAAGGCAATAAAACGTTAGCGACCGTCGAAACAATCTGCAGCGCCGCCGATGAGGCCGGTCTTCCACGGGATGGAGTGATCTTCGGAGTAGGCGGTGGCGTAACGCTCGATCAAGCCGGCCTCGCGGCGTCCCTTTATCGTCGCGGTATTCTCTTTGGTCGAATTCCCACGACGCTGGTTGGAATAGTGGATGTCGCCGTTGGAATCAAGCAAAGCGTCAACCACGATCGGCACAAGAGTCTTCTTGGGGCATTCTATCCGGCGTTCTCGAACATCATCGATCTTGGCTTTTTGGCGTCGCTCGCGGCGCGGGACATCGCGAGCGGTATCGCGGAGATTGCCAAAATGGCAATCATCTGCGATCGGCGCCTGTTTGAATTGCTCGAACGTCATGGACTCTCGCTTGTCCAAAGCAGATTTCAATCTCGAGCATTGGGCGACGAAGTAATTCGTCGCGCGCAACTCACGATGATGGACGAGTTGTGCGGCAACCTCTATGAGGAGGAGCGCGCCCGAAAGGTTGACCTCGGACATACATTTAGTCCTCTTCTCGAAGAGCGGAGCAACTTTTCACTTTCGCACGGCGAAGCTGTGGCCGTCGACGTTGCTTTCTCTGCGGCAATTTGCACGCGAGCTCGGTTTTTGCAATTCAGCCGTCGTCACGCGCATAGTGGAACTGTTTCGGTCGGTTGGGCTTCCCACTGTTCACGACGCGCTCGATTTAGAACTCGCAATTGATGCGATCGCAATAGCACGCAAACACCGAGGAAACCTCAATCTCGTGGTACCGCGCGATATTGGTTCCGTGATGTTTCTTCAGGACGTCGGAAAGCCAACTTTGCGAAACGCACTGTTGCGAATGAAAGCGTACGTTTGAGCGCGCTCGCCGTTGACCTCGGGGGTACGTTCTTACGAACGGCCGTACTCCGCGACGATGCCACGTTCGAATCGATCAGCCGACGTCGCCTCAGCACGGTATTCGACGATCGTTCTGCTGGTGACGTCTGGGCGGACGTTATCGACGGCGTGACGGAAGCCGCTCATAGCTCGCTTGGGCGCGGCACCCGACATATCGTGATTTCGTTTCCGGGGCCCGTTAGCGGCGCGGCACCGCTGAGCGCTCCGACGTTAACTGGTTCCGAACCGGTGCCTTTGGACTTCGCCAGGCAAATCGAACAACGCACCGGCAGACAGGTGCGAATCGTCAATGACGTGGCCGCTGCGGCCGCGTATATCGCATCCACTACGAACGATAGCGCATTTTTTGTTGTTACCGTTAGTAGTGGCATTGGCAGTCGCGTTTACCATCGAAATGCTCGCCGAACGCAAGTTGCGTACGATGGTGAAATCGGTCATTTGGTTGTAGACACCGACCCGAATGCGCCGATCTGCGATTGCGGCGGTCGAGGTCACCTCGGGGCCATTGCCTCGGGGCGCGGCTTTGAGCGTATGGCTCGCGCCGCGGCCAAACGGCAGGCCACAGAATTCGCCGCCTCAAGGTGCGGTCGCACGGGCATTAGGCCTGAGACCCTAACCAACGAGCGTGACTTGGTACCGGCCCTCCGAGCCGGCGACCCATGGGCTATGGCTTTATTGGGAGACTCGATCAGCCCGCTTTCACGGCTAGCGTTACAGACAGTTGTGGCCTCAGGGCTCGAAAGAATTCATGTAATTGGCGGATTTGCCTCGGCCCTTGGGTCGTGTTATATCGACGCCTTTAACGCGTCGCTCGAATCGCTCGTTGACTCAGGTGCACTAAAACTAAACGTGCTTGGACTCACGCGCCTACTTCAACTCGGCGCTGAGGCGTCGCTTCGCGGTGCCGCGCTCGCTCGTGACTGACCTCGCCCTCGTGATGGCGGGAGGCCGGTTAACGCGCATGCGCGCTACGGCGGGCCCCGCGCACAAAGCCATGATCGAGATCGGTGGGATGTCATTGATTGAGCGTAACGTGCGCCAATTGCTCGGCTTCGGATTCCGAAAGTTAGGCGTTGTGGTTTCCAGCGCGGAAAATGAACTGCACGAGTTCGTCGTCGAGCGCATTGCGCCGATCGCAGCCGAAACCGTCGGCGCAGTTATCAATTTTCGTTGAGACTGCGCCTCTTGGCAATATTGGATTCGTAGGAACCATCAAAGACGTTGACGACGTCCTGGTAACGTACGTCGATAACCTTACATGGAATCGATGCTAATAGCGCTTCTTGCGCACCACCGTCAGATGGCCTACGACCTAACCATTGCTACCCACGTTGAATCCACGCCGTTGCCGTACGGGGTGCTCCAAATTCGCGATGGTTTAGTCGTCGGATATAATGAAAAGCCAGTGACCAGCTTCGTGATATCTAGCGGCACATGCGTTGTTGGTTGACGTGCCCGCGACCTGATGCCCCAGAGAGTACGCGTCGATGCTCGCGAGCTCTTTCGCATGTGTTCGAACGCCGGGGTCCGCATCGGCGCGTATTTGCATACCGAATTGTGGGTCGATGTGAATGATGCCAGCGCCACGCAACGTGCGTCGGATTTGATGAAGCTGCATCCGGAGTTCATGCGATCGGAGGTCGAATCTTGAAGCGGCGAATTTGCATCCTCTCAGTCGTTAACAGTCTTGCGTACGGTGGCGACGAACACCGGATGCTGTCGTTTGCCACGCACATCGACCGACAGCGTTTTGACCATCATATAGCAGTAATTAAGTTGCCCGATGCGGACGTCGATGCATTGTATGGGTCACTTCGTCAAGAGTATGCGTCGGCACGAATTCCGCTGATCGATCTGGGCGTTAAGCGCCCCGTGAATGGAGTGGGCCGCAATATGCCCCGTCACTTATCGCGGAAGGCTATCGGATTCGCAACAGCCATTAATCGGCTCACTCGGGCTCGTGCGCGAGCGCGATATCGACATAATAGACGGTCATATAGGGACCGGCAATCAGGCTGCGGTGGCAGTGGGAAGATCGACTGGGCGACCTGCATCGGTAACCACCTACCATGGCGAGTTTTTTTCGCCGCGGCCGTTGTGGCATCTCGTGCAACAAAGCACGCTCCGGGGTGCCAACGTTATCATCACAGACTCGGAGCAGCGAGCCGGGGCGATGCGGACGTTCTTGCGCCGTAAGCGGCAGCCGATAACAATTATTCCGAATGGTATCCCAGCCGAGCCGCCTCGACGATCTCCGCACGAAGTCGCGGCGGAGCTGGCGATACCCAACGAACCAGGATGCGTGGTTATAGGCCAAATAGCCGGAATGATCCCAGTAAAGGGATGGGCTACGCTGATTGAAGCTGCGACGCTCGTGCTGGCCCGCGAACCGAAGGCCTTTTTCGTGTGCGTCGGGTACAATCGTGCCGATCGAGCCTTTAGTACGGCATTGCGCGAGAGCGCCGAACGTCGAGGCGTCGCAAACCGGATGCGAATTCTTTCATACCCCGGGCACAATGCGGACGTTTGGCAGTTGTTCGATATCCATGTCCACGCCTCACATTTCGATTCGCTTCCGAACGCGATAATCGAAGGAATGGCGTACGGGAAACCGGCGGTCGTCACCGACGTGGGTGACTGTGCTCGAACGGTCATCGACGGGGTCTCCGGTTTTGTGGTTCCGCCACGCGATGCCCGCGCACTGGCGGACGCGTTGCTCCGGTTGATCTCGGACCCCGCTCTTCGCGAACGCTTCGGTCGTGAAGCACGAAACCGGTATATTGCTCGCCATCGCCCTGAGGTAATGACTGAGGCGCTGGGAGCGCTCTTCGAGCGAATGGCCCATAAGCGCATGGCACGTACGTGAAAATTTTCTTGACCGGGGCAGGTGGTTTTATCGGTCGCGCGGCCGTGCGCATCCTAGCGCGAAGCGGCCACGAAGTAACCGCGCACGTAGCCCCAGCGGAGGGCGAAATGCCGGCGCCTTCCGAGGCCGCGGCGTGCGTTTATTTCGCGATCGAGAATGCAGCCGAGTTCGCAAATCGAATGGCGGCATGCGAGGTCGTCGTCCATCTGGCCGGTCCGGCAGCTGTCGCCACGTCGTTCGAGGCTCCGGACGAGTATATGCGATCACACGCCGTTGGTACGTGTGCGGTGATCACCGCGATGCGCAGAGCCGGCGTACCGCGGCTCGTATACGTGTCTTCGGCGGAGATATACGGCCGCCGCGACGAGCCTCGGGTTCGAGCAGACACTACGCCAAGTCCTCGGTCGCCGTACGCGGCAGCGAAGGTCGGCGCCGAGGCGATCGTCACTGCTGCTGCGCGGGGCGGACACTTGCGGGCGGTCGTGCTCCGGCCTTTTTCGGTGTACGGTCCAGGGCAGCGAAGCGCGTCGCTTCTCGCACGGATTATCGATCAGGCGCAGTCGGGCACCGATATTCAAATCCGCGATCTTACTCCGACGCGCGATTATTGCTGCTTCAGATGACGTTGCTAATGCTGATACGGAGTGCTTGCAGTCAATGCGGCCGGTGAAATTGCGATTTTCAACGTTGGCACCTTCCCCGGAAATTGGCACCAGTGTCGGACAGCTCCCCGCGGTCACTACTGAAGTTATGGGTAGCTCTGCTCCGATTATCGAGCTTGGTGCCGATCGAGGGTCCAGCGAAATCTTCCGCCTGATCGCAGACCCATCGCATGCACGTCTCGAGCTTGGATGGCAGGCGAGCATTGATGTACGTACTGGAATCGCTAGAATGCTCGAGGCAGCCGCACTGGCATGACACAGACGTTGCTCGTCACTGGTGCTCAAGGATTCGTCGGACGATGGTTCATCGCAGAGGCATTGCGCCGATGGCCGACATATCGAATCGTCGGCATAGGGCGTTCGGCACGGCGTCCATCGGCCTTTACGCACGAGATTACACTCGGGACGCATCGCGTCGCAGCACCTCTTCCACCGGCGCTTAGTGGGGATTCCGATCGATACACGTACTGCGTCGCCGATATTCGAGAGGTTGAAACGCTCGTACCGATTCTGCGGGGAACCTGCCCCACATACGTCGTTCACCTCGCCTCCGCGCTTCGCGACGATCCGCCTCATATGCTGTTTCCTATCAACGTTGAGGGAACGATATCGCTCCTGACTGCGATTGCGCAGGCTGACGTGGTGCCGCAAGCGATCGTCATCGGATCGAGCGGTTCAGTTTACGGCGCCGGGACATCATTGCCCATCGGTGAAACCGATTGTTGCGCCCCGAACGACCTTTACGCAATCAGTAAATATTGCGCTGAAATGGTGGCGACGTTGTTCGCTAGACAAACGGGACTACCGATCATCTTGGCCCGGATGTTTAACATTGTTGGGCCCGGCCTCGACGAACGGCACGCCAGCGCGCGTTTCGCATCGCAATTCGCGGCAATCTCCGCCGGATTGACTGGGCGACGTATTGCGATTGGCGATCTTTCGAACACGCGCGATTTTATCGATGTTCGCGACGTCGTGATAGCACTAGCGGTCCTTTTGGATCGCGGCGTGCCTGGTACTACGTACAACGTAGCGAGTGGACAGGAAACTGCGATGCATACGATCTTCAGGACGCTTGAGGAACAAGCGAACATCGAGGGACAGGTTAGTATCGAGCAAAGCTATAGCCGTTTCAGCGATTGTCCGAGAGCATATGCCGACATAAGCCGGCTGCGCGCCCTGGATTTTTACCCGCGATGGACCCTCATGGAATCTTTACATTCGCTCTACGCCTATTACGCCGGTTCCATTGCCGAGGTCGCCGGTCAAACGGAAGCTATAACCCCGTCACAAGCGCCGCGGCCGTTCACGCGTGCCGCACCCATGGGTGAGCCGAGAGGGCGTTAGCGAGTCGATGCACGTCTTGAGTTCCGACGACATTTGCTGCGAACGTCTCATATGCTAAAAACGCTTGGAGCGTTTCGGCGATGGCTTTAGGAACGCGAGTTGGCGACGGTGTCGCGCACAATCGTCCGTCGTGCATGCGATGGGGGATTTCCAAGACGGCGTTCGCATCGATGTTCGGTAGGTAATGAGCGTTGCGACCTGTGAGGAAGAACGTCGCGCTGGAGGCGCCTAAACGGTTGGCGTCAATCCATGGTGCGACAGCGAGCTGATACCATGGCGCGTGCCGTAGAGCGAGCGCGCGACGCACTGCCTCTCGATTTCCAGCGGAATACGCCTGCAAAGCAGTTGCAGCCATTGCGGCAACGGCACGTCCACGAGGAGGCGAAGCTCGCTGTGCTTCAAGAACTTCGGCGCGCGTTTCGTGTAGACGTACATAAGGTAATGGAACGGCTGACAAACGGCGAATAAGCGCGGCGGTCGGAAAGACGTCTTCGGTGCGTGTTCTCGCATAGACGTCCAGCATGTCACTGCCGTCCAGTGCCTCAAGGCGTGTGAACCAACCAAGGTGGTTCACGCCTACGTAATCATACTGAAGCTGCGGTTCGTTTACGGCTTCGGAGATCTGCCGCAGTACGACAGTCGGTAATTCGCAGAGTCCGGCGATTTGCAAGTTGGGATACGTATCTTGCGCGCACCGCGTAAGTATTCCCAAAGGCGCCGTGAGTAGCCCGATCCTCGACAGGGGACATCGCACTGCGATTTTTGCCAGGATCTCGCGCAATATGGGCCAGGTGCGCCAAGCGGCGGCGAGTCCTCCGGGGCCAAGCCCTTCATCGCCCGGCACTCCGGAGGTTAAGGGGAACGATTCATCATGGATTCGCGCCGCGAATCCGCCAACACGAATCTGGATGACTACGAGCGCAGCGCCTTCCAGCGCTGCGTCGAGATCGGTCGTCGTTTCAATTGCATTGCTAAGAGACGGCGAGAGCAGCATAGCGGCTCGCCGAACCGCCTGAAGACGATCGGAGCTGCGCCCGAACAAGACGAACTGTACGCCCGAATCAGCAGCGAACCGCGAGTCGATGAGGAGATTGGGAGTACTCGGCGCACTGCCACCAATGATGACCGTTCTGGTTTGATCGCGAACGCCGTCGCTTCCCGTCATTTCTTACGAGTCACGCGCGATGAGGCAGCTTCCCTTTTTTCGTCCGGTGCAGCTGTGGTAATCGGTACCTTATTCCATCATCCTTGAAGTCACTCCAATCCGGCGCCGACGGTCTTGACAGCTTGGAGCGTCTGCAGCACGCCCGTCGTGTAAAAACCGTGTAACGAACGGGTGGTAGCGACACGGCGCCAACGAGCGATCGCTAGACACATAAACCCGGACATCCGCGTGATTCCGTGCGAAAATAGCGG
>CAWAZM010000023.1:0-31598 GCA_963786515.1 Vulcanimicrobiota bacterium | reverse complement strand
GCTTGTGTCGGTGGTGACGGTAGCAAACAGCGCCGACGACGCGGCGCCGAAGCGGCATTCTTTGCCCTCCATGTTGGCGCCGGCGACGCCCATGTGATGGACGATCGGGTTACCCCCCGCTTCGGCCCAATACGTTACGGCGAAGCCGGCGAAGAACAGTAGCGCCATCGCGGTAAAAATTGCCCACCCCTGGCGTTGGTCGCGCACCATGCGTCCGTACATGTAGGTGAGCGCGGCACCGAGCAACAGGATCAGCAGCATTTCGATGAAGTTAGAAATGCCGTTGGGGTTTTCGCTGGGCGCTGCCGAGTTAGCGTTGACGAACCCACCGCCATTGGTGCCGAGTTCTTTGATGACTTCTTGGCTTGCCATGGGGCCGCCGGTGATCGTCTGGGTTTGGCCCGATGCCGTTTTAACGGTTTGGTAGGCGTTGAAGTTTTGCGGGACACCGGTGGAGACGAGCGCGAGGCCGATGACGATCGACGCCGGCAACAGAATGTAGAGCAGCGAACGCGTGAGGTTGACCCAGAAATTGCCGAGCGTTTTGGTGGTGGTTCGCGTGATGCCGCGTACGACGGCAACCGCGATCGCGAGGCCCGCGGCTGCCGAAACGAAGTTATGCCAAGCCAGTCCGGCCATTTGCGAGAGGTAACTCATGGTGCTCTCGCCCGAGTAAAACTGCCAGTTGGTATTGGTGGTGAAGCTGATGGCGGTGTTCCACGCGAGATCGGGCGCCATGTTGTCGAAGTGCTGCGGGTTGAAGGGCAGCCACTTTTGCGTGCGGAGCAAGATGTAGAGATAAGCGAGGCCGATGAGCGAGAACGCCAGCAGCGCGAGCGCGTAGACGATCCACGACATCTCTTGGTCTTCGCGCACGCCGGTGATTTTGTAGATCGCGCGCTCTATTGGCTGCATTACGGGCGAGAGCCAGGTTTTGCGACCTTCGTAGACTGCGACGAGGTAGAGGCCCGTGGGTTTTGTCAGTGCGAGCAGTACTGCGAAGAACAGTAGCGCTTGGATCCATCCTATGGCGGTCATCTGTTGTTAGAACCGTTCCGGTCGCAGCATTGCGAAGATCAGGTAGGCGAGGCCGAGTACGGCCAGCGCGAGTCCGATGGTGTCGTCAGCGTTCATTTGGTGTCGGTAGCGTTCATTGTGATGTGCTCGCGCTAGACTCGTTCGCAGCCCGCGATGTAGCGGTCCAGAACGGTGAAGCATACGGCGGTAAGGAGGACCAAGGCGATTTCGAGCATTTGGCTCATTATCGGCCGTTGTTGACGGGGGCGGTAGCCTCCGAACGGATCATCCATTCGGACGCTTGACGTTATGGTTTTGATTGCTAGGATTAGCGGCGATCATGAATGTACGCTTACGCTCGTTTTTGCTGGCGCCGCTGTGCGGTGCGCTCCTGGCGGCTTCGCCGGCGTCGCCCTCGGCGGCGCCGGTGCCGACGCCGACTCCGGTGCCCACGCCGGCCGATCCGTGCGGGTCGTTGCTGTCGATCGTGAACCGGCCGACGTTTGGAACCGGCGTGTGCACGGTGCGTACGGGCCACGTCGATATTGAAAATGGCTATGAGAATCTGACGACTACGGGCGCTTCGAATACGGTATCGTATCCGCAGTCGTTGATTCGAATTGGAATCTTCGATCCGCACTTGGATTTGGAGGTGGGGCCGCTGACGACGAACCGAACGTCTTCGGGGGGACTGCCTATCGTGGGCGGATCGGATTTCGCGTTCGGTGCGAAATACGAGTTGGGGTACACGTCGCGCGCTCTCTGGGGCGTGAATGCGCTGGTGACGGTTCCGACCGGAGGATCGACGTTTGGTGCCGGTAACGCGCAGTTCACCGGAAATTTCAACTGGGGCTATACGTTGAACTCGGAGTTCGGTTTGAGCGGGACGCTTGGGTTCAATGCGTTCAGCGCGTACGTGCGACCGAATGTGGCGCAATCGTACTTTGCGTTTACGCCGACGCTCGAGCTGACGGCGGCGTTACCGGGCGGGCCTTCGCAACTCGGGCTCGAGTACGCGTACTTTTCTTCGGCCGGTCCGGGGTTAGGTTCTAAATTCTTCGCGGATGCGGTGTATCAGCGAGATTTTGGCCAGCACGTGCAGGTCGACGTTGAATACGGCCTTTCGCCTGGTCCTTCGATCGGGCCGCGGCAGCATTACATCGGCGCCGGCGTGACGTTCATGAACTAGCCTGCGCGATCGCGGCTGCGGGCTTTTTCGAACTCTATGGAAGTCGGACTAAACTTAGTCCACTCGTTCACAATTCGGCAATACGTTTTTTGCCGGCAAACCAGCGTTATTTACCAGAATTTGTGGAAAAGTTCCGGCCACAACGCGAGATTCTTGGGAGTGCCGTCTATCACACGGCTCACTCCTCGCTAAAAGAAGCCGATCGAGCAACAAGAACCGGTTCCGACTGCAAGTAGACGGGTCCCAATCGCCGTTTTTCCGGTTGCCGATATGTGAACGAGTGGACTAAGTCTAGTCCGAATTCGGCAGTTGACTGGTAAGGCTGCGACGTCCGGGCGAGACACGTTGTCCTGATTTCGGATCGACATTGCCGCCGCCGCCTGGAAAACTCCGTAAGGCGGGGTATACAGCGATTATGAGTAGCGAACGTAAATACGGCTTTCTTCCGCTCGTGGCCGGAGCGCTCGCCGCGAACTATGCGGCGCAGTTGCTCGGGCCGATGGACAAGGCGAGAGCGGAATATGCGAAGAGCACCCGGCCGCCGTTCGCGCCGCCCCCGTGGTCCTTCGGGGTCGTGTGGCCGATCAACAACGTCCTCACCCTGTGGGGCAACTGGCGCGTGCTGAATTCACCGCGGTCGGAGGATCGCACGTCGTATCTGCGGCTGCAGGCGGCCATGTGGACGCTCTTCATGACCCACGGGCTCGTGCGATTCAGACTGCGCAGCCCGGTCCTCGGCGCGCTCAATACCTTTGCCTTCACGACGCTGGCCGCAGCGTCGGCGTTCCGGGCCGCGCGTATCGATCGGCGGCTGTTGGCGTCGTACTCGACGCTCATCCCCTGGCTGATAGTGGCGTCGGCCCTCTCGGCGTGCCAGCTCGGTGATCCGGATGCCGTTTTCAAACGTTCTACAGATAGATGAAATCCATAGCTTTCCTCACCCTGGCCCTGCTGCTCGGCGCAGCGGCTCCCCCTCCGCAAGCCGCCGCTGCGCCGCCCGCCGGCACGCAGCGCGTCGTGCTCGCCGGCGGATGTTTTTGGGGCATGCAACTCGTGTTCGAATCGCTTAAAGGCGTGAAGTCGGCCGTCGCCGGTTACTCCGGCGGCAACTCATTGACGGCGCACTACGAGATCGTGAGCACCGGTACGACCGGTCACGCGGAATCGGTGCTCGTAACGTACGATCCGGCGGTGATCTCCTTTTCGAAATTGCTGCAAGTCTACTTCACCGTCGCCCACGATCCGACCGAACTGAACCGTCAAGGTCCGGACGACGGCTCGCAGTACCGTTCGGAAATTTACTACACGACGGCGACGCAGCGCGAGGAAGCGCTCGCGGAGATCGCGCGTCTCACGCGCGAGCACAAGTTCTCCGATCCGATCGTCACCAAGGTCGAAGCATTTCGCGGGTTTTACGCTGCCGAAGACTATCACCAAGACTACGCTCTGCACAACATGCACGACCCGTACATCGTCGCGAACGATCTGCCGAAGTTACAAAACCTCCACCAGCAATATCCGCAACTGGTGAAATCCGGCACGCCCTAGTTCGATCTGCCGGGACCTCCAACGGCAATCGACCCGGAACTATACTTACTTAACTGCTTGCTGGTTTTCAAAGCCTTCCCAGCGTCTGGGTAGGCGAACTCCACGATCGCTCCTGAAGTCGTCGTGGCAACGACGAGGTTCGTTCGAATGTCGTAGCTGGAGGATTCATCGAAGTAATCGTCGGCCACGTTCAGCGTCACAACTTGGCGAATTTTGACCTTTCGTTTCAACACGGAAAAACGAAAGACTTGGTAGTCTCTCGATTCATAGGAGCCGTCCCCAATCGACCCGATGGTCATGTACTGTCCGTCCCAACGGAGGGTTCGCAACACATCGTACCGATCGGCGATCTCGGAGGGCGTCGCAAGGTCCACGAACCGCTTGCGCCCGTACGGAAGTTCGGAGATCGCGACTTTTCCATCTGAACCCGTGCCCGCCACGAACAAATTCCCCAAGCCATCGTATCCACAGCCGACAATAGACGGGACGTTCGAATCGTAATAAAAGCTTGCCGTGCCGGAAGCGTTCGGGAATACTTCGACACCGCTCGGCCGGTATTCGTAGGCATATTCTGCAACCGCCAAATTGCCGGCTTTGGAATCGATCGAACACGACGTCGGCTGGTAAAACAGGTCGAGCGTCGCGGACGGCGACGTACTTCCAGGTGCGTATTCGGCCACGACGTTTTTTGTGTCGGTCGCGCTGTAAAAAGTGACGAAGGCGTTTCCCATGCGATCGGTACAAATCGCGGCGGGTTGGGATTTCGGCCCCTTTAAGATCGATAGCTGTTTCCCCAACGGAAAGCGTAGCGCGGTGACTTTGCCCGAGAGTTGATCGCCGTAATACACATATCCCGGAGAAGACTGCGCGGTCGCGCTGGCCGCCGAGATCGTTTTCGCGCCGCTCTGCGGGACGGATTGCAGCCCGCCGCTGCACGAAGCTAGCACGCAGATCGCGCCAACACAGAAGCCGGCTTTGCCGCGACTGCCCACGTTATTTTGGCGCATCTTCGACGTGTACGGCGTACGAGCGCGGATCGAAGTACCACGCCGGTAACGAGCTCGGGAACGCGATGTCGTTGAAATCGTAATCGACGGTTGCGTCTTTGCCGAGATATTCCGAATCTTGCTCGTAGGTCGGCGTGCCGTGAATGTGCGTCACGACCGGCATATTGTTCATCCAGCCGAGCGTCACCGTAAACAGCATCGGATAGACGTGGTTGCCGTTGTCGCCTTCATCGAACAGCTTATCCGTCGCGACGACCTGCTGCAGTTCGAGCGTCTTCGCGTCTACGTAGAGCTCCCGGATGCGGTTCCGATCCGGATCGCGGCGCGGCTGCAGGCTGAGGTGTAAGACGCTGCCCTCTCGCGCGATATTGGTGATGCGGTAATCAAACTCGCCCAGCGCGCTGACGACGGCGATGGTCGGCGGCAAACTTCCGGTCGGCTCCGGCGTGGGTACGAAGCTTCGCGGATCGTTGTGCGGACGAACGGGGGCCGCTTCGAATAAGTCGGCGGTCGGAGGACCCGGATCCCACGGTTCGTTAAACGACGGACGCAAAAATTCGAGCGTTCCTCGCGCCGACCCGCGATACACCTTGCGCCCAAGGGCCGCGCGATCGAACGTGCGGCACCAGATGTGATAGGTGTAACTATTCAACAAATCGGGATAGCCGTCGTCGAGCGTTTGCTTACGCACGAGCGTGTAGGTCGTGTATGGCGGCGGCGGACGATGCGAACGAAATTGGCGCCGAATCAAAAAGAGCAGGCGCTCGGGCGAGGGCAGCGGCGACGGCGTTGCGGCATGATATGGCAGCACTGGTGCCGCCGATCGGGCCGTTGCCGGCACGATCAACACCAGGGCGGCGCTCACCAGCACGAACGCTGCGGCGAAAAGGCTTTTCACACAACTCCTCTTGCCTCGGCGCAACGTGCGTTCCTGGCACGGTAAGCATGGCGCGGAAAATCTGTGACGAATCTTAACGCGTGGCAAAGAAACGACGCACGCGCGGACGTGCTTCGGCACCGTTCGCGCTGATCGTCATCGGTTTGATTGCAGCGGTCGCAGCGTGGTGGACGCTCGCGCCGCGCCATCATCATGCAAATAGAGACGGAACCGTCGCCGTTGTGACGTTGACGCCGACCGAAACCGAAGCACCGGACGAGTCGGCGACCGATACGCCGGAGCCGGTTGCAACGGCCACCGACCGCAGCGAGCCGAGAGTCGAACCAAGCGCGGGCGAGTCTCCCGAACCGAGCGCGGCCCCTTCTGCCACGCCGGCCGAAAACGTTACCGCGCCCCCTGAGACCACTCTTCCGCGGGTGCACGGATCGGGCGCAAAATTGGCGTTGATCGTCGACGATTGCGGACAATGGATCGACACCGAGCGCGGCTTCGTCGCGCTGGGCGTACCCCTCACGGTATCGGTGTTGCCGGACGTTCCGTACACCAGCACGATCGCCAAAGAAGCCGCGGCCGCCGGTAAAGGCGTGATGCTGCATCTTCCGATGGAAACGATTTCGGGCCTCAATCCTGGACCCGGAAAAGTGACAACCGAGATGTCGGACGTGCAGATCGAAGCGCAAGTCGAAAGCGATTTAGCGCAAGTACCGCTGGCTGCCGGCGTAAACAATCACGAAGGCAGCAAAGGTTCGGCCGATCCGCGAGTTATGCGCGACGTGATCGACGTGCTGGCCAAACACGGCGACTTATTCTTCATCGATTCGAAAACCAGCGCGACCTCGGTCGGCGAACAAACCGCGCAGGCGCACGACGTTCCAACCGCGGCCCGCGACGTGTTTCTCGACAATCAAGAATCCGTCGCATATTCGGAAGCACAGCTGCGGGCAGCGGCCGCCATCGCGTTGCGAACCGGCAGCGCCATTGCGATCGGGCATCCGCGCCCGACCACGCTGGAAGCCGTGCGCTTGTTGATCCCGCAACTGCAGGCCGAAGGGGTGCAGTTCGTACTCGCGCGGCAACTGGTCGTCCCGCAAACGTAACGCCGCAACATGCCGAGCACGCAACTCGATTGCGGCGACTCGATCGTTCTTCGCGCGCCGTTGCTCTCGGATGCCGGCGCGATCGCGACGCACGCGAACGACCGCAACGTCTGGATCAACCTACGCGACGCTATGCCGCATCCGTACACGCTAACCGATGCCGAGCAATGGCTAGGCTCGAAACGCGAACAGGATCCGGTGTTGACCTTTGCGATCGATCGCGATGGCGAAGCGATTGGCGCAATTGGTTTGGTTTTGGGCACCGACATCGAGCGCCGTTCGGCCGAACTTGGTTACTGGGTCGGTTCGGCATTTTGGGGACGCGGCATAGCGACCGCGGCGGTACGGCGCATCTGCGACTACGCCTTCGCCGACTTGGATCTGCTGCGCGTTTTCGCGACACCGATGACGGGTAATGCCCCGTCGAAACGCGTGCTCGAGAAAGCGGGTTTTACGCTGGAAGGAATCATGCGAAGCTGTTACGTGAAAGATGACACGATTGTGAATGCTGCGATGTACGCTCGGATCGCGCCGTCGTTGTTATGACCCGAATACGAAAAGCGCCGATTTTGTACACGGGGCGCTTGATTTTGCGAGCCCACGAGGCGGCCGATCTCGACGCATCGGCGGCGATGTGGGGCGATCCGTCGGTGGTCGAGCACATCTCGGGGCGTCCGAGCACGCGCAGCCAGAGCTGGCAGCGAATTCTCACCTACGCCGGGCTCTGGAGCATGTTGGGGTACGGCTACTGGGCGATCGAGGACCGCGCCACCGGCGCATTCGTGGGCGACGTCGGTCTTGCCGATTTCCACCGTGCGATCGAACCCCCGCTGGACGGCACGCCCGAGACGGGCTGGGTGATCGCGCCGAAGTTTTGGGGGAAAGGTTACGCGACCGAAGCCGTGCGAGGCGCGATCGCCTGGACCGACGCATCGCTGGATTTCGATCGCACGGCCTGCATCGTGTCGCCCGCGAACGAAGCGTCGCTCCGCGTCGCCGCCAAGGCTGGGTACGTCGATATGGGAACCGCGACGATGAACGACGAGCCGCTACGGCTCTTCGTGCGAGCGCAGGCCCGGCACTAGCTCACCGATGGCGCCGCGATCGCGTCGCTAGGCCGGCCCGCGTCCTCGTGCGTCTCGTCGCCGGCTGGAAGCCAGCGCTCGGCCCAGCGGCCGACCGCATCGAGCGCCTCGCGCAGCTCGCAGCCGCCTTGCGTCAACTCGTATTGCACCCGCACCGGCGAGTCGGATTGGACCTCGCGCCGGATGATGCCGGCGGACTCGAGTTCTCGCAGTCGTTCGGTGAGCAGACGATCCGAAACGCCCGGTACTGCGGCTAGGAGTTCGTTGAATCGGCGCGGGCCGGGGAGCAGCACGCGAATGATAGCCCCGGTCCACCGGCGGCCGATGAGCTCGACGGCGCGGTGAAATCGGGGGCAAAGGCTACTTTCAGTACGTAGGCTACTTGACATATAAAAAAGGCGGTGTTACCTAGTGCGATATGAGCATTGCGTTCTTAGTTGTGCGGCTTATTGTGGGTTTCGGTCTCGCTGCGCACGGCAGCCAGAAACTGTTCGCCTGGTTCGGCGGGTATGGCCTGTCGGGCACAGGTGAATTCTTCGACAAGATCGGATTTCGGCCCGGCCGTCTCTTTGCGCTAGCGGCTGGATTGGGCGAATTCACCGGCGGTTTACTGACGGCTCTCGGTGTGGGCGGCGCGCTCGGCCCGGTCATCATCGTGTGCGTCATGCTCGTCGCAATCGGAGCCGTGCACGTTACGAAAGGCTTCTTCAGCGACAAGGGCGGTTGGGAACTACCGGCAATGTACGCTTCGGTCGCGCTGGCGATCGCCTTCGCGGGCAACGGACGTTTTTCGGTTGACGCCGCGCTCGGCCTGACATTTCTGACCGATCCGCTACAAATTTGGATCGCGCTAGGTGCGGCGCTGGTGATTGCGGTGCTGAACGTCGCGGCCAAGCGGCCTGCCGCTGGCTGACGGCAGCGGCGTGCGGCGCGGCAATGGCGAGCCGGTCCACACCGGGCGCGTGGTTGGTTGCGGCGACGGCGTGAATACCGCGCGCGGCGCTTGTGCTTGCGGTTGCGGCTGGTAGGGCGTCGGAGAATCGAGCGGTGCGGGCGGCGGCGTTCGCACGTCGAGTCGCCGGCTTTGCGCATCGTAACGCACCGCATCGCCGAGGAAACGTAACACCGGAGCGATTTCGACGAACGCGCTCTGCGGCGCGGCCCAGCTGCCGCCGGCGAGCGGAACGCCGAGCTGCCGTCCCGCACGACGCACGACGAGCCTGGAGCCATCGAACCAGACCGCATCTGCCAGGCGCCGTAGCAACGGACTGACCGGCGCGTACACCCGCCCGGCGGAGACGTACGCACGCACATATTGCATCAGTAGCCGGCCGTCGATCGAGATCGTCACCGGCGGCGGAGGTGGGATTACCGGCACTTCGCACGATATACCGCGCGGTGTGATGCGATTCATCTCCGCGTTTCGCGACGCCGCAATGCGGTTTTCGCGCGACGGTTGCGCGTTTCTCGCCCAGTCGATCGCATTCAACGCTTTGTTCGCGCTGTTTCCGTTGACGGTGCTGGTGGTCAGCGGTGCCACCCTGGTTTTGCCGTTTGCCGAGCGGCGGATGCTGGCGTTCTTCGACACCTTCGCACCGACGCTGCACGATTATATCGCGGCCAATCTACAGACCTACATGTATGGGCGCGGCATCACCAGCCTGATCGCGTTGGCCATTTTGATTTGGTCGGGCAAGAATCTATTCATGGGCTTGGCCTACGCGCTGGATCGTGCTCTAAACGTTCCGAAAGCACGGCCGCTGGTGCACAATCTGCTGTTGTCGTTCGTGATGCTGCCATTGATCGGCATACTGTTGATCGTGGCGATCGTGCTGCCGGCACTCTTGTCGATCACGGTGCGTGCCACGGGATTTGCTGAAAACGCGCAGATGCTACATTTTTTAGTGTACGTGCTCTCGATGGCGCTGGTATTTGCGGTGACCGTACTGCTGTACCGATTGCTGCCGAACCGCGCCGTTTCGTGGGGCTTTTCGGTTCGCGGGGCGTGCGTCGTGTCGGTGGCGTGGCCGGCGGTGCAATACGCGTTCGCGCAATACGTCGCACACGTGGATTTTACGGCCGTGTATGGAGCGTTGTCGGCGCCGCTCGTGTTGCTGTTCTGGTTTTATTGCATCGGCTCGATTTTCTTATATGGGGCGGAATACGCGGCCGTGTTGAGTAGCAACCCTTGATGTTGGTGTTCGTGCACGGCGCGGGCTGCACGCCTGCTTCGTTTGGGTCCTTTCCGGAGCGGTTTGCGGGTTCGGTGACGTTGGCGTTGCCGGGACGTTGCGGCGATGCTTCTACGCCTTCTTCCGTCGAGGCATTTGCCGATGTTGTTGGTGCGGCTGTGGCCGGTTTCGGCGGCGCCGTTTCCGGCGGCGTCGTGCTCTGCGGGCATTCGATGGGTGGCGCGGTTGCGTTGGAAGTGGCGCTGCGCGGCGTTGCCGATGTGCGCGGGTTGGTGCTGCTGGGTTCGGGCTCGCGCTTGCGCGTCGCGCCGGCGATTTTCGAACGCCTGGCGGCCGATTTTCCGGCCGCGGCGCGCGAGTTGGCCGGCTGGTTTTTTGCGGATCCGGCGCCGGAGCGTTTGGACGCCGCCGTGGCCGACATGGTGCTGGTGGGACAGGCGCAGACGGTGCGCGATTTCCGCGCCTGCGATGCGTTCGACGCGGGTGAGCGGTTGCACGAGCTGCGCGTGCCGTTATTGGCTGTGACGGGCGAGCGCGACGCGATGACGCCGCCCAAATACGCGCAATCGCTGGCCGACCGGGTGCCTTTGGGCTCGGCGCGAATCATCCCCGATGCGGGACATTTCGCGATGATCGAACGCCCGGACGAGGTCGCGGACGCCATTGCGGCTTTTGCGGCAACGGCCTGAGTGGCACCGCAGCGCTAACGGAAGGAGCACCGTGGGTCGGTTTCTTGGAGCTTTGATACTTTGCGCGTCGGTCGCGCTGATCGCGGCCGCGCCAACGCCGCAGAACACGCCGGTCCCGGTGGCGACGCCGGTGATGAACGCGCAGACCGCGCCACCGCCGTTGCCGCCGGGCGTGGCAGGCAGCGTCTTGGTATATCCGTTCGACGTGCAAACGGGCGCCGATCAGAAGCTCGGAACCGCGATCGCGGAAATCATCGCGCAAGAGATGGGCTCCGGCGGGAGCTTGGTTGTCTTGCCGGTGCCGATGGGCGTGAAGCGCACCGATTTTTTATCGCACGCACGCGAGCAGCATGCCGACTTTTATATTTCCGGCTACGTGACGCCGGTTGGAGACGCGGCAGCCGTCGTCGAGCAAGTGGTGAGCGTCGAGAGCGGCGTGATCATGTTCTCGCAGACCGCGCAAGTGCAGAGCGTTTCGGACGTCGCGTCGCAGTCGTTGCAAGCGCGGTCGCAGATTCTGGCGTTTTTGGGGCGCGCGACGCAATCGATGCAAACGACGCAATCGAACAGCACGCCCGAGCCGAAGACGACCAACGGCGCACAAGTGCCGTTGAAAGGCATCTCCGGGATCGTTGACTCGGTGTTTCACCATCACGGCGCGTCCCCAACGCCGGCGGCTCTTGCCGTGAAGCCGAGCCGCGGTGTGTATGTCGTGCCGCCGACGGTCGCTGCTCCGCCGGCTCCGGGCGTGACGGCGGCCGAACTCACGAGCACGAGCAACGAGCTATTTTTTGCGCTGCAGCATTATTACACGGCGCAGATGGCGTCCGCGACTTCGGACGTTCCGGGCGCGGCGAACGCTATTTGCGGTTCGAATCGTAACAATACGATCGCGACCGGGACGATCTCGCAAGTCGTGCCGAAGCATGGGCGGACGGTTTCGACCTTCGTGCTGTCGGTGTATGCCTGTTTCGGCGCTCGTTTGGAACAGTTGACCGGTACCGGCGAAACGGTGAAACAGGCCGTGGATTCGGCGGTGGCGTCGTATGCGGCGGCGCATCCCGATAACAGTTAGCCGGGTTCGAAACGGTTGTGAAGCTTTTGAGTTTGGACCACGCGGACGTTCGCGTGGCGTCGATCGCGGCGGTCGAGCCGTTCTACGACGCGGTGTTGATACCGCTGGGGTTATCGCGGAAGCAGCGCGCGCACGTGGCCGAAGACGGCGAGTGGCACGACGTGGACGTCGCGCATGCGCCAAATGCGGTGGAATATCATACGCCCGTTGTGCCGGGTGAGGCCGGGTGGTTTATCGGGTTTATCGAGGATGAGTCGATGGACGCGACGGCGACGCGCTTGGCCTTTGCTTTAGATTCTGAGGCGGATCTGGCCGCGGTTGAGCCGTTGGTGCGAGCTGCCGGCGGACGGGTCGTTGAGTTTTCGAGCGATGCGGGTTATCCGGCGTTGTTCTTTGAGGATCCGGTCGGGACGCGCTTGGAGATTTGCGCGCGGCGGCCGCGGACGTAGGCGCGAGCTCGGTTGCATCCTTGCCCGCGACCCTAGGGAATTCGGACTAGACTTAGTCCACTCGTTCACAATTTGGCAATCGGCGATCGCATGCAAAAGCACCATTGGAGGCTTTCTTCGCAGTGTGGCGCGACCAAATCGCAACGCGATCGCCCAATAATGCCGTCGAGCTGAGCATAGATTGTTGCCCGCTAGTCGCGGTTCCGTTGCCGAAAGATTGTCGCGAGAACAATTGTCGTGTTAGCAAGATGTGAACGAGTGGACTAAGTCTAGTCCGAATTCCATAGAGCCCCCGCGGGGCTCTGACGTTCAGTCTGTGTCGTTCTTGTCACAATTGCTGTCGTTCCGGGCACCCGATCTCAGTGAGTGTCAGAAGCAGCGTTCAACGTTCACCAAGCCAAGACGCACCTATCGCGGCTTCTACAACGGGTCGTTGACGGTGACGAGATCGTCATCGCGAAGGCGGGGAAGCCGATCGCGCGGCTCGTGCCTTTCAACGCGACGCTTGCGCTCGATCGGAAGCTCGGCGCATTGGAAAATGCGCGCGAGTCGATATTCGACTCGAACGCGATACGGGAAGCCGATCTGTACGCCATCGATATCTACGGCCGGCGTCTCGGAGTCCACGCAACATTGGGCAGAGTCTTGGGAATCGCCGGAATGTTCAGACGGCGGCTAAGATTCTTGCTCGATACTGGCGTCTTGCTCTGGGCGCTGACCGATGTTAGTAGTCTGCCGATATTTTATCGCCACGCGTTACGATCGAAATATAACGAAGTTTTCTTTAGCGCAGCAAGCATTTGGGATCTCGCGACGAGCGAGGAGCCGAATCGATGGGCGCGAGGTTTCGCGCCCGGCGAGATTGCACGATCGGCGCAGGAGACCGGTTTTATCGAACTACCGATCGGCCCTGACGCCGCAGCGAAAGTGCGGACGCTGCCGGCATACCACGACGACCCGATCGACCGCGTTCTCATTGCGCAGGCGATGATCGAGCCGGCAAGGTTTTTAACGACCGACAAATTTCTGCGAACTATTCGGACATCGTAGAAATCGTCCAAGAGGAAACACACCCGCAATATCAGCGTTACGGGGCGTTTTCCAGGATGACTCGCTAACATCGTACGCGACGGGCGCCGGCCTAAAGCGCTAGGGTGCACCCTGGGGGACGGCGCGGTAGGCGGCAACGTCGTTGGTCATGATTTTTTCGGTGAGGACGTACGTACCCGAGGATGTGCCGGTGAAGTTCCAGTGTTCCGACGCTTGGCTCGCGTTAGCGTTGAATGCGCCGTCGGGAATGGCTTGCAGCGAATCGTAGCGGTATAGCACGTAGTTTTGGCCCGGTTGTAGGCCCGAGACCGTGATGGTTAGCGTGAGAGGGTCGGCCGGCGGACGCGTGTCGGAGTGTTTGGCGATTTGCGGCATCTCGTCGTTGGCGCTGGTCGCAACGCGCACGGGAACCGTTTCATGGTCGTCGTCGCGGACGCCGGTGACGACGGCACCGTAATTCTTACCGTAATCGGGCAGCGAGTACCAGGGCACGTTCGGGCCGTTGGCTTGTTTTCTGCTGCGCTGGAAGCTTGCGAAGGGGTAAGTGAAGACATAGCGCGAGTGAGCGGGGCCGGAACCTAAGAGGCCGTTGTCGCTGAACGCGATCTTGTCGCCGGGATCGTAACCGTTGCCGCTTCCGCGCGCGTCGATACCGAGCACGGGAACGATGTGGTCGTATTCCGGCGAGCCTGCACTGGGTTTACGATCGCCGTAAAATCGAAAATCGTTGGTGTAGATGCCGATCACGACCGGATAGCCTTGCATGACGTTTTGTTTGACCCATGCAAGAAAATCGTGCGGGCTCTTCTCGGTCTTTCGATTCCATTCGGTGGCGACGAGGTGCATATTGCGTGCGGCACGCATATCGGTGCCGCCCAGCAACAGCTGGCTGCGATAATCGTATTGCGGCGCGTCGGTCGCGGCAGCACGCGCATCATACTGTGAGATATATTGGCCGTAGTAGAGCCCGGCGCTGATGAATGACACTTCGCCGCAGTAGCCGTAGTTATGTTCCCACTGATAGCGCGGATCGATGTCCAGACGATATTGCCGTTTGTTTGCGTTGGCGATCGCGGCCGGTCCGGCGGCCGGCGCGAGCGAACCGCTTTGCGATGCGGGTAACACCGTTCCGTAGCAGCCCGACAGTGTCGCCGAAGCCGCGGCCACTGTAACCGCGGCGGCGACGGTGACGAACGATCGGAATCCGTTTGCGCGAAATTGTTCGAACATGATCTTCGACGCCATTTCGATTGGGTTGGGGCGACGGCCTGGAATTCGCGCTGGGGCCAAGCCCACGCTTGAGCTAATCGGCTAGCACGGGTGCGCTTTTGCGATCGTCAGACGGCCGCGGAGATAGTCGAGCGTAACGACGTATTTCTCGAGCGTCCGGTTGCCGATGTTGATATCGAACGCGTCGACGGACGAGGACAAGAAGCGAACGGCCGTTGCTCCGAACCTCGTTTCGCCGATACGCAGTTCCGAAAGCAAGCCTTGTGTTTCGGCGTGGGCTTGTCGTTGGAGCCCGAGTTCGGCAATCCCGCGCTTGGTCACGACCGGCGTTCCGGAGTTGCCCGTATCGATGGCGGCGGAAATGCGCTTCTGGTTGGCCCAAGCATCGTCGACATCGATCCAGCCCGACGGCAATAGTTTAAACGGGGCCGTTAGCGGCGCGTCGTCGTGACTGGTCATGATCGACGTCTCGGTGCACGGATAGTCGATGCGAATGCTGCGTCCGTCGAAAAAGTTCGAACCGAGTACGCCCGCAAGCGATACGCCGAGCTGTTTGCTCATGGACGAAAGATCGGTAACCAAAATGTCGAGGGGGCCGATCGCGCTGCTTCCGTATCGCAGGCCGTGCAGCGTCGCGGGAAACGCCTTCATCGTGCCGCCGGCCATATCGTTACCGCGGGCAGCCGGGCCGCTGGCCCGAATTTCGAGCTTCTTTGCGACCGCGGCATCGACGACCGAGGGCGTCGTGCCGGAGTCGAGCAGAAATGCGTACGGACCTTTACCGTCTATGGTGGCCGAAACCACGATTTCGTGGTGGACGTATCGAAACTTCACGGTCGTCATTGGCGACGGCGGCAGCGGTCTCGCCGCGCCGAGGAGCGCGAGCCCCCCGAGCAGCGCGAGAACGAAGCCGGCTCCAGCCAGCGATCGAAAGATCACGGTTCAGGCTTTCTTCACGGCTACTTGCGAAGTTGTCGGAAGATTCATCTTTGCTTTCTTTTCATTTGAGGAGTGGTAATCATGCGTTCTTATTCTGGCGGCTTCGCGCCGCTTATCGCGCCGGCCATCTTTGCGTTGGCAGCCTGTAGCGGGGGCGGCTCCGGAGTCCCGAATTCTGCCGTGCCGGGCATCGCGGGGGCGTCCGGCGTGGCTGGGGCGGCGTCCGGCGCCGTTGTCGCGGCGCGCGGTTGGATGTCGCCTACGGCTAAACAGCACGGCACGAAAATCTATGTCGCAGATCTCGTGCGCAACGTCGTACGGATTTACGGTCCCAGCGGCGGCAACGAGATCGGCGAAATCACGACGGGAATCGACGGGCCGTACGGGATGTGGGTCGCCCCCGGCGGCTCGCTCTACGTATCGAACGTCAGCTCGGGTACCGTCACCGTATATCCCGACGGCGACGACACGCCGAGCGCGACGTTGAGCGGCGCGACCAACGTCATCGGCGTGGCCGTTTCCAAGTCGGGCGATGTGTACGCAGCCGCCTTCGGAAGTAACGCCGTCTATTATTACGCGAAAGGCGCGACCTCCCCAACGCGCACCGCAACGTTGCCGGGGCCAGAAGGTTTCGGAATCGATGCAAAACAGAACGTGTACGCTGCCTACAACAACGGTGGCTATTCGGGACGTGTCGAGAAATATTCGCGCGGCTTGTTGAACGGCGAAGATCTCGGCATCTCGGAAGGCATGGCGAGCGACGCGAAGATCGACAAGAGCGGAAACCTGCTGCTCGGCGATCAATCGAATCACGTTATCAATATCTTTCCCGCGGGTGCCACGCAGCCGGCCAGTTCGATCGCGAATCCCAGCGGCATTCCGTTCAAATTTGCGCTGAACAAGAAGCAGACGCTTCTGTACGTCGCCAGTCTTTCACAAGGCACGGTCAACGTGTATAGCTATCCGAAGGGCGTGCTGCAAAAGACAACCTTCAACGGCTTGCTGACGGTATCGTCGGTGGCCGTTAGTCCGCCGGCGACGTACTAGGTGCTGTAGCCGACGGGGCGCGTTCGCGGAACGGAAGCAGCCATAACGCTGACGCGCCCAACAACACCGTGCCGATGACGATCGTCTGCGTGACGCCGACTGCGCCGCCGAGGTAACCGCCGACGAGCGAGCCGATCGGCAAGGTTCCCAATACGAACGTGCGTATCGTTGCGTTGACGCGGCCTTGCATACGCATATCCGTCAGCGCCTGGCGGTAACTGACCTGATTGATATTGTAGATCGGAACGGTGATGGCCGATGCCGCCGTCGCGACGCCGAGCACGACGTATGGAAGACCGAAGGGCGCAAGCAGATTTACGCCGCTACCGACCGCTCCGAACAAGATCGCGCCGATGAGGACGCGACGCAAGCCGAAGCGCGTTCGTAACCGAGCGGCGAACAACGCTCCGACGAACCCGATTTCAGCAACGCCGAACGCTATTCCGAGCCAACCGGGTTGCAGCCGCAGAATCCGATAGGCGTAGATCAATATGACGGCGTTGACGATCCCGATGCTGAAGTTGACGGTTGCAGTCGTCAGCGCCACCCATCGCAGATCCGTCGATGCCACCACGAACCGTATTCCTTCGCCGATCTCGCGAAGGCACTGTTGCCCGGTCAGCCTTGGTCCGTCGTGCGCAGGTTCTCGCTTGCGTATCAGGCTTAGGCTCACCGCCGACACGAGATACGAAAACGCATCCACGCCGATGGCAACGGCAGCCCCGAGCCACTGCACGAGGATGCCTCCCAATGCGTTTCCCGCCATCTGCGATCCCGAGTTCGAAAATCCCAGCTTCGCATTGGCGTCGGTCAGTTCGTCTGCCGGGACGATGACGGGAAGATACGATGGGTACGCGACGCCGAAAAAGACCGATGCCGTGCCGCTCACTAGGGCGACCACATAAATCACTGGAAGCGTCAGGTTTCCGTAGAGGGCGGCAATCGGGATCGCCGCCAGCACGAAAAAACGCACCCAGTCGGATACCAACATCATCCGGCGGCGTGAGTAACGATCGGCTAAAACGCCGACGAACATCCCGAGCACCGGAAATGGAAGCATCTGCAGCGCTGCAATTGCGCCGACTTGCGGCGCGGTAGCGTGCAGCACGAGCACGGCAAGCGTCGGCAAAGCGAAGCTCGTTAGGGCGGATCCGAGCAGGCTTACGGTTTGGCCGGCCCACAGTTTTTGAAACTCGGTCATCGCAGACCTAAGGCTCGGGAAATAACTCCTCGGGAGGCGCGATCGTAATGCGTTTGCCGGGAATGTTGACGTCGCGGATAAACTCCGAGACCATCGGCACCATCACGCCGCTCACGATCAACATGTCGCTGGCGGGATAGTGCGCGATCGAATCGACAGTTCCATAATTTCGGCCATCGGTTGCGTCGATAACTTCGCAGCCGGCGAGGTCGGTGTCGAGATATTCGCCCGGCGCGACGTCAACGCGGTCGCGCGACGTGTAGAGCATAGCACCGCGGAAGCGTTCGGCGGTGTCGGCATCCTCGACGCCCTCAATGCGAACCAACAGCCGTCCTTTATGCGGACGTACCGACGTGAGCTTGATGCCGGCGCCTTCCCAATAAAACTCGGCACCGGCTAAAACGAGCGTGCGACCCGCATCGGTCGGATCGCACTTTAGCTCGCCACGAACGCCGAACGGCCCGGCAATCCGGGCCACCGGCACGTCATTCGTCGGTGGCATCATCCGCGGCATCGTCGCCGGCTTCTTCCGTATTCATGATGTCGACCGACACGCGGCTCTCGGCAGTCGCGCGAACCAGCGTGCGCAGTGCGTGCGCGACGCGTCCGTTGCGGCCGATTACCTTACCGAGGTCGTCGGGAGCGACGACTAACTCGATCACCGGCTGTTGCGCTTCGTCTAGAAACAGCTCGACTGCTACCTTCTCGGGTTCGGTGACCAGTTTCTTCGCCAGAAAATCCAACATGACGGAAGCGCGGCGATGTCCCGCCCACGGATCCTGCGGGTCGGCGTTACGGCGTCGCTGCGGACGGTCGCCGTAGGACGGCCGGTCGTCGCGACGACGGCGGTCGTTGCGCTGTGCATATCCGCCGCCGCCTTCGGGTCGCGGCGGACCGTCGTTGCGCGGCGCACCCGCACCGGCGGGCGTGCCCTCGAAACGCGGTTGCGCGTTACCTCGCACCGGCGCATCGTTGCGCGGCGTTACGGTCCGGCGCGGCTCGTCGAGTTCGATTTCGTCGATGATCGTTTCGTTCGCGCCGCCGATCGTGCGCGCGCCTAACGTCGGGCGCCGTTCGGCCTCCTCGGTTTCTTCGCCGAAGAGTCCGAATTCGTCATCGAACGCGCTCATTACGCGTTGCCTTTAGCGTTCTTGGGAGCGCGCTTGAATTCGCGAATCGGGCCGCGTTCCATGATGCCGCGCTCGGAAAACAAGCGGCGCACGGTCTCTGACGGTACTGCGCCCTTCGACAACCACTCTTTGGCTTTGACTTCGTTCACTTCGATGGTGCGCGGTTCGGTGCGCGGATTGTAATGTCCGAGGATTTCGATAAAGCGGCCGTCGCGCGGCGCGCGTGCGTCGGCTACTACGAAGCGATACGTCGGCTGTTTTTTGGCGCCCATGCGCCGGAGTCGGATTTTTACCATTGCGTTACTTTCATTTGAATGCGGGCAAACGCGGCATACGCTTTTTGTTGCGTCCGCCGCCAAGCTGTTTCATCATGAGGCGGGACTGTTCGAACTGCTTGACCAGCCGGTTGACGTCGGACACTTGCGTGCCGGAGCCGAACGCGATGCGCTTGCGGCGCGAGCCGTTGAGCAGGTCGGGATTGCGGCGTTCCCGCCGCGTCATCGAGCAGATGATCGCTTCGATGCGAGCCAGATCTTTTTCGGGGATCTGGAAATCTTTCGGGTAACCGCCCGGAGAGGCCGGGAATCATCTTCAACAGATCGGTCATCGATCCGAGCTTGCGCATCTGGCGCATCTGATCGAGAAAGTCGTCGAGCGTAAAGCTCTGCTTGAGCAGTTTCTCTTCGAGCTCTTTGGTTTGCTCGGCGGTGTACAGCGACTGCGTTTTCTCGATGAGCGTGAGCACGTCGCCCATGCCCAAGATGCGCTGTGCTAACCGATCGGGATAGAACGGCTCGAGCGCGTTGAGTTTTTCGCCGACGCCGACGAACTTGATCGGCGCGCCGGTATCGGCGTGAATGGAGAGCGCCGCGCCGCCGCGCGTGTCGCCATCCATTTTGGTGAGCATTACACCGGTGATGCCGAGACGATCGTTAAAGCCGCGGGCCACCGTGGTGGCTTCTTGTCCGGTCATCGCATCGACGACCAGCAAGATTTCTTTGGGTTGAATTGCGGCTTTGATGCGCTCGAGCTCGCGCATCAGATCGTCGTCGATTTGCAGGCGGCCGGCGGTGTCGATGATGACGGTCGAGATGCCGAGGCGTTTGGCTTCGGCCACGCCGTCGCGCGCGATCTTGACCGGGTCGCTGGTGCCGCGTTCGAACACCGGCAGATCCAGCTGACGTCCGAGCGTCTGCAGCTGATCGATGGCGGCCGGACGATAGATGTCGGCGGCAACTAAGAGCGAGCGGCGGCCCTGTTCTTTGAGCCGCAGCGCGAGTTTGCCGGCTTGGGTTGTTTTGCCGGAGCCCTGCAGGCCGACGAGCATGATCACCGACGGCGGTGCGTCGGAGAATTGCAGACGGGCTTGCGCGCCGCCGAGCATCGCGACCAGCTCGTCGTACACGATCTTAACGATCGTCTGCGCCGGCGTGAGCGACTCGAGCACTTGCGCGCCGATGGCTTGCTCTTTGATACGCGCGACGAACGCTTTGGCTGCGGCCAAAGAAACGTCGGCCTCGAGGAGCGCTACGCGGACCTCGCGCAGCGCTTCGTTAACGTCGCTTTCGCTGAGTTTCCCGCGACCGCTCAAGCGCGCGAAAACCGCGCTCAAGCGTTCGCTGAGTTGATCGAACAATTACGGTCGTGGTGCCGCCGCCGCCGCTGCCGCTGCTGCTTGCGTTCGCTTCATCGACGCGTTTGACGGCGTCGCCGACGGTCTTGATCTTTTCGGCTTCCTCGTCGGGAATGTCGATATTGAACTCGGTCTCGAACGCCATCACCAACTCCACTTGGTCGAGGGAGTCGGCGCCAAGATCGTCGGTGATCGACGCTTCCGGCGTCACTTCCGATTCATCGACACCGAGCTGCTCGACGATGATCTTCTTGACTCGATCGAAGGTCGTGGCCATTGCTTCTCCTTAATAAGTGCGCGTACGCGTGTACGAATTCACATGAACACCCCGCCGTCGATGACGAGGGTTTGCCCCGTAATGTAAGCAGCTGCTTGCGAGCAGAGGAACACAACCGGACCGCTTACGTCCTCCGGCGTTCCCGTTCGCCCCAACGCGGCTTGATTCGTCAACACTCCGCGCGCGGCTTCGGGCATCTTTTCGGTCATGGCGGTCTCGATGAGGCCCGGCGCGACGGCGTTGACTCTTATATTCCTCGAACCCAACTCCTTCGCGGCCGATTTACACAAGCCAAGCAGGCCGGCTTTGGAAGCGGCGTACATGCTTTGACCGGCGTTTCCGAACGCACCGACCACGCTGCTGACCAGCACGATCGATCCGGAGCGCTGCTTCATCATCGGTTTCGCGACGGCGGCGGTGAGATAGAACGCGGATTTCAGGTTGACGTCGAGCAGGCGGTCTAACGCCTCGTCACGCAATCGGATGAGCAGCCCGTCTATGGACTGGCCCGCGTTGGCAACAGCGCAATCGAGGCGGCCGAAGCGGTTGAGGGAGCCCGCGACCGCCTCATCTACCGCCTGGCGATTAGCAACGTCGCACGGTATCACGAGTGCCGACGTGCCCGTCCGGGCGGCTGCGCAGTGAGCGGCCGTTTCTTCCAGCGCGCTTACATCGCGTCCAACGAGCGCTAGGTCTGCTCCGTGACGGGCGAACTCTACGGCGATCGCGCGGCCGATGCCGCGGCTGGCTCCGGTGACCAGGGCAACTTTGCCGATGAGGCTCGAGTCGAGGGTCGCGCCGGCGCTTGTATTGGCGGTCATGCGGGCGCTTTCGCCAGCTTCTGGCGTAACTTTTCGACGCCGTTAAAATCGCTGACCGTGTTGACTTCGGGAGCGCCGGGCATGCGCTTCATCAGCGGTCCCAGTACCCCGCTGGCCCCGAAATTCGACGACCAGGTCGAGACCGTAGGTGAGCAGGCGTGCGGCAGTGTCGTGCCAGCGTACTTGCGAGACGATCGACTCGACCAGCCTGTTGCGGATCGTGCCGGTGTCGCGGTAGGGCTGGGCGTTGACGTTGGAGATCACGTCGAACTCGGGGATTTTGAAATTGGCGTTTTGTACTTCGCGTGCGAAGCGCTCGACGGCCGGCCGCATCAGCTCGCTGTGCCAGGCGCCCGAGACGTTGAGCTGTACCACCCGCTTGGCCCCGGCTTCGAGCATTGCGTCGCCAGCCTGTTGGACGGCCTTGAGGTCGCCGCTGATGACGATTTGCGAGGGGGCGTTGAAATTGGCGAGGGCGACTCTGCCGGCGCCGCTATCGCGGGTTTCTGCTGCGACGCGCTCGATGATGGCGGCGTCGAGGCCCAGGACGGCCGACATGGCGCCGGGGGCAATCTCGGCGGCGTCTTGCATCGCCTGCGCGCGTTCGTCCACGATTCGTACGGCGTCTTCGAAGTCGATGGCGTTGGCGATCACGAGGCTGCAGATCTCGCCGAACGAATGCCCGGCGCTGACCACTGGCTGAAGATGTCTTCCGACCGCCTCGTAGAGTGCGACGTTGGTCGTGAAGATGGCCGGTTGGCTGAATTGCGTTTCGCGGAGTTTTTCATCCGGACCGGCGATTTGGAGCGCGAGTAGGTCGTAGCCGAGTACGCTCGAGGCGCGGTCGAACACATTTTGCGCGTCGGTCAACTGGACCGCAACGTCGGCCCCCATGCCGACCGATTGCGAACCTTGGCCCGGAAAAACGACGCCTACGCGCACGCTCCGTTAGGACTGATCTGGTGCGGCTGCGGCGTGGGTGTGCTCGTCCTTAATTTCCATGACTTGGCGACCGGCGTACGTGCCGCACTTGCCGCATGCGAAATGCGGTCGCTTGGGCTCGTGACACTGCGGGCACTGGACCGTCGTGACGGCTTCCAGTCTCCAGTTGGCCGCTCGGCGGCTGCGCGTTTTACTGCGCGGCGTTTTCCATTTTGGGTTTGCCACGTTAGTCTCCGTTTTCTCTGTTCTTGGTGTGGTCGGCGTTGGCGTCGTTGTCGTCGTCGTCGTTGGGGTCGCAGGCGCAGGCGCCGGCGTTTAAATTCGCACCGCACGAGCCGCACAGCCCCTTGCAGTCATCCGCGCATCGCAGTCCCATCGGCAGAACGGTCAGGACGACCTGCCGCGCGAGATCCGCGATATCGAGCTTGCCGTCGATGAGGACATTGCCCTCGCCGAACGGGTCGGCTTTGCGGTCGATTTCCGGATCGAGCCGCTCGTCTACCTCTACTACTAGTTGCCGCTCGACGTGCTCGAGACAGGCGTCGCAATCGCCCTCGGCGGTTGCTTGGATCTGACCTTCGACCATAAGGATACGGTCGGCGCATTTCAGCACGAGATCGATCTCGGCCGGCTCGGGAAACTCGATTCCCTCGAACGACTCTAAGGGGACGTGCTCGTGGAGCGTCAGGACCTGACCTGCGCCCGAGAGGATTCCCTGGATATCGACGGTGTGCGGACGTGCCATATTTCAGTATGAAAGGCCCCGCCGGCGGGCGGAGCCTACAATCGACCATTTTAGGGTGTGGTGGCGTCGTTGTCAAACCGCGGCGGGGCGTAGGGCTGGGCGTGGGCGCGGCTTCGGCGCCGGCGAGGGTGCTGCGGACCCGCGGTAGTGTCCCCGCGGCACCCTATGCAATTCGAACTAGACTTAGTCCACTCGTTCACAATTCGGCAATCGGCTAGAACGCGCAGATGGAGCCGATCCGACGCATCCCGGCTCCCTTATCCACCGTGGTGCCGTTCGTCAGCGCGTAAAAAGCGCGATGATCGAGACTCGTATGGCCCCTTTCGGGAGTCGGAAAGCCGAAACGATCGATCTGGACGCCGGCAGGGCGATTGGCTCGAACTTTGCTTCATCAAAAATGTGAACGAGTGGACTAAGTCTAGTCCAAATTTCGCAGGCTGCTCAAGTCGGCTTTCTCGACTAATGACGGTACTCGCGTGAGAAGTCTACGCGGAACACGTACGTTCCCGGCACGGGCGTGCAATAGAAGCGCGCCGGCGCGTATGTGGATTGCAGTGCGGCGTCCTTGGTTACGTTTTCTTCGGCTTTCGAAGCCGTCGATGACAGCACGTACGCCTTGGTGGCCCGTCCGCTCGCATCGACGTAAACGATGACTCGAACCGAGCCCTCGGCGATATCGATACCGGGACCCCTCGGAAAATCCGGCGACACCAGCATTTGGATCGTCGCTGCGTCGCTGACGCTTCCACAGGTCACCGCCGGCAGCGCCTGCACGAACTTCGCAGCAAGATGCAACGTCGCAGCTGCCGGCTGCGGAGGAACTGCGGGATTCGCGGGAGTCTTGGTTTGGAGCTCGCGCGGCTCGGTGGCGCAGGCTGTTTCGGCGCTGCCGTCGAGGAGGTATGCATCGACGTATATAAACTTCGCCTCGACTGGTTTCGGAAACGTTATTTCGAACGAGGCGGTGTTTTTGATACTCCGCGGTCCGGATAGAGCAAGCACGGGAACGTCGACTGCGTATGCATCGGTTGCCGAGAACACGACGAGATGCGCGCCTGCCGACGCGCCGTCGGCCCGCAGATGGGCGACGAGCGATGTCGGCGACGTGACGGCCGCTTCGACGTCTACCGAACAGAATGGATCTCGAGCGGATGGATCGGCGGCCACCTCGACCGGCGGGGTCGTCTGGGCTTTTGCGACCACAGCGCCCGCGCAAAAGAAAACGCCGGCCAGCGCCAGCGTGACGAGTTTCGTCCTCACCGCACGGACGTTATCGAGCTACCGGTCGAATTCCGCTGTAAAAAGATAGGCAGCGTTGACCGGTATGCAATGCATGAGCGCGGGCTGGTACGTCGATCGTATCGCGGCAGCTTGAGCCTGCTCGTCCGTGATGTCGATACCGCTCGATTGCGTGAGATACGTCTTGGCAATGTGGCCGGTTGCGTTGACGTACACCGCTACGACGGCGGTTCGGGTCTTATCCAGGTTCTCAATTCCGTCGGGCTGTACGGCGTGCGTTACGATCGCGTCGCGATCCGGCGCGCCGCAGTTCGTGACCGGAAGCTTCTCCTTAAACGTCGCTGGAAACGTAAAGAAATGCTTTATCGATGTAGGATCGGGTTTTCTTAGCCCGATCGTCGCATAGTCGAACTGCCCGAGTTTAAACGGCTCTACCGCGCATTGTACTTCGGGGGTACCGTCTTGCGAATAAGCTTCAACGTACGCATGGTTGACGTGCATCGCTTTCGGGAGAGCGATGATAAACTCCGAGGTCACATTTTCGGTAGAGAGTTTAAAGGTCATTAGTGGTGGGACGTTCACAGAAAACGCTTGTGTGTCGGTGAACAATACGAGCCGACCCGACAGCTTCTTACCCTGCGTGTACATAGCGGCCAACAGACGATCGCTTGTGGCGCTTTCCGCATTTTTCTTAAAATCCCAACTGGCCACGGAAATCGATATGCCGCAAAATGGGTCTGTACCGGGCGGTGGTCCCTCCCCATAGTGCACGGTTTGAGCATACGCCGGAGCGGCCGCCAACACGATCGATGACAGCAAAACGGCGGCAACCGCACGCGCCGGGCAAATGGACTCGCAGGCGTGACACACTAGCGCACGCCATCTGTCAAACATATCGCAAAGCTCCCTCGCGGGTCAGGTACGACGCGACCCGCGCTGTTACCGGCCAGCGGGCGCGCCGTTCGGCTCGCATAGGTCGGCATTTTGTCGGGTCGAACGCCACGTTCATGAGCGACGACACGGAACACCGGCATGCAGATGGGACCGTCCACAAGCATCCGCACGCACTGGTCGAACACGATCACGAGCATTCGCACGAGCATACGCATCTCGACGGGACGCGTCATCGGCACGAGCACGGACACGACGTCGAGCACGATCACCCCCACGGCGAAGAAACGCCGACGGATCCGGGCATAAACCCGACAGACGAATAGTAAGGGCAGCGGCTGCGGGGACCCCGCCTTCCGCGCGGAAAAGCACACGTGTGCAGCGGCTTCTCGCCTCCTTCTGCTTCTTTTTTGCGTTGGCGGTGCCGATATGGGTGGGCGCGCAGACGCGTTCGCCCAGCCCGGCACCCGGAGCATCGCCGGATGCGCCGGAGTGGACAGATCCCTTTTGCAGGGTTTCTGCCGACTTCGATTACTGGGACGTTGACAGCAACCGAGGCATCGACGATGCCCCAACCAGGTACCTTCTCGGACGGCTTTATGCTCCCGGTGGGAACGTTTCGGCACACATGATCTTATTCTCCGACACCGACGCCTACGACGTGCCGATTTCCGCGCAACCGTTAAGCGGAAATGAGTACATGCACGTTTCGACGCAGTTTTTGGTCGCGTTGCCGAAGGCAATGCGAGTTCGATACGTTTATGTGGACTCGTACCAGCTCGACGGTGGCTCGGTCGTGAATTGTCCGACGGAGGCGCACCACTTCCAAAAGGGCATCGGACAAAAAGGTCCCAGCGACATCAAGTCCACGCCGACCTTTAGCGCCTCGTATAAGCAGGCATTACCGGCGCCGGCTTGCGGCAACGTGTACACACCGGCCACCGTGACGCGCGCGGTTTCTCCACGCGGGATCCGGACGAGAAAGATGCTTCAGGTGAAGATCGCGATTTATATCAACTCCGACGGGTCGATGGCGAAATCGTACGTCTACAAGTCGAGCGGGGTCAACTACGCCGATACGCTAGCACTCGATGCCGCTAATCGGTCGTCGTATGTCCCGGCGAAATTTTTATGCACGCCAATCGTCGGCGAGTATCTCTTTACGGCAGACTTCGAACCCTAGCCGGACGGCGGCCCAACGTTACGGGCGCACGACGATCGTCAAGCGCAACGAGCGCTTTTCCCCGGGATGGAAATAATAGTCGCTGACGCCGGCTCCGCCGAGCGTCGGGTTGATGGCGGGATTGCGCGCTAATGCCGGCTTAGCGGCGTCTTGTGGCAACCACGACTGGTAGTTATACTCGACGTCGTCGGTCTGGGCGTTGAAGATGTTGAACACGTCCGCGACGATATCGTAGCCGTGGTGCGTCTTCCACGTATATTGACCGTTATAAGTGACGGACGCGGCCGACACCGCGTCGCCTTCCTGATCGAGCACGCGTGGGCCAAAATATCGTAACCGCAGTGACGCGCCATAATTTGGGCGGTTGACGGTTACGCCGGCAGACGTAACGACGTTGATCGATTCTGGAACAAACGTTCCTTGATCGTCGGGGTCTGCGAGAAAGCGCGCGTTCGAGGTCGAAACGTCGGCGTCGAGCGTGAGCCACCGTAGCGGCCGGTAAAAGTTGGCGAATTCGATCCCCCGGCGCATCGTCGGACCGCCGGCGAACGTAACGCCGCGTCACCGTCGAACACGAGCTCGGAGTTGAGGTGCAACTGCCATAGCGAGATGGTGCTGTTGAGGCCGCCGTGTGAGTACCTATAACCGAATTCGAGTCCGGCCGCGCGCACCAACGGCGTGTTCTGCAGAACCGGCTGTCCGAGCGAATCGTAGGGTGCCTGCGTTTGCGGATCGACGGTATCGACGATGCCGCGCGCGTCGTTGCTGTGAAAGCTTTCACCAAAATCTGCGTACAGTTCTTGCGACGGAGACAGGATGTAGGCCGCTGTGAACTTTGGATCGACGATCGCGGACGCGACGTTTCCAGAGTCGGCCGCCACCGCGTTGTTGACGTCGAATGTATAACTGTCCAATCGGAGGCCGGGCGTCAGCTGCAGGCGGGAACCGATCTTGAACTCAGCTTGTACCCATGCGTACATGTCGCGTTCCACGGCGTGCGCCAGGCTGAGCGTTCCGTCGGGATATGGGATTCTATCGTGCGTGAGAAACAGACCGACTTCGGGGATGTTGTCGTTTCGCATACCGATTCCGGCCGTCGTCACGATCCGGCCATCGGGTGAAAACGTGCGCGATACGTTGCCCCCCGAGACGAAGCGTCGGTCGGTCTGTTCGCGCTGGTCGCCGCACGAGAACGTGAACGGGGCCGGAGCGATGGAGTGCGGGCCATCGTGCCCTGCCCCCGGCACGCTGTTGGCAGGACAATACGATAGGTAGTTCGGGACGTGCCGGGCGCCCGGTGCACATGTGGTGTACGCCACCGTACAGGTGATCGGATTGCGGGTTACGTTGAAGTAATCCGTCGCATCGTCCAGATCGTATGTGAAATCCGAATACAGATCGAGAAACTGAGCGAAACCGAAGACGTTGGCCTGCGTCTCGCCGCGTGTATCGGCTTCGCGATACTCGCCGCCAAGCGAATACCGATAGGTTGTGCCGCCATCGTACGGATCGATCAATCCGTACGGGCTCAGTTGGCCGTCCGCGACAAGGCGCTGCGGTATTTGATCGCTGGACTGAAACGTTCCGTGATAACCCATCGCCGTGACGCTGAAATCGCTGTTGGGCGTGCTTCGACTCCACTTGAGAACGCCATTAAACTTGGCGTACTCGTCGGGCCGCTCGAACGAACCGTTGTCGTGATATATCTGGAAGGCATAGAGCAAGTTGCCGACACCGGCTCTGGGCGAATCCGCCAACAAGAAGTTGCCATAGCCGTAGCTGCCGATGCCGAACTCTTCGATAGGCGCTGCGAGCACGTTCTTGTAATACAGCGCATACGAACCAGCGGTCGAGAAATCGCCTGTGTCGGCGTAGTAGGTGCCTTTGTGATAATCGACGTAGCTGACGAGTTCGGGAATCAGCCAGTTGATATCTGAGTAGCCCTGGCCATGCGCGTGGGTCGGCAAGTTGATCGGCGTGCCGGCGATCGTCGCTTCCAGATCGGTGCCGTGATCGAGTTGAAAGCCACGCAAGTAATACTGATTGGCTTTCCCCTCGCCGCTGTGCTGGCTGACCAGAAGACCTGGAATGGCCTCGAGGATTTCGGCCGGACGCAGTACTGGGCGGGTAGCGATCTGCTCGGCGTCGATTGTGCCGGACGACGCGGCCGACACTTTTCCCACGAGATTGACGTCGCGTCCGTGAGCGGCGACGTGCCCGATCGTCTTCAACTTCTCGGCAGCCACCGGTCGATGATGCGCCGGTGTGGCGGTTGGTTTCGGCGAGGGACTCACGGCAACGGCCAGCACCACTGCAAACAGCATCGCCGTAGCGTAACCTATTTCTTTGAGGCGTAAACATCGTTATCGTTGAAGACAAATTCGACGCAGGCAGATATTTTTCAAAACAAGAAATCCAAGGTGGACGATGGCACGTTTACATGGTTCGGGTAAATTAGGACCGACGCGTTCGGTACGCCTACCGGTGGGGCTGGATGGCTGGTTTTGGGAGCGGCTCGAACTAAAGCCTGAAATGTCCGCGAGCGAGTTGCTCATATCGTTGGTGCATGGAGGTCTGCGACTCCGCGACGGTTACATGTCGGTCCATCGCGCCGCGCTGGAGCGGTTGCAACAGTCCGGAAGCGACGAAGCTGTACCAAAACTACATCGATTGTTTGTCCGACACGTTTCGGGCCGGCGTACGTGGAACATTTGGAACGATGGCTTGCGTCCGACGCCGCGAGAGACGCCGTCAGCGAAAACGGCGCCGGTTAGGCCGTAGCACGAGCGGGACGAATAATTCGAGTGCGGCTGCGACAACGATCGCGGCGGTCGCAATAGCGAACAACAATCGGTAATCGCGCGCGGAATCTACGAATATCGCCGAGTATGCATAGGCGGCTGCGGCTTGCGAGGCTGCGAATACGACCGTCGCACGGCTCCATTTGGCGTTCTGGCGGGGCGCATCGTCCGGGTAGATCTCGCGTAGCCAGCCCAGCGTAAGCGGGACGATTCCCGGCGGAAAACTTCCGACGACAAAAGCGACGGCGGCCAGAACGGCCGCATTCGACGATAGGCCCAGCGCCGCAAGCGCGACGATCTGGAGAGCTAACGTGCAGCGAATAGCGCGAGTAGCGCCCAGGCGATCTGTCAGCCAACCATATGCGATCGGCCCGCACATCGAACCTACGCCGTACACGATCCATAGGAGCGACGCCGCACCCGCACCGTCGGGCACGCCACGTGCGACGAAATCGACGAAGAACAGCATCGGCGGCACCAGGCCGACGGCCATCAATCCGTACACCACATCGAGCAGCGTCGATCCGTAGCCGCGACTTGCGGCGTTTTTGGGGCTCTTCGCTGGGGCGTTGCGCTGCGGTTCGTGCGATGGGGCCGGCCATGCCGTCCAATTTGCGACCGTCAACACGAGCGACACGACGCCTAATCCGATCCACGTGCCGGCCAAGCCGACGTGCGTCAACAGCGCGGGCACGAGGGTTCCAGACGCCGCAATGCCGACGCCGACACCGAAGAAAATCGCGCCGCTGGCCGCGCCCTCGCGTTCTTTCGGAACGCTGGGTAATATGGCGGCGGCGACTACGTTACGACGATCGTACCACCGGCAATACCCGATAGTAAGCGCCACATGAAAAACCAACCGACTGAAAGCGGGAACGCACACGCGACGAACGCTGCTGCGACGAGCAGCTGCATGGTTCGCAGGACGGCGACATTTGATGAGCGTGCCGCCAGCCATCGTCCGCCCAGCGCGCCCAGCAAATACCCAGCCAGGTTTGCGGCGCTCAAAAACACCACGGCCGTTTCCGGAAACCAGTGCTGCGCGATCAGTGGCGGCAACAGCGGCGTATATGCGAAGCGCGCGAAGCCGACGCCGATCAGCGTCGCGCATAAGCCTGCGATGAGCGCGCGCGCGACCGGGGAGCGTTGCATATCTCGGGCTTCTCCCAGCGAATGCCCGTACGCTGCTTGCACAGATGAACGAGTTGTGCGTCGCACGCCTGTCGCTCCGCTCCCTTTGCATCGTCTTGGCCGCGATGCTTCCCGCAGCGTGCGGCAGACAAGTCTCGCCGCAGCCAGTTGGAATCGGTGCCGGCGGGACGTCAACCGGCGAAATCGCCGCATTTTTCAACGTCGCAGCGCCGTTTAATTTTTCGGAGTATCAGTATTGGGTCGTGTTCGATACGAGCGGTAACGGCGGAACGCCGGATACGATGCCCTGGCAAAACAACTATGCGAATTATTCGATCGCGGTCCGCGTTTCCGGCACGGGCGGCTCGACCTCGGCTACACCCGGCGTATACGAGCGCAATGCGGGTCCCGGCAGTCCGGTCACGTTTCAATCGTTTCGTTTGCCGTCGCAGCAATTTCAGTATTATTTCAACGAGGACGGGTCGGGCACGCAGTTCGAAGTGATCTTTTCGCGGGCGGCCTTGGTCGCCGCAATGGGTCCCGGCTCGCCGCAATCGAGGACGTGGAAGTTCAACGAGTTCACAACCCAAGGCAATTTGCAGGGCCAAGCGACGATCGTAGATTCGCTGGGACGAGGCGGCGCGGTTAATCCGCAGTTTCCTTCGCCGCCGCTCGACACGACGCAGTCGTTCGACGTGCCGATTTCGGCGCTGTATACGGGCAACTCAATCGATCCGGCCGCACAGATAACGAGTGCGGAAATTGCTAACAACCCCTGATATTTGGGGTACAGCGACTTCATGCGTCAAACGAATCTGACTAACGAGCCCCCCGAATACATCGAGCGCCGCGAGGCGCTACGGCTGGCCGAGGTCGAGGAAATGCGTCACCGCGAGCGTGTCGCCGAATTACGTCGCCAGTTGCCCAAGGGCGCTCCGCTCAAGGACTACGTGTTTTTGGAGGGACCGGCCGACCTATCGGCGGGCGACGAGCCGGTACGCGAGGTGCATTTGAGCGAGTTGTTTAGCGCGCCCGGACGAACGTTGGCGATCTATCAGCTCATGTACGGCAAAAAGCAACAAAAGTTGCATG
>CAWAZM010000022.1:0-152486 GCA_963786515.1 Vulcanimicrobiota bacterium | reverse complement strand
CACCGAGCGGTTCGGACGTCGGTACGTTTGCAGATTACGGCGATCACCCATTTAACTACACGCCGCCCGCCAACTGCCCCGGTCCGTACGCAAAGATCGTGATGAAGATCAAGTTCAGCGTTACCGCCGGCATTCAATACGACCGCACGGGCGCCGTGTGGATCGGTGGCACCAACGTCTTCTTCGGAACGACCGCGGAGCCGGGTCCGGGCATGAGCCCAGCGTGGACCATCGAGCGCGACGTCACCGACTACGCTCCCGCGTTCGCCAACGCGGCGCCCGCCCAAGCGTCGGTGTACAACATCGTCAACTCGCAATACACGGGCATCATCTACGGCACCGCGGAACTCGATTTCTATCCGGCGACCAAGCAATATCCGGCGCCTTCCGGCGTTGCGGATGCGGTGTACCCGATGGCGGCCAGCACGACCGGCGGCTACGTGTATCTCGATTCTCCGACCGATCAGCTTACCGGCACGTTCTCGTTTCCGCAAAACGTGCAGGCAGCCTACCTCGACGTCTTCCTCGAACCGCAAAACGCCGACGAGTTTTGGTACTCGTGTTTTCCCAACGACTTAGCAGGCAAGCTGGGTAACTGCGGCGGCACCGGCTTCCGCGAAGGTGAAGTGTCGGTCGACGGACAGCCCGCGGGCGTCGCGCCGATCTACCCGTTCATCTTTACCGGCGGCTTCGATCCAAATCTGTGGGTTCCGATTCCGGGCGTTAACACGCTCAATTTCAAGCCGTACCGCGTCGACCTGACGCCGTTCGCCGCGACCCTCGACGACGGCAATCCGCACACCGTTTCGGTGTCGGTCTTCAACGACAGCAACTACTTCGCAACCAGCGGCGCGCTGCTGATTTACGAAGACCACGGTTCGTCGCAAGTGACCGGCGGTTTGATTTCCAACGGCACCTCGGCAAGCCCCAACCAAGTCGTCACCGAACACGTGAAGTCAACGCCATCGGGCGGCGCGCAAGGAACGATCGACGTGTCGGCCACGCATCCGGTCAGCCTGAACGGATACGTGCTCACGTCGAAGGGTCGTATCCAGACGAGAGTGACGCAGAGCATCGCGTTCGACAACCATCAATCGATCGTCGACACGAATACGCAATACAAGCAAAACATCGCACAGACGATGACGCTTACATCGGACGTTTCGACGAAAACGAACGGGCGTTCGTACCAATCGCACGCGCAGCTTAAGTGGCCGCTCAACGTCGGCTATAACTACACGGTCGGACAGAGCAACGCCAAACAGGTCGTGACGATTCTCCAGACGCGCACCGGCAACGGGTACGACCAGCAGCGCAAGAACGCGCAAACCTGGCTCGAGCAGAATACCGTCAATGCCACCGATACGCTGACCATCGTCGGCCAGAACGCTACGCCGAGCAACGGCAAGAGCCGCCAGCAATACAAGTCGTTGAACGTCGACGGCGCGTGTTACGCCAAGACCATCACGTCCGTCAACTACGTGCTCAAGAACATCATCAAGGGCTGCTAGTGACGCGTAGGCGGCGCCGGGCCTCCGGCGCCGCCTACGCGCTGAGTTTGAAGAACATTCGGAGCGCGGTTCCATCGGCCGCGTCCATCTTAATCGACTGCGCGATGGCGCGCATGATCCGCAAACCGAACCCTCGATCGATTTGCTGCACCGCCGGAATGTGGCGGCCCCCGTCGACCACGTCGACTGCCAACGTTCCGTCGGAGTCCAAGCGCGCTCGTAACGAGACGTCGCGAACCTGCGAATCGCGATACGCGTGTTCGACGGCGTTGGCCAATGCTTCGCCAACGGCCGTAATTACGTCTACCTGCTCGACTTCGGGCACGTCCAGCGCCGACAGAAATGCCGACAACGCATGGCGCATCGGCTTGGCCGACCGCACGTGCGCCGGACGCTCCAGCGTCAGCTCGCCTCTACCCACGTTACGACGCCGATTCCAAATAGCTCAGTGCTTCACCGCGGTCGGCAAAGATCTTAAACACTTCGTTGAGGCCCGCGTAACGAATGATGCGATCGAGTTGCGGGCTCGTCGCAACGATCGCCACCGGAATTCGCTCGCGATCTGCTTGCATGCTAAAACGAAGCATTTCGGTGAGTGCGGTGGAGTCGGCGTACGTCACCTCGCTCATATCCAACAAGACCGCCCGGGCGGACGCAGCGATCACCAACGCCGCGTGCAACTCGTCTTTGCGCGCGACATCGAGCTCGCCCGTCAGTTTGATGACCTCGAAGGTCGAGCGATCGCTCACGATGCGAGCCTCCAGAATACCGCAGCGCCGCTCGCGGCCCCAGCGTCGCTCTGCGCGCCCGGCAATTCGCTACCGCGCACCGCGCCGCTGAACGACGCGTTTGCGCCTTCGGCCGAAACGGTGATACCGAGCCGCCGGTTCAGTGAGAACCCGATCGTGAGGATGGCGACGTCGTCGGATGCGCCGTGCTCGCTGAAGATCGTGCGATAAATCGCTTCAGCCGCATCGTCGGCCGTCGACGTCGCATCCACCGCGCGCAGCAACAAGCGTTCACCTTCCAAAATATTTCTCGTGTGTTCGATGACGCCGTCCGTGTAGAGGATGAAGCGCGCGCCCGGAACGGTCTGCACGCGGCGCGTTTGGTACGTACTCTTTTCGGAGACGCCGAGCGGCAGTCCGCCGAAGGCAAGCATGCGCGCCGCACGTCCCGGTTCGACTAGCACCGGCGGCGGATGCCCGGCGGTGGAATAGACGAACTCGTAGCGTTCCGCGTCCGCATTTTCAACGATGGCAGTCGCCATCTGCGCCCGCGAGCCCTGTGCCAGGATGCGATGGTTGACGCGCGTCAGAATCGCCTCGGCATTGAGATCCGTCAGCGCACCCGACAACATCTCGTTGCGGACCCGGCTCATCGCAACGGCCGCCGACAATCCATGACCCGCGATATCGCCGATGCTGAACAGAATACGATTGTTGCCGATGTCGAATGCATCGTACCAATCACCCCCAACGCGCGCCTCGTCCGTCGCGGGAACGTAGGTCGCGCTGAAAGCCACCGCCGGCGTCGCGGGCAACTGTTTCTGCGAAAACGCTTCCTGTAACGTGTCGGCCACGCGTTTTTCGGCATCGTACGCCGCGCGCAAGCCACTCTGCGCCGCCAGTAGCTCGCGTTCGCGCATCGATTGTTCCAACTGTTCGCGACGCTGCTCGTCGATTCGATTCCACGCTCGCGTCTGTGCGCCGGCAAAGATCAGTCCGGTAGCCAACAGCAAGGCAGCCGCAAGCCCAACGATCGAACCGAACTCGAGCAAGTCGCGCTGATACGTTTCCTGTAGCGATGCATTCCGAGCGTCCATCGCGGTTTGGAGACGCGCGATCTGCGCTCTGAAGCGATCCACCAACACCTTGCCTAGACGCGCGGTCTCCAGCACCTTCTGATGGCGATCGCGGATCGTCGGGTTCGCGACGGCACGCAACCATAGATCGTTCGTGTCCTGCGCTGCTTGGACGTCGGCCAGCCCATCGCTCATGTGCAGTGCCTGCAAATGGCTTTTCAGCTGTGGAAAAATAGACGGTAAGCTCGCGCGACCTTGGGCGTACGGTTGCAAGAACTCCTTATCGCCGGTCGCGGCATAGCCGCGGATGCCGGTTTCTTCGTTCAGCTGCGATTCTATAGCCGCGAACACTAACGTCCGCAGGCTGCGAATTTGCTGGCCGGTTGCGAACGATCGTGCCACCGAGTTGCGAATCGCAAGCCCGCCGAGTACGAGCCCTACAACGATTGCCACTAATACGAATAAGAGCGGAATTAACGGTCGCCGCGTCGTCATTGGCGCTCGATTACTGCGCGACCAACCGCATTCCTCGCGATGTTCGTTGGCGCGAAACCTGGCCTAACGGCCGAACTCACTTCGTAGTGCGTCCTTGGCACGTTCGAGCACCTCACGCCGCTGGGCCGGCAAATTTTTACCAGCACGGTTGATATAGAACGTCAACATCGACATCGCCGAACGATAGGGCGAACTTTTGCGGCGGTGGCTCTCGAGCGCCGAGCGCTTCAAGGAACGCGCGATCGCCTTTGGGTCGTCCTGTGCAAACACATCGTGCTGCAGATCGAGGGCGTTACTGCGCTCGGTGACGTCCTGCGACCAACGGCGAGCCGCCATCGCTATGAATCCTCGGCGCCTTCGTGCTCGTCTTCCTGGTCTTGGCGATTCGGAGATTCGCTCGAATCTCCGTAGGTGTCGAGCTGCTCGCGAATGGCTTCGGCCGATGAGAGCGGCTTGTCCCCGCGCGGCAGGTCGGGCTTTATTGTTTCATCCATCTCGACTGCAGGGATACCCGGCGCGGAGCGAATCGAATCGCGATGCGCCTTCTGGCCCTCAACCTACGTGCCGGCGGAAGCCGCAAGAACCTCGATCGGCTGCTCGACGGGACGCTCGCCCATCGACCCGACGTGGTAGTGTATTCGGAGTTTCGCGACACCCCGGCTGGCGAAGTGTTGCGATTGGGCCTACGCGCAGCAGGGCTGGAACACGCCGCCTGGTCGGCTACAGCGGCAGACAACGGCGTGCTGATCGCGTCGCACACGCCGTTCACCACGTTGCACAATCCGTTCGGTCTGGAGATCGACGAGTATCCGGGCGCGATATTGCGCGCGCGTTTCGACACCGTTGACATTTTTGGTGCGTATCTGCCGGGGCAAGACCGCAAACGGCCGCATCTGCGCTCGTTGATCGCGACCGCGCAACGCTACAACGAACGCGATGCGCGCGCGTTGTGCATCGGCGATCTCAACTCGGGCCGCAACGATACGGACATCGAAATCAACGTCCGGACCGGGCGGATAGCGGACGAATTTAGTACTGCCGATCTCTACGAACAACTCGAGCGATATTGGACCGAGGCGTGGCTCTTTACGCATCCCGGCCAAATCGACTATAGCTGGCAGCCGTTCCGGCGCGATGCCGGGTACGTAGGCCGCAGCGGCTGGCGTATCGATAAAGCCTTCGTTTCGGCCGCGCTTCTGCCGGCGCTTCGCTCGGCGGAATACGATCACTCGTTCCGCACCCGTTGACTCACCGACCACTCCGCGCTGATCGTCGACCTGGCCGATCCACCGCAGATGTGAATCCTGGGGCCGTGTGGGGTAGAACGCAGCATGCCATTACTGGAAGTCGTCATCGTCCTCATCGTCGTCGGCGTCGTATTGTGGTTGATCAACACCTACATTCCGATGGCCGGCCCGATCAAATCGATTCTCAACGCCGTTGTTGTGATCGCGGTCGTCGTCTGGTTACTGCAAGTCTTCGGACTGTGGAATTCGGTGGCGCACTTTAAGGTCGGCAGCTAGCTGCGATGCGGGCAGGGTCTCGGCTGGCTGCCCGCCGGAATTCGGTATGGGTTGTTCGGCTCGTACATCATCGGATGCGGGCGGTCGCCGTTGACCGTGACCTCGTAGGATGGCTCGTTGCCGCAATGCCGTAGGAAATCGTAGCGATCCCCCGGGCCGAGCCGCGTGACGTGCATGACCGACGAAACGAACGGCCTCCCGCGACGATCCGTCGCGCGCCATGCGCTTCGATGGCGAACGCCGATCCATTGTTGAATTGGACGAGCAGCGTGCCGACGCCGCGTTTGTCGATCACGATCGATCCCGCTTCGTCGACGCCCAGGCCATAGGCAACCGGCGGCTGCTTGGCGACGCGTCCGTCTGCGATCTGTCGCGCGACGAACACCGCCTCGCGTCCGAAGCGATTCCGTGCGACGAAATGCGGATCCGTAATCGTGTCGTGCAGCGGCGCGAATCGCAGAAAGTCGTACGTAAAGCTGATCGTCTGCTCGTACGGATCGTGCACCGCGTTGTCGGTCGTCGTTTGTTCTTCGCCTTCGGCGACCGCATCGAATACGTCGCGGCCGAGAATCGACGCGCCCGCGCTGGTGCCGCCGACGACGCCGCCGCGATCGTACAGATTTTGTACGGCCGCCTGCAGCGGTGTGTTCTTCCAGATGACGTACTCGGCTTGATTTCCACCCGCAAAAAAGACGATCGTCGATCGCGAAACGATCGCGGCGGCGTGCGCGATGTCCGCTTGCGTGGCACACGGCGGCAGCTTGATCGTTCGCACCGACCAGAACGGCGCCTGGCGATAGATATAATCATCGTAGTCCTGGCTGCCGTTGGCGCGCAGTACCACAACGTCCCCGCCCCGGCGCGCATGCGATCCGACCACGGTGTCGTGCATCCAAACGAACGCTGCATCGACGTCCGAGCCGCCGCCTCCGATCACCAATCCCGGACCGTGCGCAACGGTCGGATGCGGATGCGGCGTGCCCTTCGGCGTGTAAAAGCGGACGTGGCAGCGCGCGCTTTCGGCCGCGCCGAACGATGTGAACGACGGAGCCGGCACGGAGGCGCGGCCGCCGCATGCGGACAGAACGCTCGCCAGCACCACGATTAAAGGGACTAGGCGGGCTTCGCGTAAGTTTTTCACGCGTTCAACCTAGCATCGAGGAGTTATCGATCGCATGAAATCTCCGGTCATTCGTTTGGCGCTGGTCGCGCTGTTGGCAGCCGTGATGCAAACCGCCGCGCCGGCCGCATCGGCAATAACGCTTTCGCCCTCCACGCTCACGTTCAAACAAGCTGCTTCGGCGTGCGGCGGCGCACTGGGAAGCGTTACGTTCACGCTCGGACACGCACGCTCGTCCAGCTTGGCGGGCGTCACCGAGCAGGTTGACACGTCGTCGTCCGGCGTCGATACGATTACGTTCACGCGATCCTCCTCGGGCGAGTCGGCCGTCGTCACGGCCAACGGTCACAATCACACCGTTTCCGCGAAAAACGTGCAAGCGAAGTGGCACAATCAACTCGCCTGCATCATGCCCGACTAGTCTTTCTTGCTCCGGTTATCCGTCGTCACGAGGGCGCTAGCCGTCGCGCTCGCGCTTTCGGCTTGTAATCACCCGTCCGCCGGTCCTTTGCCTGCGGCCTGGACGATGTATCAGAACGGCTTGACTCATAACGCGGTCCTTCCTTCGCAACTTCCCGAGACGACGTATGCGATCGACACCGGCGCCAAGATGAACGGCGGCCTCGCGTACGATGGCCGCTGGCTCTACGCGGTAACGTTTGCAGGCGATCTCATGGCCATGGATCCGGCCAACGGTGCGGTGCAGTGGCGCAGCCGCGCCGACGACGTGTTGATGTCGAGCCCCGTCGTCGCGGGCGGTCTCGTGTTCGTCGGCTCCGGCACCAACCGCCAATTGTACGAGCGCAAAGGATCGGCCGCATGGGGACGCCCTTCCGGGAACCACTGGTATGCCTTTAAAGCCGATAGCGGCGCAGCCGTGTGGCAGTATCCGACCGTCGGCGAAGCGATGCCGTCGGCCGCGTACGACAACGGCATTTTGGTGTTCGCAACCGGCGACAACCTCGCACAGGCGGTCGACGCACCGACCGGTCGATTGCTTTGGAAGACGCGGCTACCGGGCGTCCCGACGATGGCATCGGCCATGATCGATCGAGGGGTGGTCTTTCTCGCAGCGACGCAAGGCAAACCCGAAGTGTACGATATCGACCGCAGCCACACGCTCGCGCTCGATCTGCGCACCGGTGCGATTCGCTGGAGTGCTCCATACGGCAACGGCGACTGCACGCCGACGGTCGCGCAAAATATGGTGTTCGTCGAGTCGGCGAAAGACGGCCCGAAGGGTCCGCTGGAAGCCACCGGCACCAACAGCGTGATCGCGCTCGACGAAACGACCGGCAAAATGCGATGGCGCTATACCAGCTCGCCTGGATATTACACCGCCGTCGGTTCGAACGAACGCGCGATCGCCGGAACGTACGATGCCGGCGTTCTCTATCAATCGATTCCGGCGACGTCGGAGCTGATGGCGTTCGACGCCGCGACCGGCCGCGTGAAGTGGCACGTGCGTACGAACGCATCCGTCAAGATGAGCCCGGTAATCGACCACGGCAGCGTCTACGTCGGCGACACTGGAGGCGTGTTCTACCGGCTCGATGCCCGCACCGGTGCCGTACTCGCCGCAGTTCCGTACGACCGGCCGTACACCACGTCGCCGCCGGTCATTCTCGGTAAGACGCTGTTCGTCACCGACACGGAATATTTACGCGCTCTGCCGCTTTCGAACTTCTAGCACTCGCCGAACGAACGTCCGATGAAAACCACGAGCCGCCCGCCTTCGACTTGGTGGTCGAAAGGCGTCGCGGTCTTTTTGTTACTGCTCGGCATCGCTGCGTTACGAGACCTCGCGCAACTCAAAGGCGATTTGCCGTGGAAGGTCGCCTACGATCTGCCGGAGTTCTACTGCGCCGGCAACGTGCTCGACTCCGGACACGATCCGTACCGTTACGAACCGATGCGCACGTGCGAACACGGCGTCGTTACGTCGCCCTCGTTTCGCGCGAATCCGGCGATGGCGATGCCGGCTCCACAGCCGCCGTACGATTTTCCGGCGCTCATGGCACTCGCAACGTTTTCATATCCGGTCGCGCGAGCGTTATGGTCGCTCGCAATCCTAGCGGCACTAGCGCTAGCGTCGTTTGCATTGTGGCGCTTGGGCGTACCGCTCGGCGCGGTCGTCGCCGCGTTGGTCCTATCGGCCGGCTTCGAAGAGATGGACGCCGGACAAATCGTGCCGTTCGCGTTCGTCGCGCTAACCGTTTGTGGATGGATGTTGGCCGGGCGTCGCGACGCGCTGGCCGGCGTCTTCGCGGCTGCAACGGCGATCGAACCGCATCTCGGGACGCCGGTTATTTTGGCAACCCTAGTATTCGTTCCGCGAGCCCGCGCGAGCGCGATAGCGACGTTGGCATTACTCGCAATAACGGCGTGGCTAGCGGTCGGTCCGAGCGCTTCGATCGTCTACCTCACGCAGGTGCTGCCGGCGCAAGCCGGCGCCGAGCTCGTATTTCCGTTGCAATTCAGCCTAAGCTACGCGCTGCATTTTCTCGGCGCATCGAATTTCGTCGCGCTGGCTGCCGGCTTCGCTTCATTTGCCGTTCTCACGGTTATGGGATTGGCGATGGCCCCGCGCCTTTGCGTTCGCCTCGATCGGCGGGAACTGTTGGTGTTCTTTCCAGCAGCGACCGCGGTGATGGGCGGCGTGTTCGTGCACGTCGTCGAGATGTGTTTCGCAATACCGGCAGCGTTGACGTTCGCGCTTTACGCGCCCGGGTGGTGGCGCACGCTCGCCATCCTCGCGACGGCGGTGCTGGCGGTGCCGTGGATTCTCGTCGCGGGAATCAAAAAGTTATGGCTTGCGAGCGTCTTCGTCGTGACGGCATCTGCGTATTGTTTACGCGCCGGAGTGTGGACCACGGTGGCGATGGTTTTCGCATTTGCCGGGGGGATCTATTGGTTAGAGCTAAATCCGCCGCAACTTCCGCATCCGGCGCCGCTCGCGGCCGGCGCTTTCGCACCCGATTCGCTGCTGCAAATCGAATGGCACGACGTCATTGCGGGGCTCGACACGCATCAGCCGTTATGGCTGCTATCGAAACTGCCGGTGTGGTGCGCATTGGCGGCGGTGTTCGCAATCGCCGTGCGGATCGCGTACGGCCGGAAATTTCAATCGCAGCCGTTGCCGTAATATAGCAGCAGCGCATCGCGTTGGTCGGTCGCGACCAACCGTCGCAGACGTCCGAACGTCGGGCCGAACGTTTGCGGCTCGCCGGACTTGGGCAGCGGCGCGACGACCCACACCCGCGTCGCGCCGCAAATCGCCGCGCGCGGATCGAGGCCTTCCTCGCGACCGGCATTGCGCGATCCGAAGGGCGCCAGAACCGCGACTTTTGGATCGGTATAAAACAATAAGGCGTTTCCACCACGCGTATTCTGAATTGCGACCACGTCGCCGGGCAGGCGTTCGCGCTGCACGATCGCGGCGAGACGCGGTACCGGTTTAAACACCTCTGCCACCGGCAACAGCACGATCGCCGCGGTGTCCATCGCAACGATCGCGGCGGCCGCCAACACGACCGGCGCGGCCCAGGCGGTGGAGCGCGATGCAATCAGAACCGTCACCACCAGCGCGAATACGAAGATTACCGCACCGAGCGCGCTGAGTACGGGAAGGATCGCAGCGGCGGCGGCGTGCAGCTTGTTGTCGCTGACGAACGCCGCGATGGCGATCACCAATCCGCCGATCGTCACCGGCACGAACGCCGCGGAAATAACCGTCGCTCGTTTCGGCCCGGTGGTGACGGCATCGTCGAAGTACAACGCCGTCAAAAGCGCGAGCGCGGGAAATTCCAATGCGACGTAGTTCGGCAGCTTGGTCTGCGCTAAACTGAAGAACGCGAGCGGAACGGCGATCCAAACGAAAGCGAGGCGCAACAAGCGGGCTCGCGCGGGATCGCAGCCCCCGCGCAAGAGCTGCACGCCTCGAACGACCGCCATCGGGAAAAATGCGAACCACGGAAAAAATCCAAGGATGATGACCGGCAGGTAATACCAAAGCGGGCCGCCCTGATTTTCGATGATTCCGGTGTAGCGCCCGATCGTATATTGCCCGAAGAGAATTGCGAGCGGTGCCGTCGAGAAGCCCTCGTTGGACGAGAGCAGCACCGGCCAGGGCAACGAAACGGCGAGAAATACTGCAGCGGCCAAGACGCACGCGCGCGCGGATGGCGCGATCGTCCGTTCGTAGCGGCGATTCCAAAAAAAATACGGGACGATGACGAGAAGCGCTACGACGGGAGCGACGAACCCCTTCGCTAGAAAACCGAAACCCGCGGCCGCGGCGCCGTACGCATAATACCGCGCTCTGCCGGTTTGCAAGCCGCGAAACCACCAAAAGATCGCCATTGAGACGGTTAGATCGAGCAATGCGTCCATGATCGCCAACCTGCCGATCACCGCTTGCATCACGCACGTCAACAATAAGAGGCCGGCGTAGACGCCGGCTCGTACGCCGGCTTGACGCGAGACCGCGTAGCCGGTCATGGCCGACAATGCGATGGTTGCCAGTGCCGAGGGTAAACGAAGCGAGAACGCGCTGACGCCGAACGCCTTCGCGCACAAGGCCGCTAGCCAAAAATACAGTGGCGGCTGCACGAAGTACTTCGAGCCGTTGAAGTGCATGATCAGCCAGTCGTGCTTGAGCAGTATTTCGCGCGCTACTTCGCCGTACGTCGTTTCGCTGTTGTCCCAAAGCGTACCGAGACCCAGCCCCGGCAACACGATGAGGGCTGCTATGAGACCGCCGACAATCGCCGCCACCGCCGGTGACGAAATTCCGGGAATCCCGGATCCTGACCGCTTCGGGGACGTCGAGTCCGAATTCAATGCGGACGCCGTTTCAGGGCGATGTCGTAGCCGCGAAGCGTGTTTTGTGCGACCGAACGTTCGGTGAACCCGGCTAGGCGTGTATCCAAATCGTCTCCCGAACGTCTCGGCGGTAATGCGAGCGCGCGTTCGACGGCAACGCGAATGCTGGCCGGATCCTCCGGATCCACGTAGAGCGCGCAGTCGCCGAGATACTCTCCCTCGGTGCCGTACGCTCCCGCGACGACGCGGGCGCCCATCGCCCCGGCCTCCAGCGATACGAGCCCTGGAAATTCGAACATCGACGGCAGAACGTGCACTGCCGCGCGAGACATCGCGTCGAGTGCCTCCTGACGGGTCAGCTCGCCGATCCATTTGCGCCTGCCGCCCAGATAGCGCTCGACGATTTTGAAATACTCGGGCTCGTAACACGCTCCGACGAGCGTCACGTTGACGTCCAGATCGCGCAACGCGTACAGGAGCGCCGCCTGATTCTTCATCGGCTCGATACGCCCCACGCAGAGAACCCCGCTGCGCGCCTGGGAGCCGTGGTTGCCGATCGGCACGTTGACGGCGTGATGCACGACGACCATCGGCCGGTCCGCAAGCCGCATGGTTTTGCGCAACAGAAACGACTCGACGCTGCTATTCGGCAGCAACACATCGGCGGCGCGCATAATCGTGCGTTGCAGTTCCAACCGAACCGCGTACTTCCGGCGCTCGTTAGGCCGCAGAAAACGATCCGTTTTCGTGTTTCGAAAGCGCTGCAAACCCGCTGCGATACGCTTTTCCGGGCCCGCCAAGACGGCATTCAGTCCGCGCGACCGGCCGAAGAAGTCGTACAGATCCCACCACATCGGCGAAAGAGCGATGGGGACGCCGGCGGCCTTACACGCTTCGACCTGCTGTTGCGCATCCTCCGGGTCGTACACGCCGAAGACGTGGGCCAAATCGTAACCGCGCGCGTCGGGGGCGAGCGTCGCGGCAATATCGACCACCACGCCGGCCGCCTCTAGCGCTCGCTTCGTGAACAACACTTGCGTCTTCGCGCCGCCGGGCTGCCCGAAAGCGTTGGGAAGGGTGACGAGCAGGACGCGTTGGGGCGTCAACGCCGTCACAATTCACCGAGCGGTATGGCGCGAACGGCGTCACTCTGCGGCACGAACATGGTACGACCGACGATGATCGGGGGCGCCGAAGTGAAAGGCTCGTCGAAGGCCGAGGCGCGCAGCGTTTTGCCGGTGCGTGCATCGAACGAATACAGCACACCGGATGTGTCTCCGGCGTAAACGTGACCGTTCCATACCAGCGGGCTCATTTTGACGGGCCCGCTCGTCCGCGCCGACCAAACGACTCTTCCGTCGGCGGTACGCAATGCGACCAGCCGATTCGACGACGGCAGCGACTGGTACAGCGTTTGGTTCGCATACGTGCCGGCGATCGCGCGTTCGTTCGTTCCGACTCCGGAATAAAACCCATCGCCGCCGAGATACCGCCACTTCAAAGCTCCGGTGCTGGAGCTAAGGGCGACGACGTCGTTGTAGCCGATCGCTTCGCGGGGTCCGAGCGGTCCGTCTTTCACGCCCTCAACGAACAAATCGCCACCAAAAACGGTCGGCGTGCAATCGGAATTTCCGAACGGTGCGGACCAGACGCGCCTCCCCGAGCGCCAGTCGAGTGCGACGGTCTGGCTTCCCCACGCTCCAAAATGGTGTGCTTCATCTTTCGTCGTCACGAAGTACGCGAGGTTGTTGGATATCACCGCCGACGCCATCGAAACGTGGCCGGGAAGCGGCACTTTCCAGATCGGCCGTCCGGTCGCGGCCCGCACTGCCGTTGCGAAGCCGTCGCCCGTCGCGAACACGAGAACTCCGTCACGATACGCCGCCGACGGCATGGCTTCACCAACGGTTGCATACGACCAAACTAAACGCCCATTATCGGCTCGAAATGCATACCAGTGGTTTCCACGCCGGCGCCCCCAAATGGGAGTTCCGTTCGAACCGGTCATGATCGCGTTCGTGCCCGAACCGACGAACACCAGACCTTCGGCGACGATCGGGGTCGACATCAGTACGTCGTCGCCGCGAGCTTTCCAGAGCATTCGGCCGTCGCGCGGCGCGATCGCCAGCAGTTCTTTGCCAAAGTTGACCGCGAAAAGCCGCTCGCCGTCGTATGCCAAGCCGCCGTTGATCTTGCTATGTACTTGCAGCGTCCATCGCGTGGGCCCCAAGGAGTTCGGTACGACCGCGTTATGGGTCGAATCCATTTGATAGGTCGTCCAAACACGCTGCGAAGCGAGCGGTGCGGGCTGCGTGCCGCATCCCGCCAGCGCGAGCGCCGCCATACAACTAGCCAGCGTTACGCGTCTTTTCATCGACATGTTTGTATCACGTTCCCCGATACTACCGCCGAACCATCGAGCCCGTCGTCTGCTATCGCCTCGAGCGCGCGCGACGCGTCGCGCAGTTCGAATTGCGAGACCTGCGGGACGATGGCGATTTCCGCCGCCAGTTTCAGAAATTCGTGGGCGTCGTCACGCGTCATGTTGGCGACGCTGCGAATTTGCCGCTCGCCCCACAGCAACGAGTCGTAGTCGAACGACGGTATGCGGTCGAGATGGATCGCGTTGATTGCGACGACACCGCCCTTGCGCAACGACGATAAGGCGGCGATGACGACGTCGCCCGACGGTGCGAACGTGATCGCCCGGTCGAGACGTACCGGCGGACGGTCGAGAGCGTCGCCGACCCAATCGGCGCCGAGCTTGCGTGCGAACTCGCGATGATTTTCTCCACGCGTCGCGACGTAGGTTTGACAGCCCCACGACTGCAGCACCGGCAACGTGAGATGTGCCGAGGAGCCAAATCCAAACAACCCGACGCGCTCGCCGCGTTCCACTCCGGCAACGCGCAGCGCGCGAAACCCGATGATTCCGGCGCACAGCAGCGGTGCGGCGCGCAAATCGTCCAAACCGTCGGGCAGCTCCAGCGCGAAATCCGCCCGAACGCACGCGAGCTCGGCATATCCGCCGTCGCGATCGTAGCCGGTAAACACCGGTGCGTCGCACAGATTTTCGCGACCCGCCAAACACTGCTCGCACGTGCCGTCGATGCCGCCCACCCACGAAACGCCCACCCGGTTTCCGACGCGAGAGGCTTCGACGCCCTCGCCTACGGCCTCGACGGTGCCGACGATCTGATGGCCGGGGACCACCGACGGACGATGCGGCACGAGGTCGGCATTAGCGATGTTCAAATCGGTACGGCAGACACCGCATGCGCGCACGCGTAACAGCAACTCTCCCCGCGCCGGACGAGGATCGGCGCGTTCTTCAACGCGGAGGCGGCCGGGTGCATCATCGGCGTAGCGGACGGCGGCGATCACAATGCGTGGTTACGCGCGGCGGACGCGAATCTGTTCCAGCAGCTCGCGTTTGGTTTCCGGAACGGTGCGCCAGACGAAAACGATGGTGACCACGCAAATTGCAGCGTACGTCCAAAAGGTCGCCGAGCGTCCGAGACGCTCGACCATCGTCAAGAAAAATTGCGATACGAGAAAGTTCCCGACCCAGTTTGCCAGCGTCGAGATCGACATGCCGATTCCGCGGACCCGCAACGGAAAGATCTCCGAGATCAGCAGCCACACGATCGGCCCGAGGCTAAAGGCGAAGCATCCGACATACACCATCATCGCGGTCAGGGCGACGTCGGCGGTCGCGCCGGCCGGATGCGTTCCGGCAAACGCCAGTCCCAGCGCGGTCAAGGCCAACGTCATGCCGGCCAGGCCGATGTACAGCAGCGGCTTGCGCCCCAATCGATCGACGAAGAAAATCGCCACCAGCGTTAGCACGACGTTGACGGTTCCAACCAGCGCTTGGGCCAAAATCGACGCCGATGCCGATCCGACTCCGGCCATCTGAAAAATCTGCGGGCCGTAGTAGATGACGGCGTTGATGCCGGTGATTTGTTGCAGCACCGCCAGCCCGACGCCGACGAACAGCGCGAAGCGGACCGACGGACCGAACAACGCGGCGATGCCGCCGCCGGTCGTTTTGAGGCTGTCGGCGATCAGCCGCTCTTCTTCGGTGGCTTGAGCCGGCGTGTCGGCAATGCGCGCCAGTTCCTCACGTGCGGCGCGATCTCGGCCGATCTTGAACAGATAGCGCGGCGATTCGGGCAGCACGATCATGCCGACGATGAGGATCAGCGACGGAACCACCGCGCATCCGAGCATCCAGCGCCACGCGCCGGAATGTGCGAACGCATAATCCACGATGTATGCCGCGAGGATGCCCACCGTGATCGCGAATTGATACAACGAAACGAGCGCACCGCGTACCGAAGCCGGCGCCACCTCGGAGATGTACAACGGCGCGACGACCGAGCTGAAGCCGATACCGATGCCGACGATCAGACGTCCCAACAGAAGCACGTTTTCGGTCGGGGCCAACGCCGATACCAACGCGCCCACCAAAAAGACCAATCCCGCGAGTAACAGCGTCCGGCGCCGGCCGATCGCGTCGGCCAGCGCGCCGGTGACGGCCGAACCGGCGATACACCCCAGCAGCACGACGCTGATGGTGAACTCTTGGGCGCGCGTATCGAGCGTGAAATCCCGGGTGATAAAGAGGATCGCGCCGGAGATTACGCCCGTGTCGTAGCCGAATAATAATCCGCCGAGTGCTGCGACGGATGCGACCAGCAGAACGTACGGCCTCATCTAGGCGGCAGTTGCGGTTGTCTCGCGAACGCTCCTCCCGTCATGGATATCGATGCGGCTCTCGAATACGCGCAGCGGCACCGGCTCGAAGCCCTCGTGGTACGACGCGGTGCGGACGTGGTCGCGCAAGCATTCGGCGACGGGTTCTCACTCGAAACACCGCACAAGCTGTTCAGTGGTACGAAAAGCTTCTGGGGTATTGCCGCCACGGTCGCGCAGCGTGAAGGCATTCTGAAACTCGACGAGCCTGTATGCGAAACGATCGAAACGTGGCGCGACGATCCCTGGAAGCGGCGGGTGACGCTGCACATGCTGCTAACGTTGACGGCCGGCCACGCCTTCGGCGGTTTGGGATCGGCGGTTCCAATCTACGACCGCGCGCTGGCGATGCCGCTCGCGAACGAACCTGGTAGCACGTTCACCTACACCGGCATATCGCTGCAAGTCTTTGGAGCCGTCTTCGCGCAGAAACTGCGCGCGCTCGATATGACGCCGCACGAGTACTTGCGCGAGCGCGTCTTACAGCCGGCAAACGCCGGCATCGCCACGTGGCGCACGTTATCCGACGGGACGCAGCCGCTGCCGACCGGCGCTGCCATGAGTGCCGCACAGTGGTCGAACTACGGACAATACGTTCTGGAGCACCGCGATGCATTTGCCGATTGTTTTCTCGGCACGACGGCCAACCCGCGCTACGGCCTCGGCTGGTGGCTCGACGCACCCGCCGGCGGAGCCGCGGTTATTCCGTACGCAAGCGGATCGGGCGGCCAAGGGCTGTATCTACTCGCGCCGTCAGATACCGCGGTGGTGCACTTCGGCGCCGGCGGCTCGTACAAACACGACGCCATGCTGCGCCGATTGCGCTAGAACGCCTTTAAACCGTTCGGCGTTCCGTTGCCGGTCGGCCCGTCGTAGCCCGGCCCCGCATCGCAGACGTACGTATTACAGTCTCCGTTGTCGCCGGTCACGACGTCGTTGAGGTCGGCCGCATTCGTATACAGCGATTGCGCGTACGTGAGCGACTTCTCGTTGGCAGCGAGCGCGTAGATGCCGGCGACGATCGGGCTAGCGACGCTGGTACCGCCGTACACAACCCAGCCGGGAGCTTTGTACGAATCGTATACGGCCACGCCGGTTCCGGGATCGGCCACCGCCGAGACGTCGGTTTCGGTGCGTCCGGTGCAACCGGTATCGAGTTGCCACGACGGCTTCTTCACCAACACGTTACATTCGCTGGTCGATCCGCGCCACGCGGTTTCGCTCCAACCGCGCGCGTTCGTCGCAGCCCGCAACGCCGTGCCGCCGACCGAGACGACGGTCGATAGCGAATCGGGAACGGTTGCGCGTCTGGAATAACCGGTGTCGCCGCTCGCGACCGTGATGATGTGTCCGGGATGATCGAACGATTTGTCGTACGGCGATTTTCCGTAAAAACCCCAACTGTTGCTCACGACGTCGGCGCCGAGCGCGATCGCCGTATCTTCACCCTTGTTGCCGGACGTGCGCGCTTCGACGAGGAGAATATGGCATTGCGGACATGTGGCCGAGGCCATCTCGATGTCGATCGCAATCTCTCCGGCCCAACCACCTTTGGGCTCGGGATAATGCGATTGTTTTCCATCCTGATTCACTTTGCGAAAACAACCGTTCTTGGTTGTGCACGGCGGCAAACCATATTCTTTGCGATACACCGCGAGATCCGACTCGGCATTCGGATCGTCGTAGAAGTTGACCAGCGCGACCGTCTGTTCGCTTCCGCCTTTCGACGGCAGATTATACGCCGAACGAAAATCGCTGGGACCGTAGCCCACCGGCTTCTGGCCGTCCGGAAGTGTGTGTCCGGCCGCTCCGGCGACGTCGGTACGCAGCAATGCGTAGCACTGCGGAGCGCCCGGAATACTCGTGTCCGGCACGGGACAGGCCGCGGCCACGTTCGTCGCACCGTTATATTGCACGAGACCGGTGGGCTGCGCGGCTCGCGATTGCACGAGCTGTTGCGGCGGCACCACCGGCGACGTTTGCGACGCGCAGGCGGCTAGCGCAAGAACGGCCAGAGCGGCCGGGATCGTCGATGCCTTCATGGCTGAGAACTTCGACCGTCGCTCTGAGCTCGCCCGGCTGCCTTGTAGTGCGGCACGTTCACGTTGTAGGCCCACCACTCCGAAATGCCGATAGCGAGGCACATAGCCACGAAGGCCACGAGAGAAAAGATGGTCCAGAAGCGCCGGCGGCGGTTGGGAGGCTGACTGCTCACCCGGCACCCTTTTTCCCCGCGATGGTGGCTTCCCGGGGAGGCCGCCCGGGCGGTGGACCGAATCCGGGGGCGATGCTAAGGTCTCGTGCCCTGCGGGTGGCGGCGTTGTCCGCCGCCATGTTCGGATGCTTCTGCCGGCCAGGAATGGCGGCTCAGGTACCGGTCAAAGCCACGCCCGCGACCGTCGCCGTCTACGCGCAGGTGCTGCACCGGATCAATCCGCAGCTTCCGCGCTGGCAGAGCCGCGATCTCGCCCGGCGCGTCCTCACCAACGCCGAACGCTGGCGTCTCGACGCCAACATGCTGGTGGCGGTCGTAACCGTCGAGTCCCGTTGGCGCACCCACGCCGTCTCGCGAGCCGGAGCCATCGGCTTAGGCCAACTCATGCCCGGCACGGCTGCAGTGCTCGGCGTCAACCCATCCAACCCAGGACAAAATCTCTCCGGTGCCGCGCGCTATCTCGCCGGGCTGATGGAGCGATTCGGACCCAGCCACTTCGATCTCGTGTTCGCGGCGTATAACGCCGGTCCGAAGGCCGTGACCGATTACGGCGGCATCCCACCCTTTGACGAGACGCAAAACTACGTCGTCCGCGTAATGAACGCATGGAAAGAAATCGCAAAAACAGTGCACCTTCCGCTAGAAACGCTGGCGGTCGCGCACGCACCGGATGTCGATTACTGGCTCGACGGATCGGCGACCGCTTCGGTTCGCTAATCCATTCGCTCTCGTAGAATTCGATCGACGGCCGCGGGAAGTTCTCGCGGCCCTTGTATTTTCAGCGGGATGGCGCCGGCACGCACGGCAGCTTCGACGTCGCTATCGCGATCGCCGATCACGACGCAGCGCTGTGGAGCGACGTTCAGCGCCCGGGCGGCATCGAGAATCAACTTGGGTTGCGGTTTGCGACAATCGCAGCGATCCTCGGGAGCGTGCGGACATACGAAGAAACCGGCGAACGGCCCGAGCAGTTGGTCAACGCGACGATTGACCGCGTCAACCTGCTCGAGCGTGATGTATCCGCGGCCGACGCCGCTTTGATTGCTGACGACCGCCAGCGGCAAGCCTGCCGCCCGTAGCCGGTCGAGCGCCGCTCGCACGTCCGGTTCGGCGATAACGCGATCGGGATCGCCGTTGAACGGAACGTTAACGATCAACGTTTCGTCGCGGTCGAACACGACCGCGGCGACGTCACGAAACTGGGACGTAAACGTCCGAGCCGAGCTCGGCGAACTCGCGCGATTTTTCTTCCATGCCGCGCTGCGCGAACTCGCGCACTTCTTGCGTGATCTTCATCGAACAGAAATGCGGGCCGCACATCGAGCAGAAGTGCGCGACCTTCGCGCCGGCCGACGGCAGCGTTTCGTCGTGAAACTCGCGCGCCGTCTCCGGGTCGAGCGATAGATCGAACTGATCTTCCCAGCGAAATTCGAAGCGTGCCTTGGATAACACGTCGTCCCAATGCCGGGCTCGCGGATGGTTCTTTGCGAGGTCGGCCGCGTGCGCCGCGATCTTGTAGGCGATCACGCCGTCCTTGACGTCCTTCTTATTCGGTAAGCCGAGGTGTTCTTTGGGTGTGACGTAGCACAGCATCGCCGTACCGAACCAACCGATCATGGCCGCGCCGATCGCGCTGGTGATGTGATCGTACCCCGGCGCGATGTCGGTAACGAGCGGCCCGAGCGTGTAGAACGGCGCTTCGCCGCACAGCTCGAGCTGCTTATCCATGTTTTCTTTGATCAGATGCATCGGCACGTGTCCCGGGCCTTCGATCATCGTCTGCACGTCGTGCTTCCAAGCGATTTGCGTGAGTTCGCCCAGGGTTTCGAGCTCGCCGAATTGCGCGGCATCGTTGGCATCGGCGGTGCAGCCCGGCCGCAGGCCGTCGCCCAGCGAGAACGCGACGTCGTAGGCTTTCATGATCTCGCAGATATCTTCGAAATGTTCGTACAAGAAGTTCTCGCGATGATGCGAGAGGCACCACTTGGCCATGATCGATCCGCCACGCGACACGATGCCCGTAACGCGTTGCGCCGTCAACGGCACGTAACGCAGCAGCACGCCGGCGTGGATCGTGAAGTAGTCGACGCCTTGTTCGGCCTGCTCGATCAACGTATCGGCGAACAGCTCCCACGTGAGTTCTTCGGCTTTTCCGCCGACTTTTTCGAGCGCTTGATAGATCGGCACGGTTCCGATCGGCACCGGCGAGTTCCGAAGAATCCACTCGCGCGTCTCGTGGATGTTCTTACCAGTCGATAGATCCATCACGGTGTCGGCGCCCCAGCGCGTCGCCCACGTCATTTTCTCGACCTCTTCGTCGATCGACGAACTCACGGCCGAGTTTCCAATGTTGGCGTTGATCTTCACCAGAAAGTTCCGGCCGATGATCATCGGTTCGCTTTCGGGATGATTGATGTTCGACGGAATGATCGCGCGGCCGCGCGCGACTTCCTCGCGCACGATCTGCGGATCCATACCCTCGCGAATCGCGATAAACTCCATTTCGGGCGTCACCTCGCCGCGACGCGCGTAATGCATCTGCGACACGTTGTGCCCGGGTTTGGCGCGTCGCACGATCGCGCGATGCGGAAAACGCACGTCGTCGAGTTGCGGCATCGCCTCGCGGCCGCGCCGGTAGGTCGACGTGGGTCGCGCGAGCACCTCGGTGTCGCCGCGCGCGTCGATCCAGCGCTCGCGTACCGGGCGCAGGCCGCCGCGAATATCGTCGAACGGCGTGGCGTCCGAGTACGGACCACTGGTGTCGTATACCGTGTGCGACGTTCCGTCGGTGAGCGCGATTTCGCGCATCGGTACCCGAATCGAGGGGTCGCTGCCCTGGACGTAGACTTTCATGGTTCCTCCCTTCGCCGGCATTACCCGGATCAGGTGCTTGCGGTCGGCATGGTGCCCTCTCAGCCCGTCGTGCGAGCTCCCGCTGCCCGGACGCTTAGACGCGTCGCAAGGGATTGCCCCTAGGCGCGCAAAGGGTTGGCAACGATGACGAGCTTCGCCACCGATCCCGATCCGATTGAAACGCAAGAATGGCTCGACGCGATGCGCGGCGTCTTGGCGGCCGAGGGCCCCGACCGTGCGCGCGAACTGATCGGCCGCCTGGTCAACGAAGCGAATCGGGGCGGCGCGATGGTGTCGCTCGGTCTCGAGACGCCGTACGTCAACACCATCGACGTCGGCAACCAACCCCCGATGCCCGGCGATCGCGAACTCGAAGCCCGCTTGCGCCACTACGTTCGTTGGAACGCGTTGGCGATGGTAATCCGCGCGAACAAAGTCAGCGGCGAACTCGGCGGGCACGTCGCCAGCTTTGCATCGGCCGCGACGCTCTACGACGTCGGCTTCAATCATTTTTTCCGCGCGCCGTCCGAAAACTTCGGCGGCGACCTGGTTTTTCTGCAAGGCCATTCCGCGCCGGGCTTTTACGCGCGCGCATTTTTGGAAGGCCGCATCGACGAGGCACACCTGGATCGTTTTCGCCAAGAGGTCGACGGCAACGGATTATCGTCGTATCCGCACCCCTGGCTCATGCCCGAATTCTGGCAGTTTCCGACGGTCTCGATGGGTTTGGGGCCGATCATGTCGATCTACCAAGCGCGCTTCATGCGCTATCTCCAAGATCGCGGACTGATCGAAGCTTCCGACCGTAAGGTGTGGGCGTTTCACGGCGACGGCGAAATGGACGAACCCGAATCGCTCGGCGCGATCTCGCTGGCCGGGCGCGAGAAGCTCGACAATTTGATTTGGGTGATCAACTGCAACTTGCAGCGGCTCGACGGTCCCGTGCGGGGCAACGGTAAGATCATCCAAGAACTCGAGCGCGTCTTTAAGGGCGCGGGCTGGAACGTGATCAAAGTGGTGTGGGGCAGCAAGTGGGATCCGTTGCTGCATCAAGATACCACCGGCCGCCTCGTCAAGCTGATGACCGAAACGGTCGACGGCGACTATCAAACGTTCAAGAGCCGCAACGGCCGCTACGTGCGCGACGCGTTTTTTGGGCGCTATCCCGAAACGAAGGCGCTGGTCGCGGACTGGACCGACGACGAAATTTGGGCGTTGCAGCGCGGAGGCCACGACTCGCTCAAAGTGTACGCCGCCTACCATAAGGCGACCGAACATCGCGGGCAACCCACCGTGGTGCTCGCCATGACGGTCAAAGGCTACGGCATGGGCGCGGCCGGCGAAGCGCAGAACATCGCGCATCAAGCCAAAAAGATGGAACTCGAGGCGATGCGCGCGTTCCGCGATCGCTTCTCGATTCCGATTCCCGATAAGGATATCGAGTCGGTACCGTTCTTCAAACCGGCGTACGACTCACCCGAAATGCAATACTTGCGCGAGCGTGTGGCCGCGCTCGGACAAGTGCCGCAGCGACGACGCACGTCGGCATCGCTTCCGGTTCCCGAACTCGCGGCGTTCGATTCCGTGTTGCAGGGCACCGGCGAACGCGCGATCTCTACGACGATGGCCTTCGTGCGCATCCTGAACACCATCGTTCGCGATCAAACGATCGGGCCGCGCGTCGTGCCGATCGTCGCCGACGAATCGCGCACGTTCGGCATGGAAGGCATGTTCCGCCAACTCGGCATCTATTCGTCGGTCGGCCAGTTGTATCACCCGCAAGACGCCGAGCAGCTGATGTGGTATCGCGAAGATAAGCTCGGCCAAATTTTGCAAGAAGGCATCAACGAAGCCGGCGCTTATTCGTCGTGGATCGCGGCCGGAACGTCGTACTCCACCCACAACTTGCCGATGATCCCGTTCTATATCTTCTACTCGATGTTCGGCTTCCAACGCATCGGCGATCTGGCGTGGGCCGGCGGCGACAGCCGCAGCCGCGGCTTCTTGCTCGGCGCGACGTCCGGCCGCACCACCCTCAACGGCGAAGGCTTGCAGCACGAAGACGGCAGCAGCCAAGTCGCGGCATCGTTCATTCCGAACTGCGTGAGTTACGATCCGAGTTACGGATACGAATTAGCCGTCATCATCGCCGACGGGCTCAAGCGAATGCTGGTCGATCAAGAAGACGTCTTCTACTACATTACGTTGCTCAACGAAAACTATCCGCAGCCCGCGATGCGCGAGGGTGCCCGCGAAGGCATCCTGCGCGGCATGCATCGCATACGCGACGCGGCCGGCGACGGCAGTGGGCCGTGCGTGCAGTTATTTGGATCGGGCGCGATCTTACGCGAGTCGCTGGCGGCGGCCGATTTGTTGCGCGACGATTGGAACGTCAACAGCGACGTGTGGAGCGTCACGAGTTTCAATCAAATCCAACGCGACGCCATCGCCGCTCGTCGCTGGAATCTGCTGCATCCGGGAAAGCCGCAACGCCGTTCGTTTATCGACACGTCGCTCGAGGGCCGGCGCGGCCCGGGGATCGCGGCGACCGATTACATCCATGCGTTCTCGCAGCAGATCGCTTCGTTCGCGGGGCGCCCGTTCGTAACGCTCGGCACCGACGGTTACGGCCGCAGCGATTTCCGTCGCAAACTCCGTGAGTTCTTCGAGGTGAATCGCTTCTTCATCACGCTGGCCGCGCTGCGTTCGTTGGCCGACGAAGGTTCGATCGATCCGGGAACCGTCGCCAAAGCGATTCGCAAATACAAGATCGATCCCGAAAAGCCCAATCCGATCACCGTTTGAGAAAGGACCAGCGTTGAGCTCAACCATCGACGTACGCGTTCCCGATATCGGCGGATTCAAAGACGTCCCGGTCATCGATGTATTGGTCAAACCGGGACAGACGATCGCCAAAGACGCTCCGCTGGTCGTGCTCGAAAGCGAAAAGGCGTCGATGGAGGTTCCGTCCAGTGAGGCCGGGGTCGTCAGCGAGATCAAAGTACGCGTCGGCGACATGGTGTCGGAGGGCTCGGTCATCATCACGCTGTCGAGCGATGGTGCGTCAACGAACGGTGCTTCACCGAACGGGGCCGCGCAAGCGGCAGCACCGGCAGAACCGCCCGCGACGGCTCCGCAACCGGCACCCGCATCCACGCCGGCCCCAGCGCCCGCTGCGCAAGCGGCAGCGCCGGCTGCAGCACCCATTGCAAGCGCGCAGCGTTCGGGTGCAGCCTTGCATGCGAGCCCGGCGATTCGCCGGTTCGCTCGCGAGCTCGGGGTATTGCTCGACGATTTGCGCGGCAGCGGTCCGCGCGGACGAATCACGCGCGAAGACGTGCAGTCGTTCGTCAAGACGCAGTTGCAGAACCGCGGGAGCGGCGGAGGCGGCGTTGGCACGGGCCTTTCGCTACCGCCGTGGCCGCGCGTCGAACTTCGCACAGTTCGGCCCGATCGAACGCGCACCGCTGTCGCGCATCAAGAAGCTGTCGGGTCCGAACTTGCATCGCAATTGGGTGTCGGTCCCGCACATCACCAACTACGATCGCGCCGACGTCACCGAGATCGAAGATTTCCGCGCGCAGATCAACGCCGAACAAGCCAAATCGGGTGGCGCGAAACTCACGATGCTGGCGTTCCTCATCGTCGCGTCGGTAGCGGCGCTCAAGCGATTTCCCGACTTCAACGCATCCCTCGACGGCGACGACCTCGTGCGTAAACGCTACTACAACATCGGCTTCGCCGCCGACACGCCCAACGGACTGGTCGTGCCGGTGCTCAAGGGCGCCGATTCCAAAGGTCTGGTCAACATCGCGCGCGAGACTGCCGAACTCGCGGCTAAGGCGCGCGACGGCAAACTCGGACTCGGCGATATGCAAGGCGGAACGTTTACGATTTCGTCGATCGGCGGCATCGGCGGCACCGCGTTTACGCAGATCGTGAACGCGCCGGAAGTCGCAATTCTTGGCGCCGTTCGCACGTCGGTCGAACCGATTTGGAACGGCGACGAGTTCGAGCCGCGCACGATGCTGCCGATCAGCGTCAGTTACGATCACCGCGTGATCGACGGCGCCGGCGCGGCCCGCTTCTTAGCCTATATGTCGTCGCTTCTCGGCGATTTCAAACGGGTCGCGCTGTAAGCCGCCCTTTCGGAGGCCGCCCTTCAGATTATTTTTGCGTCGCGACCGTGCCGAGCGGCAAATCGAAGTTGCCCGTAAACACGGCAATCGGCGAGCCGCCGGCCGGATAGTTCAACACTTCGCCCTCGTCTAGGCCGGCGTCGCCGCAATACACGACGTCGCCCGCAATCCACGTCTGCGCACAATCGCTAACGCCCGTAAACGAGATCGTGTCGTGCAGCTTCGCCTTCGTTCCCTCGATCGTGAAGCGATACAGGTTGTTGGCGAGTTGATCGAAGACCGTCACGTATTTGCCGTCCCATTGCACCGACCCCGGAAACTGAATGGTGGTTTTGCCGAGCGTAATCGATCGAGCCGTCTTCGCACCCTTTGGGATCTCGGCTAGTTGGAAGGCTTGATGCTCGTTGTAACCGTCGAAGAAGAGATTGCCCTTATCGTCGTAACCGTCGAAGAATTCTTGCACCAGCGGCGTTTTGATGATGGTGCCGGAGCCCTTGGCTTTCTTGAAGATGACCATGGCACCGTTATTCGTGCCGGCCAAGATTCCGACGGCAAGATCGCCATCGGTATTCATGGCGCAACTGGATGGAAAGCTATTCGAGTCGACCGAGAGCGACTTGACAAGTTTGTTCGGTGCACTATATTCGCTGATCTGATCGGCAGCGGCGATGATCCAAACGATCCTCTTGCCGTAGCCGTTGAGCACGTTCGTGCAGCCTTGACCGCCGACGTTGGTGACGGTTGCGATCTGCTTATTGCTCTTCGGATAGTTGAAGACGCTGGCGTAGCTGCCATAATTGTTGATGATATAGTCGAAGTTCTGCGTCTTCGCTTTCGCAGTCGGATCGAGTACGATCTCCGGATAGTGGGCCGGCGCGTTGAGATTCGGGCGTGCGGCAGTTACCGGCCGGCCGTTCACGAACGCCGTTCCGCCTTTGTATACAACGCTCGGCGCGGCATGCGACGGCACGACCGTCGGACCGGCGCCCGCTCCACTGCACGCCGTGCACAACGCCAGTGCAACGAGAGCACCCGCGTACTTAACAAAACCAGTCGTGTTCATGACGAACTCCCTTGAACGTTGAAGCGAACGTTTTGAGGAAAACTTCTTTACCGGAGGAGCGCCTCCGCTAACCTTGCTTATAGCGCGCAACGATAACCCGATCGACGAGCTTCGGAATGAGCACGCGCATGACCAGTACGGCGATCGGACCGACGATCAGAATCGCTTTGCCTTCGACGCCGGCGAGACCAGCGGCGAAGAGATAAAAAATCGCAGCGCCAAGGGAGAGCACCGACGCGCGACTCACGCCCCAACGCACGTCGGCGAGGGTCAACGCCTTCCAGCGTGTGCGCAACCCGATCCAAAGCATGGCGCCTAGCAAGCTATATACCGCCCCATAACCCGCCATCCACATACGCACGATGTTGGTCGGATTTTTGTCCATGCCGATAAAGTGCAGCGCGATCTGTTGGAAATAGACCATCAACACGAGGCTGCCGAGCAGCGTGAAGTTGAGAATCAGCGTTACCCGCGTTAGAACGAAGTACGTGCTGAAGATTCGATGGTGAAACCACCAGACGAACGAAATCAAAACGAACGAAACCGCAAATCCGGTTACCGCCGTGCCGATGGCTCGCATGTCGGAGGCATGCTGCGGGACGATCAAATTGATGCCCATCTCCGCGATGCAGAAGCCGATGACGATGTCTGAAAAGGCCTCGATCCGGTGGAGCGTCCGTTCGGTGTCCGCTCCGACCGTCGAGTCCTTGGGAATCATGCCGGAGCCGATTGCTCCCGGGCGCGTAGCTGGCGCAACACGTACTGTAAGATGCCGCCGTTGCGATAGTATTCGGCTTCGTCGGGCGTGTCGATGCGCACGCGCGCTTGAAACGACACCGACTTGCCGCTCTTGGGGTCGGTCGCCGTCACCGTCACGGTCGAACGATGCTGCAAGTCGCCGGCGATTCCGGCGATATCGTACACTTCTTCACCGGTGAGTCCGTAGGTGCTCCGGTCGGCGCCGCCGGTGTATTCGAGCGGCAGAATTCCCATGCCGATCAAATTGCTGCGGTGGATGCGCTCGAACGATTCGGCGATCACCGCTCGAATGCCGAGCAGATACGGGCCCTTCGCCGCCCAGTCGCGCGACGAGCCCGAACCGTATTCGCGTCCGGCCAATACGATGAGCGGCGTGCCCTCACTGCGATACAGCTCGGCCGCATCGAAGATCGACATCTTTTCGCCGGTGGGCAGATGACGGGTGATCCCGCCCTCGGTGCCGGGCGCCAACAGATTGCGCAGACGCACGTTGGCAAACGTTCCGCGCACCATAACCTCGTGATTGCCGCGGCGCGCGCCGTATGAGTTGAAATCTTTCGGCTCGACGCCGTGCTCCATCAAATACTTGGCGGCCGGGCTGGTACGCGCGATGTTGCCGGCCGGGGAGATGTGATCGGTCGTCACCGAGTCGCCCAGCATCGCGAGCGCACGTGCGCCCGAAATATCGGTCGTGGGCTGCGGACGCTCCGGCATGCCGTCGAAATACGGCGGCTTCTTCACGTATTCGGATTTCGGATCCCAGGCGTAGCGCTCGGACTTCGGCACGATCAGCTTGGCCCAGTTGTCGTCGCCGCGAAACGCGTCCGCGTATTGCGATTCGAACATTTCGGCGTTGATGCAGCTCGAAATCGTGGTGGCGACCTCGTCATCGGTCGGCCACACGTCTTTTAAGTAGACCGGTACGCCGGCAGCGTCGAGGCCGAGCGGTTCGGTGGTGAGATCGACGTCGATTCGGCCCGCCAACGCATACGCGACGACCAGCGGCGGCGACGCCAAGTAGTTAGCGTGCACCTGCGGATGGATGCGCCCTTCGAAGTTGCGATTGCCGGAAAGGACGGCCGCGACGATGAGCTGTTGTTCGGCAACCGTTTCCGCCACGTCGGGCGGTAGCGGACCGGAGTTACCGATGCACGTGGTGCAGCCGTATCCGACGACGTTGAATCCCAACGCGTCGAGCGAATGCTGCAGATCGGACTTTGCTAAGTAGTCGGTGACGACTTTCGAACCCGGTGCGAGCGAGGTTTTCACCCACGGCGCGGTTTTCAACCCGCGCGCGACGGCGTTGCGCGCCAGCAATCCGGCCGCAACCAGTACCGATGGGTTCGACGTATTCGTGCAGCTGGTGATTGCGGCGATCACGACCGAGCCGTCGGAAACGTCCTTGGCGGTTTCGGCGATCGTTGCGGTACCGCCGCCGCCTTCGCTCTCGAACCGTCCGATCGCACCGCCGGCGGGTTCGCGCGCGGCCAGCCAGCCTTCCATCGCGGTTTGAAACGATTGCGGAACGGCGCCGAGCGCGACGCGATCTTGCGGACGGCGCGGACCGGCCAAACTCGGCACTACCGACGACAGATCGAGTTGCAGCACTTCGCTGAACTCCGGATCGGGCGTTTCGTCGGTCCGGAACAACCCTTGCGCTTTGGCGTAGGCTTCGACCAGCGCGATGTGTTCGGGTTTGCGTCCCGTCAAACGCAAGTATTCGAGCGTGCGATCGTCCATCGGGAACATCGCGACGGTCGAACCGAATTCGGGCGACATATTGCCGAGCGTCGTGCGATCGGCCACCGGCAATCCCGAAAGGCCGCGTCCGAAAAACTCGACGAACGCACCGACGACGCCGCGCTTGCGCAGCATCTCGGTGACCGTCAGCACCAAGTCGGTTGCGGTGACGCCTTCGCGCAGGCGGCCGTCGAGCCGCACGCCGACAACGTCGGGAATCAACATGGTGATCGGCTGTCCGAGCATTGCGGCTTCGGCTTCGATTCCACCGACGCCCCACGCCAACACGCCCAAGCCGTCGACCATCGTCGTGTGCGAGTCGGTTCCCACCGCCGTATCGGGATAGGCCAGCGGCTCGTTCGATCGATCGTCGAATCCGAACACGACGCGCGCTAAGAATTCGATGTTGACTTGATGCACGATTCCGGTGTCGGGCGGCACCGCGCGAAATCCATCGAGCGCCGATTGGCCCCACTTCAGAAACGCGTAGCGTTCGTGATTGCGTTCGAATTCTAACTCGGCGTTTTTCGCCAGGGCTTCGTCCGATCCAAAATAATCGACTTGCACGGAGTGGTCGACGACGAGTTCGACCGGCTGCAGCGGATTGATCACCGAAGGGCGACCGCCCATATCGGCCATGGCGTCGCGCATGGCGGCGAGATCGACCACGCACGGAACGCCGGTGAAATCTTGCAGCAGCACGCGTGCGGGGCGGAACGCGATCTCTTTTTCGGTTTTCCGAACCGGCTGCCACCCGGCGAGCGCCTCGACGTCGGCCTTGGTTACCGAGCGGCCATCCTCGAAGCGCAGCAAATTTTCGAGCAAGATCTTGATGGAGTACGGCAGGCGGTCGAGTCGAGCCAGGCCGGCGCGTTCGAGCGCACTCAGACGAAAGTAGCGATACTTGCGGTCGCCGACGGCGAGCGTATCGAGCGCGTTAAAGCTATCCAGATGACGGTTCATGGGTGAAGCGTATTTTGGGATTTCCGTCGGCGTAGCCTTCGACCGTCAGCGACGCTTCGCCGGAGAGCAGGCGCCAGAGGGGATCGACCAGCAGCGCCAGACGCCACGGGCGCAGTTCCAGCGAGTTCTCGAGCGATTGGCGGTCGGGCGGGACTTCGCGGGCGATCCGTTCGAGAACGCTGCGCGGCACCAGTAAATTGGCCGGGACGTCTTGGCGCCGGGCGATCTCGCCGACGGCGACCGCCATCAGCGCGGCCAGCGTGTCGCGCGCCGGTCCCAACGGCCGTTTGGGCCGTTCCGGCAGCTCCGACTCCTCGAGCGCCTCTGCGCGAGCGACGCCGCGTATGATTGCATCGCCGAGTTGGCGGCGCGCGCCCGCGTCCAGGCGCCGCAGTTGATTCAGTTCCTCGACGCGTTTGGGCCGCAGCGTCGCGAGCCCGCCGACCACGTCGTCGGGAATGATGTACTTGGGCGGGACGTCGCGATCGCGCGCGACGCCGTCGCGCAGCTTCACTATTTCGTTGAGAATCGCAAGCTCGCGGCGATTCATCCGCGTCGCACCGGGAATGCGGAGATACGCGCGGCGCTCGTCAACGCGATAACGATTCATGTCGCCCAACTCCGCGCACTCGTCCATCGCCCACTCGTAGCGCCCAGCCGTTTGCAATCGTTCGGCCAACTCGTCGCGCATCGGCAGCAGATGTACGACGTCGTCGACCAGATACTCAACCTGGCGCGGCGAAAACGGACGCGACGACCAATCGCTGACCGTTTGTGACTTCGCCAACCGGATGCCGCGGAGATCGCGAACCAGATCGGCCAACGATATCTGCATGCCGTATCCGAGAAACGCGGCGGCTATTTGCGTATCGAACACGTCGGAGGGAACTTCGCCGAAGCGATCGGCGAAAATTTTGAGATCCGACGACAGCGCGTGGCCGATCACGGCAGTTCGCGCGAACGCCTCGGCCAGCGGACGCAAATCCCCCAGCGCGAGCGGATCGACGATCGCAACGCCGTCGTCGAAGGCGCACTGCACGACCATCAAGCGCGGCGCATAGCTGCGTTCGGCGTGAAACTCCGTGTCGAGCGCGACGCGCCCGCTCGATTCGATGCGGCTACACAGGGCGGCCAAACCGGCCGCATCGTCGACGATGACTGGTGCGGTCACGGCGTCGGTTTCACCCTTTCTCTATGAAAATGCATGTGCGGACAACGATGCGTGTGACAATAATGTTGCGTGAACAAATCGACCCGGTGCGTCACACCGTGCACCCACATCGTGACGCCGTCGCCGAAGATCGAGAGCAACACGCAGATCGGTACTGCGATCGCGCACATCGTCCAAACGTGCACCCAGAGCGGCACGCGAAACGTCGCCGCGGTTGCGGTAGCCACCGTCCCGCCGAAACCCGGAATAACGCGTACGGCGATCAGAAACGCCGGCGAGCCGACCGGGAAACGCTTCACCCATTCCGGCAAGCGGTCCAGATACGAGTGCAAGTCGAGGAGATGCGAAGCCCGCTTATTGACCCAGTAGCCCAGCATGGCCGCCAGAACCAGCCCGACGACGTCAACCAGCGAGCCGCCAACCGGTCCGAAGATTGCGCCGTTCATGATCGCCAGCGCATCGGTAACCGAAAACGGCGCCGACGCGACGACTGCAAAGATCGCGATCCCGAGGGGATAGGCCAGCGGTCCGAGCACGCGAATCTCGTGCTCGACCATCGGCTGATAGCGAATCACCAAGAACGCGAGCACGAACGACGCGATCAGCAAGCCGAAGCCCCCTAGACGTCGCACGAGGTTGCTCAAAGGCAAAAGCGGATGCTACTAAAAACGATCGTCACGCTGCTGTGCGGTGTTGGTCTCTATGTGTCGGTTTTCATGCTAGTGAAGACCGTCCGGGCCGCTCGAGGCCAGTTGAGCGAGCCGAGCGTGGTGCAAACCGCGCGCGCCCACGTCTTCGGCGGCGTGCCTAACGCGGCCATCGGCGGCATCTTCTATATAGCATTGGCGCTGGCGGTGTGGACGGCACACGGCGCCTGGGCGGCCGTGACCGCATGCTTGGCGGCGCTGCTGGCGGCCGCAACCTCCATATTTCTGGCCTATTCGCTCCTCTACGTCACTCGGCGGGCCTGCCCGTATTGCTGGACGGGGCATGGAGTGAACTGGCTCTTGGCCGCTCTGTGCCTCTGGGGAGCGGCGCGCGGCCTATTGTTTTCGTCAACGTAATTCGGTAGAATCGCCTTCTCCGAATCAGGCCCTTCGCAAGTTGGGCCGAACGGAGGTGGAGTAGCCGCGCGCAGCACCAGTTCTGCAACCGGCTCGGACGGCAGATCGAGGGTGGCGCGATTGCCCCACCCTCCTGCTCTTTTCAGAGGGATATGCTGCAACCGCGCTTAGCCGCCACCGCGATCGTCGCGCGCCCCGCTCCAGACGGAATGCAAGTGTATCTTACGCGGCGCAACGCCCGCAGTGCCTTCGCACCCGACGCATTCGTTTTTCCGGGCGGCACAGTCAACCCGGCCGACTACGATTCGCACGTGCAGTCGCGCGTGAGCGGCATCGACGACGAACGCGTACGCACAGCGTTCCGCGCCGAGCGATCGGCCGAACTTCCGAGCACCGAGCCCGACATCGACACCGCGTCCGCGCGCGCGCTGTTCGTAACGGCATTGCGCGAGCTCTTCGAAGAAACCGGCATCCTGTTAACGCGCACCGCAGCGGGCGTCGAACGCGACGAATCGGCCGGCGCGGACGACCCCGAACGCGCCACCGTACGCGACGATGCGCGCGCGTTCGCGAGCGTGCTCGAGCGGCGCGACGCCTTCGCCGATGCCACACGCCTCACGTTGTTTTCGCACTGGATCACGCCCCCGAGCGAAGGGCGGCGCTTCAACACGCACTTCTTCGTCGCGGCGGTTGCCGGCGATCGGAGCGGATTCGCGGATGCGTCCGAAACGCACGATGGCGTGTGGCTCTCGCCGGCCGTCGCGTTGCGCCGGTATCGCGACGGCGCGCTGCATCTGGTGTATCCCACCATCAAACATCTCGAACGGTTGGGCGGAATCGACTCGGTCAACGAGTTGCAGCACTTCGCTCGCAACAAAGCGGTGGTAACGATCCTTCCCGAGTGCGAAGGTGGCCGCTTCGCTTTGCCACCCACGCTGGAGAACGCATGGTAACGACCGTCCGCGCCCCCAACCCGTCGCCGATGACGTTAGATGGAACCAACTCCTACCTCGTCGACTGCGGACGCGGCGCCGCGTTAGCGATCGATCCCGGCCCGGACATCGAGGCCCACGTCGAGCGGATCGTCGCGACCGCGGCGGCGCAAAACCTACGAATCGAAGCCATTGCGGTGACGCACGGCCACCCGGATCACGCACCGGCCGCGGCGCTGTTGGCGCGCCGCACCGGAGCGCCGGTTCTCGCACATCCGGCCAGCCGGGTGCCGCACGACGCGGACCTGCCGCTCGAGGGCGCGTTTCGCGTGGGCGATCGCGAGATCGCGGTGATAGATGCGCCCGGTCATACGTTCGAACACGTCGTGCTGTACGCGCCGGACGATGCCGCGCTCTTTACGGGCGACGTTATTTTGGGTGAAGGCACGGTGTTAATCGCGCCGCCGCACGGTTCGATGCACGCCTACCGGCACACGTTGCAACGGTTGCTCGACGAATTTCCGAACGCACGAACGCTGTACGGCGGACACGGCCCGCCGGTACGCGACGCGCGCGCCAAAATCGAAGAATATATCGCGCACAGGCAGATGCGCGAACGCGAAATTGTCGATGCGCTGGCGCAAGGCGGAACGCAAACGATTCCGGAGCTGGTGCTGCGAATCTACGGCGACGACCGGCCCGAACTATGGCCCGCGATGGCGCGCCAGGTGTTGGCGCATCTGATCGAATTAGAAGATGAAGGACGGGTGGCCGCCGACGAAGTCGCGCGTGCCATGACGCAACGCGAATCGACCGTTCTCAATCCACAGGTCGAACGTGCCTTCGATGACGCTCGCGCCGCGTCGGTTGCCGAGGCCGAGCTCGGCGCGAGCCAACGGATCGACACCGTACACTCCTATCGGCTGATCGATTTATAAAATTTCAGTCGATCGAGAGAACGACTTTTCCGAACTGATCCGATGCCGCCATTCGTTCGGCGGCCTCGACGATGTTGTCGAGCGGATACACGCTGTCGATCGCCGGTAGCAGATCGGAACCTTCAAACAACGCCAACATCTCGGCGAAGTCTTGCGGACTGCCCATCGACGTACCGAGCAGCGAGAGATGCTTCCAGAATAATGGAAACAGTTTGATTGTGGCCTCTCCGCGCGTACCGCCGTAGACGACGATCCGGCCACCCGGCCGCAGCGCATCGAGTGCCTTTGCGAGGGTGTCGCCGCCCGACGAATCGATGACGACCTCGAGCGTTTCCTGGCGCTTACATTCTTTGTGCCAATCGGGTTGCGTCACGTAATTGTACGTGACGTCGGCGCCGAGTTGGCGAGCGCGCTCGAGCTTGGCATCGCTGCGCGACGTAGCGATGACCCGCGCACCGGCCCGTTTTGCAAAGAGCAGCGCGAACGAGGCGACACCGCCGCCGATTCCGGTTACGAGCACTGTCTGTCCGGCGCGAACGTCGCCGCGCACCATCGTCGAGCGATACGCAGTGACGGCGGCCAACGGAATTGCTGCCGCTTGCTGCATCGATAGACGCGCCGGTTTTGCGTAGATCGCCGACGCCGGCACCACCACATATTGTGCGAACGTTCCGTCAACGGGCATCCCGAGAATATTGCTGGTTTCGGGATCCCACGCGTCCCCGCTCAGACCCCAACCGAGCATCGGGTCGATCATCACTTCGGTGCCGGCGGGCGGAGCGCTCGCGCCCGGTCCCAGTGCTGCGACTTCGCCGGCCCCATCCGAGCCGAGCGTCCGTGGCAACGCAATGCCTGGATAGAGCCCTTGCGTAATAAAGACGTCCCGGCGGTTCAACGCCGCCGCACGCAAACGGACCAACACCTCACCCGGCCCGGGCTCAGGAATGGGCATGTCCTCGACGCGCAGCGACCAGGGTCCACCGATCTCGTGTAGACGCGCCGCTCGCATCATTTTTTTCGCACCGCTTGCTTCCATCGAGGCCGCGTTTCGCGCCGCTACCGATGCCAGGCCTCCTCCGCGCCGGCGCCGTAGAGCGGTAAGACATGAGTAATCGAGTGGAGGGCCTAAAAACGTTCTTGCGCGGCATCGCCCGCGTTCAACGGACGTTTCAGATCCAAGTTGGGCCGATGCGCGCCTCGGGCGTTCCAGCCGTGCTGATCGGCGTCGCCGGCATCATTTTAGCGCGCGGCGTATCGTCGGCGCTCATGCAGAACGCTCCACGCCTACCCGAAACCTTGGGAGAGGCGCGTGGGTTGGCAGAGGCGATGACTACTTCGGGCCGCTTACGCTCGTGATCGACGACGAATCGCTAACCGGTCTCATCCGTGCGCGACTGCCGGATGCGGACGTGCGTGTTTTCGATCGCACCGGAACGATGGATCATTTCAACGTAACGGTACGCTCGCGTGGGTTCGCCGGACATCCCTTGCTGGAGCAGCACAAAATCGTTTATGCGGCGCTATCGGACGCGCTCAAAGACGGCCGCGTCCACGCGGTCGAACTGACTACCATCGTATCGGAGACGTAAATGTCACAGGATCTGCAAGAAGAAATCGGGCGCGAAGTCGCTGCCAACAAAGTGCTGGTGTACGGTAAAGGCACGAAGACCGCGCCGCGTTGCGGTTTTACGCTCGAAACTATTCAGTTTTTCGATAGTTTCGGCGTGCCGTTCGAAGTGATCGACGTGCTCGAGAACATGCCCAAGCGTCAAGCGCTCGCCGATATGACCGAATGGCCGACGTTGCCGAAGGTGTTTATCGACGGCAAGTTTTACGGCGATACCGACATCCTCGGGCCGATGGCGCAGAGCGGCGAACTGAAGACGGTGCTCGAAAGCGCGTTCGGCCAGCCGCTGGGCGAGCAAAAACAAACCATCAACCTGCACTGAGGCAACGCAGCATGCCGTTCTGGAACACCGTCATCGACGCCGCATCGGTCGCCGAAGCGGTCGGTTCGTCCGATCTCACGATCGTCGACTGCCGTCATTCGCTGGCCGATTTTTCGTTAGGCAAACGCCTGTACGACGAAGGCCATCTTCCCGGCGCCTTTTTTGCCGATGTCGAATACGATTTGGCGGGAAAGAAAACTGGCGCGAACGGCCGCCATCCGATGCCCGATCCCGACGAGTTCGCTGCGTTTCTACGCGGTCTCGGCGTGAACGACGACACCCAGATCGTCGCGTACGATGCCGGTGCCGACATGTTCGCCGCGCGCTTCTGGTTCCTGTGCCGCTGGATCGGACACGAAGCGGTGGCCGTGCTCGACGGCGGATATCCCGCATGGGCGAACGGCGGCTACCCGGTGTCGACGCAGGCGCACACGCCGGTGCGCGAGGGCAACGTCGTAGCGCGAGTGCGCGAAGAAATGGTCGTCAACGTGGGCTTCGTTTCGGCGCGCTTAGATAGCGGCGACATGCAACTGCTCGACGCGCGCGGCTCCGACCGGTTCGCCGGGCAAAACGAAACGGTCGATCCGATTCCGGGACATATTCCGGGAGCACGTAACCGCTGGTTCAAGCAGAACTATAACGACGACGGCACATGGAAATCACCCGGCACCTTGCGCGCCGAATTTGTCGAATTGGATCTCGATCCGGAGACGGTGGTGCACCAATGCGGTTCGGGAGTATCGGCCGCCGTCAATGAATTAGCGATGACGCACGCCGGCTATCCGCACACGCGCATCTACACCGGATCCTGGAGCGAATGGATCGCCGATCCGTCTCGCCCGATCGCAACCGGAAAAGCGTAGCCGCCCCTAGCGTAGCTCTTTTTCGCGAACGCGCGGCGGTGGCACGGCGTCCGGCTTGGCGAACGCGCCGGCCGGCGATGCGTTCAGCCGCGCGAGCTCCTCTTGAGACGGCATTTGCGGAATGTCGCGGCAGGCGTTGACCATGCAGAAAAATCCGAACGGCCGGTCGCCTCGGGTGACGAACTGGTGAATCTCCATCGGTCCGACGTACACGACGTCGCCGGGTGCGATTTCGCTCACCGCATCGCCGACGATCGCGTAGCCTTCGCCCTCGTGCACGACCACGTAATGTTCGTGCTCGTGTTTTTCTAGCCGCGACGCTTTGCCGGGACCGACCTTGAAGTAGCGCAGCTCGCTGCCGGGGCCGTCGTCGGCCGCGTTTTCCTTGCGGCTTCCAATCAGCGTGTGGCGCGAAACGCCGGTATCGACGGCGTCGCCGGGCCGGTAACCCTCGGGTTCGACGCCGTGCCAGCCCTCGCTCGACGCCCGAATAATTCGCCGCTGCTCGTTCATGTTCCGAAGCCTACCATACCAGGAGCCGGGCTGCCACGACGATAAGCGCGCGGCGATGCGGCATTGGTTGCTCAAGACCGAACCCGACGCGTACTGATCGAACGGCTGCAACGCGAGGGCACGACGCCGTGGACCGGCGTGCGCAACTATCAAGCCCGAAACACCATGCAAGAAATGCGGCTCGGCGATCTCGGGCTGTTCTATCATTCGAGCATCGCCCAGCCTGCGGCGGTGGGAATCTGCCGGGTCGTCAAAGAGGCGTATCCCGACTTCTCGCAGTTCGATCGCGACGGCGAGTACTTCGACGGGCGCGCCAAGCCGGACAAACCGATCTGGATGATGGTTGACGTCGGCTTCGTCGAGCAGTTCGCTCGTCCGGTCACGCTGGCCGAAATGCGCGCCGAACCGCGGCTTACCGGCATGGCGTTGCTCAAGCGCGGTCAGCGATTATCGGTACAGCCGGTGATGCCCCACGAATGGAACATCGTGTTGGAACTGGCGGGCCTACCCGCCAAATAGCATCGCGATTCTCGAACGCATTAGCTTCCACATAAATCCACCGGGGTACATCTCGGAACTCGGAACGTCCGCCGGAATATCGGCATCCTTGCGGCGCAAATTTCGTGCAGATACGAAATTTTAAGGCGGGTACGTCGGCCTGAAATCGCGCGCGATACATCGGCGTCCAGTGTTTTGCGTCATCGAATCGCATCACCATCGGCGAGTTGCAGCACGCCGCCACGACACGGTTGGTCGTCGACGTCTTCTCGAGCTTGTAATCTTTGAGTAGCCCGGAACCCTTGGTGTATTTTACACGGTCTTTGCGGTAGAGCACGTACTCGGTGCCGCCGTTTCGATCCGTCATCGGAGCGGCTCCCGTCGCCGACTCGATCTGGCGCGCGCCTTCTTGGCATGAATCGCAATAGCAAACGGCGCTCGTGATGGGATCGCCGGACGCTTCGATCTCGACGCTTCCGCACGCGCAGCGCGAAACCCGCACCGCGACCTATCCTAACGCTTGCGCTTGATGCAAGAATACGCGCTGTGCGTCGATCGGGATCTGTCCGGGTTTGGGCGAGCGCCGGCGATACGAACCGCTCTCGACGAGTTCGCGGCTCTTGACGTTGTCGGCCAATAAGACCGATAGAATTTGACTGTCGATCGTTTCGGCGATCACCGGATCGAGCACCGGCGTTGCGATTTCAACGCGGCCATCGAGGTTGCGGCCCATCCAGTCGGCGCTGGCGATGTAGACGCGCCGGTCGCCGCCGTTGGTAAACGAGTAGATGCGCGAATGCTCCAAAAAGCGTCCGACGATACTGCACACGGTGATATTTTCGCTCACGCCCGGCACGCCGGGTCGCAGTTCGCACATGCCGCGAACGAGCATATCGATCTTCACGCCGGCTTGCGACGCACGATACAGCGCGCGAATAACTTCGACGTCGCTGATGTGATTGAGCTTGACGCGGATGCCGCACGGACGGCCTGCGCGCGCGTGTTCGGTCTCGCGTTCGATGGCGTTGAGAATTTCGCCGCGCAGCGTTACCGGCGCGACCCACAAATCTTCGTAGTCGGTAATTTTCGAGAAGCCGGTAAGCGCGTTGAAGAGCTGCGCGATGTCGCCCCCCAACTCGGGGCGGCACGTAAACAGGCTCAAATCGGTGTACAGCCGCGCCGATTTTTCGTTGTAGTTGCCGGTTCCGAAGTGCATGTAGCGGCGCAAACCGTCTTCGTCTTCGCGCACGACCAGCAACGATTTGGCATGCACCTTTTGATTGGCAAAGCCGTAGACGACGTGCGCCCCCGCACGTTCCAGGCGGCGCGCCCATCCGATATTATTCTCTTCGTCGAAACGCGCTTTTAATTCGATTACGACGGCGACTTGCTTTTCGTTTTCGGCGGCATCGAGCAAGGCTTGCGTGATCGGCGAATTTTTTCCGGAGGTCCGGTACAGCGTCGCCTTGATCGCGAGCACTTTTTCATCTTTTGCAGCCTGCGTAACGAATTGCACGACCGGGTCGAACGATTCGTACGGATGGTGCAGCAGAATGTCGCCTTCGCGAATCGCCGCGAACATATCCGTGGCGCCGATCAGACGCTTAGGAATCGCCGGCATGAACGGCTGTTCGCGCAACCGGTCGTAGCCGGGAAGGTTGACGATCGACCAGAGGTCGCTCAGCGCCATCATGCCGTTGACCTCGTAGGTGTTGACCGCTGAGAGATCCAATTCTTTACACAGAAAGTCGCGCAGATACTCGGGCATGCCGCGCTCGAGCTGCAGGCGTACCGGTTCGCCGAAGCGCCGGCGCTGCAATTCCGATTCGATCTCGCGCAGCAGATCGTCGGCTTCGTCTTCCTGTAAATCCAAGTCCGCATCGCGCGTCACACGAAACAAATACGTATCGCGCACGTGCATGCCGGGAAACAGCACGTCGAGATGGTGCGCGATCAAGTCCTCGAGCAGCACGAAGTGCCGCTCGCCGGCCGGGGCGTTCTCGATCGGTATAAAACGCGGCAGCGTCGGCGGTATTTTGACCCGCGCGAAGTGCAGCTCGACGCCGTCTTTGCCGGCTTCTTCGAGTTCGACCGCCAGCGACAACGAGAGGTTCGAGATGTACGGGAACGGATGTCCGCTATCGACCGCCAGCGGCGTCAAAACCGGAAAGACCGAGTTGTCGAAGGTGTGCTCTAGCACGCTTTGGCGTCTCGTCGTCGAGATCGGAGACGCGCATTAGGCGAATGCCTTCGCGTTCGAGCGCCGGCAACAGCTCGTCGTTGAGGAGCAGCATCTGCATCGCGAGCGACGCGCGCAGGCGCTGTGAGATCGCCGACAGATGCTCGGCGGGCGTTCGCCCGTCGTCCGACCGGCGCACGACGTGCGCTTCGATCTGCTGCTTGATGGCGGCGACGCGAATCATGAAAAATTCGTCGAGGTTCGTTTCGTAGATGGCGACGAATTTCAGCCGTTCGAGGAGCGGGTTGGACGCGTCGAGCCCTTCTTCGAGCACGCGGTCGTTGAATTCGACCCACGACAGCTCGCGGCTGATCAGCAGCGACGGATCGTCGAGCGGCAGGGGCGGCGGCGTCGCGGCGACGGTACTCGGAACGGCGACGGTGGATTCTATCATAGCTCGCAGGACGGGTTTCGCCCCGGCCCGGCAAAACTCTGGCGATAATGTGGAGCGACCTGGCCGCGCATGCGGTGACGCATGTGTATCTGGCCGCCTCGGCGCTGCTCCTGGCCCTCCTGGCCGGCGTTCCGCTCGGCATTGCGTCGGCGGTTCTGCGGCCGGTCCGCAGCCCGGCACTCGCCTTAGCGGGCATCGGGCGCACCCTCCCGAGCTTGGCGGTGTTGATGCTCTTGCTGCCCCTGTTGGGCGTCGGGTCGGCCCCGGCCATCGTGGCGCTCGCGTTGCTGGCCGCGCCCCCGATCCTCATCGCCGTCGATGCCGGCATCCGGGCCGTCCCGGCGGCCGCGCTCGACGCGGCCCTGGGAATCGGCATGCGGCCATCGCAGACGTTCGGGCGGGTCGTCGTGCCGCTGGCCCTGCCGGTCGCGTTCTCGGGCGTACGAACGGCCGCTACCGAGACGATCGCCAGCGCAACGCTGGCCACGTTCGTTGGGGCCGGCGGCCTCGGTGACCTGATCGTTCGAGGAATGCAGACCGGCGATACCGCCGCGCTCATATCCGGTGCTGCGGCGGTCGCGCTCCTGGCGTTAGCGGTCGAGCTGGCATTGGGCCGCGCCGCAGTGCGGATCGAGGCGCGGGCATGAGCGTTTCACGGCGCGATGCGTTGGCCTATCTCGCGGGTGCGGCCGCGCTTGCTGCCTGCGGAACCCGCAAAACCATTCGGGTCGGTTCGAAGAACTTCACCGAATCGTTCGTCATCGCCGAAATCTATTCGCAAGCGTTGGAGCGATCCGGCTTGACGGTTGACCGGCGCTTCAATCTCGGCTCCACCCAGATCGCGTTGGCCGCGATGCGCCGCGGCGATATCGATCTCTATCCCGAATACACGGGCACGGCCGCGATCGACGTGCTGCACTTGCCACCGATGCACGATCCAGTGCAGCTGTATCGCACGGTGGCGCGCGAGTTCGCGGAACGCTACGATTTATTTTGGCTGACGCCGTCCCCGATGAACGACTCGCAAGGCTTGGCGGTCACCAGCGACTTTGCCAAACGCCAGCGCATCGAAACGCTATCGCAGTTGGCACCGGTCGCGTCGCGGTTTCGCTTGGCGACGATTCAAGAGTTCATCGTGCGGCCCGACGGCATACCCGGACTGCAGAAATTGTATGGCGGCTTCGTGTTCCGCGAAGTGCGCACGTACGATATCGCACTGAAATATCGCGCGCTGCTCGAAGGGAAAGCCGACGTCGCGAGCGCGTTTACGACCGACGGTGCGATTGCAGTAGAACGTCTGACGGTGTTACGCGACGACCGCAAGCTGTGGCCGCCGTACAATGTTGCACCCGTCGTTCGCAAACAAACGCTGCAAACGCAGCCGCACGTCGCTCGCATTCTCGACCACGTTTCGCCCGCGATCACCGACACGGTCGCGCGGCAGATGAACGCCGCAATCGAATCGGGCAAGGATCCGAGCGACGTGGCAGCCGCGTTTCTCAAGGGAGTTTCCGCGTGAGTGCGGCCGATATTCTGTTCCAAGACGTGCGCGTGCGTTACCCGGGCAGCGACACATTTGCAGTCGACGGGGTAACCCTATCGGTCGAAGCCGGCGAGCTTGTGGTGTTACTCGGCCCATCCGGCTGCGGAAAATCGACGTTGCTGCGAACCGTCAATCGCCTGGTGACGCCACAGAGCGGGCGCGTGCTGGTGGGCGACAAGGACGTCGCGTCGCTCGACGCGGTGGAACTGCGCCGAAGCATCGGCTACGCGATTCAGGCCGTCGGGCTGTTCGCACACATGACGGTCGCAGAGAACGTTGCGATCGTGCCCACGCTTCTGGGCTGGCCTCGGGCCGACATCGACGCACGCGTTGACGAGTTGCTGCAGCTCATCGATCTGGCGCCGCAAACGTTTCGCAATCGCCGGCCGCGCGAGCTGTCCGGCGGTCAGGCCCAGCGCGTGGGAGTGGCGCGCGCAATCGCCGGCAAACCGGGCGTGTTACTGATGGACGAGCCGTTCGGCGCGGTTGACGCGATCGTGCGTCAATCGCTACAGCGCGAGTTGGTTCGCATCGTGCGCACGCTCAAGACGACGACGCTATTCGTGACGCACGACGTTTCCGAAGCGCTGCTCTTGGCCGATCGCGTGGTGGTGATGCGTGAAGGCCGCGTCGAACAATCGGCGACCCCGGACGATTTGCTGGACGCGCCCGCGACGCAATACGTGCGCGACCTGGTGCGCGCCGGCGACGACGTCTACCGCCGGTACTATCTGCATTTGCGCGACGAGCTGCGATGACGTACGCGGCGACGCATTTCGGAAAAATCGCCTGGTTGACGCTGGCGCATGCCGAGCTGGTGTTCGTTTCGCTCGCCGTGGCCTCGCTGATCGCGGTGCCGCTCGGCGTGTGGGCGGCTCGCCGTCCGCATGCGGGCGTTTGGATTCTCGGAACGCTCGGAGCGTTGTACACGATTCCTAGCCTGGCGTTGTTGGCGCTGCTCGTGCAGGCGGTCGGTTTAGGCTTTTCCCCGATCTTCGCGGCGCTGGTGGTGTACGCGCAGTTCATGCTGGCGCGCAGCGTTGCGGTTGGCATCCGCGGCGTGGACCCGGCACAGCGCGACGCCGCGAACGGCCTTGGGATGTCGCCCATGCAGCGTCTCGTACGCGTCGAGTTTCCGCTGGCGTTACCGATCGTACTTTCCGGCGTCCGCGTCGCCGCCATCGCAGCGATCGCGATCGCGACGCTGGGCGGTTACGTTGGCGGCGGCGGATTGGGCGTGTTAATTTTAAACGGGCTGACGTTACATCAGCCCGCTATGATCGTTAGCGGCAGCATTGCCGCTTCGGTGCTCGCGATTCTTACGGACGGCACGCTTCGGTTTGCGGAGCGCGCCGTCCGAACGTAACTAGATGACTTGAATCTTGGCCATCATGCCGCTATCTTCGTGATCGACGATGTGGCAATGGAAGACGAACATGCCCTTGATGTTACTGTCGCGGAAATCCATCAACGCGTCGATGTATCCCGGCGTGCCGTTGAGGCCTCGCTTGCTGCGGTGCGGGACGATGACGCTGTCGGCCCAATGCGGATCTTTCACTTTAACGCCGTTGACGTCGAGCACCAAGAAGTGAATTTGGTGGATGTGAAAGTCGTGAATTTCCTTGGTAACGTTGATGATATGCCAGCGCTCGATCGTTCCAATCTTGGCCGTGAACATGGGCGGATCGTTGGGCTTGAAATACTTGCCGTTGATGAAGAAATGAACCGGACCTTCACTAAACACCACTCGCCGCGTGACCGACGGAGCCGGAAGCGTCGACGAATAGGCATTGTCGGGAAGGGTGTTGGGGGCTACGGTTAGCGCCATCGGATGCTGCATCTGACCGGGATGCTTGGGCGGGGTGAGGTTGCCCAGCACCAACGACGGGTCCGGATCGCCGTTGGGTCCGGTGTCGTAGCAATCGCTGCGGAACTTCGCGACGCCGCTTGCCGGGCCGGTTACCACAAATTCCGCGCGCGCGGCAGCCGGGACGATGATGTACTTCTCCGTCAACGTTGAAGGCGCTCCCGGGTAACTATCGAGCGCGTAGCCATCGACCGCAACGAGTTGCATCTGTCCGCCGTCGATCTCGAGCTTTAACGTTTTGTGGCCCGACGCGTTGACCAGGCGGAAAAATTGCTGCTCTCCCGGGGCGATCGTAATATCGGGATGCAACGCACCGTTGAGTGTCGTCGTTAAACCGGTGTCCGGACCGCACGGCGTCTTATTGCTATGGTTAGGGCGCGCGTCTGCCTGCATCGTGGGATCGCTATCGTCGGCGCTCATACCGGCCATGCTTCCGGAGTTCATGCCCGCCATATCGTCGCCGAACGGGTGGATCGTGTTGCCGATGCCGGTCGAACGAACGATGATCAGACGCTCTTTCATTTTGGCGAGCGCCGGAATGTGCCGCTCCAAGCCGTTGACGATGATCGCGCCCGACATGCCGCCTTCGCCGACCTGATAGTTCACCACGCCATGAATGTGCGGGTGTGTACCAGTAGAGCCCGGGCTCTTGCCACTTTGGCACGTGGACGACGTAATGCAGTTTCTGTCCGGGGCCGGCCATCGTATCGAGCACGTCGTCGCCCGGTGCGTTCGGTGAAACGACCAAACCGTGGAAGTGCAAATTGATATCGTCGGACATGCTGCCCTTGACGGGCTGCATTTCGTTGTCGACGTTCACCACGATCGTGTCGCCTGGGTTAACGCGAATCGTCGGGATGATGTTGTGCTGACCCTGATAATCGAACCCCGGGAAGCCGGTCGCTGGGTTGATGGTGGTCACGAGGTCGAGCCTCGCAAATCCATTGACCGACTTAATTTCGGCGGCTGCGGCAACTCGTTGACGTCAATGTCCGGGTTCGCGCGACCGTTGGCAACGCCGAGCGCGTTTCCAGCAGTCGAAGGAACGAGGGCGCTGGGTCCGCTCGATCCGCCATTGCAGCCGGCTAACATTGCAAACGCTATCGCAAAAGAAAGTACGCTTCGTTTCATCCGGGATCCCTCAGTGCGAGATTGTAAGAAAGGGTGCGGCGCTTGCCGCACCCTTCCATGGTGTACCTAGAACTGGAAGTGTACTACTTGCACTTTTAGTAGCTGTGGACGCAGCTGCTGGTCGCATTGCTCCACATCGGTTGAGAGGCGAACTGATTCGCTCCGAACGTGTCATTCTCGATATTCTGCCACGCGCAGATGTCGCCGATTTCGCCCCACTGGTTGCTGTAATAGCCGCTCGGCGGGTTCGGATCGCTCACGGACTCGCCATATTCGTGGCCTTCGACGATCGTCGTGCCTTCGTTCTCGCTGGTCTCGCCGGCCGGGGGCGTGATGATGCCCGCGCCGCAGCTCGAGCCTGCATCAGGCATGTACGGAAGATTAGTGTACGAAACGAGCTTACCGTTGCTGCTCGTCGCGCTATGGTACGCGCAATACTGCGAGCCGAAGCCGGCGATATTGTGATCGTGCGCGGTGACGACGACGTACGAAGCGTTCGCATCGTAGCCGAAGTGTTTCACACCGAGAAGCGATTCAGCCGCAACTTGTGAATCGGTCGGGCTGGTCGGAATGGCATCCTTGTCGTCCATCCAGAAGCCGCCATTTTGGTTCTTCGGATTTTTGATGAACTTCTTGCTGCCTTTGTACTGCGAATAGATGTTGTTGTACGGGGTGCCGCCGATCGACGACTCATACGACTCGAGGAGCGCCGCGACGCCATTCGGATCGCCGGCTTTTTTGAAGCCCCAGAAAATCAGGAACATCTTGGGCTTGTACAGCAGGGCTCCGCCACCGTATACCGCGTTGGAATATTGCGGATGAGCGCGATTTACGTTATTAACCGTGGGCATGTAAATCTTTAGGTTGGTTTGGACCGCGTTGCTCTGACCGGCAATCGCCGGTCCGGACGTTGGCGTTACACCGGAACCGCCGGCACAACCGGCCGCCGCCAGCGTTGCCGCGCACACGAAGATGCCGGCAAGCCGCGAAACATTATGCATTCGCGAGACTCCTCATTGGGGTTTAGTAAGAGGTGAAGGGACTCTCAGTTTTCTCTAAGGGGCCATACCCCCTGTTAACGTCGCACCTATTGCAAACGTCTCGCCCTCAACGAGAATGGCGCTCGGTTGTATCTCGGGGCTGTAGCAGCTGGTCAATCGTGCATTGCGCCGGCGCCTTATCGGGGCGCCATCGAATAAGCTTTGAGGCATGCCTAAATCTTCTGGCGGTAATGTGATCGAAGGTGATTTCGACGACGACCGCCGGATCGACCGGCACCCAGGCGGCCGATTGAGGATCTTTGCGCCAACGGCTGGGGCCGCCCGGCGCAGCGCCGCTGAACCCGGAGCCTCCGGCCAACGGTTCCAGCAATTCTGCCGCTCGTTGCCGCTGCTCGGCGCCCATACTTCCGACAAAGCCGACGTGATCGAGTTCGTCGCCGTCGTACAGCCCGAGCAGCAAGGACGCAATCTTGCCGTCGGGCGATCGACGAAAACCGCCGATGACGCAGTCTGCGGTATAGACCCGTTTAATCTTTACCACCGCATCGCGAGATCCGAATGCGTACGGAGCGTCGACCCGTTTTGCGATGACGCCGTCGAGCCGAGCGGTATCGCCCGCCAGCCATCGGCGCGCGATGTCCACGTCCAGGGTTGCCGGCGACGGTGCGAACGTGCCGCCGCCTGCGAACGCACTCGCGAAGCGTTCGAGTTCGGCGCGGCGGCGTTGTAAGGGCCACTCATAACAACGTTCGCCGTCGGCATTCACCAGCAAATCGAACGCGGCGTAACGAGCCGGGGTCTCGACCGCCAATCGCGCGACGCGGCTGGCCGCCGGATGGATTCGTTGCAATAGCGCGTCGAAATCGAATCCGGCGTCGCGTTCGATGTATATCTCACCGTCGAGGACGAAGCGGCCGGCGTTGACGGCTAACGCGGCTGCGACGAGCTCGGGGAAATAGCGCGTGAGTGACTGCCCCGACTTCGATTCTAACTCTACGTCGTTACCGCTTCGAAACACGACGCAGCGAAAGCCGTCCCATTTCGGTTCGTACTGCCATTCGTCACCGACCGGAATCTTCGCGGCTTGGCGCGACTCCATGGGTTCGACGGGCGGCTGCAACGGCAGGTCGTCAAACGGCGACATCGAGGTCTCTCGCTATCGAGTTCGCGCTACGCTTTGATCAGCAGCCGGACGCCGAATCGGTTGAGCCGATCGTGCCACGTCTTGCCGACCGTGAAGCCTGCGGCGTCGGCCAAACGCGCGATGTCCTCGTCGGCGAACTTGTAGGAAGATTCCGTGTGCAGGCGCTCGCCTGCCGCAAAGGTTACCTCGAAATCGACTTTTCGCAAAACAACCGTCGCCGCCGATTGCGCTTCCAGAAACGAGTTGACGCTGCCGCGGCCTTCGTCGTAACGCACGATGTGTCTGAAGTTCCGCAGATCGAAATTGCCGTCTAGCTCGCGATTGATCCGCGCCAGCACGTTCTTGTTAAATGCTGCGGTGACGCCGGCCTGATCGTCGTACGCGCCCATGAGCGTTTCGACGTCTTTCTTGTGATCGGCACCGAGCAAGAGACCATCGCCTTTGCGCAGCGCACCGCCCAGCAACTGAAGAACGCGTAGCGCTTCGGGCGGCTCGTAGTTGCCGATGTTCGATCCCATAAACATTGCGAGCGTGCGCCGTTCGAGCCGCAGCCTGGGAGACGTCAACACGTCGAAGTAATCGCCGGCATACGCGCGGATCGATAGTTGCGGAAACGATTCGATCAAGGCGAGCGACGACGTGCGTAGCGCGATCGTAGAAATGTCGATGGGACTGTACCGCAAGCGATCCTGCACGCGCAACGCTTCGGTGATCAGCAAACGCGTCTTCACCGCGCTTCCGCTTCCAGCTTCGAGGTAGTCGATCGGCTCCCCGAGCATTCGGACGATCTCCCAGCCCCACTCGCGGAGAATTTCGGTCTCCGCCGACGTGAGGTAGTATTCGGGCAGATGCGTGATCGCGTCGAACAACACCGATCCGACGTCGTCGTACAGATATTTGGACGATAGGCGTTTCGGTGAGGAGGTAAGTCCCTCAACTACATCGCGGGCGAACGACTGGGTCGCCTGCGTATGCGGCACCTCAATCAGTTCGAAGCGGTCGGAGACCGCGGGGTCGGCGCTTGGCATAGGCCCTCCGTGCGGCGGATTATACCACGGGGACCGCGCGGACAACCTGCAGGTTGCTATCCGGCCTCAAATTTTACGCAGACGGGACTGCCGGTATCCATAAAATGCGTAGATCACAATACCGATCGAGAGCCAAGCGGCGTAGCGAATCCATGTTGCGGCCTGGAGGCCGGTGATCAGATACACGCACGCCACGGCACCGCCGACCGCGATGACCGGCAGCAGGGGCGCGCGAAACGGACGTTCGGCCGACGCGTCGGTGATTCGTAATACCAACACTCCGCCGCAGACGATCGCGAATGCTGCCAGCGTTCCGATGTTGACGAGCGTGAGCAAATCGGTGAGCGGCAACACGGCCGCGAGAATCGCGACGGCACAACCGGTAATCAGCGTCATGCGGGCCGGCGTACGAAATTTCGGATGGATCCGCGCGACCCCGGGCGGCAACATGCGGTCGCGCGCCATGACGTAAAAGATGCGCACTTGCCCGAGCAACGACGTGAGCATCACCGTCGTATTGCCGGCCACACCGCCCAACGCCACGATCCAATAGATCGCAGAGTTGTGATCCACCGCCGACAACGCGTCGAGCATCGCCGCGCCTTCGGACAAACGGCCGTACGGCACGACGCCGACGGTGCAGACCGCGAGCGCGACGTACAACGCCCCGCCGACGACCAGAGCAAGTAAAATACCGGTCGGCACGTCGCGCTGCGGGTTCTTCGCTTCTTCGGATGCGACCGTCACCGTATCGAATCCGATGTATGCGAAAAACACGAGCGCCGTACTCGATAGTACGCCGCTATATCCCGTAGGCGCGAACGGAACCAAATGCGCCGGCCGCACCGCGTGCGCGGTGACGGCGACGAATACCAGCATGGCCACAATTTGTGCAACGACCAGCGCGCCGTTGACGGTCGCGGATTCACGAATTCCGATCGCGACGAGTACCGTGACCGTCAGGGTAACCAGCGAGGCGATAACGTCGATTTGCCAATGGCCGCCGCCGAGGTGCGCGGTCTGCGCCCAGAATGGCAACGAGATACCGCTTCCGGCAAGACCGTGTTGCAAATAGTCCGACAGCGACGACGCCGTCGGCGCCAGCGACAATCCATATTCGAGGATGAGGTCCCACCCGATCACCCATGCGACCAGCTCGCCGAGGGTTGCGTAGGCGTAGGTATACGCGCTGCCTGCGACCGGAACCATCGATGCGAACTCGGCGTAACACAGTGCGACGCACGCACACACCAAGCCGCTCGCGACGTACGCCGCGATCACCGCCGGGCCGGCCGCGTGCGCGCCGGCGCCGAGCGTTGGAAAGATACCGCCGAGCATGGTCCCGAGACCGATCGCGGCGAGGGCGGGCCATCCGAGCGCGCGCCGCAATGCGGGGCCTTCGCGGCCCGAAATCGACTGCAGCGGCTGGCGGGCGAATAGCCGCGCGAAGCCGCCGCTCACGTTATTTCTTCGGGCAGAGTTCGGTGACGGCGGCCGTCGCACTCGGATCCGCCGGCGTATCGGCACGATGCACGTAGACGGCGAAGTACGTCGCGCCGCCGGTGGTCGTCATGACGGTCGTTGCATCGATATCTCTGGACGTACCATTCGACTCGCTCTTGCCGCGCAGCGTAAACTCCTGGGCAGGTTGATTGTCGCAAATGGTCAGATCTTTACGCGATTCGATCTGCGCATCCTTAAGATTGGCCGACTGAAACACGTCTGAAGTGTTGATCGGCTTGGGAGAGCGGTACAGCATTAACACTTCTCCGTCGCGCGGGCTTTTCCAAAACTGCGCGAAGCCCGCGATGCCGGGAGACGAGCTCCAATTCTTGGGAGCCTCGAACGTGATGTTTTCCGCCGGGCTCGAGGTCAATCCGCAACCGCCGGTTAGTAGCGCCGCGGCCGCGACCGCGATCGAAACGACTCGCTTCATTCAACTCTCCTTCGTAGCTGCGCGCGTGCTTCAACCAAGCAAGGACTAGTGCCTCGAACGCTGTGCTGGGTGTTCGTACGAGCGAATGCGCGCCCACCGGTCAAAGATGGTGGCGATATAGTCGATCGTTTCCGGATAGGGCGGAACGCCGCGGTACTTCGCCACGGCGCCCGGACCCGCGTTATAGGCTGCCAGCGCCGCGGAATAATTATCGATGTAGCGGCCGGAGTAGGCTGCAACGTATCCGCGTAGCAGCGCCGCCGCCCCGTCGATGGCTTGCTCGGGGTCGCGCGGGTTGACCCCCATTCCCGCAGCCGTGGACGGCATGAACTGCGCGATGCCGATGGCGCCTGCCGACGAGACCGCATCGGCATCGTAGGCCGACTCTTGCAGTAGCGTCGCGGCCAAAAATTCGGACGGTAAGCCTCGTTCCCCGGCAGCGACGGCTGTGTGAACCGCGAGGTGCAGTGCTTCGACCGGTTCTACCCGCGGATTGGTGCGCAACACGGCGCGCGCAATCGCCAACTCGGCAAAGGTCGCAGGGCCGCCATCGCGCAGCGGTGCCGCGCCTTGCAATGGCTCGAACGATATTGCATGCGGACGCATTTGCACGTAATTTGAAAGACGAGTGAGCCGGGCCGGCGCCGAAGATGGACCTCGCCCCGATCCGCAACTTGCCGCAACCAAAACGAGTATCAAAGGAGCAAATGCTTTCATCGATATCGAGCACGATTGTAGCAGCCGCCATCGTGCTGATCGCCGGCGATTTTGCATCCACATTTTTCTACCACGTTCCACAGCATCTGTGGTTCACGCTGCATCTGCGAACCCATCACGACAAACGCCGTTCGTACTGGGATCACGCGGTGCTCTCGATCGACCCCTACGTGATGCTGGACGGCATCTTGGGAGCGGTACCGTACCTGTTGATCGCGGCGGTGGTTTGGCGGTTGTCGTGGCCGGGAGCGCTGCTCGGTCTGGGCATTGGCCAACTGCATGTCTGGTGGCGGCATACCACGCAGATCGGCTGGGAAACCCCCACAGTCGTCGAGCGCTTGCTTCGCCCCTTAGGGGTCGTGCTGCCCGAGGACCACGACGGCCACCACCGAAATCCTGAGATCGAGTTTGGCGATATCTTTCGCTTCTACGACGCTCCGGCTCGAGCACTCATCGCCTTTTTGGCGCCGACCAGCCGGCGAACGCGAAACGCCAGCATACGGCGGTCTTCCAGGAAGGCGCCGGTGCGAGCCTAACGGGAGAGCGAATGACCAATCGGGCGATGTTCCTGATCTCCGATACCGGCGGAGGCCACCGCAGTGCGGCCAACGCGATCACCGCGGCGCTGGACGAGATCACCGAACCCGCCTTCGAGCACCGGATCGACGACGTCGCCGCGCACTGCTCGTTCCCACTCACCCAACTCGGCTTGGGCTACAGCATGGCCCTACGGTATGCGCCTCCAGTCTATGGAGCGCTGTATTACGCAACCAACGGCCGCCGGCGGTATAAAGCGCTCATCCGCTTCTGCGAACCGCTGTACCGCGAACGTCTCCGCGACCTCTTCTTGGATTACAAGCCAAACGCCATCGTGTCCGTTCACCCGCTGCTCAACCACGCAGCATTGCGAGCTCGGGCGGACGCAGGCATGCAACACGTTCCCGTCATCACCGTCATCACCGATCTCGGCAAGGTGCACGAGTCGTGGCTCGTCCCGGAGGCCGACGCGATCGTCGTCCCGGCCCGCGAAGTGTACCAGCGCGCGCTATCGCGCGGCGTATCGCCATCCCGCTTACGGTTGCTGGGACATCCGATTCATCCGAAGTTCGACGACGTGACCGGCACGAAGGCACAACTGCGAGCGGCCCTCGGCCTGCCCGTAGACGCGTTCATCGTGATGCTGATGGCCGGCGGAGAAGGCGGCGGCAAGCTGCTTTCTACGACCTTGGCGTTGGCTCGCGCGCGCTTGCCGATTCATATGGTGGTGGTGTGCGGCCGCAACGATCACATGCAACAGAAGTTGACCGAGATGTCGGCCAGCCTGCCGACGCCCATCGACGTGCTCGGCTTTACCGACCAAATCCCGGAGTATTTCCGCGCGGTCGACTTGTTGGTCACCAAGGCCGGACCGGGTTCGCTCGCCGAGGCCAACGCCGCGCATCTGCCGGTCATCGTGTACGACTACGTGCCCGGTCAAGAACGCGGAAACGTCGATTTCGTGCGCCACAACGGCCTGGGTGCCGTGGCGCTATCTGGGGCGCAAGAAGTCGTCGGCGCCGTGGCCGCGATGCTCCGTTCACCGGAACGGCTAATCGCCATCCGGCACAATCAAGAGGTCGTCGCTCCGCGTCGCAGCTCGCGACGAATCGCGGCACTCATCGCGCAGATGGCGCGCGACGGCACGCTCCCGGCGGAAGACGAACGCGACCAAGAGCCGCTCCGCCAAGTCGCCGGCGCTTCTTAGCCGGCGGGCGTTCCACCCCGACGTCGCAGCGGCGATCAGCCCACCTCGGAACACCATTTCAGCGGCCCCCGCCTGACCGGCGTTATTGCCGAGTTGCGCGACAACGATTCCGGTCGTGCCGCGCGGCACCATCGTCGTGAGGTCGTCCACGCGAGCGGCAACCGCATCGATCAAGAAATCGCCGGCCGACGACATTCCACCGCCTAACGCGATGCGTTTTGGATTGACGAACGCGATGATATTGGCCAAACCGATCGCCATATCGGACGCATAATTCTTCCACGCAGCCAGCGCGTGCTTATCGCCCGTTTGCGCCGACTTGCGAATCTTCTTCGAGCTCAGCTTTTCGCGCGGCATATCGAGCAGCGTACTGCGCGGGAACGACGGCGCGACCGCAAAGGCGTGGCGTATCAGCCCCGTACCGGATGCCTGTGCTTCAAAGCAACCGATCTTTCCGCAACCGCACACGAAGCCGTCGTTGGGTCGAATTTGATGGTGCCCGATTTCGCCCGCGCCCCAACGGTTGCCCAACAACAGCGTATCGTTCGCGACGATTCCGCCGCCGATGCCCGTGCCGATCGTCAGCATCACGAAATCCCCCGTGCCGCGCCCGGCGCCGAAGGCGTGTTCGCCGAGCGTGGCGCAGCGTGCGTCGTTTCCGACGAACACCGGCAATTTAAAGCGCGACCGAACGGCGCCGCCGAGCGGCTCGTTGGTCCAGCCGAAGTTCGGGCTATACAGCACGGCACCCGACTCCGCGTCGATGTTGCCGGGCGATCCGATGCCGATGCCGGCCACCTTCGAACCGGCGTCCTTGAGCGCCGCGGTAACTTGCGTACTGAGCGCCTCCACTACCGCGTCGAACGTGAGGTCGTCGAGGTCTTGCTCGTGGGCGGAGTGAATCGTTCCGTCCTCGGTCACGACCGCCGCAGTAACGTGTGAGCCGCCTAAATCGATGCCGATTGCAGTTCGCATGCTCGTATTGTTTGCGGCGGCCACAGGCCGCACCCGCAGAGCGGGGGAATCGGAATACATAATGGAGACGATCGACCTCATTAATCTGCGCGCCTATGCAAAGCGCACCGGCCAGCCGACGCATCCCGAACTGCTCGACGCGCGTCCGATCGATCACGTCAATAAGATGGAGATCGACGAGGAACACATCACGCTCGAATTCGACGAGAAGACGACCAGATTTTATAACGCCAACGAAATCACGAAGCGCGAATGGATTTATAAATATAACGACGATCCCGAATTCGTGCGCGCCGTTGGCAAGGTAATCGATCTCGCGCGCAAGCGTTTCAAGGAAATGCCGGAAAATATCGCATGCCCGCCCGGATGCGCCGAATGCTGCAGCGGATACGAGCCGTTCGTCAGCAAATCCGACGTGCAACGCATCGCCGATCATTTAAGCATGACCTACGACGACGTAATGAACGAGTACGTGGTGCAACGCGAGTCGGCCGACGGATTCCACGTGGGTTGGTTGCGTAAAGTCACCGACGACGTGGCCGACAAATGCGTGTTCTTGATGGGCTCGCGCAGCGGCCGCTATTATTGCGGCATCTACGAAGGACGCCCGCACGATTGCCGCGACTTCACACCGATCGGCTGCGACGACGTCAACGATTCGCTTCCACGCCGCACCGATTGGAAACTCGGTCCGGAGTTCAAGCCGAAACATCCCGGCCGTTCCAAGAACGGAAAACGCCTGTAGCGCATGCCGAGTCTCGGAGCCCACGCCGTCCGGATGATGATCCGGGTGATGCATGCCCTACCCGTCGCCCGAAAACTGGGCGGTCCGGGAATGGTGTACAAATACCGGCGCGTCATCGGTCGCGGGTCGCTCCTGTTCGGCCGGTTGCCGCGCGGCGTCACTCGCTTAACCGTGAACGACATCGACGCCGGCATACGCGGCGAGTGGATTCTTTCGGATAGCAGCGCGAACGCGCGTGCCGTCGTGTATTATCTGCACGGCGGCGGCTTCGTCGCTGGATCGCCGGCGACGTATCGCACCCTCACCGGCGCGTTCTGCCGGCGTTGCAACGTGCGCGTCTTCGCGCTCGACTATCGCTTGGCGCCCGAGCATCGGTTTCCAGCGGCCGTTGACGATGCGATCGCCGGGTATCGCTGGCTGCTCGCACAAAAAGTTCCGGCGGGCGATATCGTCTTCGCCGGCGATTCGGCCGGCGGCGGGTTGGCGCTTTCGGCACTTGTAGCGTTACGCGATGCGGGCGATCCGCTGCCGGCCGGCGCCGTGCTCATCGCTCCGTGGGTCGATCTTACGACGATCGCCGTTCGCCGGCCGGATAGCGCAGCGGCTCCCTTGCGTGGATCGCAGCGAGCCGCACAAGAGTATGTCGGCGATCGCCCGCTCGACCACCCTTTAGCGTCGGGGATTAATGCCGATCTCAGCGGTTTACCGCCGGTCATGATTCAGGCAAGTAACGGAGAGATGCTGCGCGACGATGCAGTTCGTCTCGACGCAAAGGCGCGCGGTGCCGGCGTCGAATCCAACTTACGGCTATGGGACGGCGTTCCTCACGTTTGGCACATTTTCGCAGGTTTGCGAGAATCGCGCGAAGCGTTCCGCGATATCGCCGTCTTTATCAGCTCCGTTCTACGAAAGGATCATTCATGAAATCGTTCTTACGCTGCGCGGTCGCCGCGCTGTCCGTCGCGGCTCTCGCCACGGCGGTCCCAGCGGTTGCTGCCGACAGCATGTTGACGATGGCCACGGCCACGGTCAAACTCGCCGCGCAAAACGACTCGGGCGAAAACGGCACCGCAACCATTACCGAAGTCACCGGTGGGGTCGACGTGGTGATCGCGCTCAAAGGCGCACCGGCCACGGCGCAACCAGCGCACATTCACACCGGCGCTTGCCCCAGTCCGGGCGGCGTTAAATACCCGCTGACCAACGTCGTCGCCGGCGCATCGAAAACGACGATCAAAGGCGTTACGATCGCCGAGCTAACGGCATCGCCGATGTCCATCAACATTCACGAAAGTGCGGCGGACATTCAGAAGTACGTCTCCTGCGGCGACATCACGAAGTAACGTAATGGAAGGGGCCAGCGCGGCGTCCCGCTTCGGCGAGCCCGAGGAAGCGGCGCTTCCGGAGGATATCCGGAGCGTTTACGAAGCGAATCGCGCGAAGATCGGGTTCGTTCCGAACGTCTTTCGCGCGTACGCACTGCGCCCCGAACATTTCCGTGCCTTCATGCAGTACCACGACGTGCTCATGAAGGGCGAAGGCGGTTTGTCGCGGGCAGAACGCGAGGCGATCGTGGTGGCGGTGTCCGCCGAAAACCGCTGCCAATATTGCATGACGGCCCACGGCGCAGCATTGCGCATTCTCGGCAAAGATCCTCAGCTGGCCGAACAGATCGCCAACAATTGGCGCACCGCTAAAATTTCTCCGCGCTGGCGTGCGATGCTGGCATTTGCGTCGCGCGTCAACGAGCCGGCATTTGCGGCCACCGACGACGACATCGCGGCACTGCGCAATGCAGGCTTCACCGATCGAGACATGTGGGACATTGCGGCGATCGCAGCGTTCTTCGGATTCTCGAATCGCATGGCCGGCTTGATGGATATGCGCCCCAACGACGAATTCTATACGATGGGCCGCTGAGATAGCTTTATGAGCGACGACAAGACGGCAATCAAAAGCTCGAGCGCGGGATTCGTACCGACCTCATCATCGCGCTCTGTGCGCTCATGATTTCGAGCGTTGCGGCGTGCGCTTCGTGGTGGCAAGCGCGATTGCTGGTCGGACAGACCGAAGTTCTACAACAGCAGCTCGGCGCACAAGTCTGGCCGTACGTTTCGGATTCCGAGGGCATCAACGATAACACGGTCAAGATTCAACTTAGAAACGATGGGCTCGGGCCTGCAATCATGCGTAGCTTTTCGATTTCGGTCAACGGCGTGCAACGATCGAGTTATATCGGCGTACTGCACGCACTGTTAGGAGAGCACCTCATCAAGCGCAGTCCCTTCGGCGACACCATGGAGATTTCGATCGACAGCGGCAGTCCAGGGATGGTGATTCGGCCCGGGGAGAATGGTCTTGGTTTTTCCGTCAAGAGCAAACACTTTGCTACCCAGCTTTTGACCGCCTCACGACGCATGGGCTTCAAACTCTGCTATTGCGCCATTATTCCAGGCAAGTGTTGGTTATTGTCGTCGGCAACGAGAATGGGAAATCCGATCGAACAAACGTCGTGTCCCGAAGTCACAAACGACCTCATGCACACCAACGCCGTTGCAGAACTAACGAATCATAACTTCTAGACGTCGTTAGCGATCTCGGACCCTTACTCACGGAAAGTCCGGGAGGCATCATCACCGTAGGGCCGCTCGCGCCACCCCCCCTAGAAATATGCGCCCTTCGTCTTTTCTATTATACGCCACCGGCACTTCTCAAGCAGTGCCCCTATTGCAGGTCATGAGCCGCGTCTAGCTGGAGATGGCCCTCGCGAACGTTGCGGCATCTACGTTGCCACCGCTGATAATAACGCCGACGCGTTTGCCGGCTAGGCCGGGAATGCGCCGTTGAGCATCGCTGCAAGCCCGGCGGCGCCGCTCGGTTCGATCACGAGCTTCATGCGCTCGAACGCGAAGCGCATCGCGCGCAGCAGCTCGTCGTCGCTTACGGTAACGACGTCGCTGACGTGAGACCGCGCGATCGCGAAGGTATGCTCGCCCGGCTGCGTGGTTCGAAGACCATCGGCAACGGTCGCAGGCACCGGTATCTCGATGCGGTCTTCTGCGCGCAGCGAACGCGCAAAGTCGTCGCCCGCGTCCGGTTCCACGCCGTAAATTTCGATCGAGGGGTCGATGCCATGCGCTGCGATACTCGTGCCACCGATCAGACCGCCGCCGCCGACCGGCGTGACGATCGCGTCGAGTTCGTTGTCTTCGACCAACTCCAAACCGACGGTGCCGGCGCCTGCGATGATACGCGGGTCGTCGAACGGCGGAACGGCGACGGCTCCGCGTTCGCCGGCGATGCGCTGCGCTAACGCTTCGCGGTCGTTGTTGTTGCGATCGTAAAAGATAATTTCTGCGCCGTACTCTCGCGTCGCCTCGACTTTCACGGCGGGCGCGTCGCTCGGCATCACGATCGTCGCCGGCATCTCGAGCAGCCGGGCGGCAGCGCTACTCCTTGCGCGTGGTTGCCGCTCGAAAACGCCACGACGCCCGCGCGACGCTCATCTTCGTTCAGCTGCGATAGAAAGTTGTACGCGCCGCGAAACTTGAACGCGCCCATCCGCTGGAGGTTCTCGCACTTTAAGAACACGATCGCACCGCATCGTTCGTCCAAGGTGCGCGAACTCGCGATTGGCGTGCGGTGTGCGATGCCCGCGAGCCGCACGGCCGCGGCACGAATGTCTTCGAACGATACGGCCACGCGCTGTGGCTGCGCTAGGACGCGGCTGCGGGCTGTGCCCCCGCCGGCGCCATATGGAAGTTCCAGTTTACGACTTTGCCGTTCTCATCGAGCTGCATGTGCTCGACGTACGGACGTTTCTCGAACTTCACATTAAAGCAGTGCCAGCCGGGCGAGCATCCATCGGTAAACTCTTTGATGAAATGAGTTTGCCCTGCGCGTTCAACTCGTCCGACCATTCTGCGACCTTAATGCGCGGAATCGTTAGACCTTTGGCGATATCGTTTTGTACCGGGCGCAAATCGTTGTTCATCACCGCATGGGTAATAGAGTCGGCCTCGCGTTCGTTTTTATTTTGGAACGAACATGCGGCTAACGATGCCGCACAGGCGAAGGCGACGAGTATTCGAGCGAACTTCACTGAGGAACGACCTCCTCGGCTACGGAAGAAAATGCGACGAATTGGAGTTGCGGATTCCACTCTTGCGCGAGTCGCAAGCTCCATTCGCTCTCGAACAAACCGACGGGCTGCCCGTCCCAATCCTCGACGAGCCGCGCGTTCGACGGCATCTGTGCCGACGCGATGCGCGCGAGGTCGCCGGTGACGCGGCGGGCCAGCGACAGGGCCATGCGGTCGAAGACCGTTTTGGCGTTGTATTCCTCTTCCAAACGGTACTTCGCGACCTCGAATTGCAACTCGCCGACCACGGCGAGAATCGGTTCGGTTCGCGTCGAGCCGTACGGGTAGAACACTTGCACCGCTCCCTCTTCGCGCAGCTGCGCGATGCCTTTTCCGAACGATTTGTAGCTCGCCGTATCCGTACTGCGCACTAGGGCGAAATGTTCCGGTTCGAAGGAGGGTATGGGGCCGAAATCGACCGGGGCGCCGTCGTACAGCGCGTCGCCGATCGCGAATACGCCGGGATTGGCGAGCCCGACCACATCGCCGGCGTAGGCCGTGTCGATCGACGCGCGCTCGTCGGCAAACAGCCGCATGGCACGCGACAAGCGCACCTTCTTCCCCGTGCGCGCGTTATGCACGCTCATGTCGCGCTCGAACTTGCCCGAGCACACGCGCACGAATGCGAGCCGGTCGCGATGTCGCGGATCCATGTTCGCCTGAATCTTGAAAACGAAGCCGGAGAACCCGTCGTCGCCGGGAGCGATCACGCGGCGCACGGCGCGCACGCGGCGGCGGCGCGACGTCGAGGAAAGCGTCGAGCAGCAGTCGCACGCCGAAGTTGTTCACGGCGCTGCCGAAAAACACCGGCGTCAGTTTTCCGCGCCAGCATCGCGTCGTGAGTCGAACGCCGCGCCCGCGCCTTCGAGCATCGCCAGTTCATCACGAACTGCGTTAGCGTCGACTTCGTCGTGCCGAGACGTATTGCAGCAGCTGCGGATCGTCGCCGGCACCGACACGGTTCGGTCGCGCGCGACGCGCCATCGCGACGCGCTCGAAAAAATTGCACCTCTTCGCCTTGCGATCGAACACGCCGCGAAACCGTCGCCGCTGCCCAGCGGCCAGTTCACCGGGTAGGCGCGCGATGCCCAGCACGCTCTTCAGTTCATCGAGCAGCTCGAGCGGATCGCGCGCCGGACGATCCAGCTTGTTCATGAAAGTGAAGATCGGAATGCCGCGCATCGCGGCACACCTCGAACAGCTTTCTCGTCTGCGGCTCGACGCCTTTGGCCGCGTCGATCAACATCACCGCGCGTCCGCGGCGGTCAGCGTGCGATAGGTGTCTTCGGTGAAATCTTTGTGGCCGGGCGTGTCGAGCAGGTTGACGTATAGCCGCGTACTCGAACTGCAGCACGCGTCGACGTGATCGAGATGCCGCGCTCGCGTTCCAGCTCCATCCAGTCGCGACGGCTTGCGCGCTGGTTCTTGCGCGCCGTCACCGAGCCGGCGAGGTGCACCGCGCCGCCGTAGAGCAGGAGCTTTTCCGTCAGCGTCGTCTTGCCCGCGTCGGGATGCGAGATGATCGCAAACGTCCGCCGTTTGGAGACTTCTTCTTCGATCTGATTCACAATTCGATTCGCCAGGCTAGTGGGGTTGGTAAACGCGCAGTTCGCCGCCACCCCCGTCGATCGCAACAACGAAAGCCGGCCGGACGAACGATATACGGTCGCGGGCGGTGGGATACGAAACACATCTGGTCCGCGCTGAACGTATACTTCGTCACGGACCGCAAAAATCGTGCAGTCGACGAGATTCCAGGTGCGCCGGAGGTGCGACTCGCACCGAACCAGCGGGCAGATGTCGCAGCAAGAACGCCCGAGGCTCCCGTGTCGACGGACAGTTGCTCGAAACACTCCGGAAGCGCCGATAGCGCCCACGGGGCATCGCCCGACAAGTCTTGACGGGGGCGGCGGCGTCGTCCATGCCTGCGGATTGGGCGCTCCTCCTCGGCCGCGACCCTCCCCGACGTTGATGCGCAGACGGTCGCGCAGCCCCCATCCGGAAATGACGATCGCCGTCGCAAGGACCACCACGGTCGCTAACGCGAGATAGCGAAGCGCTATCGATCCCCTTTCTGAGCAAACATGCTGGCCGGCATCGACTTGATACTGTCGGTAATCACTGCTCGTTCCTGCGGATCGCGTGCGGAGCTGAAGGTCGAACCTTGTAACGTAATAAAATGACCTGCATGACCGAAGGAGGCCAGTCCTGACGGGACCGTCGCAGTTGCATCTGCGATGCGAAGCCTCGCCCGATCGAGCTCGCCCGCTCCGGCATGCATTGGGAGCGTTCCTCGCCGCGGTCAACGTCGATGTTGCGAAGGTCGAGGACGTGTTGACGGCAGTCGGTGAGGCACTCGCCAACGTCGTCGAACACGCGTACGCACAAGCCGGCGTTTCGCCCACCGAAATGGAGTTGGTCGTACACACCGACGACGATTCGGAACTGTGGATCGACGTTGTCAACCACGGACATTTCTTAGAACGCCCGGCGCGACCGAATCGCGGATTTGGGTTGCGGATCGTTCGCGCCATCGCGCGCGAAGTATCGATCGACGCAACCGAGGGTGGAACGCGGGTCCGAATGCTGTTCGATTTGCGCGGCAACCGAGCCGTCGAAGGGTAAGAAGCAAGCATGACTATCATCGTATTCGGCCAGGACGCGCGAGCCGACGCCGCTCGGAAACTGATGATCTCGGGTGGCTACACCGTCACGTCGTCCTTCGACGGATCGTCCCCCGATGTTGTGGTTTTTGCCAACGGTAAATACGATATGAATTCGATCGACGGCGTTGCCGGAACCAGTTCGACCGTGTTAATCGACGCGACCGACACTCGCTTCGACCGTGACGAGCTCGAAGCGGCCGGCGTGCGTTTGGGGACGCAACGATTGGTTCGCGCGCTGCTGGTTCTTCCGCAAGCCGGCGCCAACGTGTTGTTGTGCGCCGACGATCGCGACGCAATGCGGATAACACAGACGATCTTCGAAAAATGCGGCTGCGTCCCGACCGATCGCGGACCGCTGAGTAACGCGGCCGAACTGCAACCACCCGATCGTTCGCTCGACAGCGAATTCGATACGCTCAAGTCGGCAAATACGACAACCAACTAACGCGTGGACCTTCAAATCCGCGATCGCGTCGCGCTCGTCACCGGTGCGAGTTCCGGTTTGGGTAAGGCCGTCGCACTCTCTCTGGCTGCAGAAGGCGTAACGCTCGCCGTCGCGGCGAGGCGCCGCGACCGGCTTGACGAGCTTGTCGAGCTAGCGATGCAAGCCGGCGCTACCGGCGCGCGCGCATTCGAAGTCGATTTGACCAACTCGGATTCGGTGGTGCATCTCGTTGACGACGTCGGCCAAGCGTTCGGGGACGTCGATATTCTCGTGTTGAACGGCGGGGGCCCGAAGCCCGGAACGTTTACTGCGATGTCGCTCGACGACTGGGATGCCGCCTACCGCTCGGTGCTTCGTTCGATGCTCGAGCTCACATATGCGATGTTACCGCAGATGGTGTCTCGCAAATGGGGACGTATCGTGGCGCTTACGTCGTCGTCGGTGAAGCAGCCTATACCGAATCTTACGCTCTCGAACTCGTTTCGCTCCGCACTCGTCGCCGCGCTAAAAACGCTCTCGATCGAGGTTGCGGCGCAGGGCGTGACGGTGAATTCGATCGCAACCGGCCGGGTCAAAACCGATCGTCTTCGCGAGCTGTATCCGGACGAAACTGCGCTGGACGCAGCCGCAAAATCGCAGATTCCGATCGGCCGCGTCGCGACGCCGGAAGAGTTCGCACCGATGGTGGCCTTCTTATGCAGCCAAGCTGCAAGTTACGTTACGGGACAAACGATCGCCATCGACGGCGGTCTCATCGGCTCTACGTACTAATCGCTTCCGGTTCGTACGCGCACGTATTCGGTTTGCTCGCGGTCGAGGATCCGGAATGCCCAGGCCACCGCTGAAAGCGTGAAGCCCAGCAATGCGATTCCAAGTGTCGTGCCTTCCAACGGCGCCCCGGCACCGCGTGCATATTCGACAGCGAAAGCTAGGCTGCCGCAGATCGCCGGCACGAGGGCGGACGGGATCGCCCATTTCATAGTATGGGATAGAACAATAGTAAAGGCTCCTCCGCCACGTTCTACCCGCCGGGCGCTTGGGTATAACCGCCTTAATGTCCGTCTTCAACGATGCGGTGGTCGGGGCCAAGAGCGCCGGGTTACATTACGTCAGCGACGCGAAACCGGGGATACGCCGGGAGAAATTTCGCGGAAAGTTCCGCTACGTGAAGCCCGACGGCTCGACCGTGCGCGATGAAACCGAGCAGAAGCGCATCGCGCACCTTGCCATTCCGCCGGCCTACGAAGACGTGTGGATCTGCCCGGATCCGCTCGGCCACATTCAAGCTACCGGACGCGACGCTCGCAAACGCAAGCAATACCGCTATCACGAGCGCTGGCGGATGGTACGCGACGCCGCAAAGTACGACCGGCTTCTGGAGTTTGCGGACGCACTGCCGGCCATGCGTACGTCGCTGGAACGCGATCTAGCGCTGCGCGGCATGCCCAAGGAAAAAGTGCTGGCGGGCGTGGTAACGCTGCTCGAGACGACGCTCATTCGCGTCGGAAACGAAGAGTACGCACGCGACAACCAGTCGTTCGGTCTGACGACGCTGCGCAACCGGCATGCTCGCGTCCGCGGCGCAAGTCTACGTTTCGAATTTAAGGGCAAGAGCGGCTTGCATCACCGGGTCGATCTGCACGACCGGAAGTTGGCGCGGTTGGTCGCACTTTGTCAGGATCTGCCGGGCCAACATCTGTTCAGCTATCTCGACGACGAGGGCAATGCCGTGCCGATCGATTCGTCCGACGTGAACGCGTACATTCGAGAAATTTCGGGTGCGGATTTTACCGCCAAAGACTTTAGGACGTGGCTCGGGACCGTGCGTTGCGCGCAGTGGCTCCTCGAACACCCTGCAGAAACCGAAGCCGAGCGATCGAAAAATGCCCTCGAAGCGGTAAAATTTACCGCTTCGCATTTGCGAAATACGCCGTCCGTCTGCCGTAAGTGCTACATCCATCCGGCCGTCTTCGAACGCTATCTCGAAACCGGCAAACTCGCGCCACGAAAGAACCGGCACAAATCGCAACTGCACCCCGAAGAACGCTTTGCCGTCAACCTCCTACGGTATTCCAGAAAGGACGCATAATGGCTAGAGTGACCAAGCGGGCCGACCTTCCCGAATCGGTATTCGCATTTCCGACCGAGCGAAAAGAACCGTTGACCGACGCATCCCACGTTCGTAACGCGATCGCGCGGTTCGATCAAACCGCCGGTGTCTCGGATGCCGAACGCGACCGCGCGTTCGCGAAGATCAAAAGAGCCGCCAAAAAGTATGGCGTCGAGATGACCGAAACGCATTGGAGCGAGCTCGGAAAAAAGCCGCGGACGACATCGCGCAAAAAATCGACCGCCGGGCGTAAAAAAACCACTGGAGCCGCGAAGAAAAGTTCCGCAAAAAAGGCGACCGCTAAGAAAAAGACCACGGCGAAAAAGAACGTTACGCGGAAGAAATCGACTGCCAAAAAGACGACGCGGAAGAAAACTGCGCGGAAGCGCGCTTAGCCGTCGTTGCTTCCTGCAAGATGGTCGTAGACGTAGCACGTCACCCAACCATACACGCAGCGCGGAACGATGTCTTCGAACCACGCGGAAGCGGGCCAACTCGAGGGATCGGTTTGGCCCAGCTTCGCCGCAAGCCCCTCGCTCAGTAGCATCGTCAATCCGGCCAGCCCGATCCCGGCCCAAAAACACGGTACGCCACGAATATACGGACGTGCTAGACCGAACAGCACTCCCGAGCCGGCGCCGTCGGCATAGCCAAGTAACGCTGCGATTCCAGCGCGTCGCTGTTTCGTCTTCTCGTCGAGCTGTTCGACCGGCTTCGCAAACTTTTCGCATCCCGCGAGTTCGGCAAGCGCACGAACCATGTTGTCGGGCAACTCGCTGGGCGGGCGGCCTCGAATCGCCATATCGAGGTAGGTGACGGCATCGAGCGAAGCCGTTCCGGCCAAGCCTGCCAACTTGCCGCGAACCATGCGAGCGAATGCGCTCATTCGATCCTAGGCGAGTGTTGCGCTGGAAAGCGGCGGGTAATCCGTGACGCCGGCGATCCACAACCGTGCAGCACCGACGGCGAAGTCGCCCATTCCGTAATACACGTCGTACACATCGTCGCCCATATCGAAGCGTGGAACTAATCCGGTTGGGAACACGACGTTGTCGACTACGCCGACACGTTCGGCCTCGGTGGTCGGCGAGATGACCGGTTTGGGCGAGCGATACAGGATGCGATCGGGACGCTCCAAATCGTGGATCACGACGCCCGCGCTGTACGAAAAAACCGGCGTTCCCAGCCGGCCGTTGATGACGTTAACGCCGTGATAGAGCGACAGCCAACCACGCGACGTTTTCACGGGCGGCGTGCCGCCGCCGATCTTGATCGAACCCCATGCCGCCACGGGCGACATGACCGGACAGGTTTCGGCGATGTGCAGAATATTGCTGCGATCGGTTAACACGGGATCGAGCGGGATGTAGCCGATGCAGATCGATTCACGATCTTCGAACGGCATCGCTTCGATAATCGGAATTGCGGCACGCCCGTCAACCGCAGAAAGATGGAGCATCGGACGATGATAGACAGCTAAACTGCGCACGCCGCCGGGCGACAGTACCGGCTCCGGGAACATCGCGCCATCCTTATCGTCACCGGCCGCACCTTCGAAATGCAGCAAGCCGATGCGTTCCCAGTGATACGCGTCTTTCGACTGTGCGACGGCCAGGCGCGGGCCGGTCGGCCCGAACGCGGTGTACACCATAACGTATGAGTCGAGGACCGGCACGAACGTGACGCGCGGATCTTCGCAGCCGTAGCCCGGCTGCGGCCGCAATTCGTATTCGGCTTCGGGGACGAGCGCGTAATCTAAGCGCTCGACGTCGAAATGGTTGTCGTGCTCGGCGGTACGAACCGTGCCGACGCGCGAAATGTTACCGGCTTCTACACAACGTGGGTAGAGCAGCAACTCGCCCCCGGGAGCGCGCGTCGCAGCAGGGTTGAGAACTCCGCCGGCTTCGTTCGGGCTTCCATCGGGTTCGAGGACCGGGCCGAGCCGATCGACGCGGATATCGAGATCGGCCGCAGCCGTTTCGATTTGATTGTCGGGCGAACGCATTGACGCGGCGCTATCCCTTCAGCTCATGGCAAGTAAGTGGTTGCGATCGGTTCGTCGCTGGGCGTGACCACGTCCACGCGGAGACCTCGCCGATAAACGCGATTCGGAACGATCCATAATGTGTACGTACGATAGCTGGGCGAAGATTCGCCGCCGTCGCCAGGCTCCTGCTCGAAGGCCACCACGCGAACCCGCTGATCGTTGGCGCGGATCGATTCGATAATCTGCTTGTAACCGGTGCGTGTATGCGGGCCCATGAGGAGAATCACACCGAACTCGCCGCGAAAATGGACCGGGGCGTGTAACCCCAGCTTGGCAAGGTCGAAGGTGTTGCGGACGATGACGATTTGATCGGCTCCGGGGACGGTCGTCGTCCCCTGCGCCAGGGTATTGACGCGTACCTCCCGGCAGCCGGCCAGCAGCAGAAGCGCAACCAGCGCCGTCCAGCGTCTCACGGCGGTCGCCTTCGCCCGGCTCACGACGACCGCCCCCTCCAAAGGCGCCTTTTCGCAAGCCTCCAATGTCATTGTGCGCGTACGAAAACAGGGATTACGCTAAAACGAGCTGATGAGGACTTTGCGCCGCTTGGCGCTGGCCGCCGATTTCGTTGCCCTCGCTACCGTGGTATTGGGAAGCTGGACCCGCATCAACGGTGCGGGAGAAACCTGCCCCGACTGGCCGCTCTGTCATGGACGTTTGATTCCGTCGCTCTCCGACGGCACGCTTTGGGAATGGGCCCACCGGTTGCTGGCCTTCTCGGTGACGCCGCTCGTGATCGCGCTCTTGATCGTCGCGTGGCGCGAACGTCGTCGGTCGGCCTTTATCGTGCCCGCGATGACGCTGGTGGCAGCGCTGTTCGTCGCTCAAGTGCTCCTCGGAGCCGCGACCGTCAAACTATTCAACAGTCCGATGTCCGTCGTGCTCCATTGGGGCACGGCCATGGCGTTCGTTGCCGCGCTTTCGGCCATGGCAATTTTTGCCTCCGCCGCGGATTCGGACCGGGCGCGCGGCCGCCGCTCTACGGGGCTCGCGCCCGGCGCGATCGTCGGTGCCACCGCCGCCATCACGTTCGTCACGATGTGCGTGGGCGCGTACGTCAGTTCGAGCGGCGCAGGTCTGGCGTGTCTCGACATTCCCGGCTGCGCCGGTAACGTGATCGTCTACGGCAGCGGGCAGTTCGTACAAATGTTGCATCGCGGGCTGGCGGGCGCCACGCTGCTCCTGGCGGCGGGATCGCTGGCGATCGTGTGGGCCGTTCCCTCGTCGAGGCAAACGCGCGCCGCCGTGTGCACCGGAGTCGCGCTGGTTCTCGTGCAAGTATTACTCGGCTTGTTAAATGTCGTACTTCGCTTGCCTACCGACCTGCGCGAGGCGCATGCCGTCAATGCGGCGCTGACCTTCCTCGCCTTCGTCGTCGGCGCGGTATTCGCGTCGCTCGACGCCGCCCGTTCGCGCGCAGCGACGGCGGCAGCTTCGTGAATTTGCGCAACGTTCTCGCCGATTATTACGAGCTTTCGAAACCGCGCATCATCTATCTGCTGCTGATCACGACGGCGGCGGCGATGGCGATGGCCGCGCACGGCCTTCCGCCGATCGGGATCGCACTATGGACGCTTCTCGGCGGCGCGTTGTCGGCAGCGTCGGCCGGCGCATTCAACTGCGTCTACGATGCCGACATCGACGGCATCATGCGGCGTACGGTCAACCGCCCGATCCCGCAAGGCCGCATCTCGAAGCGTTCCGGCATCCCTACGCCACCATCGTGGGATTGCTCGGCTTTGCTCTATTGTACGTATTGGTGAATCCGTTGGCGGCGTGGCTATCGCTGGCCGGCAACGTGTACTACGTCGTCATCTATACGATGTGGCTGAAGCGATTGACGCCGCTGAACATCGTGATCGGCGGCGCGGCCGGCGCGGTACCACCGCTCGTCGGTTGGGCGGCGGTCACCGACTCCATCGGCGGCCCGGCACTGGGACTGTTCGCGCTGATTTTTTTATGGACGCCACCGCATTTCTGGTCGTTGTCGCTCATGACCGAGCTGGATTACGACCGTGCCAAAGTTCCGATGTTCCCTAACGTGTACGGCCGGCCTCGAACGAAACGCGAAATCTTTTACTACAGCGCGATCTTAGTGATAGCGTCGCTGCTGCTGTATCCGCTGCACGTGATGGGTGCGCTGTATTTCGCCGCAGCGGCAGTACTAGGTGCGATTTTTTTGCTCGATGCCGTGCGGACGTGGCGTGAAACCGATGGAACGTTGGCCGCGCGCAGGCTGTTTCGATTTTCGCTGTTATACCTCGCGCTGATGTGCGTGTTCATGGTCGTCGATCGAATCATCGTCGCGTGAAGCCGCTGCTCGGCACGCTGGCCGCCGGCGTGTTTGCCGCAGCGCTCGATTTGAGCGTTCTCTCTCCGGCACTTCCCGCACTGGGCCACGATTTCAACGTTCAGACCGCCGATTTAGCGTGGGTGTTCACGTTGTATCTGCTGGTGACGGTTGCCTCGATCGCGATTGCTTCCGCGCTGGCCGATCGATACGGGCGGCGTCCGGCGTATCTGGGCTGCCTGGCGCTCTTTGCGGCGGGGAGTATCGTGGCGATGGCAGCGCCGAACTACGGCGTGTTTTTGTTCGCGCGCGGGTTGCAAGCGTTGGGCGCGGGTGGCATATTTCCGGTCGCGACCGCCGCGATCGGCGACGTCGTGCCGCGCGAACGGCGCGGCGCGGCACTCGGAATGGTCGCCGCAACATGGGGCGTAGCAGCCGTCATCGGACCTCTCTTCGGCGGTTTGATCGCCCACTACGTATCCTGGCGTTGGATTTTTCTGCCGAACGTGCCGCTGGCGGCGGTCGTCTTTTGGCTCGCAATGCGCTACGTGCCGTCCTTCGCTCCACGCAAACGCCAGCCGGTGAACGTGTTGGGACTGGCGCTTCTGTGCCTCGGATTGCTGGCGCTGACCGACGGATTGATCGAAGCGCACGTCGTGCTCGGGATCTTCGGCGTACTCATACTGGCCGGTTTTTGGTTGTGGGAGTCGCGCGGTGCGCGTTTTCCGGTCGTGCCGCCGGTGTTGTTGCGCAACGCGCAATTGGGAAAAACGTACGCTCTCGAAATCGCAATCGGCGTCCTCGAGGGTTCGCTGTTTTTCGTTCCGGTCGTATTAGTGGGCGCGCTCCACATATCGTACGTCGCCGCCGGCTCTATCGCCGCGCTCGGCGCGTTGGCATTCGTTATCGTCATTCCGATGGCGGGACGCGCGCTCGATCGCGTTGGAAGCCGCGACGTGTTGCTGGTCGGCACGGTCGCGGTTGAAGTAGGGCTGGGCCTGTTCGCACTCGGCTTTAGCTCGATCTGGTTGGCGGTGCTCGCGATGCTGGTTGCCGGCGCCGGTTTTGGCGCACTGCTGGGTGCACCGACGCGCTACATCGTGACCAACGAAACACACGAACACACGCGCGCGATCGGTGTGGGTTTGCTAAGTCAATGCTTGATCGTCGGGCAGATCGTCGGATCGTCGCTAGCCGGCGGTATCATCGGTATGGCGACGCGAGAAGTCGTGGGCTATCGCGAAGCCTATCTCGCGTTTTGCGTGGTTGCCTTCATCGCTCTGGCGTTAACGGCCGCGCTAAAATCGCGCAGCCAAGAGCGGCGCGAGCCGATCGGAGAAGCGGCGTAGCCGGCCGGCATGAAACGCTTCGGCTCGCTCGACCGGCGTGCGCTCGGGCTCGCGCGACGGCCATGGACCGATCGCGAACGAAGCATCGTCGCGCGCGGACTCAGCGGCCGCATGGCGATCGCGATAGAACCGCTCATCGGGGCGATATTTATGGTCTTGCTTACCTGGGGCATCGTGTGGCGAGCGCATCACGTGGCGAGCGATGCGACGCTGGTGAAGATCGCACCGATCTTTGCGCTCGGCGCGATCGCCTTTGCCGGATATTTCGTCGCGGTGCTGATAGCGCCGATCGCAGCCTACGTGCAGACGTTCAAGCCGATCTACATTTTAGATGGTTACGTTCGCTACCGCGAACGCGACGCACGATCGCGCGACGACGCTGCCGGTTATATCGCCGCATTATTTCCGGATACATCGGTCGCATGTGAATGGGAATTTCTTGGGACGAAAGCACTCGTCCAAGCGACGATTCCGTCGATGCTCGAGTTCTCGACGTATGCCGGGATTCACAAAATCGACGGAAGACCAACGGGTCTGTTACCGGATGGTGATTTACCGGCGCTCGCAGTCGGTGTTGCGCGCGAACGGTTTCACAAGTAAAGGCCGCACGAACCCGCACGAGCGAAGCGCCACGCTCACGATACAAACTTCCAGCGACTAACCTACGTCCGGTGAACCGCTTACACGCGGGGCTGTTCGAGTAGTCGTCATAACGCCGATCGCGCCGCATTCTGCGAGACCATTAAATTGCTTCGTGTGCGAAGCATGATAATAAGACCAACTGAAGAACCATGGCGACCGGGACGTAAGTCCCATGCCGACTTGTGGGTGAGGAGGCCAACACATGGTTCGAGGTATGTTTCGTTGCTTGCCAGCGTTGCTGGCACTAGGCGCATTGTGCGCTTGCCAAGGCGGAATGAATTCGCAGTCCGCCATTCCCGGGCAGTATGCCGGGGCAAGAGGAATCCCGTCGATGATGCCATCGACGAAGCCGACGGCGCAGCCGTCGAGCGCGCCAAAATTCTTGGCTGTCCGTATCCAAGCGGCAACGTGTATCAGACGACGATCACGAACGCATCGCCGGAATCGATGAGCGCAAAGTACATCACCGCAACGCTAGCGGGCGGAGGCGGGGGTGGCTTTCAGGCTTGGATCAGTCTGCAAGACATAAATTCCGCAACCAATTCGACGCCGCTGGTTACGGTGAAACCCGGCAACAGCTACGACCATCCGTACTCGCCGATCCCATGGACGTCGAGCTTTTTCATAGAGAAAGACGGCGACCATCACTCCGAAGTGATCAACACACAATCGTGTCAGTACTACGAAGGGTACCTGACGTACTACTACCAGTCGGGCAACTATCTGTCGATGTACAATAACGAACACATCGATCTCACCAAGCCTTTCGTGCAACCTCCGAGCGGCGCACTTTCGACCGCGACCGGAATTCCGTTGGGCTTGCTGGCGGTCCGACCCGAAGAACTTTCTGCCGGGGTCATCGGACACGCGATCGGTTGGAACGCCGTGTCGCATTCGTTGAACGGCGTGGCCGGCGCGCCATGCGTTTCTCCCGCCGGCAAAGCACACTGCACCGACGGTAATGCCTATAAGGGGCCGCCGAGCGACTCTCCGATGCCGTATGGCTCGCACGCGCGACTCAAATCTTCGTTTAACATCTCCGGCTTCAGTCGCGAAGCGAAGATCGTGGCCCTTGCGATGCAACAATATGGTCTCTACGTGTACGACACCGGTTGCTGCAACGCGATCATCCTCGCAAAAGATTCGACCGGCACGCCCGTCTGGACGAGCACGGACGCAAAGAATCTATCGTCGATCACGCCTGCAGATTTCGATATCGTCTCTCCGCCGAATTAACTTATCGGCCGTAGCTTTCCGTCAGAAAGACGGGCCGAAAGGCCCGTCTTTCTTTACGATTACGACGTAAACGCAATCGCGTTATTCGTGCAGCGTACCGAGGTCAACGCGCATCGAGGAGGACGCCGGCCAGTGGTGACCGTCACCGGCAAGCAATATCACCGAGGCTCCGATCGCAAAGATCATGACGAGGCCGATGATGCCCGAGTAAACGATCGACTTCGGAATGCCCTTGCTTTGAGGGACTTGGCTGAAATCGAGATATTCTGAATCCGGAACGATCATCGTTATGCCTTCCCAAAATTTCCGAGCACGCCCGCGCCCGCGAAGATTGCCAGCAGTGCTCCGAAGCCCAACAGCAGCAACATCAATTTGAACACTTGGTTCTCGAGCCCCGGCGTCTTCCAGTCTTTATACAGCGCGTAAAACGCCACGACGCCGACGATGATGCCGCCGGCAACTGCGCCGGTTCGTTCGAGGAGTGGCCAATCGAGATGCATCGTCGCTTCCTTAAATGAGATAGAAGATCGAGAAGAGCAGCACCCAGATAACGTTGACGAAATGCCAGTACAACGTTCCGGCGGTGATGCCGAAGTATTTGTCTTTCGTGTAGACGCCGGCGGCGGACTGCATCAACAGCACCGTAAGAAAGATGACGCCGACGAATACGTGGAAGCCGTGCATGCCGGTCAGCGTGAAGAACGAGGCGCCGAAGATGCCGCTTCCGCTCCACGTGATGTGGTGGTTGACGATCAGGTTGGTGTATTCGTACCCTTGGCCACCCAAGAAGCCCGCGCCCAGAACGATCGTTGCGATCAGGAACCACATGTACTTTATGAAGTTGTTGTGCTTGTAGTTCTCGAGCGCGTAATGCATCGTCGCGCCCGAGCCGAAGAGCAGCACCGAGTTCCACGCCGCGAACGGCACGTCGAGTCGCGGAATGCCCGGCGGCGGCCAGCCTTGGCCGCTGTTACGCAAGTACAAATACGCGAAGACGAACGACGAGAACAGCACGCAATCGCTGATAAGAGCCAGCAAAAACCCTTGCAGCCGAAGGTCCCGGATTTCGTTGTACAGCTGGTCCGGTTGCTCGACGTGCACCGCACCGCGCGGCACCGTTATGACAGCCATGCTTAGTGCGCTCCAGCCCCGACCGGCGGCGTGTCGTCGAGTTCGTGCTCCAAACCCTTATACGGGAGTGGATGCGAGAAGTCGTACGGCAGGCCGTACACGGTTGGAATGTTCTTGAAGTTGTAGTAGTGCGGCGGCGACGGGATCATCCACTCGAGCGTGCGGCCGTTCCACGGGTTCGGCCCCGAGCGCTTGCCGAAGCGCGCGCTATGGATCACGTTGTAGAAGAACACCAACAGGCCGATCGCCATCACGTAGGACGAGATCGAAGCGAAGCGATTCCAGAACTCGAACTGCGGATCGTAACTGGCGACCCAGCGCGGCATGCCTTCGACGCCAAGCCAGTGCATCGGTAAAAACGTGCCGTTAAACCCGATGAAAAACAGCCAGAAGTGAATCTTGCCGAGCGTCTCGTTCATGAGTCGTCCGGACATCTTCGGGAACCAGTAATACATCCCGGCGAACACACCCATCATGCTTCCGCCGACGAGCACGTAGTGAAAGTGGGCGACCACGAAGTACGTGCCGTGCACGTCGAGGTCGTACGGCACCGCCGCCAGGAAGATGCCGGTGATACCGCCGCACGTGAACAGCGCGATGAATCCGATCGCGAATAACATCGCGGTCGTAAGATGAATTTTGCCACCCCAGAGCGTTGCGGTCCACGAGAAGATCTTGATGCCGGTCGGCACGCCGATCAAGAATGTCAAGATCATGAACGGCAACTGCAGATACGGTGCCAGGCCGGATGTGAACATGTGATGCGCCCACACCATGAAGCCCGCCAGCGCGATCGCCATCGACGAAAACGCGATCAGCTTATAACCGAAGATCGGCTTGCGCGCGAACGTCGGCAGCACTTCGGAGATGATACCGAAGGCCGGCAGAATCATGATGTACACGGCCGGATGCGAGTAGAACCAGAACATGTGCTGCCATAGCACCGCACTTCCGCCCTTGGTCGGGTCGAAGAACGGCACGCCGAACTGACGCTCGATGAACAGTGCGGCAAGCGCTGCGGCCAGCGCCGTGGTGGCGACCATCAGCAGCGGCGCGGTTGCAAACTGCGCCCAACAAAACAGCGGCATGCGAGTAAACGTCATGCCCGGTGCACGCATCTTGAGCAACGTTACCAGAAAATTTATGCCCGTCAGCGTAGAGCTGACACCGACTAAGAAGATCGCAGCCGCCCACATCGACGTACCTGCGGCACCTTGCAACGACACCGGCGGATATTCCGTCCAGCCGGCAGTCGGCGCGCCCATGAGGAACGACGAGAACAGCATCAAACCGGCGACCGGGAAGATCCAGAAGCTCAACAGGTTGAGCCACGGAAACGCGACGTCGCGCGCGCCAATTTGCAACGGGAAAATCAAGTTTCCGAACCCACCGGTCAAGATGGGAATCACGACCAGCCACACCATGGCGCTTCCGTGAATGCTGTACACCTCGTTATAGGTGTCCGGCGAAACGAAGCCGCCATTAGCGTTGAGTAGTTGCGTACGAATCGTTTCGGCCAGTAAGCCCGCCAGAATAAAGAAGACGAATCCCGTGATCAGGTATTGAATTCCGATGATCTTATGATCGATCGAGAAGACGTATCGTCGAACGAATCCCTGCGGTTCTTGATGGATGTGATCCGCGATTCCGCCGGGATGAACTGCTGGTGCGTGGGTTGCCATGATCGTTCTCCGATTATTTCAGGGAATTCAGGTACACGGTGAGGTTCGCGATATCCTGATTCGAGAGTCCGTTGGTGGTCGCATTGGGCATGCTGCCGATGCTCCCGGTGTACCCAGTCTGCAAAATCTTTGCGACGTTGGCCTCGGTGGCCGGATCGCCGTCCACGAGCTTGGGATGAGCCGGGTCGTGCAGCACCGCCTTAAGGCCCGGGCCGACGATACGCTGATCGAACGGTCCGGTAGAGTGGCACGCCGAGCACTTTTGCTTAAACAGCGTCTCGCCGGCCCCAATGTTGGCATTTGACAAGTTGATCGGCGAGCCGGTCGTGGTCGCGAGCGCGTTGCTCACGTGCGCGTTCTTGACTTGCCAGCCGTGGAACCACGCGTTGAACTTGTCCTGGCTCTCGATCACCAGCACTTGCTTGTTCATCTGGCTATGCAACACGCCGCAGAATTGCGTGCAAATAATTTGGTAGCGTCCCTCGAGGCGCGGCGTAAACCGTATCTCGGTGACCAAGCCGGGGACGGTGTCGTTTTTCAGGCGCATCGCCGGCACCCAAAACGAATGGATAACATCCGACGACGTCAAGTTAAGCGTTACCGGCACGTTGATCGGCAGATGCATCTCGTCGGTGATCTCGCCGTTGACTTGCGGATACCGGAACGTGAAATCGAACTGGTGGCCGATCGCTTGAACCACCAAACCGTTTTGGGGCTCCAGCATGATTTCGTACCAAATCCGAACGCTGACGGCCGACAACAGCACCACGAACAACGCCGGTATGATCGTCCACCACAGTTCGAGTTTGTGGTTGTCGTGGATTTGGACGCCGATCGCGTCGGGCGGATCGCTCTTGCGTACGCGGAACGCGATCGAAAAATAGACGAGATAGCCGGCGACGAAAATGTAAAGCGCCGTACCGGTCGCGGCCATGAAGCGGAAGAGGGTGTCGACTTGACGCGCCGTTACGATGGCTGCCGGCAAGTATTGCTCGATCGGGAACCAGTACCAGAACCAAATTCCGACGGCAGCCAGCACTGCGAGGACGGCGCTGACCATCCAAAATTCTCTGCCGAGCCGGGCTGGCGGCGCCGTCTTATTTACCAATGAATTCCCTCTCCAAAGCGCACTATTTATAGACTATAAGGAAGCGTCTGCGCGGCGCATCTACTTTGAGCGGTTTGGCGCAGCATCCGTCAACCCTGCAAATCGACGCACGAGCCAGTCAACGTTGGTAATTGCGGTGCCGACGACGACGGCATCTGCACCGCGATCGAACGCCGCACGCAGTTGCTCCGGCTCGTGCACGCCGCCTTCGCATACGACAAATGTGTCCAGCGACGTCATGCGTTCGAGCACGTCGAGATCGGGCAGCGCACGGCCGCTCGTTTGGGGCGTGTACCCGCTCAACGTGGTCGCTACGATGTGTGCGCCCGCTTCCGCGGCACGAACCGCGTCGTCGAACGTCGCACAATCGGCCATCGCGAGTTTTCCGGCAGCCGCAATCGCACGCACCGCGTCGGCGATGCTACTGCGATCTGGGCGCGGCCGGCCTGTTGCATCGAACGCGACGATGTCGGCGCCCGTGGCGGCAACAGCCTCGGCATCGGCGATGGTAGGTGTGATGTATGGCTCGAACCCGTGGTAGGCGGTTTTTACGAGGCCGATGAGGGGCGCGTCGATCGCGCTTCGCATCATTGTTAGGCATGCCAAACTTCGTGCCCGGATGCCGGCGGCGCCGTTACGGACGGCGGCAGCGGCTATGGCAGTGAGGACGTCCGGCCGAGCGATCGCCGAACCGTCGTCGGCTTGGACCGAGACGATGAGTCCGCCGCGCAGTTTCCCGAGAATGGCGTCCGCGGTGCGCGGATCGCTCATCCGCGGGCGGCGCGGATCGCGAGCAGCATCGCTCCTTCGGCAGGTAGCCGTTTGGCGCGGACGACTCGTACGCCAAGACGTTCGATAGCAGCCCCGACACGCTCGCGATAATCCGCATTCGCGAACATGCCGCCGATGAGGGCCACGCGCGGCTCGGCTCCGTCGCGGACCGCCGCCCCGACGAGCTCGGCGAGTCGCTGCACGCCGCGTCGAGCGAGGTGGTCGAACGGCGCCGCTTTCAAGACCGACGGGGCGTAGGAAGCGAGGCGATCGCGCGTGAGCCGTCCGGCATGCGTTGCCGAAACGATCTCGCGCAGCGAGTCTACTCCGAAGTACGCGCGTATCGCGGCAGACGGCGCATCGAGCGGCCTGCCGTCGTCTTCGTGGCGCATCATTTGCGCCAGCGCTTCGCGCACCAACCAGAACGCGCTGCCCTCGTCGCCGAACAAATAGCCCCAGCCACCGTACGTTCTTGGCGCAGCGGAGTCTGCATATGCGGCGTATGCGACCGTGCCGGTCCCGGCAATCACGACGATTCCGGCCTCACCGTCGAGCGCTCCGGCAAGCGCGATCGGCGCATCGTGCAGCACGATCGTTTCGCGAGCAGGCAGTTCCGGTGGACGACCGACGTGCTTGCCGTCAAACCCGGATACGCCCGCAACAACCGTATCGAACTCCGCATCCGCAGGTAAGCCGGCATCGGCGACGGCGGCGGCGAGCGCATCGCGTAAGGCATCGCGAAGCCGCGTGGAATGCATGGTAGCGCCGACTTCGTCCGCGCCGCCAACAGCGCCACGGCCGAGAACCTGGCCATCATCCGTTCCGACGACCGCCCTGGTCGAACTCTGCCCGCCGTCGATCCCAGCGAAAAGCGTATCACTCATCAATCATCACGATGGCGTGCGAAATTCGATGTTCGCACAAGATTCCCATTGTGTTCGTTAACCGTTCCGCGAGTGCGGCCGCAACTCGTCGAGTAGTTTGAGGGCGTATGCGTCGGCGGCGGCTTCGCGCTCCGCACGAGTCGTCAACGTCGGAATTTCGCCGAGGTGTTCCCGGTGATGATAGAGTTCGTGCCCGACGGCCCGCGCGACGAATCGCTCGCGCTCGTCATCGGGAAGCGATTCGGTAATGCGTCGATTAACGCGAATCTCGGGAATGGCCGGATCGTATTCCGCGCGCAGCTCGCAATCGCCCCAATCCCCGAGGTCAACGAAACGCACCGCGATGTGGTACTCGCGAGCCGACCGCAGTGCTTGGCTCAAGCTTGGATCGAGATCTTCGAAAAGATGGAATTGGGAACGGTGTTTGGGTCGAGCTGTTTGCAGACGATCGCGATGATAATGTCGATGTTGTCCAAAAGCTGCCGGCGCTGTTCGTCGGAGATGGCGAATTCAAAACTCCGCGAGAAGGTGCGATGACAATCCAGCACGTCAACTTCTAAGCGCGCTTGGTAGGTTTGTGCCTGCCAGGCGAATGCATCGCGCATCTCCCGAGTGGCAGTTACCATGAAGTCTTCGTTCCCGGACGCATTGTAGAGGGCGGTTAGGTAGGCCGATACCTTCGTCTGCATCGTCGCTTGGTCGGGATCGGACAGCGCTTGTCCGTTTTCTTGCAACTTCGAATTGGCGTATGACGTCCACGCCTGCCCGAGATTCGAGCCAGTCGACGTCAGCACGCCGGTCGCAGCGTCGTTCCGAAACAGGATGTCGAATGGAATGGCGACGTCCGCCTCGATAAGGAACGGCAACCAGAACTTTCCGCGAGCTTCCTCTCCGCCGGCAAGCGCGCTATCGATAGCGCGTTCCCGATTAAAGATTGGCGTCAGCACGAATTCCTCGTTCGCGCCGGGCGCTTTGAGCCGGATGCGCATTTTGGTTATCAGCGAGCGGGCGTGCTCGTTGTTCAACGTGCCGACCACGCCAAGGATCGGCCCAAGTCCGTTAAAGCCCATCTCCAAAAACAACGTGTCGGTAAGGAGAACGTCGACTCGCCGGGGTCGTAAGAGCGTGTGAAGCTCCGGCCGAAACGCCGCGACGAAGGCGATCACGACCGAAACGATGCTGGCTACGTCGGACCAGTGGTTCGCTATCCACGTCGCCGCAAGGACGTGCTGATGCACTACTGCTTCGATTTCGTCGCGTCGTCAACTGTGGAAGCGTTGGAACCATCGGCGTTTGCTTTCGCAGCGCTTCGAACGAACGGACTGGCGGCGGGCGATTGCACCGTCGTCGAGTCGTTACCGGCCACGCCGGCAAGCGCACGAGTCGCGATTCGCGTCAGCGCATCGGGTATCAACTGCTCTGCAAATCCGGAGATGAAGCCGAGGATAACGACGGCGGCATAACCGGCGACCGATGCCGGCAACGCAATCGCTAATGGATCGCTCGAGGTTTCTTGGAACGTTACGACGCTGGTAGACAAGAGTTTCGACACGAGCAGACCGTACACGAGCAGACCAAAAATGGCACCGAACATCGGCGAAATAACGGCGATACCAAACCAATCTGCATCCGTTTGAATGAAACGGTAAAACGGATCGACTTCGACGGTTGGATCTTGCAGACGTCGCTGAACGCTCACGACGCTGCCCACGACCGCCGCCGCCGATGTTGCGATTGCGAGCGCGGCTACGGCTCTCCACGATCCGGGGATGTTGGGCACGAGCCACGCAACGGCAAATGCGATCGCTTGAATACCGAGGATGACGGTGGCCGCCGCCACGAGCCGTTCGGCAGCCCGAGTGCGGCTCAACGCTGCGACGCCATACGAACCGTAAAAATAGTAGACGGCTCGAATGCACGACATCAAATCGGCACGCAAAACGTCGACGTCTTGTTCTTGCGAAATGTCGACCGCACTTGCGACGTACTGCGAGTAACGGTTCGAACCAACGACGTCTTGCAGGCGACGCCGCCACGATGGGAGCGTGGAACGAATCTGGTCGGCCGGCAATATTGCCGCAACGCACAACTCGGCCATGGCGAGATCCGACCACCATAACTGCGCGGGCGAAGTTTCCAGCTTACTCTCGAGTTTGGCTATTTCCGTGTCGCTATTCGACCCCGCGTCCGAGGCGGCACGCATCAGATGGTAGCCGTCGATGATGCTCCGCAGCTCGTCGAGCGCTTGTTGCGGAAGCTTCGCTCTCGGCGCTAGAAATGACGACGACTTCATAGCCATGCGGTTTTCCTCTCGTAGCCTCGTATCACTCTAGGTCAATTCCGTCGCAGATCGACACCGTCTGCCTGCAGTATAGCGCGAAGTTCCGCCGGATCGACGTTTCCGGCCATCGAATTCGACTGCACGGCCATCGCCGCGGCGGTGCCGGCGGCTTGTCCAAGGGTCATCACGGTCGGCGTGAGGCGCACCGATGCGAGCGCTTCGTGCGTCGTCGAGATGCACCGGCCGGCGACGAGCAACTGCTCGCGATTGACCGGCACCATGCACCGGTATGGGATTTCGTAGCTCTTGCCCGGTGCGAGCCGCTTCGTCGTCGTTCCCGAGCCGGATGGATTGTGCACGTCGATCGGATATGCGCTGCGCGCCACGGCATCGTCGAATTGCCGCGCGTTCAACACGTTGTCAGCGGTGAGCGTATAGCGCCCGACGATACGCCGGGATTCACGAATGCCGATTTGCGTTCCGGTTGCAGCGATGCGAGAGTTTGCAAAACCGGGAACGCGCGTGCGGAAGAATTCGAGCAGTTGCATCGTCTGTAGGCGAGCTTCGACTTCCGCGCGGGTGAGATCGTCGGCGTCGAGCGGATCGATATTAACGACGCGGGTCATGTTCACGATCACTTCGTCTTCGTAAGGCGATGCAAAAATCGAGACGAGTTCGCGCGGCACGTCGACGATGTTGTCGCGCACCGCAGCCTGCCAGATTTCATTCAGTCCCGCAACGGCCGTCAACGCCGTTGCTTTCCGTTGGTCGGGTGGGAGCGACGTTCGCATTTGGTCGGGATGCTCGCGCACGTAGCGCGCGAGCTCGTGCATATCGACGTGGCTAAGCCGAAACATCAAGCTGGCCGGCTGGACGCGGCCCCGTTCGTCGCCTTGCTGGGTCGGCACGCCGGCCGAATGCGCGACGAGTGCGTCGGCCGTTGCGTCGATCGCTACCGTCGCCTGGTAGCGGCGCGATCCCGCCACCGTAGCGAATGTCGCGCCCGTTACGCCGTCGCCGACCGTTTCGGCGGAAAGAAAATAGCCATGGAGCAATAGCTCGACGCCGGCCTCACGCATCATCTCGAAGAGCACTGCCTTATGCACTTCGGGGTCGAACGGGGTGATCGTGGCGACGTAGTCCGATGAGTCAGCGACGTGCCCGGGCGATGCACCCTTGGCCATTAATCGCTCGACGATTTCTTGCGCGATCCCGCCGACGATACGATCGTTACCGGAGTGGAACGTCATCCACGGCCCAACCATCGCGGCGGTGGCGGTGCCGCCCAAGAACCCATATCGCTCGACCAGCGTGGTGCGCGCGCCGTGACGTGCCGAGGCGATGGCGGCCGCACAGCCCGCGTTGCCGCCTCCGATTACCAATACGTCGGTTTCGAGCACGCCGTCCGTTTCGGCGATGGACGAGCCGAGCCTGGCGGCGTACCCGCCCGTGAGATGTGGTAAGCTGCCAACATGATTCAGACGATCGATCCAAACGAGCGAGAAGAGCGAAACTTAGCCATGCTCGCACACCTATCCGCGATCATCGGTGGATTCGTCGTGCCGTTTGGAAACGTTGCCGGCCCGCTCATCATGTACTTTTCGTATCGCGATAAGAAACCGTTTGTGGCGGAGCATGCGAAAGCATCGCTGAACTTTCAGCTAACGATGACGATCTTTGCAGTCTTGCTGATCGTCGCGGCGCTTATCGTATACGCGATTCTACTGGTCACCGTGGTAGCAGGGTCCTCGGACTCCGGTAAGCCGACGCCGCTTTCGACCGGAGCGTTGATCGGGATTTTCGCCGTCATCGCCGCGTGCGTAGCGTTCTTCGTCTGGACGCTCGTACAGAATATTCTCGCCGCAATCGCAGCCAGCAAGGGCCGCACCTACCGGTACCCGCTTTCCTTTAATTTCGTGAAGAAGTAGGGTGAAACACCGCCCCCCGCGGCATGGTACAGTAAGCGTATGATTGACACGATCGACGCCACCGAACGTGAAGAACGCGGCTGGGGCGTAGCCGCCCATCTATCCGCGCTGGTCGCCGTGGCCGGCATCCCCTTCGGCCACGTCGTCGGGCCGCTCGTGGTCTATTTGATCAATAACGGAAAGCGGCCGTTCGCCACCGAGCATGCCAAGTCGTCGCTTAACTTTCAGATCACGCTATCGATCGGTATCGTGCTGCTGGTTATCGCGCTTGTCTGCGCCTGGTTCGGCGTAATCGCAGCCGCGGTCGCTTCGTCGAACGGCGACTCGTCCAATGCCCAGCTTCCGCCTGGTGCTCTAGTGGGGTTGTTCGGCGTCGCCGCGCTGTTCATCGCCGGTGGAATCGGATCGCTGGTCTGTGTGATCATGGGCGCCGTAGCCGCCAGCCAAGGCCGCCCCTACCGCTACCCGTTCGCCATTAACTTCATTAAGTAAACTCGCTGCTGAGGATGGCGTACTCGTATGAGTTGCGCCATTCTCCCTTTTGCAAAACGTCTCGATCGATCGTCCGCTTGCGACGCATGCCAACTTTTTCCATGACGCGCCACGAGCCAACGTTGCGAACGTCGCATGTCGCCAAAACTCGTTGAAATTTTAGCATACGGAAGGCGACGCGCAGAATTGCGCGGCTGGCTTCCGTTGCGTAACCGCGGTTCCAATACGCTCTATTGAACGCATATCCAAAGCCAGCGGTACCGTTTTTTCGATCCAACATCCAAAGAGAGATACTGCCGATCGCCTTCCGCTCGTCGCGCAGTTCCACGGCCAGGTCAACTTCGTCTCGCGGCCACTTTAGTTGATCGCGTAGACGGCTTGCAAGAACCCCGTGCGTCTGATTCGGCGTGTTCGGTCCCCAGTCAACATACTGTGCTACGATCGGATCGCCGCCATATTCGTGAATATGCGACTCGTCGGCGGCGGCGAACTCACGCAGCAACAGCCTTTCGGTCTCGATCGGAAACCATCGTTTCATACGCCTGAAGCGTTAACGGAGCGCCTTTTGCTCGTTTACAGCCGCGATTCGGTCCAACGCGACGCGTAGTATTCCAGCGACTGGGACGGCGAGTATCATCCCGATGATCCCGAGCGTTTCGGCGCCGACGACGATCGATATAAAAATTACCAGCGCCGACACGCCGACACTCTTGCCGACGATGATCGGCGCGAGAACTCGTCCCTGTGCTTCGAACACGAGGATAAACAGTCCGAGCACGATCAAGGCCCGAATCGGACCGGCGGCGACCAGCGCGACGACGAACATAGGAATACCGCCGATGAATTCGCCCAAGATCGGTATCAGCGATGCGATTCCGGCGACGACCGCAAGCAACAGTGCATACGGGACGCGCATAATCAGAAGAATTATCATCGCCGCTACACCAATGATGAGCGCCAAGAGCACTTGGCCGCGGACGAAACCGGCGATCACAGCGTCAGAGTCGTCGATAAAGCTTGCTGCTCCCGCGCGCGCCTTCTTCGGTAGCAAACGCATGAAGCCGGAGCGAATGCGCTCGACATCGGTAACGAAAAAGAACGTCAACGTCAGCACGAGCAAGAGATCGACGAAGAACGTTACGGTCCCACGGAGTATTCCGATGGCTTGCATTCCGATCGTCGCACCTAAAGCCGCCGCGACGGCTCCCGCCTTCGCGAGATTCGCGAGCGCGAAGCTACGAAGCTCCGGGGGGAGATGTTGGAGAAGCGAACTCGAGCCAGGGTTCGCAGCATCTTTTTCGAGCGATTGGAGCGTCGTGGGGAACGTCTGCGATAGTTCGATCGCCTGGCGGGTGACGGTGGGTGCGAGGTACGCGATGGCAAGCCCGATGAGGCCGAGCACGACGACGTACACGATCAGGACGGCTAACGCCCGCGGCATTTTGCGGCTCAATAGGCGCACCGGCGGATAAATCATGTATGCAAACAGAACGGCGGCCACGATCGTCGTGAGGATGTTGTGGATGCGTTCGGCCACCGTGCCGAGCATCCAGGCCAGGATGCCGATACCGATCAACACGGCGATGACGATCAGAGCACGCAGCCACCCGTTCTGTGGGCGCAACGAACTATCGGAAAGTGACATAGCGCTACTGTACCCCGCGCCGGAAGCGGCCACCCGTAAGAGCCCGCTTCTGGCCGCGTTTGTGTCCTACTTCGGGAAAGCCGCGACGCCCGTCAGGCGACCCTCACCATAAATTTTTGTAAACGCCTTACTTTGGTTTTTCAAAAACCCTTCAACAGTTTGATTATTTTGGTTTACTTGGAAAAAGCGGCTTCCTATTCCAAACGTGCTGAATATTGGGCCGTCCATGCCCGCGCCAAAAGAATATGACGACTTGGTCTTACCGGCTGGGAAAACGAAAACCATGTTTTGGCCAAAGTCCGAAACGTACAACGCGTCGTCTCCACGGACTGACACGGCCAAAGGACTGGTAAGGCCCTCGAGATGCAAGTCAATCTTCTCTTTCGTTCCGCGCGGAATTTTGTCGACTTCGGAGCCGTTTATGGCGATGAGATCGTCTTCACGGTCGATTGCAAATGCGCCGGGATCCGCTCTGAACGCGATTCTCTCGAACGGCGACGTGCTGCCGGCGCGATATCCAACGATCGCGTCGGGCTCCTCCTCGCTGACGAACACGTCTCCGGACGAATCGACCGCGAGACCATACGGGTCGACACTTATGCCTTTGCTAATCGTAAAACTCGGCTCTTTCGAACCGGGCGCGTACATCGTTACGGACGGGTGGATGGTGTTGAGAACGTAAAGATCGCCCTTGCTGTCGGTTGCAAGACCCATCGGGTTCTGAACTCCGTCCGTGATCTGTCCTATTGGATTCTTATCGTGTTTTCTCGGATCGAATAGTAAGATGCGGCTGTTATTGTACTGAGCTACGTATAGCGCGGGCGCCGGAGCCGCGTTTACCGACCCGGTCCTACCCGATCGTATGGGTAATCTCGACGCGCGAGATCCGATGCGCCGCCCGGTCCGGCATTACCAAAGCAACCCGACGAAATCAACGCGACGAGCGGAACTATGGAGCGCACCACCGTCTTCGAAATCGACACTGTATTCTATCTCCGTTAAGCTGTCTGCTGCGTTAAGGATACGGCAAACTTTTACCTAGCGGCGCCGAAACCAGGGAGTTAGCAAGGACATCGCGCGATATTCTCGCTAATGCTATTTCAACGGGTTAAGCCGATCGCGCGGATTCTCGCCGAGGGTAGCGATAAAGACGGCGAGCACGCATTAAAGCGGTCGTTGGGGCCGTGGGCGCTTACGGCCATGGGCATCGGCGCCATTATTGGCACCGGTATTTTCGTCCTGACAGGCGTCGCGTCAGCGACTCGAGCGGGCCCCGCACTAACGATTTCGTTCGTCGTCGCGGGCCTCGTCAGCGCCTTGGCTGCGCTCTGCTATGCTGAAGTATCCAGCAAAATTCCGATCTCCGGCAGCGCATATACCTACACGTATGCGACGCTCGGAGAGTTTTTGGCATGGATTATCGGCTGGGATCTCGTGCTGGAATATGCGCTCGGCGCAGCGACGGTCAGCATCGGTTGGTCCGGTTACTTCGTCAACATCTTGCACCAGGCGGCTGCGGCACCAGGGTTGGGATGGCTCAATATTCCGCCGGAGTGGACGAATGGGCCGCACTGGGGCTTGGCGGGCCAAGCGGGGGTGTCGGGCTATGCGAATCTACCCGCGGCCGGGATCATCCTGATCATCACCGCTCTTCTCGTGCGTGGCACGAAAGAGTCGGGCGCAGTCAACGCGGTGATCGTAACGATCAAGCTGTTGATCGTGCTCTTCTTTATCGCAATCGGAATCGGGCACATCGACGGCGTCAATTACCACCTTCCGGCTGGCGGACCGGCCGGTATGGGCGGCTACTTTCCATTCGGTGTTTACGGCATGCTCGGTGGCGCGGCATTCATCTTTTTCGCGTACATCGGATTCGACGCGGTGTCGACCACCGCCGAAGAGGCGAAAAATCCTGGGCGCGACCTTCCGTTCGGAATCCTCGTCAGTCTTAGCGTGTGCAGATTCTCTACATCATCGTCGTCGCGATTCTAAACGGGATGGTGCCTTTCTATAAACTGAACGTTGCATTCCCGGTCGCATTCGCGATGAACTACGTCGGCTTAGGCTGGGCGGGCGTCATCATCTCGATCGGTGCCATCGCCGGTTTAACGACCGTGTTGCTGGTGATGATGTTCGGTCAAAGCCGTATCTTCTTCGCAATGTCGCGCGACGGCTTGATACCGCCTGCATTTACTCGCGTCCACCCGATGTGGCGCACTCCGGTCTTCTCGACTGCGTTCTTCGGGATCATCATTGCCGCTATCGCAGCCTTTACGCCGATCGACATAGTCGGTGCGCTGACCAACATGGGAACGCTCGCCGCATTCGTGTTGGTTTCAATCGCGGTGCCAATCCTCCGCAAGCGTCACCCCGAAGTGACCGGACAGTTCACCCTACCATTCGGGCCGTATATCATTCCGGTATTGTCGGCGCTCACGGCATTATCGTTGATGTATTTCCTGCGGTTCGGCAATCCGCTCATATGGGGCTTCTTCCCGTTCGTTTGGCTATCGTTCATCATCTGGCTCATTATCGGCTTAGTGTTCTACTTCGCGTACGGACGACATAAGAGTACCGTCGCGTTGCAAGACATCGACAGGCTCGCCGTACGGCAGCCTCCAGTTAACTAGCGGTCGCACCGTAGGGGAATACAGCGGGGCGCCGGATTTCGGTGCCCCGCACGCGTTCCACGACCGTCGGCGAGGCAGTAGGTGCTGCGCGGGCTTTTGCGAAGAGAATGCGCGATCCGTTTCTGCCCTCCAGGAGCTATGGAATGCCCTTCACCGCGCGTACTCTATACAAACGTTCTTTTTTTGCGTTTATTGTTGCGTTACTGGCCGGATGCTCGACACAACAAGAGTCGTTGCTGCCCTCTGCGAATCCAGCATCGGCAATCCAGTCAACTACGACTCGGGCTCGAATGGTATCGAGTACCGTACGGGCCGGCGGCAAAACGTATGTCATCGATCAAATGTACACGCCGGTTAGCACGACTTTAGGTGGCATAACCTCCGGCTCCGATGGCAACATTTGGTTCACCGGTCACGGTGTCGTCGGAAAAAGTTCGGTTGCCGGCGACATGACGGACTACGCTATACCTCTTCCTATAGGCGATGATCTCGCATCTATTACTGAGGGTCCCGACCACAACTTCTGGATGACGTCCTTTCCAGGCGCAATCGATCGAATAACGCCGGCCGGACAATTTGATTCGTTTCCAATCCCCAAACAATTTGGTGGAACTTCTGCAGGTGTGTTTTCAATAGCGAGCGGCTTCGGCGACCTCTGGACACTGGATCCACACTATTACGCAGACTACTTACTTGAAATCACACCTCAAGGGAAGTTCCACGGTTACAAATTAGGTCCCGGATCGCAAGGCGTATCCCTCACGGCCGCGCATGATGGTTCCATTTGGTTTACCGATTACCGGAAGAACGCCATCACGCATATGACCGCTCCGGGAAATTAAAGCGCTACGCTATTCCGACAAAGAACGCCGGACCAGCGGAAATTTGTGAAGCCTCCAACGGTACGCTCTGGTTCATCGAGAGTTCAGCCAACAAAATCGCAAGCGTGACACCAACCGGGACGTTTAAGGAATACATGCTGCCGGTCGGCGACACGGGCGCTAATTCAATCGTCGAAGGTCCGGACGGAGCGCTGTGGCTCGCCGAGACGAATCAGATCCTCCGAATGACGCCTTCGGGGAACTTCACGGTACTGCCGGTAAAAGGCAAGTACGACTATAACTATCTCGCACAAATTACCGTCGGCGCGGACAAGAACATCTGGTTCACGAAGGATCCGAACTCGGCCTACTCGGCCGTGTCGAACTGCACGATGTCAAGAATTCCGACCCTGAATACCAATCGATTTCGCTGACCCTTGAGAAACAGCCGCAACTAGGCCTTGCTCAAAGCATTCCACTAACAGTCGAAGTGCGCGACCTCCACGGTAAAATAGTAACGGGAAAGTATCCGTACGCGATCCATTTGACGACCACCGATCAGCAAAACGCGGGCCTTCCGAGGTCAAACGTTACGTCTTCGCAGCAAAAAGTAAGCGTCAAGTTTTCCGGCGCCGACGCAGATGCCACCATTGCCGCTACCGCCAATGGGGGCGCAGCGCCTTACTCCTGCGGCCGTCATTCCGTCTACGCCGCAAGAGTATCCGCTACCGAGCCAGAGCTATAACATGGCCATCGCCACCGATGGCACTATTTGGATGTGCCTTCTTGACGGTCATATCGCGGCGCGCGCACCCGACGGCACGATTCACGACTACAAGGCAACAACGTCGCTAGCTGGCTGCTCGATGGTCGAAGCACCCGATGGAAACATGTGGTTCACCGACTATACCAATGCCCAAATCGGTAAGATCACCCCCGAAGGAAAGGTTACTTTTACCGAGCTTGGGTATCGCGGAGATCCGATGTCGATGACGGTTGGAGGCGATGGCGCGCTTTGGTTTACTCAGCCGTACCAAGACAAGATCGGCCGGTTGACTACTGACGGTCAGTTAACGTCGTTTAAGACGCCTTTCTCTCCGCAGTATATCGTCACCGCGTCGGACGGCGATTTGTGGTACGACGACGGGAACTACCTATACAAAATGACGTTAAAAGGAAGACAAACACGCCACGGTCGTGAGTTCCAAGTAAACGACGTGCCTTTGTGGTCTGCCAACGGCGAGTTGTGGTACAGCGAATTATCAAAAGCTTTACGAAGTCGATTCGACAGGGAAGGTAATTGCTAGTTATACTTATCCCGGCAGCTGTTATCCGAATGACGTTGCCGTTACGCCCGACGGTAACGTGTGGTACTACGACTCGGCCGACCGATGCATCGGTCGTATAACGCCGAGCGGAACGGTCTCTACAGTACTCACATACAACCGAAACGGCGGCTACTCCCCTTCTCCCGGCATTCTGTACGGACCGAACGACGACGTATGGTTTAATGAGCCCGGGAACAAGGGCTTGGGCTGGATCAATCCCAAGACGCTATAATGAAACTGCTCCTGACTTCGTCGGGAGCCAAGAATGCGAGCATTCACGATGCGCTCGTTGACCTTTTGGGGAAACCGATTGCCGAATCGAACGCTCTCGTTGTCGTCACGGGAATCTATCCATTCGCGGGCGGCCCATATCTCGCGTATAAGGCACTCTGCGGAGACTCGCAATCTGGCATGACCCAATCGACGATGACCCGATTGGGTTGGAAGTCGGTAGGATTACTCGAACTCACCACGCTGCCAAGTATCGACAAGAAGCTGTGGTCCCGCGAAGTCGAGGAGGCGGACGCTCTGCTCGTCTGGGGCGGAGATCCCGTCTACCTCAGCCACTGGATGTGCGAATCCGGACTGAACGATCTTCTGTTCAACGCAGCCCAACCTGGTTTACGCGGGCGTTAGTGCTGGAAGCATGACGGTTAGTTCCACCTTTGGTGAGACGTACTCCGTTCCGCCGATCGACAGCACTCGCGTGTTAACATCGCAAAACATCGACTTCGCGACAACCCAGGGAAACATGAGCAGAATTTTCGTAACGGCGCGGGGAGCGGGGTTTGTTGACTTTGCGATGATTCCGCACTTCAATCACCCAGAGCATGAAGACGCTTCGTCGGCGAACGCGCAAAAATGGGCGGCGATGCTACCCGTACCGGTCTACGCGATTGACGATCAGACGGCCATCCAAGTGAAAGATGGTAACGTCGAAGTCATCTCCGAGGGCGACTGGAAGCTGTTCTCGCCGTAACCTATTGGCTGCGCGCTACCGTAATCACCGCGATTTGCTCGTCCGGTTTGCATCCACTCAATTCTTCACAGACGAGCGCGACGGCTTGATCGCGATCGACGACGCCTTCGAATGCCGCGATACGAGCGCCATGCGCGACGTACACTGCGGGTAGCGCGCGGCCGACGTCGCCAAAGCGCGTTTCGCGTTCGATCACTTCACGCGTGCGATGTTCTGCTTCGCCGGCCGATATGATGTCGATCTCGGCAGCCGGCAACGCTAAGCGAACGACTCCGCGGTCGTCGGCGATACGAAAGCGCCCTCGGTGTTTGTACGCGGTCAGGAGTGCCGTCAGCTCGATCGGCTCGAGTTCACTTGGCCGGCACGATAAGGAACGCGCAGCAGCGGCAAGCGCCGCAGCCTTATCCGGAACGGCCGATGCGCCTGAATCCGATAACGACGTTGCGCCGGAGGCCGTCGCGCGTACACGGCTAGTCCGCGTGTCGATTTCGATTACTACCTCGACCCGATCGGGGTTCGCGCCGGATGCGACGACGCGGTCGATCGCCTCACGCCGCAGGCGGGCGATATCTTCCGGCGTCGGCGCCGTAATCGTGCGCTCGACCACGTCGCGAACCAGCGCCAGCGCTGCACCGATTGGCGCGATCACTTCGGCATCCCGAGCGATTCGAAACGTTAGGCCGAGTGTGTCGGCCAGAAACGGCACGATCGCGCCCGCGCCACCGCCTCCGCCGACGAGCGAAAGCTGCTGACGCCATCCAAGCGATAGTCCGCCGCGAGCGCGTCGATCGTCGGGCGCAGCTTTTTCGCCGCTAAGGTTAGTACTCGGCGCGCAAGCTCTTCGGGTGTGCCGCCGATGTGATGCGCCAGCACCGCAAAGCCGGCCAGCGCCGCCGTCGCGTCGCCGCGCGCGAACGCGCGCTCCGGAATCGTGCCGAGCAGATTCGCCGCACACGTGGTCGTCAACGCGATTTTCGTTCCGTCGGGCGCGATCAGCACGGCGTAGTCGCTTGGGTCGCGCGGAGATGGTGCGACATACTCCAAGCGCGACTCCCCAACCACCCGTGCATCGCTGAAACACGCGTACGCACAACCCGCGATATGCGCGCTGCGCGGGCCGACATCAGTAATCTCGCCGTTGCTCACGCGCAGCATGCTTCCGCCGCCGATGCCGACCGTCCGAACGTCGAGCGTATGCAACGTCGTGCGGTGTCCGCCGATTCTCGCCGGGTGCATCTGCGGACGCCCGGCGCTGATCGCCGAGCAATCCGAACTCGTGCCGCCGACTTCCACGAAGATGCCGTCGGTGAGATTCTCGTACAACAACGCACCGGCCACACCGGCTGCCGGCCCCGACAATAACGTCAGTATCGGGCGGCGCTCGATCTCGCGCACGTCCATCACGCCGCCGTCGCTGCGCACCACCATCAATGGCGCCGGAATCGTCGCGCGTTCGACTGCTGCCGCCGTCACGCGCGACGTGCGAATCATACGCGGGAGCATCGCCGCATTCAATGCCGCCGTACGCGTGCGCGCGCGCAATCCATAGGTCGCGCTGACGTCGTGGCCGGTCGTCGCATCAACTCCGCGCAAACGCGCGTATTCGGCAACCTCGGCCTCCGCCTCGGGGCGATCGACGCCGAACGCTGCGCTGGCGGCGATCGCTTGCGCGCCTTCGCCGATCAATCGATCGACCGCCACGGTCATCGCGGCTCGATCTCCGTCGCGCACGAATGCGTAGCGCGGCTCGAGCTTCGAATCGTCCGTCAACGCGACGCTGCCGAAATGCATCTGGCGTCGAGCCAGCCAGTTGCCCCCGCGCACCACGCCCGACGACACCGACCTCAGCCAGGTCGCCTTCGAGCAGCGCGTTGGTCGCCTGCGTCGTCGAATGCGCGATAAATGCGACGTCCGCCGCCGCGATGTTCGACTCACGCAACAATCGTTCGATCCCGCTCACGATGCCGGCGGCGACGCCGTCCTCCGCATCGTGACTCGTTGGCACTTTGACTTGCGCGACGACCGCGCGCGTCGCGGCGTCGATCGCAACGACGTCGGTGAACGTTCCGCCGACGTCGATGCCTAACCGATAGCGAGCGCTCAGAGAAAGTCAGCCGTCAGAGCGTACGTCACCATCGCCAGCTCGACGGTACCGGCGCGTGCAAAGCGCCCGAAAAGCGCACGCAGGTTAACATGTAACGCTTCGGCACGTGGGCCTTCTTGGGGAAGATACGACGACGAGGCGGCGCGCCCGAGCAGCGCCTCCTCATCCAGCCGCTGCCGCGAGTACGCTTCCGTGCACGTGTGTTTTGCATCCGGAAAGCTTTTGAACGTGACGAGAGCATTCGCGCGAAGTAATTCCGTATCGTCGCCCGCGTAGGCGCGCACGATGTCGCCGTACGCTTTGGTAAATTCGTCGCGTTCGTCGCGCTCGTATTGCAGCATCGCGGCGCGGCCGCGGGCGATGCGATGAAACTCGGCCATCGCGGCATCGTTGGCGAACCAATGAAACGCCTGACAAGCAACCGCGATATCGACGCTGTCGCCAAACAGTCCGGTACGTTCGGCGGTGCCGTCTTGCCACCGCACACGCTCGTGGGCGGACGCAGCTTCGCGCATCTTGGCATTCGGCTCGACCGCAATCACCGACGCGCCTCGATCGGCAAAGAGTCGCGATGAAATACCGGTGCCTGCGCCGATATCTGCAACCGTCAGCGTTCGCGGATCACCGAGGCCGGCAAAAATCGCGTTAACCGCTTCGTCCGGATAGCCCGGCCGATTCGACGCGTACGCCGTCGCGCGATCGCTGAAACGCTCGGTCGAGTGAAAGTCCGTCACGACGGTACCGCGCTTTCCCGAGCGAGTTCGTCGTAGAAGATCGCCGCCGTGCGTATCCCGCCGTAGAACTGGTCGAGATCGAACTTCTCGTTCGGTGCATGGATCGAATCGTCGGGCAACCCAACGCCGATCAGGACTTGCGGTATGCCGAGCACCTGATCGAAGATCGCAGCCGGTCCGATCGACCCGCCGTTACCGACGAACACCGGCGCTTTGCCAAACGCGTATTCCATCGCGCGGGCCGCTGCCGCAACCGCCGCGTGTTCCCGCGACGCGACGATCGGACGAACCGTGCCGTCGTCTTCGACACTGACGCGAACGCCCTCAGGCGCGTTAGCTTCGATAAACGCGCGAACGAGTTCGCGCACGCGCTTTGGATCCTGCGCGCCGACCAGCCGCGCCGATATCTTCGCCTTGGCCCAACTCGGGACGATCGTTTTGCTGCCCGGACCGCTATAGCCGCCCCAAATGCCGTTGCACTCCATGGTCGGCCGGAACCACAGACGCGCCAACGGCGATTGATCCGGCTCGCCCCACAGCCGCGGAACACCCATTCCTCGCGCTTCGCGTGCTTCGTCGTAGGGCAGCGCGCGTAGCTCCGACAGCGTCGTCTCGTCGAGTTCCGGCACGCCGTCGTAGAAGCCCGGCACTCGGACACGACCTTCGGCGTCTTTCAGTGCGGCGATGATATGCGCCAATGCCTCGATCGGATTGCGCACCACGCCGCCGAAATATCCGGAGTGTAAGTCGACCGACGGACCGTCGACCGTTATTTCCCAATGCACGAGCCCGCGCAGCGACGTCGTCAAGGACGGAATATCCTTGGCGAACATGCCGGTATCCGAGATGACGGCGACGTCGGCCGCAAACTTGTCGCGATAGCGTTCGACCGCCGCTTCAAAACTCGGCGAGCCGATTTCTTCTTCGCCTTCGAAACACACCTTAACGTTGATCGGCAAGCGTCCGCGCGTTTTCATATGCGCTTCCAGCGCGGCCAGATGCATCAGCGCTTGGCCCTTATCGTTGACCGCACCGCGGCCGTACACTTTTCCATCCCGGATCGTGGCTTCGAACGGCGGCGAGTTCCACAGTTCGATCGGATCTTCAGGCTGCACGTCGTAGTGGCCGTAGATCAGTAACGTCGGTGCGCCCGGAGCCTCGGTCCACTCACCGAAGGCGATCGGATTGCCGCCGGTCTCGAGCAGTTCGGCCGTTAAGCCGATCTCACGCATCCGCTCGACGAACGATTGGCCGCAGCGTCGAACTTCATCGCGCCGGGCCGGATCGGCCGAAACCGACTGAATCGCGATCGCGCGCTCGAGAGTCGCGAGGTGTTCGCGCTCGTGCTTGCGGCAATAATCGAGCAGATCGGAATCGTTGACGTTCACGAAGATCCTTTCACCAGCGGGTCGCCCAAGCGAATCTCGTAGGTTGCAGTGCCGCGGTGGATGCCGAACACGTGCGGCTTGCCGTCGTAGGCGCGCTGCTGCGTTTGGTACGTGCCATATTCCCACCAAAACTTGCCGTCGACGGTGTCGACGATGTCGTCGGTGCGCAAACCGGCAACGTAGGCCGGCCCACCCGCGCGAACGTACGTGCGCATCTGTCCGTCCACCGTTTTAAAAAGCGAGTACAAGTAGGTCGGCGCGTCGCTTGGAAGCACCGCCAGGCCACGCTGAAACAGCGTTTGGCTTCGCGCCGGTTGCGCGCGCGACCAGTCGAGCAGTCGCGCCGCGCTTTCACGCGCCAGCGCCGCCGCGTCATCGACCGACGGTGTCGCAAACACCCGATGGTCGTGCCATTCGTTCACGATCCACCCCCCGCAGTCTTCGAGCCGAATTCCGACATCGAGATCCGTTCCTTCGATGAGCTGGAACGTCGAGGTGAGTACGTCGGCATACGCGGCAAACGGTTTGGCGCTGCAATCGGTGAGATTCGCGTCGCCCTGGGCGGGCGCCGCCGAGAGGCCCGTGCCCGAAGCGTTCAGCGCGCCGATCGTGGCGGCGGTTGCCGCGCGGCCGAACGTGCTGCCGTCATCCTCCACACCGATTCGTCCGGCGGCTTGTGCGGACGCGTACAAGCCTGGCAGTTCGGCCACGGCGGCGCGCGCGACCGGCAACGCCGACGCGAAGGCTTGCGTGCCGAACAACCAGCTCGAAAGCAGCACCACCGCCAGCGTCGCCAGAACCGCGACGCCGACTTGAAACGGGAGCGTTCGCTTGGTCAGCGTCTCGATTTGCACGCCGGTAAAGTTCGCGATCCAAACGTTGGCGGTGTTCGTCGGGTCGCACACGTTCTGCACTTGCACCACCGCCATAACCGCAGCGACGAGCACGACCGCCGCCAAAACATGCGACGAAGCCAGCACGGTAAAGACCGCGATGCCAACGCCGAACGGATTGAGCGGGCCGCGGTATAACGCGAGCGGGCTCGCCAGCCCGAACACCACGACGTACGCAATCGGGTTGCGCAGCCAATCGCCCACCAATGGATGCAGCGCCGCCACGAACTGCGGTTGTTTGGTAGCGGTCGCGAGAATGCCGATTCCCATGAACAGCAGTAGGGCCGGCGCGACGTCCTCCACGCCGCGAATTCCCGCCGCCACCAACGTCGTTATCGCCGTTTTCGGACGCGCGACGACCGCGCCGAACACCGCCGAAATTAAGAACGCCGGCACGGCGTCGAGGTGCAAGCCATAATACAGCGCGAGCGGTAGCAACGGGGTAATCATCGCAATCGCCGGCACGCCCTGTCGCTCGCCGGGTTTGGCGCGAACCGCCCACGTCGCGTACCCCCGATGGCGCGCAAACGAAACGCTCGCATAGGCGACGAGCGCGACGGCGTCGATGGCGGCCAGCACGAGCGCGTAGCGGAATAACTGCGGTTCGCCGACGCCGAAGTACGTCGTATAAAAGGTCCAGTTGGCGGCGTTGAAAATGAACCCTAAGCCGAACGCCATCAAGAACAGCGTGGCTGCGATCGGGCGCGGCACGCCGGTCGTCATCATGATCGGCAGCGCCACCGACCCGACCATGATGATCGCGCCCAATCCCGACAACGATGTAAACAACAGCGCGACGACGGCGCACAATCCGAGCGCCATCCACAGCGGCTTCTCGCCGCCGTATTCCGCCGCGACGTTGACCATCGCACGCGCGATGCCGGTGTCGAGGGTCACGCGACCCAAGAGCGCTCCAAACACCACCGCCGCGTACACCGGCGCTAGAGCGACCACGCCGCCGGTGACGATCGATCCGAGGGCCGCCGGATGCACGCCGGCCGCCAGCGCCATCGTCAATCCCATCGCCGGAACCGCAATCAACGCCGGCAGCACGCGCACGTACATCAGCACGGCAAACACCGCGAATGCGAGCAGAACCAGTATCGCGTTCATCGACCGATCACCGTATCGAACGACGGAAGCGTTTTGCCGCGCACGTAGCCGTCGTAGGTGGCGCGGTACAGCGCATCGGCATCGGTAATCGCGTGCTGCGCGGACAAGTGGTAGCGCTCGAGGTTCGACGCGAGATGGCCGTCGCGCGATTCGTACCGCCAAGCTCGCTCGTAGAGTGGGCCCAGCTCCTCGTAGCTATCGCGCAGCTCCCACATCCAGTAGCGGCACCAATACAGATCGCGTAGCGTCGGCCCGTTCGGCTCGTCGATGTGCGCGATCGCGTCGGCGTACATAGCGCGCACCTCGGTTCCGATTTGAAACTTGCGCGCGAGCGCGTCGAGCCTGCGCGCCGCTAGAAACGTAACGAACGCCGCATTCGCATGGAGCGGCGGACGCGCGTCGATCAGATGCCGTTCGACCGACTCCGCATCGAGGCGCACTTGGCGCAGATCGACCTTGGCCATACGGGTCTGCGCCGGCACGTCGAACGGGTCGGTCCAAAACAACGCGTCGGTCGTATCGTATTCCGATGCTTCGAGGGCATTCGTGACCGTAGCCAGCGAACGTACGTCGCGCGCGTACCGCAGATCGTTGACGCCATAGAACGCGCTCGGATAATTCGCCGCGAACGTCTGCGGATCGACATCGCGCGCCTCCCAGGCTTGGGCCGCGGCATACACCACCGGATACCACGTCGCTTCATACAACGACTCGCCGTCGTCGTGCCACACCGTTTCGAACGCGCCGAGCACGCCGGCCGCTTTGCCCGCGCCGATGAAGTTGCGCGCATTGGGTATGGCGGTATCGATCTTTGGATAGATCTCGTTCCAATTGCTCGCCCCCGGCGCGACCATCTGATCGAAGCCGCCGCTCGCCACTCGCGCGATCGACTTCGCAAAGTCGAACGTTGCGGCATACTGATAGTTCACGATGACGGCATTGCGCGGCAACAACGGCATCATGGACGAGTCTTTTTCGATCGCGTCGCCCCACAGCATCATACGGGCGCCCGACGGCGCGATGATGTTCTGCATCGCATCGACGTGATCGGCGAACGCGTGCAACAGCCCATGTTGCGCCACATACGCCTGCGTTGTTCCCGAGCCAAGGGTTGACGTTTCGTCCGAACCGATATGAAAGAACGGCGGATGCGGCACGGCCGCGAGTTCGGCATCGATCGTGCTGCGCAGATACGCCTCGCTCAGCGGGTCGGCCGGCGACAGCAAGAACCCATGCGGCAATTCGGCTGCCGATGCGTACTGCTCCACACGCAATGCGTTGTGCATGTGCGCGAACGTCTGCTGTTCGGGAATCAGCGCTACGTGAAACCGAGCAGCGTATGCAGCCAACGCGCGCAACTGCGAGGGCGCGATACCGTCGAGCGGCGAAGGTAGCGGATTGGACGGATCGACGAACGCATTTTCCATGTACGGCGAATAGCCGTTCATTTTAAACGCCGCGATCGTACGAATGCGCTCTTCGAAATAGCGCATGGTCGGAAGCGGTCCGCGCGACACGTCATCGGATAATATTCGCCACTGCAGTTTCGGACGGTCCTCGATGTGCGCGCACGGCACGACCCATCCGGCGTCCGACTGCTCCGCCATCTGCGCGAGGGTCACGATCCCATAAAACGCCCCGTCCGCATCCGAACTCGAGACGACCGCATGCCGGCGGTTGACGTCTAAGCGATAGGCTTGCGGCGCCAGCGAGACGTCGTGGACGATTGCAATCGTTGCCTTCGACGCCCGAACGCTCGGTAACGAGCCGATGCCCAGTGCTCGCCAACGCGATCGCAACTCGTAGAACGCGCCCGTGTCCAGGCTGGCCGGCGCACGAAGCAAGACCGTCGCGGGAACCTCGCATCCGGCAACCGGTCGTACCACCGAAGGCGCCGGCAATAGACGCAACGCGGGCTGCGCGTTCGCGGCGATTGGCACGAACGCGATCAGAACGACGGCTGCGGCGCGTCTCCAGCGGTGCACGCTCGTCGCGTTAGTCGCCGAATTCCGCGGTTCCCCCAGCGGACTACGTTAGTTACGTCCGCCGTTGGCTTTAATTACTTGGCCGTTCACCCAATCGCTGTCGGGGCCGGCCAAAAACGAAACGACGCGAGCGATGTCGTCGGGCTGGCCGAGACGGCCGAGTGGAATGTCGGCGGTCAAGCGGTTGACGATTTCTTGCGACGCACCGGTGAGAAAGAGATCGGTGGCGACCGGACCCGGCGCGACGGCATTGACGGTAACGCGACGTGCGCCGAGCTCTTTTGCGAGCACGTGCGTCATCGCTTCGACCGCAGCCTTGGCCGCGGCGTATACCGCATATGTCGGGACGTAATAACCGATGATGCTGGTCGAGAAGTTGATGATGCGGCCTCCGTCGCGAACGCGTTTGGCGCCTTCACGCATGCCGTTGAACGAGCCCGTTAGATTGCTCGCGATCAGCCGTTGATAGTCGTCGTCGGTTACGTTAACCAGCGGTTTGCGTTGCAACGTACCGGCGTTGTTCACCAGCACGTCCACCGTTCCGAACTCCGCCTCGGCACGATCGAACAGCGTTCGCACGGCCGCAGGGTCGGACACGTCGCCTTGCACCGCGATGGCGCGCCCGCCGGCAGTCTCGATCGCGGCAACGAGCCGGTTCGCTTCGGTTTCGCTTGAGAGATAATTGACGACCGTCCGGAATCCGTCCGACCCCAAACGTCCGGCGATTGCCGCGCCGATGCCTTTGGCCGCTCCGGTGACGATGGCCGTCTTGTTGTTGTTTGCCATATGTCACGCCTGGACAACCGTACGGCCGCGCGAGTTCCGGCCGCACCGGCTGGAGGGACGTTGGGCAACCGAGCGTAAGGTCAGCCGATGGAAATCCGCCGTTTCGTAGTACTCGGAGCCTGCATTGGGCTCGTACTCGCCGGTCCGGCCGTCGCCGGAGACGATAAACAGCTGCAGAGTCAAAAGGGCACCGTTTCGTACCAAGTTCCGAATGGGAAGGCGGTACCGATTTCGGTGAATGCGAGCGTCGGACTAGCCGACAAAGACTTCGCAATCACCGGCGGGTCGTCGCTAGCGCAAGTCACGCTGCCGGACAGCTCGCAAGTGATGGTGGGCTCCGACACCAAAGTACAACTCGCATTTTTCAATCAAACGCAGATCGCCACCGCCAAGTTCGTCGTGTTCAACGGGCGCGTGCGCTTCGCGGTCAAGCACGCGGCAGGCGCCAAAGCCAACTACACGTTTTCCACCGCGACCGCGACCGTCGGCGTGCGCGGAACCGAAGGCGACATCGAGTATGCGCCGGACGGTTCGCTCCGCGTTAACGTGTACGAAGTGTGCAGTCCGGATGCGCCGGTCGTCGTGACGACGCACGGCGGTAAGGTGTTCGACGTGCGGCCCGGGCAATCGTTATTCGCACAAGCGGTCAACGGCATCGTACAAGCGCAAGTCGGCCAGCTCACGCAAGCGATTATCAATCAGTTTTCGCCGGATTTCGGCGTTCCGACCAATTGGGACGCGGCGACCGGTGAAATCGTCGGATACGCAGGGAGTTCGGCCGCCAGTGCGGTCAATAATGCGACCGGCGGCGTGGCGGGCGGCGCAGCCGGCGGCGCAGTTTCGTCGGCGCTAGGCGGATTGTTTCACAAATCCCAGCCGGCCGCTACCGCAGCACCGAGCGCGACTAGCACCTGCCACTAAGCTGCGGCTTGTCCGCGCATTGCGAGGTCGCGGCCGTCGAGTGCCTGCGCCGATTGCTGCGCGAATTTTAGTGCGTCGGCAGGCGTAACGGCGCCGGCGCCATCGGCTAGCCTACCGTCGCAGCATCGGCGGCCGCCATGGCCCCGAAATCGTGGTTGGTGCGCGACGCCTCTTCGTACACTTTATAAGCGATCTGATTCGTGAATGCCGTTCGCAACATCAACTCGCCGACGGTCTTGCGCACTTCATCGGCCAGGCCGTCGTCGGTTTCCAGTGTGGCGAGACGTTCCCCTAAATACGAACGAACTAATTCGTCCGACAACTTACGATCGTCGTCGGACCCGTATCCGGGGAAATTCGGAATTCGGCTTTTCAGGAACTCTAACGGCTGATCCATGTGGCTGCCCTACGACACGCACCCCGGCGACGCCTCGCCGCTCGTCTCAAAGGAACGTTAAGAGTGCGTCGAACGTTGTTCGTATGATCCGCCACAAGCCCACGTTCATGGCGCTTAATGCTTTCGGCCTGGCGCTGATCGCGTTCTTGATAGTTACGTTGCCGCTTCGGACGTCTTCGCATCCGATTCTTCCGCTTTGGCTGAATGAAACGCTTTACGCCGCGATCTTCGCGGGGTTTCTCTATACTATTCTGAAGCATATCCGACGGCCGATCGAGCCGACGCCATTCGTGCTCTCGATCGGCGAGCGTAATTTATGGGCCATAAAGGGAACGTTGCTGGGTGTAATGGCGGTCGTGCTGATCGCAGTTCTCTTCGACCGCTTCCGCTAATAAAAAAGAGCGGTGCTTATTGCACCACTCTTTTCTCCCTTGCGGCGAGAGCGTTACATGCCGGGCAGCAGATCGCACGTGATCATCTTATTGAGCAGCGGGGCCGCGACGATGTTCACGAACTGCGTCCGAGCTTCGGTATTGGATTTCAGTTTCGACGACATCGAGCTCGAGCTGCCGCCTGAAGAGCCCTTCATCGATTTAAGCGTGGCAGCGAAATCGCTGCAGCTCTCGCCGTTGATCTTGGTGACGAAGCCGTTCGCGGCTTGCACGGCCGCCTTATCGGCGATTTGCTGACGCATTTGCGCTTGTGCCGGAACGGCCACGCAGGCAAGCGCGGCAACCGCCATTGCGCCGTAGCCGAAGCGCCGTAACGAAAAAGAAAAAGACATGATTCCCCTCCTGTAATTTTGCGGTTCTATCGCCTGCGAGAGAACCCTTGGCTGCTCTCTGAAGCCAACGGGGCGATGCGTTACCGCACCACCCCGTTTTTGCTTTCAGGATCCGAGCGAACTAGAGCGCGTTCGCCAGCGCCCAGCCCTTCGGAGCTCCGATACCCGCGGCTTGGTTGTACTGTGTCGCGCTACACGAGTAGGCACCGTTGCTGCCCGACGTGCAAGGCGTAAAGTACGTGCTATAGCCGGTCGATTTGAACAAGCTGTAGATCGTGGGGTTTACCCATCCCAACTTGCTCGCGTGGAGTTGGTCGGAGGTAATGATCAACGCCACCGATGCCGGCGAAGACCACGACGTTCCGAGGTATTCACCGAACGCTCCGCCCGTGAACACCGCCACCGGGAAGAACGGTAGCGAATAATCGGGTTGATTGCGTCCGGTCGTGATCATGCCCGTGATTCCGGTCTGGAAACTCGGGAGCCCGAACACGGTCGAGACGCCACCGCCGCCGGAGTCGCCGGAAGCCGTGCCCATAGTCACGGTTTGGAGCACGCCCTGTGCCGTGTCGGTGAAGTTCACACCGCCGATCGATGAGAAGTACGGACCGCCGGCCGGCGCGCTGACGCCCTTCTTGCCGCTGCATTCGTTACTTCCGGTATCGCCGGACGACGCGGAGAATTCCACGCCTTCGGATGCGCCTTGCTCGGCGATCGCGTTGGTGGAGTCGGCGAACGACGGATCGCTGGATTCGCAACCGCCGAACGACGAGTTTACGGCCGACGCTTTAGCGTCGGTGAGTACCTGGTTGTACGCGTCTTCGATCTGTTGATCGCCGAGCGACCCAATGTGGTACACGGTGATGTTCGCACCCGGCGCGAGACCGGCGATCGTTTGAACGTCGAGATCCGTTTCGGGATCGTCACCGCTGCCGCCGCCGTCGACCGCTTTGTTGGTGACGGTTCCGGTTTCGGTAACTTGCGAAGCACTGAGGTACGAGTTCAGATAGCTCGTGTTGACCGGATCGTCGATAACGATGGCGGCCGTGTATCCTGCGCCGTTACAACCATGCTGTACCGGGAAGTCGAATGGCTTCGCAACGCCGGTTGCCAGCGTTCCACTCGAATTCGTCAGCGGGCCGTTATCGGGCGCCGAATTGTTGCATCCCGCGCCGGGCGTCGATGTCGGTTGTGCCGTCGGAGTTGCGGTCGGACCGGCCGTCGGCGTAGCGGTCGGCTGAGCGGTCGGCGTCGCCGTCGGCTGTGCGGTCGGAGTTGCGGTCGGTTTTGCCGTCGGCGTCGGTGCCGGGGTCGGCGTCGCGCCCGACCATGCAACGTCGTTGACGTATTGATACGTGTACGTTTGGCTGTAGCCGTCGCCGTAGCAACCGAAATAGATGTAGTCGGTCTGACCGGCGTACGAACTTAGGTTGATCGTGTAGTTCACCCAGCCGTTCGTATTGTTGACCGTCTTATAGAACGTGGTCAGAATGCTGCCGCGGCTGTTCAACAAATATCCGGCCTGGTACGCATATCGCGTGCCGTAGCCGAGCGTGCCTTCGTTCGAGCCTTGGTACACCCAGAAGCTCAGCTTGCCACCACTGGGAACCTTCACTTGTTGCGCGATGGCCGACCAGCCCGAGGTCTCGGGCGGCGAGAGCGAACCCATTTCGGCCGAGTACGTTCCGGAATGCGCTTTGGCCGATGTAACGTTCGCGTCGGGCGATCCGGTGGTTTCGTCGATCCACGAACTCAGCGAACCGGTTTCGAAACCGCCGTTGACCAGATTACCGCTGGAATCGTTGGGCTGGAAGCCCGGCAGCGGAAGAACCTGGCGTCCGGAAGCGTCGGTCTTGACGACCGGGGCCGTGCGTCCGCCGCCGGTCGAATCCGCGACCGTGCGAACGACGACGAGATTGTTGAGCGAAACGTCGCGAACGACCGCTTCGATCGATTTCGGAACGGTAGCGGGCTTGACGTTCGTATAGCGATCGCCATACTTGCCTTGCTGCACCGAATGGATTTCCGTCGAGAAAAAGCTTTCGACGGTCGCCGTGCGCGCCGTGGCATCTACGATCGTGCGGTTGTCGTACCGTTTTTCGATCTTGAAGCCGGCGGTTTGCAACGCGCGAACGACGCTGCGCTCTTGATCGCGCGTAGGCGCGAAGCGCTCGTTGAATTCTTTAGGAGAAAGAAAGCGACGATGTTTTCCCGCTTGCGGGTCGTTGAGTTTAGCGACCAGCTGGTCGAGTTCGTTTTGATTGTTATACTTCAGCGTAATCGAAACGCGGACGATCGCGTTCTTCGGATGGCGCCCGCTATCGGTAAACGCGAGCTTGCCGTACATTTGTGGGATCGACGTCAACGGCGTTTCCGAAACGTTCGAATGCGTTACCGCCGGCTGCGTCGATCCGAGCGCACCGTCCGGGCTCGCAAGTGATGGAAGAGTTGAGTTGTGGCCGCCGCTGCATGCGGACAGTACTAGCGCCAGCCCTAAAGCAGACGCCACCACCCGTGATGTTCTTCGCATATGCCTCCTGATGTGTAACAAACGGTCCGAGTTTATCTGCGACTTATTCGGCAGGGCTTCGAGCTGCTCCGCCAGGCGGCCGTAAGGGTTGCTTAGTAATATCAGCGCGCTCGCACCCTCACCAATCGAGCGAAGGCAACGCCTCTCCGGCGGTCGCGCGAATCGCACAATCCACGCGGCCGCTGATCGCGGTCGCTTCGGGGTTGATTTCGGCGACGTATGCGGCGGCGTTATAGCGGGTCGCCAGTGCAGCGGCCGGATAGACGACCGCGCTGGTCCCGACCACCAAAATGACATCGGCGCGGGCGACCGCCAGCTCGGCTTCCCGCCACACGGCCGCCGGCAGCGACTCGCCGAACCACACGATATCGGGGCGCCAGCGCCCGCCGCAGGCGTGGTCGATTTCGTCGAGCGGCAATCCGGAGGCAGCAATCGGACGGCGCGCCGCGCAGCGGTCGCAACGCGCTTCGCGCAGTTTGCCGTGCAGTTCGAGAACGCGCGACGAGCCGGCCCGCAGATGCAGCGAATCGACGTTCTGCGTCGCTAACGTAAAATCGCCCACGCGACGTTCCATCGCCGCCAGCGCGAGATGACCGGCGTTTGGTTCGGCGCGCTCGTGCGCGGCGCGCCGTTCGTTATACCACGTCCACACCAAGCGCGGGTCGCGCGCGAAACCTTCCGGCGATGCGAGTTCTTCAACTCTATGTGTGCGCCACAAACCGCCGACGCCACGAAATGTCGGCAAGCCGCTCTCGGCAGAAATGCCCGACCCGGTTAATACGAAGACCGACTTCGCCGCTCGCAATCGCTCGATCAATTCCCGCACGCGTCGCGCTTCGCGCCGAGGTTCGCCCCGCCATTGCGCGAACGGTCGAAACGTGAGCCGGGCATTCGTCAAAGAGGACGACGATCGGCCCGAACGCCCGTTACCGCGCATCGCCGACAGCGAACATCCGAATTACGTGACGCCCGATGGAATGGCGCAACTACGGACGGCGCTCGAGCGAGCACGTGCCGAGGGTGACGAGCGCGAGGCCGAATATCTGCGAGCGCGCGTCGAGTCCGCGCAAGTGGTCGAGCCCCCATCGCGAGCGCGCAAACGTGTGGCGTTTGGCGCGCACGTCGTGCTGCGACAAGCCGACGGCAGCGCGTTGTCGCTGCACGTCGTCGGCGACGACGAAGCCGATCCGGCTTCCGGAAAAGTCAGCTGGACGTCGCCGTACGCTCGAGCGCTCGAGGGGCACCGCGCCGGCGATCGCGTGGCCGTGCATCGTCCGGCCGGGCCGACGGTCGTCGTTATCGAGTCGATCTCGTACGATCCGCGACCCGAGGATGGCTCGTAGCACGTGCGCATCGAGCGGTTATCCACAGCGAATGAAAGCGCCGCGCTGGAGTTTCTCGAACGGCGGCCGCACGAACGCGTCGTCATCGCTCACCTCGTGCTGTACGGTTCGCCGCACGCACGCAACTCGATCGGCGTTGCCATCGATGCATCCGGCGTGCGCGGCGTCGGGTACTTCGGCAACGAGATTCTCTTGTCGGGTGACGAAGCGACGGCGCAAGCATTTGCCGATTACGCCGCGGGTTTGCGACGCAACGGACAACGGATGATCGTCGGACCGCAAGCGACGGTCGCTTCGTTTTGGCCGCGAATCGCCACCGGACGCAAACCCCCGCGCATCGTGCGCGAGCGACAGCTCGTGATGCGCGTGGAGCGCGAGTCGTTACGTGCGTCCTCGCTGCCGGTGCGCGTTCGTCTAGCGCGTCCCGCCGAAGCCTCGATCGTCGCCGAAATTCGGCGCAGATGATCGTCGGCGAGCTGGGCTACGATCCACGCAAAGCACGGTCCGAGTTCTCGGCCGGCATTCGCGAGATGATCGCGCGCGAGCGCTGGTGGGTCGGCGAATACGACGGACGGCTGTGTTTTTTTTGCAACGTCGGTGCGTGGTGCCGCGAGACCGCCCAGCTGCAAGGCGTCTGGAGTCCGCCGGATTTGCGCGGGCGCGGACTCGCCGGCGCATCGCTCGCGGCAATTTGCGAAAAGCTACTCGACTTTTCGCCGTCGCTGTCGCTGTTCGTCAACGATTTCAACGAGAGCGCAATCGCGCTGTACCGCCGGGTCGGCTTCGCCCACGTCGCCGACTATCAGTCGCTTATTTTTTAAGCCGCTACAACCGGCGTTCGATCGACTGCACGCCGGATTCGACGGCGGCCTCGCCGCGGCGGAATAAACCGGCGATCCACCGGATCGTCGCAACCACGCCGATCAGCGCGAAGATAAAGACGATCACGAAAAACCACGCCGCGGTCGCGGCGATGTGTACGAGGGTGTGCTCCACCTGACGCTCCTTTGCTCGAAACGAGACGTTCGATGATTCGGCGGCGAACGTGCGGGCCATGCAGCGCGGAACCGCGGCGGCCTCGGGTGCGTGGATCGTGGCGGCCACGGTGCTCGGCTCGAGCCTGGTGTTTATCGACGGCAGCGTCGTTTCGATTGCGTTGCCGGTGTTGCAAGAGGCGTTCCACGCCACCACGTTCGACGCGCAGTGGGTCGTCGAGGGCTACACCCTCGTTCTGGGTGCGTTCATGCTGCTGTGTGGCGGGCTCGGCGACCGTTACGGTCGCAAACGACTCTTCGTGATGGGCATCATCACGTTCGCCCTCGGATCGATCTTGTGCGGGATGGCCAACTCGATGCCGGCGCTCATCGGGGCTCGGTTGTTACAGGGTGCGGGCGGCACGATGCTCGCCCCGGCGAGCTTGGCGCTTCTGGGTGCGACCTTCGAAGGCGAAGCGCGTGGAAAAGCCGTTGGAACGTGGTCGGGCTGGACGGCGCTGACGAGTGCCATCGGGCCGGTTGCCGGCGGCGCGATCGTTAACCATTTCGGGTGGCGCTGGGTCTTTTTTATCAACGTGCCCATCGCTCTGGCCGTGCTCGTGATTGCGGTGCGACACATCCGCGAAAGTCGCGACGAGGGCGAGAGCGGACCGCTCGACATCTTGGGCTCGATCGTTGTGTCGCTCGGTCTCGGTCTCGTCGTCTACGCGTTCGTGTTTAGCGGACTCTCCGGCTGGAACGAAACCGCAATCGGTTCGCTGGTGGCCGGCGTCGTACTGCTGATCGGCTTCGTCGTGCTGGAGGGCCACGTGAAGAACCCAATTCTTCCGCTCGGCCTGTTCGCTAATCGCGAATTCAGCGGCATCAACGCGATGACCCTTCTGTTGTACGCCGCATTATCGGGCGTGTTCTTCTTCTTGCCGTTCGTGCTGATTCAAGTCGACGGTTACAGCGCGACCGTGGCGGGCTTTTCGATGCTGCCGTTCGTGGCGCTGATGGTGGCGCTATCGCGGTACTCGGGCGCGCTTACCTATCGCGTCGGACGGCGTACGATGCTGGTCACCGGACCTTCGGTGACGGCGCTCGGTTTCTGCGCGCTTGCATTTCTTCCGAACATGCATTACTGGACGGGCGTCTTTCCGGCCGTCATTCTGGTCGGCATCGGAATGGGATTGACGGTCGCTCCGCTCACCACCACGATGATCGATTCGGTGCCCGAACACAACGTCGGCGTGGCGTCGGGCGTCAATAATGCCGTGTCGCGCGTCGCCGGACTGCTGGCGGTGGCGATACTCGGATCGCTGATCGCGTTCGCGTTCGACAGCCACTTGTCGAAGCGCGCCGACGCAGGCTCGTTCTCCGCGCAACAGCGTGCGGATCTGGCGGCGCAGCGCAGTGCGATGGCGGCGGGGCGGTTTCACGACCCGCGCGAGACTGCAGCCGTGAAGGGTGCCTATCTCGATGGGTTTCGAGTCGTCTCCATGGCGTGCGTTCTGCTAACGTTGGGTTCGGCGCTGATCGCCGCTACGACGCTATCGAATCGCCGTTCAGCGCCAGATACCGCTAATGGGCCGTGACGAACAGTCTCGTTGCAGGCAGCCGAGGCCGAACGCGGCTTCGATCGTGCGCAACGTCGAATAGTGATCGATACGCTGCGCGGAGGTCGTTCCGGCCCGCAGCATCGGTCCGACCAGCACGGTTGGGATGCGATTGGTGCCGTCGCGATCGGGCTCGGCCTCGTCCCACGTAACGATCAATAGGCCGTCGTTCTTCGCATTCCACGCAATCAGCGACGGGAGATTTGCCTGCAGCCAACGGTCGCCGGTGCGCGTCGAACAGTTATGCATGTCGTCGCACATGTTGGGCGTGATCCACATCAACGACGGCACCTGCGGCGGCAATCCATGATAGACCCGGTTCAGCGATGCCGGAACGGTCGTGAAATCCGCCCACGGCACGTGCTTGCGCGCGTACAGCGCCGTCCAGCATCCTTGATAACCGTCGCGCGGCATCGACTCCGCATACCCCGTGAACGTCAAGCCCGCGGCAATGAGTTCTGTGGCGATGTTTGGAGCATCGAATGACACCGGACAATGGTCCGACGTCACGCCGTGGGTCGATCCCGAGAACAAGGCCAGATAGTTCGGCTGGCTGGGATGCGCTATTGCGTGCGCATCGGTCATTAACACGCCTTGCGGAACGAGTTGCGTATTGAAGTAGGGAGCGTTCTTATTTCCCGTAACCGATTCGTCGTCGCGATTCTCCATGACGATCACGGTAACGTGTGCGATGCGCGGTACGCCGCTCGGGGCGGGCGACGCCGCGACAACGGCTTGCGGCAACATAAGCGCGATCAGCAGCGCCATCGAACGAACTGTCGGGTTCATGCGACCCCGCTTCGCCCATCGGTTGCGTTTTCCGCGGCGATCGTTTTGCGGCGGCCCAACCAATACACCACGACGCCGGCTCCGGCGAGCAATAAGGTCAAGAACAGCACTTTGGCGACGCTCAACACTTTATCGTCGGCGTCCGGCGCCGGAATCAATGCGAAGACCGCGGCTGCGACCGTCGTTGTTAAGCCCACGATGGCGCAAGCGACGATCCAAAAACCGCCGCGCAGTTTGATGGCCGCTGCGAACAAGAACATGAAGGGAAGCATCGTAATCAGGACGGTCGAGCTTACCAAGATATCGTAGGCTCCGTGCACGCTGCTGCCGCTCTGACCGAGGACGACGAAGACGGCGGCGATGCCCCCCTGCGACAGCAGCGCGACGACCGGCGAACCCCAGCGCGGATGCATGATTCCAAACGATTTCGGAAGATAGTGATCGATGCCGGCCACGAACGGGATGCGTGCTACGGCACCGAGCCACGCTCCACAACTGCCGAGACAACTTACTACCACCAGGAACGCGGCGAGCGGCACGATCCACGCCGAGTTCAATCGAACGGCGACCTGCGCGATCGTTTGCATGACGCCCGACGACTGATCGACCGAATGCGACGGCAGCGAAACCAACACCGCGACCGTGCCGACCACGTAGATGACGGCGATGGCCGGCGCCGCGATCGCCAAGCCCAGCGGAACCGAACGCCGCGGCTGGCGGACCTCACCGGCGATAAACGAGATCGCCTCCGGTCCGGTCCACGCAAACGCGATCACCGACCAAAAGATCGCGTTTTTCAAACTTGCTTCGGGACGCATCGTCGCCGCGGTGATCGGCGTCGCCGAGCCGAACTTCACCAATGCGATGACGCCTAGCGCGATCAACGCCAGCGTCACGACCCAGCGGCTGAGCGCGCCCGCGTTGTTGAGCCACCGCCCCACGGAATAACCGTAGACGTTGACGATCGTTCCGAGCGCTAACCCGCCGAGCGCGAACGCAATGAAATACAGCGGTGACGAACCGAGAGCGTGACTCCAATTTCCGAAATACAGGGCGTTTCCGGCTGCGAAGTAGAGCAGGGCCGGAAAATACGGCAGGTTCGACGTCCAGTACGTCCAGCCGGTGAAGAATCCGGCGAACGGTCCGAAAGCGCGTTTGCTCCACGCATACATGCCGCCCTCGTCGGGATAGCGTGACGTGAGCGAGACGACGCAGATCGACAACGGTAGAAACATCGTCGCGGCGCCGAGTATCCACACGGGGATCGACGATGGACCGGCGGCTGCTGCCGTTGCGACCCATTGCAAGTTCGACCCGGCTACCACGAAAAACAACGCAACGTCGATCAGACCGAGGCTGCGGCGTAATGGCGGAATCTGCGATACCGGCGTGTCGGTGGGCACTGCTGCCATTCCCAAATGTGCGGGTTCGCGCCGTTTGCCCCCTTCAAAGCGAAGGTCCCGCCCGCCGCTCGCGTAAGATTGCCGCGAATGCGCTCGGCCATCAGATTTCTGTGCGACCGGTTGTCGTTGGCGATCGTGGCAATCGGCACGGTGTTGATGCTGCTCGTCTTCGTTTCGGTCGAAACCAACGCGACGCATTTAGGCTCGTTTCCGCTCCATTTCGAAAACAATACCGATCGCGTACAAGTGCAGGCGGGTTCGTCAACCAGCGGTACGCTGCAGACCGGAGACCGCATCGATCTCTCCCAAATGACGCCCGAGCAACGCTTCAACTTGTTGGCGGCGCCGTCGAGCGCGAGCATGGCGCTTACGGTACGCCGCGGCGCGCACCGCTTTCCGATCCTCCTCTCGGCGACTCCCCCGGATTACTCGCGCCGCGCAACGATGGCGCGCGACATCGGGATCCCGCTGAGCTTTTTTCTCTCTCTCGGCCTCGCGACGGTGCTGTTTATCATGCGCCCGATGCCGATCACGCTGGCCTTTTACTGCTATACGCTCTTAGTACTCATTAAAGTGAATCAATCGGTGCTCGAGCTGGCGCGGTGGCCCGTGAACCTCGGCAGCGATCTGTTCATCCAAGTCGTATATCCGTTGACGCAGATCACCATTCTCATCTTCGCGCAACGGTTGTACGGCCGCCGAGGCCGGGCTTGGCCGTGGTTCTTCGGCACGTCCATCGTGCTCGCGATCGTCGTGTTCGTCATCTGGGTCGATCCGATCGTTTGGCTGGTGTTTCAGCGATTCCAGATGCCCGGGCCAACGCGATTGATGATGAGTGGTTCCGACGCGCTGCTGCTGACGTCGGTTATTTGCGGCTTGGCCTATATCGCTTCTGGCGCGACCGGTCTGGATCGCAGCCGCGTTGCCTGGGTGGTGGCCGGCATCGCGCTTTCACCAATGCTCGATCTCTTGTGGGCCGTTTCGGACACGTTGAGCGCGTTGATCGGCGACACGTCAACCCCGTTGCTGGCCGTAGAAGCGTGGGCCGACGCGCTGCAGCCGTGGGCGGCCGTCATCGGATCGGCGTTCGTGCTGTACGGTTTCTTATCGCAACGAGTGATCGACGTGCGATTCGCGATCGGCCGCGCCGTCCTGTACGGCGCCTCGACGTTGATTCTCGTTGTGTTTTTCGGCATCATCGAATGGTGGGCCGAACAAATCTTCGAAAGCACGCGTCCGGCGGTGTACGTGAGTTTGGCGGCGGCTTTAGTCATCGGCTTTTCGATGAAATCGCTGCACGGCCGCGTCGAGGATATCCTCAATCGAATCTTCTTCCGCGAACAGCGGCGCGCCGAAGAAAATTCTGCGACGAGCGGCGCGCGCGCTGGCTAATACGTCGTCCGAAAAAACCTTGGTCGAGTTTCTCATCGACGAACCGGTACGGGTGCTGCATCTCACGTCGAGCGCGCTGTTCGTCGCAACGCCGGACGGCACGGGGTTCGAGCGAAGAGCCGACCGCGGCTGGAACACGAATGAAGCGCAGAGGATCGATGCCGAGGATCCGATCATCGTCGCGCTGCGCGCCGACCTTGGTTCGATCGAGTTCGACGAAGGGCGTTTGGAATCGATCGTTCTTCCGACCGGGCGCAAAGCTCCGACGCTGGTAATTCCGTTGATCATGCGCGGACGCGTCGTTGGTTTCGTGTTATATGGCGGCCGCGAAGACGACGTCGCGCTGACGCCGCCGGAGCGCGCGCTGCTCGAGGCAATCGCTGTGAGTGCTGCCGCCGCGTACGACCACATCGATGCGGACCGCTCGCGAGAACGCATCGTGACGCTCGAGGAACGCTTGCGCGGCATGGGTGCGGCGGTGCCCGAATGACGGATCCGCTGCTCGTCGGCGGTTTGACGGCCGAATCGTTAGCGCAACGGTACGGTACGCCGTTGCTCGTCGTCGATCTCGATGCCGTTCGCGAGCGAGTGGTGGAGCTTCGCACCGCCTGCGATCCCGCCGGCATCGCAATTTCCTACGCCGGTAAAGCCTTTCTCACCGTCGAGTTTGCGCGGGCGATCGCGTCGTACGGCATCGGCCTCGACGTGTGTTCGCTTGGCGAGCTGGCCACCGCAGAACGTGCCGGCTTTCCGGCCGATCGCCTGACGTTTCACGGTGCGGGCAAAACCTTGGACGAGTTGCAATCGGTGGTCAACGGTCGCGCCGGCCGCATCGTCGTCGATGGCATCGACGAACTGCGGGCGCTACAACGAATTGCCGACCGGCCGGTCGATGTGGTGCTGCGTCTCAACACCGGCGTCGAAGCACACGCCCACGAATTCGTTCGAACTGCGGGCGACCGCACGAAATTCGGCATCGATTCGGATCTCGAAGAAGAAGCCGTTTCGATACTACGAGCAAACGATGCGCTGCATCTGACGGGCGTGCACGGTCACATTGGGTCGCAAATCGATTCGATCGAGCCGTTCGTCGTCAATGTCGAACGGCTGCTTGAGGCTGCCGCTCGATTTACCGCGCGCGGATGCCCGGTTCGCACGCTGGTTGCCGGCGGCGGATTCGGCATCGACGCCGAGGGCTTGCCGGTGTTGCCGCCGGCGGACGTGGCAGCCGCACTCAACGGTGAGGTGCGTCGTGCGGCGTTCGCCTCGGGAATCGCAGCGCCGAGGATCGAGATCGAGCCCGGACGCGTAATCATAGCCGGAGCGGGTACGACCTTGTACCGCGTGATGACCGTGAAACGCCGCCCCGGCCGTACCTATGTGATCGTTGATGGCGGCATGGCCGATAACCCGCGTCCCGCCCTCTACGGAGCCCATCACGACGTCGCTGCCGACGGCGTGGCGGGGCCGTTAGAGGCGATGGCCGTGTGCGGCCGTTCTTGCGAGAACGACGAGATGGTCGAGATGGCGCTGCCCGCAAGCGTCGAGCGGGGGACGCTCCTGGCGATGCGCGCGACCGGCGCCTACACGTACAGCATGGCGAGCAACTACAATCGCTTCGCACGCCCGGCAGTCGTGGGTGTAGAACGAGGCAACCAGCGGTTGCTCGCGCGGCGCGAAACGCTCGACGATCTCCTCGCGCTCGACTTCGCGGAGCGTTAACGTGCGTTCGACGTGGCGCCGGATCGCGGTTGCGGCCGCCGTCCTGGTTTGTATCGTGGTCGCGGGCATATTCTTTGCCCCGCAACTGCTGCGCGGCGCCGTTACTGCGGCGGCCGCCAGCTTCGGCGTACGTGCCGCCATCGGTAGCGTCGATCTGCACCTCGGCCAAATCGTGTTGCGCGACGTCAACCTCAAAAATCTCGCCGGCGAACCAATCGGCCGGATCGCCACGACGACGGTCCGATATTCGTTGCGCGATTTGCTTCCCGGAGGTTCGCGCGCATTCGGATTGACCGGCTTCGATGTGGAGAACGGACGGCTCGTTCTGATCCGGCACGCCGACGGCTCGTATAACCTTCCGGTTCCGAAAGCCGGTCCGAGCCGTGGAGCACCGGTCACGCCGTTCGTTTTCGACGGACGCATTCGCAACGTTCGCGTCAACGTCTACGATCGCGCACCGGTGATCGCGGCAAGCGCGCACTTCACCTTCGATGACGTGAACGCCGACATGCACGTGGCCACCAATGCGACGACGAAATACGTGGCCAGTCTCACCTACGTGGAACGGTCGGGACGCTTTCCGATCGCGGGGCGCGGCATGCTGGATGCCGCGACCAAGACGGGCCTGCAGCACTGGTCGTCGGCACGGCTGCCGATCGCGGCGCTCGCCGGGTTCGCGATCCATTCGACGAGCTTGAAATTGACCGATGGCGCGTTAACGCAGTTGGACGCGCGCGTCGGGACACTGCCCGGCCCGGGTGGCACGATGGATAACCATATCAGCGCTACGACGGTGTTGTCGGGCGGCCGGGTCGTCGTCGCGGGACTCGACGCGCCGCTTTCTGCAGTAAGCGGGCCGATCGCCGTGTACGATGACGGCTTGCTCATGCAAGGCGTGACGGCAACTCTGGCAGGCGTACCGATGCGTTTGGATGGCGGCGTGATCGGCTTGCAATCGCCGCAACTGCGTCTGACGGTAGCGGGCCAAGGCGACGTCGCACGACTCCGTACGGCGCTGGCACAAACGGCCAAACTCCCGTTATCGGGACGCGTCGCTTTGAGCGTCGCGGTCGAAGGAGCACCGACGGCGCCGTTAGTGTTGATCTCGGCGAGCTCGCCGGCGATACGGTTTCAAACGTACGTTGCAAATGCCACCAATGCGACGCTGGCGTTCGATGGCCGTCGCGTGGTGGTGCTCGACGCGACCGCCTCGTATCGCTCGATCGCGGTGCGCGCGCACGGGCGGCTCGATCTACAGTCGAAACGCCGCGCGGTCGCGTTCGCCGCTGCTGCAAGCGTACCGGCCAACGCGATTCCGGAAACGCCGGCGATGTTGGCGGACCTGCCGGTGGATGCCGACGCGCTCGCGATCGGCGATTCCCCCGCATCGGTGGATGCATTCGGTGCCGCGCGCGGATCGAACGCGCGCGACACGTTGGCCGCGACGTTTCACTTGCGCGGCAACGGCACCGGAACGATCGGTCCGGTTACCTTGGCCGGGCGCGATGGCTCGCTGTACGCCCGCGCCACGATCGACCATCCCCACCAAATCTACGATGCGTACGTCAACGCGACCGGACTGCGCGTCGGAATGAACGGCGTCGACGCCGCGATCGATGCGGATATGCTCGCCGGAATGCACGGAAGTCGCACGTATGCCGATGGCTTCGCGCACGCGCGCAACGTCGTCACGCCGTACGGACCGGTGGCCGCCGCCGATGCACGATTCGGCACGACGCACAACGCACAGCTCGCGGTCGCGTTGACCGCGCGCGGTATCGGCGCACTCGATGCGATCGCCATGGCCGTCGCGTCCTACAACGACGGTGCGATCGATTTGCAGAATGCGACCGTCGCCGCGCAAGGTAATTTCGTTCGAGCGCAAGGTACCGTGAGCGATCTGACGAGCGGCGCGCCGGCGTACGCACTCGATGCAAACGTGCATGCAGCCGATCTGTCGTCGGTCGTCGCGCTGGCGCGTCCCAGTTTGTCGAAAACGATCGAGGGGAGCGCGGACGCGCGTTTTCACGCCACCGGACGGGGCACCGACGTGGCGCTTTCGGGAACGTTGGCGGCTCCCGAAGGCGCGGTGAACGGCTTACCGTTCCACGCGTTGCATACGAATCTCAGCGGAACGCAGCGGGGGGTGCTATTGCGCGACGGCGGCGTGGGCATCGGCTCGACCGCAATCGCATTTTCCGGAGATCTGACGCCATCGCAACAACGCTTGAGCGTTGCAGCGCCGTACATGAACGCCGCCGACTTTAACGACTTCTTCGACGCCGGCGATATGTTGGCGGGCCAAGGAAGCCTGCGCGCCTCGGCCACGCTCGCCGGCGGCACGATCCTCGCGACCAACGGGCAAGCAACGATCGCCGGAACGGCCGTTCGCGGAATCGCAATCGGAACGACGCGCGCGGCTTGGAGCGGGAACGCCGGCGATATTCACACCGACGTCGCCGCCGACGGGCAATACGGCAATTTCTCGGCGACCGGATCGGTCGGCGTGCGCGGCTTCGTCGATATCGCGGCGCACGCTCGGAACGTCGCACTGGCGCATTGGCTGCCGGTTGCGGGACTGCAAATGCCGGTTACTGGAACCGCGTCGCTCGACGCGACGGTCGCCGGTAGCTTTCCCAACCTCGATACCAACGTGCGTGCCAACGTGATCGACGCCACCGTTCTGCGCCTGCCGGTCCAAAGCGTCAGCGCGGTACTCGCCACGCGAGCGGGACGGGGGCGTCTACAAAGCTTAGCAATTCGCGCGCCGCATCTAAACGTCGATGCCAGCGGTGCGTTCGGATTACGATCCGGCGATCCGCTCGGGATCGAGATTCACACCAAGAGCGACGACGCCGCAGCACTCGTCAACACCACGCTCGGCACGAAATACGACGCGTCCGGTTCGCTCGCCATGAACACGCGCATCGCCGGAACGCGCGACGACCCAATGATTACCGACGACGTTACGCTGAACAAGCCGCGGTACGGAAACTTCACCGCAAACTCGTTGTTCGGACGCATCACGGCGACCCGGCGCGCGGTGTCGCTGTCGGGCGCCGGTATAAATTTCGAACGTGGGCGAATCCTCGCCGATGCGACCATGCCGATCCGGCTCGCTCCGTTCTCGCTCGATCCCGGCGGCGTGCCCGTTTCGGCGCGAATCACCGCCGACGATGTCGAACTGTCGAACTTCGTATCGCTGCTTCCGAAAAACACCAAGGTGACGGGACGAATCGACGGCACCGTGCAGATCGCCGGCAATCTCAGTAAACCCGAACTAGCCGGATCGCTCGGATTCACCGGCGGCTCGTTCTCGGGGCCGGCGGAATCGATTCCGATCACCGATACCGTCGCGCAGGTCGCCTTCGACAAGCAGACGATTACGCTGACCAAATTCGCGGCAAGCGCGGGGGGCGGGGGCGTGGCCGGCAACGGGTACGCGTGGATTCCGAACTTCCGCGACCCGCGCGACGCGTCGTTCCAATTGTCCGTACGCACGACGCAAGCCCAGTTCGATCTTCCGCAATACTTCAAGGGTAAGCTCGACGCCAACGTCGCGCTCAGCCGCAAGCCCGGCAGCCCGATTCTCGCGTCGGGTTCGGTAGCGGTTGCATCGGCGCGAATTCCGCTTACGGCGTTATACAATCCGAAGCCGGCCGGCGGATCGGCGCCGGTGCTCCCGCCGGTCGCCTTCGACCTACAGATCAACGTCGGACGCGACGTTCGCGTCCAGAGTCCGAATATCGATCTCGGCGCCACCGGATCGCTCAACGTTGCCGGTACGCTCGCCAAGCCGCAATTATCTGGAGCGTTTACCTCGACCGGCGGCACCGTTAGCTTTTTACGCGATTTCCGCGTGCAGAGCGGAACCGTCACGTTCGATCCCAACAGCGGCATCGTTCCGGACGTCGACGCAACGGCGACCACCCACGTTTCGAATCCGAGCACCGACGTCACGCTTCACGTCACCGGCCCGGCGACGAGTCTCAATCTCGGCCTCGCATCGCAGCCGCAGTACGATCGCGATCAAATACTCGGGCTCTTAGTGAACGCGCAATCGTTGGGCGCGGTACGCGGCGTCGCGAATTCGGGTGGCGGTTCGTTCTCGGCCGGCTCGGCGATCACGAATCTCGCCGCAGGCCAGCTGAACACGTTGTTTACGCGCAATTTGCTCGAACCGCTATCGGTGGCCGTCGGCGACACGCTCGGCCTTCAGAACTTTCAGATCACCAACGACCTGCAATCGGGTTTGGGCATAAGCGCCGTAAAAAAGCTGGGCGATAAAATCAGCTTTATCTTCGCCGAAACGTTCAACGAAACGCGCCGGACGGCGTACACGGTGCAATATCGACCGAACATCTCCTCGCAGCTACAGATGACGGCCTACACATCGCTGCAACAGAATCCCTTCGCAACGCAACCGTTCCTCACGCAGACAACGTCGACCGGCACCGGCATATCGACGTCGACGATTCCGATCGACACCGGCGGAAACGGCATCGACTTCAAATATCAGCGGACGTTCCCGCCGCCGTGATGCGTCGAGTTTCCATCGGATTGCTCGTCGCGCTCGCGGCCTGCGCGCATTCGACTGCATCGCAGAGTCCCACGCCGAGGCCGTTCGGCCAACCGGCGCGGCTCGATCTGCGGCGCGCCGTCGCCGGCCACCCGCTGGCGTCGATGTTGCGCGAGTACGACGCAAATCTCGCAACCCTACGGCTCATCCAAACGCCGGCCGGCCTGACGAATCTGTCCGAGCGTATCGCGGCCGACGTCACCGATGCGCACCACGTCTTGGATGCGGCGGCTCGCCAGACCAGCGCGCTGCAAATTCGAATTCCATCCATTCCGGCGAACGGGACGCCACCGGATAGCGGTGAGGCGGCGGTTGCCACATATCGCGACGCGTTGCAACTTCGCAACGACCGAGCGTTAACGCTGCGTGCCTCGCAACTGCGAGAGAGCGAAGCCAACGCCGCCTATGCGTTCGATCGCGCGCACGCCGGCACGCGTCTGCAGATCCGCGTCAAGTTGCGGAATTTGCATCTCGAGCCGAAAGATCGGCGCCGCATGCAAGCCGAACTCGATGCACTGCAATCGCAAGAAGACCGGCTGGTGGCCGGCATACGCAGCCAGGACGCGATCACGCTGTCTGGTTTCGCGCAATCGCTGCAACGCGAAGCGATTTCGAATCTCGACGAATGTCGCCGGTGACGTCGAGGAGCATCGCCGCACTGCAGCGCAGCTGCGCGACGACGTTCGAACCCCCGCCGCGGCATTGACGCACGACGATCGTGCGCTCGCGCTCCAGGCCTACAAGACGAGCGGCGCGGATATAACCCAGCGGCTCAACGACGTCGCGTCACAGAATCGATTGGCGGCCGCACGCCTTGCGTCCGAAATAGCCAGCGTGCAGAAAGCGCGCGCGGCGCTACGTTCGGAGATGGTCGCTTCGATCGAGACGACGGCCAATTCGGTCGCGGGAGAACGCGGCTTGGGCCGCGTGTACGAATCGAACGCGCCGGCCGGTGCGACGGATATCACGTCCGATGTGGTCTCGCACGTGCGAACGACGATGCAATAGGGCGCGGTGCTTATTGTTTCGTAAAGTCGCTCGGGACCGAGAAGATCGCATCGTTCGCGGCGACCGAATGCACGTTGCCGCGCTCGTTTTCGATCGATAACCCTTGTCCGGATGATGATTGGCCCTTGAACGTGATGGCATCGAACATCGAAAAGCGGCCGAGTGGAAGCGGCGGCCCGCTCTGCGAGATGCTGAAGCGTTTGTCCATGTGATTCGAAGCGAACGCTTGCATCAGATGGCTGTACATTTGCATTCCCTCCGCCGACTGCGCCGCCGAAGGCCCCATCGGCGATCCCGAACCGAACCGCCGGCACGACAGCGACGGCGTTGAGAACGCCGCGTAGTACCCGTTCATTTGCCCCTGCGTGGTCGAGGTCTGGCCTTGTGCGTTCGTCGCGGTGATCGTCGTATCGGAACGATAGCCCTGGGTCTGCGTGCCCGCCACGTTGCGCGCTCCCAGCGCCGTGTTGCGAATCGCAATCGAGAGGTGCGACAAATCGTCGGATGCCATCGGGTGCGGCGTGCTGCTGTCGCCGCTCGATCCCGAAGTCGACTGCGGTTGATCCATCGACACGACAGTGTACGTTTTGTGCTTCAGATCCAGCGTCGTGATCGTTCGCGCGCTGCAATCGGTAATGGTCGCCGTTTGCTGCGATATTTCGTCGGTTCGCTCTTTATAGCCGGCGATGTAATGATGCTCGGCCAATCCGCTCTGCAACATCTGCATCGCGCCTTTGCCCGCCGCAATCGCCTGTTTCAGATGACCGAAAATTCCGCCGCCGCCGCCCCCATCTTGCGATTGGACCGCCGATGCCGTCGCGAAGTCGGTAGCGAACGATCCCGGCTGCAGCGTCGACGCGTCGGCCCCCGGAACGAACTTCATGACCGAGTCCCAGGCGAGCCCGGCGGACGCGGCGGGTGCTACTGCAGGCGGCAGCGCGGCGGCAAGCCCGGCGAGAGCCACAACGGACAGAAAGCGACGGTTCAAAGCAAACCTCCAAAGCGAACGTGAACCTCCGCATCATGCCTGCAAGCACGCCGCTCCGTCAAGCCTGGCGGTCGGACGCTTTACGAGCGAGCGACCTCGCGCAGCCACCTCGAACCGGGTAATGTGGAGGGTATGAAGATTCATCTAGGTGCGGTGGGTCATTTCGGCCTGGCAGTACGCGACCCGAAGCAGAGCGCGAAATGGTGGCAGCAATCGTTCGATCTCGAACCGATTTTTGAAGGCGACGACTACATCGGTCTAAGCAACGACGACGTTACGATCGTGCTCTCGCAAGGGACGCCGGATCCGGCGGCGATCGATCACATGTCGTTTCATCTACCCGACATGAGCGCGTTACGCGCGGCCCTCGCTTCACTCAAGCAAAATGGCGTTGCAATCGAAGACCCGGGCGATGAAATCGGACCGGAAGCCGAGGGATCGAAAAACATGGGCTTGTGGTTTCACGATCCCGACGGCTACCGGTGGGAGCTCTCGGTGCAGGGCGGGCGCTAACGACTGGCTATTCCGGCGCCGAGATCATCCAGTCGATTCCGAATTTGTCGGTCACCATACCGAAGTACGATCCCCAAAAAACGTTCTGCATCGCCATGTCCACTTTTCCGCCTTGCGATAATGCGGCGAAGATTTGATCTGCTTTCGCGCGCGTCTCGACGGAGAGGCTGAGCGAAATCTGACCATCTCCATATTCGGCGCCCGGGCGTCCGTCCGACGCCATAAATGCAATGCCGTTCGCCTGGAAGCGTGCGTGCATAACATAGTTTTCGGTCCCCGCGGTCACGTGAGGCCCGGCATCGGCCGGCATGTCCTTGTAACGGGTGAGACCCTGAACTTCACCGCCCAGGATGGTCGTATACGCATTGAGCGCGTCTTCGCAGGCGCCTTTGCTGAAGAAAAGGTAGGGCTCGAGTTGCATCGCTGATCCTTTCTGTCTTTCGTCGTAGGCGAAAGGCCTTACGCGGAGAAATACGCGGTCCCCTGGCCGCCTTTTGCATGGTATTGGCCTCCGCCCTTGGAACGATGGGTCGCCGTGAGAACCCGCCCAGATATCCGTAACGTCGCCATTATTGCCCACGTCGACCATGGGAAAACCACCCTGGTCGATGCCATGCTGCGCCAAAGCGGCGTATTTCGTGAAGGGCAAGCCTTAACGACGCGCGTGATGGATTCCAACCCGCTCGAACGCGAACGCGGGATTACGATTTTAGCCAAAAACACCGCCGTCAAGCACGGCGCGACGAAGTTTAACATCGTCGATACTCCCGGACACGCCGACTTCGGCGGCGAGGTGGAGCGCGTGCTGCAAATGGTGCAGGGCGTGCTGTTATTGGTGGATGCGGCCGAAGGCGTTATGCCGCAGACGCGTTTCGTGCTACGCAAAGCGCTGGAACTCGATCTGCGTGCGATCGTGGTCGTGAATAAGATCGACCGCAAGGATGCGCGTCCGCAAGAAGTCGTCAACGAAACCTTCGACTTGTTCGTCGAGCTCGGGGCGAGCGACGAACAGGCCGAATTTCCGGTGTTGTACACGAACGCCAGGGCCGGCATCGCCAAGCGCGATCTCGACGACGTCAGCGATTCGCTCGAGCCGCTGTTCGAAACGATCGTTACGCACGTTCCCGAAGCTCCGGCCGAAGACGGTTCCTTTCAGCTGTTGATCTCGGCTATCGACCATAATAAGTACGTCGGCCGAATCGGTATCGGCCGGATCTTTCGCGGCACGTCGCGCGTGAACGCGCCGATCGCGAAGGTCGCGCGCGACGGCGAGGTTGCGATGGGGCTGCGTCTCACGACGCTCCTCACGTTTGCCGGGCTCGAGCGTATCGAAGTCGAGGAAGCGTCGGCCGGCGACATCGTATGCGTGTCGGGCATCGACGATCTGAACATCGGCGACACGATTGCGGCCGCCGACAATCCCGAGGGCATCCACGCAGTCGCGGTCGACGAGCCGACCGTTTCGATGTCGTTTAGTGTCAACTCGTCACCGTTTGCGGGCCGCGAAGGCAAGTATTTGACGTCGAGGCAGATACGCGAACGGTTAGTTCGCGAACTGGAATCGAACGTCGCGCTGCGCGTTGCCGACACCGAGTCGGCCGACACGTTCGACGTGCGCGGACGCGGCGAGCTGCATCTTTCGATCTTGATCGAGACGATGCGGCGCGAAGGCTACGAAGTCGCGGTTTCCAAGCCGCAAGTCATCGTGATGGAACGCGACGGCAAGCGTTGGGAACCGGTCGAATACGTGGTGGTCGACGTTCCCGAAGAATACGTCGGTCCGGTAATCGAGGCGCTCGGCAAGCGCAAAGCGTTGATGTCGAACATGATCAGCATCGGCGAATCGCGCAGGCTGGAATACACGATGCCGACGCGCGCGACGTTCGGCCTACGCGGCGAGTTGCTGACGCTGTCACGCGGCACGGCCGTGATGTCGCACACGTATTACGATCATCAAGAATGGCAGGGCGAACTGCCCGGACGTTCGGTGGGCGCATTGGTCGCCAGCGATACGGGCCGCACGACCGGTTACGCATTGCAAGGGCTCGACCAACGCGGCGAGTTCTTCATCGGACCGGGTGTCGACGTGTACGAAGGCATGATCGTCGGCCGGGCCAACGACGACAAAGATATCGCGATGAACGTCGTTCGTGAGAAAAAGCTCACCAACATGCGTGCGGCCGGCACCGACGAGAACGTGCGGCTCGCGCCACCGGACGTGCTGTCTCTCGAACGCGCCATCGAGTTTATCGAAGACGACGAGTTGGTCGAAGTAACGCCGGAGTCGATTCGTCTGCGCAAGCGGATCTTAGACGAAGGCGAGCGACTCAAAGCTCGCAAACGCGTGGCAGCCCCGAAGTAACCCGGCCCAGCCGGCACAGGCTTACTCGCTCAGTCGCAATTCGAACTCGCGAAATTTCCCTGGTTGCCCCTCCGAGCGGCTCCAATTGCGGATCAATGGCAGATCGATTGGCCCGCTCTCAGCAACGGCGGTTGCGGTGACCTTGGCGGGAGTATCTTGCAAACCGTAATTGAGGACCGGCATCGGAGCCACAGCCGGAGTGAACAGCAACAGCGCAACGGCTATCACCGTGGCAGTCACGCGAACGGCCCACCGAACTCGTGGCGTCGATTTCCGTAGGATGATGAAAATCGCCGTTTCGATGAAGGCTAAGATGATGAACAGCATCGTGACGATCGCGGCGACTAGCACCATCGGCTTCACGTCTAACGAACCGAGCTGCATCATCGGCGCGAGCACGCTCGCTAAACCGTAGGAGACGTCCGAATGCGCCACGGTGACGTCCGCACCCCTGCGCGTCAGGCCTTCGATCGCAAACACCGTCGTGACGACGATAGCACCAACCGGAAAGCGTTCCATCTGCAACGCGCCTTAAAACATCCGCATCGGACCGGCCGCCGGGGTGAACAGTAGCAACCCGATCGCTATCACACCGGCCGACCCTCGTACGATCCAGCGCACGCGCGGAGCCGCCTTACGCAACACGATGATGGCCGCGGTTTCGAGGAAGGCGAGCACGATAAATAAGACTCCGACGAGCACACACATTTGCACCGTCGTCGAGGCATCTCCCATCGACGTCTCCTGCATTAGCGGTGCCAGTCCGATTGCGAGGCCCCAAAAAAGCGCAGCCGTCACGATCGATAATGAGGCCGAACTCAGAACGAGGACCTGGAGCGCGAACACCGCGGTCACGACGAGCGCAACGATCGGAAAGCGTTCTAGCCAAGATGGCTTCGGCGCCACCTACTGTGATGCCGAGAAGCGGTAGATCGTCGTCGAGTGAAACGGGCGATCCGGCGTCAACTCGGTCGACGGAAAGTTCGGATGGTGGGGTGCGTCGGGATAATGTTCGGTCTCGAGGGCAAACGCGCCGGGCTTGCCGGTGTAGAGTTGAATCGCCGGTTGCGTCGTCTCAACGGCGAGACTGCGCCCGGAACGCACGTCGAACGCTTGGGCGGCTTGTAGGAGGCCTTGACCTTCCAAAACGTACGTGCAATCGATCGGCGTCGATCCGATCGGTCGCACGTCACGGAAGTCGCGATCGGTTCCGGCAAGCGGAAGTATCTCACCCGTAGGAATCAACGCACCGTTCAACGGGTAAATACGCTTCGGACTCGATTTGTAACAGAACGTTTTCGATCGAAGCGTTGGGGTCGCCGGTCAGATTAAAATAGGCGTGGTTCAGGAGATTGATCACCGTCGGCGCCGTGGCGGTCGCTTCGTAATCGATCCGCAGCGCCGACTCGTCGTCGAACGAATACGTTACGCGGCAAGTGACCGCACCTGGAAAGCCTTGATCGCCGTCCGGGCTCTCGATCCGAAACGTTAGGGAACTGTCGGTCGCGCCGTCCTCAACGCTCCATGCCCGCTTGGAAAAACCGTCCGGGCCGCCGTGCAGCGTGGTCGTTCCCTCGTTCGTCAGCAACCTGTAGTTGCGGCCGTCGAGTGGCAGATCGCCGTTAGCAATACGGTTGGCGAAACGGCCGACGACGCGGCCGGCGCTCCCGCCGGCATTCATCGCAACGTTGCCGATCTCGCCGGAGCCGTCGCGAACGAAAATCTCGACGATCGCCGCGCCGACGTCCGAGAACGTGACGCGCTCGCCGTGCGCGTTGCGAAGCTCGAGCGCCACTACGCCGGTACCACTGCTTTGGATGCGACCGTAAACGTCAGCTCGCCGCGAATGTCGTCGAAGCCAACCCCGACGGTGTCGCCGTCGTTGATTTCGCCCGCCAGAATCTTGCGGCCCAGCGGCGTTTCGAGCTCCTTTTGAATCGTTCGTTTGAGCGGACGTGCGCCGTAGTTCGCGTCGTATCCGACGTTGACGATGTGGCGTTTTGCGGCCTCATCGAGATCTAGCGTGATCCGCCGCTCGGCGAGGCGTTTGCGCAGTCGCTGCAGCTGAATATCGACGATGTGCTCCAATTGTTCTTGCGAGAGCGCGTGGAACACGATGATCTCGTTGACCCGATTGAGGAACTCGGGGCGGAAGTGCTGTCGCAGTTCGTCGAGCACGGTGGCGCGCATGATCGCGTAATCGGCGCCGTTGAACGCTCCGCGATGTTCGAGGATGCGGTGGCTGCCGATATTCGACGTCATGATTACGATCGTGTTCTTGAAGTTGACGGTGCGGCCTTGGCCGTCGGTCAAACGCCCGTCATCCAAGATCTGCAAGAAAATGTTGAACACGTCCGGGTGCGCTTTTTCGATTTCATCGAACAGCACCACGCTGTACGGGCGGCGACGAATGGCTTCGGTCAGCTGGCCGCCCTCGTCGTACCCCACGTAGCCAGGCGGCGCACCGATCAGGCGCGCGACCGTATGCTTTTCCTGATACTCCGACATGTCGATGCGAATCAACGCCCGTTCGTCGTCGAATAAGTACTCGGCCAGCGCTCGCGCCAGTTCCGTCTTGCCGACGCCGGTGGGTCCGAGAAAAATGAACGACCCAATAGGACGGTTGGGATCGGCGAGCCCGGAACGATTGCGCAGTACTGCCTCGGCGACCGCGTTGACCGCTTCGTTCTGGCCGATCACGCGCTTGTGCAACTCGTCTTCGAGATGCAGCAGTTTCTGACGTTCGCCTTCCAAGAGTTTCGACACCGGGATGCCGGTCCAACGTGCGATCACCTCGGCGATATCGTCTTCGTCGACCTCTTCTTTCGAGAGCCGGGCGCCGTTTTGCGTTGCCGCCGACGTTTCGGCTTCATTGAGCTCTCGCTCGAGTTGGGCCAGTTGCCCGTAGCGCAGTTCGGCCGCGCGGTTTAAATCGTACTGCCGTTCGGCCTGTTCGATCTGCACCTTGGTCTGCTCGATCCGCTCGCGCAGGTCGCGCAGTTTCATCGACGCGCTCTTCTCGGCGTCCCACTGCACGCGTAACTTGGCCTGGCGCTCGCGCAGTTCGGCCAACTCGCGTTCGAGTTGTTCCAGGCGCCGCACGCTGGCGTTGTCGGTTTCTTTGCGCAGCGCCTCGCGCTCGATTTCGAGCTGCATGACGCGTCGCGATACTTCGTCCAGCTCTTGCGGCATCGAATCGATTTCGGTGCGCAGTTTGGCGGCGGACTCGTCGACCAAATCGATCGCCTTGTCCGGTAGAAACCGGTCGCTGATGTAGCGATTGCTCATCGTGGCGGCCGCAACCAGGGCGGCATCTTTGATGCGGACGCCATGATGCGCTTCGTACTTTTCATTCAAGCCGCGCAGAATCGAAATGGTGTCTTCCACGGTGGGTTCGCCGACGAAGATCGGCTGAAAACGGCGCTCCAACGCAGCGTCTTTTTCGATGTACTTGCGGTACTCGTCGAGGGTGGTCGCGCCGATCATATGCAACTCGCCCCGCGCGAGCATCGGCTTGAGCAGGTTGCCGGCGTCCATCGAGCCTTCGGTTTTCCCGGCGCCGACGACCGTATGCAGTTCGTCGATGAACAGCACGATCTGCCCTTCGGAGTTCGCGACGTCTTTCAGCACGGCTTTCAAGCGCTCTTCGAACTCGCCCCGGTATTTCGCACCGGCAATCAGTGCGCCCATATCGAGCGACACCACGCGCTTGTTTTTCAAGCCCTCGGGAACGTCGCCGCGGACGATACGCTGCGCCAAACCTTCGACGATGGCGGTCTTGCCGACGCCCGGTTCGCCGATCAGCACCGGATTGTTTTTGGTGCGTCGCGAGAGTACTTGTACGACGCGGCGAATTTCCTCGTCGCGACCGATCACCGGATCCAGCTTACCGCGCTCGGCTTCGAGGGTGAGGTCGCGACCGTAGCGTTCCAGCGACTTGTAGGTTCCTTCGGGATCCTTCGTCGTTACGCGTTGGTTGCCGCGCACGTCGCGCAAGGCTTGCAACAAGGAGTCGCGCGTAACCCCCGAATCGCGAAGCAAACGCCCGATCTCGCCCGGAGATTCGGACATAGCGAGCAGCACGTGCTCGACCGACGTGTAGTCGTCTTGCAACGACTTTGCATCGTTCTCGGCGGTATTCATCACGCGAGCGAGTTCGGGCGATAGCGTCACTTGTGCGCTATCCGCATTCGATCCGCTCAAACGCGGTAGACGGCCGATCGCCTCATCGACGCGCTGGGTGAGCGCCGGCACGTTCGCGCCGGCTTTGGAAAGAATATCTCCCGCGATGCCGCGTTCTTGCTCGAGCATGGCGGCGAGCATGTGTTCGGGTGTGGTTTGCGTGTTATGTTCGGCCAACGCACGCGAATATGCCGCATTGAGCGCTTCGCTAACGCGCTCGGTCATTTTCTCAACGTTCATCTTTTCTCCATAACCGCACGAGCCGCATCACAGTTCCTATTTCAAGCGTCGCGGGCCCTTCCGGGAGGCGTTCCCGCTCCCGGGCCTAAGGCCGCGCAGAATGCTCGATGTCGCCGCCGGAACGGTCAACGCCTATTACTTGTTCGACGTATCCGATACGATCGATTTGGCCGCGCTCGACGGTCGCGTCGCCCACGTCCCGGCCGGAGCGGGCGCGCCGCGCGACGGCCGCGTGTTTCCGGGCTACTTACAGTTCGTCGTGCCACCGGCAATCGTCGATCTCGGCGAGGGTCGCGCGGCCGGCGGCGATTGTCACGTTCGGCTGAAAGCCTACGAGTACGGCGTGGTCTCGCTGCGGCTTACGTTCGACGCGACCGGCCCGTGGACGGACCTGGTGGCGCTCGCAGACCGGGTTCGCACCGACGGCTCGGCGCTCACCTTGGCATTCGAGTTGATGGAGCGATTCTGCGACGAACATGCTGCCGATTTGGACGACCGGCACGTACCGCTCGTTGAGGACTATTTTATCGTCAGCGTGCACCGGTTCGCGGAAAGTACGGGGGCCACCGAGTTGCTCGAACGCGATCCGAACGTGCTGGCCGGATTGCTATTAGGCGAGCGCCGCCGGCTGGCAGAAGACGAGCGCGTCGAAGCGCTGCGCACCCGCTTTTCGTACTTCGAAGACGACTTGACGGTCGTGCAATGGGATACGTCGTTTATCTTCGACCGGCCCGACAACGCACGCGCCGTGGAAGACATTCTCGAGTTCGCCAATTCGCAACTGCTCGAGTTACGCACCTACGATGCATTGCTCGATCGCGAACTCGACCGAATTTACGATCTGGGTTCGCGCCGTTTGGGACGCTCGCTGCTGGGACGCCGGGAGGCCGATCGGGCCGACTCGTTGCGCTACTTGATCGTCGACGTCTTAGAGTTGATCGACCGGTCCAGCAATGCGTTGAAAGTGGTCGGTGACGCGTACGACGCGCGAATCTATCGTACCGCGGCGCAACGGCTCGGATTGGCCGACTGGCAGCGCCAGATCGATCGAAAACTGGCCAGCATCGGAGAAATCTACGGCTTCTTTACCGACGACGCGCGCAGCCGTCGCGACGAGTTTCTGGAGCTAATCGTGATCGTGTTGATCGCGTTGGAGCTGATCGTGGGAGTCGCCACCCTCGTTCACCACTGACGATGCGTCGCCGCGCACGCGGTCGACTCCGTCACGCGACGTCACGCCTCGCTCGTCGAACCACTCGAGCAGCGGCACCGCGTGCTTGCGCGTCGTTCGTGCGAGGTCGCGGAACTCCGCAACCGTAAGCCGCACGTTCGCGCGGAAGTGTGCCTCGATTTGCCGTCGCATCGCGACGATCTGCGCGCCCCGGTAACAATCGTCTCCAATGCGAATCAGCGCCCCGGTCGCCAGCAACGTGTCGAATGCTTTGGCGATTCCGGCGACGTCGCTGTTCCGCACGTCGCTCGCCAGCGACGCATACGCGATCGCTGCGGACGTTTCGTCATCGGCCAGCAGCGATGCAAAAAACGCTTGCTGTCCGGGCGACAGCACGACGGTATGACCCGACAGCGCGAAATAGCCGAATCTCCGAACCAGCCGGCCGTCCTCGACCAGCGTTCGCAATCGATCGAGCAACGCCGGCTCGGGGAGATCGAGCCGGCGCGCGATCGCGAGGAGGGTAGAACCCAACGCCCACGGCTCGGCGCGATGCGCCGATTCGATCAGCTCGATGATCCGCCCGTCGAGCGCGCCCTCGTCGGATGGCGGGACGTGGCTCAAGCGCGGTCCCGCGGGGCGGCTGCCCGGCATGGAGAAGCCTGTTGTGGACCATGCAGCACACCGTCGACCCCGCCGGTACGCCGCGCCCGAAGGCGGCGACGTCCTTCGCTCCGTTCCTCGGCTCGACGGCGTGGTACCGTTGTACCTCGACGGACGCTTTCGCGCCGCGCTCGACGGCGCGGTACGCGAGTCGGTCGATCCGTTGACCGGCGAAACGATCGCTACCGTCGCCGAAGCGGGGCCGGCCGACGTCGACGCCGCGTTGAGCGCCGCGCGCAAGGCATTCGACGAAGGGCCTTGGCCGCGCGCAACCGCCACCGAACGCGCCGCAGTGCTCTTCAGGGTTGCCGACGCGATCGATGCCGCGCGCGACGAATTTTCGCGAATCGACACGCTGGATGGCGGCAAGCCGCTGCGCGAAACGCTGATGGACGCAGTTGACGCGGCCGACTGCTTTCGGTACTACGCTGGGCTCACGACCAAACCACACGGGCAAACCTTCGACGTCCCCGGTCAGACGGCCAGCTTTACCATCCGCCAGCCGATCGGCGTGTGCGGACAGATCGTGCCGTGGAACTATCCGCTGCTGATGGCGGTGTGGAAGCTCGCGCCGGCGCTGGCGGCCGGCAACGTCTGCGTGCTCAAACCCGCGGAGAACACATCGTTATCGGCCCTCCGGCTGGCGGCGATCTTCGAAGCGTGCGGTGTTCCGCCAGGCGTCGTGAACGTCGTGCCCGGCGCCGGTCCCGTCGTGGGCGCTGCAATCGCAGCCAGCGCGCTGGTTGACAAAGTTGCCTTCACCGGCGGCACGCATACGGCGAAGCAAATTCTCGCGGCTGCCGGACCGAATCTCACGAAAGTTTCTTTGGAGCTGGGCGGTAAATCGCCCAACGTCGTATTTGCCGATGCCGATTTCGAAACGGCGGTCGACTACGCACTGTTTGGAATCTTTATGAACGCCGGCCAAGTCTGCTCGGCCGGATCGCGACTCGTGCTCGAACGCAGCATCGCCGAACGGTTTCTCGAACGGCTGATCGACAAGGCAAATCGAATTCGGGTGGGCGACGGTTTCGACCCGCAGACCGAGATGGGACCGCTCGTCTCGACGCTGCAGCGCGAACGTGTCGAACGCTATATCGCGACCGGGGTAGACGAAGGCGCGCGCTTACTGTGCGGTGGCGAACGTTTGGGGGGCGGGCTCGCCGCGGGAAATTACATCGCTCCAACGATTTTCGGCGATACGCGACCCGAAATGCGCGTGGTGCGCGAAGAAATTTTGGACCGGTGTTAGTGGTGCAAACGTTCGACGGCGAAGCCGAAGCACTGCGTGTCGCTAACGATACCGACTACGGTTTGGCCGCCGCCGTGTTCACGCAAGACGCCGCCAAAGCACACCGGATGGTGCGCGGGTTCCGCGCCGGAATCACGTGGATAAACACATACCACCCCACGTACAACGAAGCACCGTGGGGCGGCATGAAACGTTCTGGATTCGGAAGCGAGCTAGGAACGTACGGATACGACGCCTACACCGAGGTCAAGCAGATCAACGTCAGCCTCGACGTGAAACCGTCGGGCTGGTTTAACGAACCGGCCTAACGACTACGCGACGTGGCGCGCGAGCATCGACGAGATCGTGCCCTCGGGCACGTAACCGACGATGCGATCGACGGCCTGTCCGCCTTTGAACAGGATCAAGCACGGAATCCCCGAGACTTGATACTGCCCCGCAATGTTGGGGTTGTCGTCGGTGTTGAGCTTGACGAATTTCGCCTTGCTCTCGTGCGCGGCTGCGACCTTTTCGACGACTGGGCTCAGCATGCGGCACGGACCGCACCAGGGCGCCCAAAAGTTGACCAGTACCGGCTGCGCGTGTTGTAATACCTCGGCGTCGAAGTTCGCCTGAGTTACGTCGGCTAATGCACTCATTGTGTTTCTGGATATACCTCCAAGCTCCATAATCGCCTCCGCGCCTCGGAGGTTTCCGACGCCGTCCCCAGCCGGCTCGCCGGCCGGCCGCGGATGTTCGGCGCGGCGGCCGGCAGCCGAGTTACAACTCGGGCTGCTGCGGCTCGCCGGTAATGTCCGAGAGCTGTGCGACCTGTTTGCCCAAGTTGGTGATCGCAACGACCTCTTCGCCTTCGCCCAGACGTTGCAGCCGCACGCCCTTCGCGTCGCGGCCGGTCTTGCGGATTTCGTTCACCTTGAGACGGATCACCTGATTTCCGCTGGTGATCATGAGGACCTCATCGTCGGGCGCCACGAGGATTTGATCGATGACCTTGCCGACGTCGTCGCGCTGGCGGGCGAACGCTTTGACGCCCTTGCCACCGCGTGACGTGTGCCGGTAGTCGTCGATCGGCGTACGTTTGCCGAACGCCAGCGTCGTTACGAGCAGCACCTCGCGCCTGTTGTCTTCGACGATATCCATCGCGACGATCGCATCGCCGGGATCCAAGGTCATCGCCTTCACGCCGCGCGCGTTGCGGCCCATCGGCCGCACGTTGCGTCTCGTTGAAATGCACCGCCATGCCGATCGTCGATGCGAGAATGATGTCGTGCGAGCCGTCCGATAGATTGACCGCCAGCAACTCGTCGTCTTCATCGAGATTGATGGCGTTGAGACCGTTGCGGCGCACGTTTGCGAACTCCGCGAGCTTGGTCTTCTTGATAACGCCGCGACGCGTGATCATGACGAGATACTGCTCGCCGGCAAACGTGTCGGTCGGAAAAACGGCCGACACTTCTTCGCCCGGCGGCAACGTCAGCAGGTTGACCAGCGCAGTTCCGCGCGCCTGGCGGGTCGTATCCGGAATCTCGTACCCGCGCAAGCGATACACGCGGCCCTTGTTGCTGAAAAACAGCACGTGGTCGTGCGTCTTCGTCACGAAGAAATTGCGCACGACGTCCTCACGCTTGAGGTTGGAGATGCCCGTAACGCCGCGACCGCCGCGATTCTGCGTGCGGAACGTATCGAGGCTGACGCGTTTGATGTAGCCACCGACGGTGTAGGTGACGACGACCTCGACGTTCGGGATCAGCTGTTCCATCGAGATCTCGTTGTCGGCCGCTTCGATGGTGGTCCGTGCGCTCGTCCCCGAAACGCCGCTTGAGTTCGAGCGTTTCGCCTTTGATGATCTCGGCGATGCGTCGCGGACTGTTGAGGATATCGGTCAATTCCGCGATCGTCTTGATGAGTTCGGCGTATTCGTCCTCGATTTTCTTGCGTTCGAGCCCGACCAGCGTGCGCAACCGCATGTCGACGATCGCTTGCGCCTGTACGTCGCTGAGTTCGAAGCGCGCCGACAACCGCTTCTTGGCTTCGTCGGTCGTCTGGCTTCCGCGCACGATTTCGATGACTTCGTCGATGTTGTCGAGCGCGATACGGTAGCCTTCGAGCAGATGCGCGCGCTCTTCGGCCTTGCGTAAATCGTACCGGGTGCGCCGCACGACGACGTTCTTACGATGGTCGATGAAGTGCGTCAGCATCTGTTTGAGCGATAGCACCTGCGGTTCGAGCGCGACCGATCCGTCGGCACGCGGCGGACCGACCGGCACCAGCGCCAGCATGTTGAAGCCGAAGCTCGCCTGCAGCGGCGTATGCTTGAAGAGCTGGTTGAGTACGACTTTCGGCGTCGCCGATCGCTGTAGCTCGACGACGACGCGCATGCCCTTACGGTTCGACTCATCGTCGAGCCGCGCGATACCTTGGATGCGCTTTTCCGAATGCGCCTCGGCGATGGCCTCGACGATGCGCGACTTATACACCTGGTACGGAATCTCGGTGATGACGATCTTGTAGCGGCCGTTCTCTTCGACGATTTCGGCCTTGCCGCGAATCGCAATGGAACCGCGACCGGTGCGATACGCCTCGCGAATCGCCTCGATGCCGAGAATCGTACCGCCGGTCGGAAAGTCGGGGCCGCTGACGTGATCGATCAGCGCGTCGTCGGTGATCTCCGGCTCGTCGAGCAGGGCGACGATCGCGTTGCGACAATTTCGCTGAGATTGTGCGGCGGAATGTTGGTCGCCATTCCGACGGCGATGCCCGAGGATCCATTGACGAGCAGCTGCGGCATCCGGCCGGGAAGCACGGTCGGCTCGACGCCCTGATTATCGAAATTCGGAATGAAGCCGACGGTTTCTTTATCGATATCGCCGAGCATCTCCAGCGCGGTACGGGCGAGACGTGCTTCGGTATACCGGTAAGCGGCGGGCGGGTCGGGGTCGATCGAGCCGAAGTTGCCGTGTCCGTCGACCAGCTTGTAGCGCATGGTAAAGTCTTGCGCCAACCGCACCAAGGCGTCGTACACAGAACTGTCGCCGTGCGGGTGATAGCTCTTGAGCACTTCGCCGATGATACCGGCGCATTTGCGGTGCTGCTTGGACGGGTCGAAACCCATCTCGCGCATCGCATAGAGGATGCGCCGTTGAACCGGTTTTAGGCCGTCGCGAACGTCCGGAAGCGCGCGCGATGCGATAACGGACATAGCATACGAGAGATAACTCTCTCGCATTTCATCTTCGACGTTGACCTGATGGATAATATCGTTATTCAAGGGCCTCGTGACTTCGCCACAGAGGCCCGCGAAACCTACGCCGGGGCGCCGCCGTTAGTTGCTATCGACCCAGTGATACGAGGGCTTTTGCTTCAAGAAAAACGATCGTGAATATTTGGCTTGAACGGTCGAAAAGGCACGCGGCTGCTGCTTGAAATCGAAGCAATCCAGGATGTTGGCAGCTCGCGTGTCGGTCGTGTTCAGGCGACCCAAATTCCAGTTGTCTTCGACAAAGCGGATGATGCTTCCGAACTCGTATTGCGTGTGCGAAACGTAGCCGGCTTTGGCGTACGGCGACACCACCAGCAACGGTACGCGAAAGCCCAATCCGCCTTGTGCGTCGACGAACGGCGGCGGAACGTGGTCGTAAAATCCACCCCAGTCGTCCCACGTCACGATGATCGCGGTGGAATTCCAGTATTTACTGTGGCCGACGGCGTTGACGACCGAGGCCACCCACGACGGCCCCATGTCCGACGCCGCTCCGGGGTGATCGGAATCGATGAAGTCGGGAATCACCCAGCTGACCGATGGCAATTGTCCGTTGGCAATATCCTTGAGCACGTTCGTTTGCGGCCACTGCACGTTGGTGCCCCACTCCGAACCGTAGCGGACGTCGTGAATCGCATCGAACGCGTTCCAGAGCGAACCACCGAGGTCGCTGTGGAACTCCGGAACGTAGTATTTCCAACCGATCGATTTCGCATCGAGCAAATCGCGCAGCGTCGTGTACTTAAAACACGGAAACGGCCCGGGGGGCGTATAGCCGGGGCTCGGCGACGCACCCAAATAGTGCAGTTTGTTGGTGATCAGCGCGGTCGTCGATCCCGCGAGATCGTCGCATCCCCAGTTGCCGAACGCGTTCTGCTTGTTCCAGGGAAAGTCGATTTCCGACTGCGTGTCGTTGATGGCGGTACCGCCGCGGATCAGGTCCTGGTGTGCCGTAAAACTTCCGCTGCCTTGCGTCTGGAACATGTGGTCGCCCAGCACGTATCGTTTGGCGAGCGACCAATACGGTACGATGTCGGCCGGATTAACGTATTGATACGTCTGCGTTCCCGGAGGATGGCCCTCGATCGGCGGGAGGTCGAAGCCGTTCATCTGACAATCTTTGCCCGGGGGGCCCGTCTGGCTGTTGCAGTCGTCTTTGAAGTCGACGTAATAGTTGCTCGGCGTGAACGGCGAGCGCAGTGCAACCTTGTGCAGATTGACTTTCTTACCGGTGTGCGTGTACCCGAACGATTGCGTGTCCGCGCCGGGAAACGCTTGAAAGAGTTGGTCCGGCGTCCGGTTTTCTTGAATCATAATGACGATGTGTTGGATCGGCTGCCCCGGATTAATCGTCGGCTGCGCCGTCGGATTTGGCACGCTCGAACTGCCGCCGCCACCTCCGCCGCCGCACGCGCTCAACAACAATCCGGCGAGTGCGGCCAAGGGCCACAGACGGATGCGCGAAAAGATTCCCAGCATGTTTGGCACACTTCCCGCAGGATTGTGCCGTTCCTCGACGCGTAGTCGCGCAGTTTGATGACCTCGGATATCGTCGTCGCTGCCGCCACCGAAGCCGATCTGCAAGCGTTCGCTCGCCGATTCGCGGCTTCGTTACGCCCCGGCGACGTCGTAGCGTTGAGCGGGCCCTTGGGGGCCGGGAAGACCGCGTTCGTGCGCGCCGCCGTCACCGAATTGCATGGTGAGGAAATCGTTACCAGCCCGACGTTTACGATCTGGAACCGATATCCGGGGACTCCGCCGATCGACCATCTCGATTTTTATCGGATAGAAAATCCCGCCGAATCTTCGAGCTCGGCGTGGAGAGCGCGTTCGATTCCGGCGACAGTATCGCGTTCGTCGAGTGGTGGGAACGGGGCGCCTCGATCGTTCCGGCGCGGCGCTTCGAGGTGGTGATCGACGGCGCCGGCGAGGGCCCGCGTTCGATCCTAGTACGCGAACCGGCATGAACGTGTTGGCGCTGGACGGGGCGCTCGGATCGTTCTCGGTCGCATTCGCGGGCGATGGAGGCGAGCGCGCCAGCGCTGCCATACCGGGCAACGTCGCGTTAGAACGCGGTTTGTACCTCGTGGCCACGGTGCTGGATGGCGCGGCCATGCGCCCCGAACGGCTCCACCGCATCGCGGTCGGCATCGGCCCCGGCACGTTTACGGGTTTGCGGATTGCCATCGCCTACGCGAAGTCGCTCGCTCAGGCATGGGACCTTCCGCTGGCCGGCGTTTCGTCGTTCGACGCCCTCGAATTGGGAATAACCGGAGACAACGTGTTGACCGTCGTCGCACCACGCCCGGGCATCGTTTCCGTACGCCTCCGCAACGGCGCGCTCGAGTCGCGCGCGTCCGGCCCCATCGGTGAAGCACTCGATGAGGTGCTGGCTCGCGGTTCCGCGCCGAGCGTCGTTGCGGGCGCGCCGGAGGACGTGCTCGCCGCGCTTGCCGAACGCGGTATCGTGGCTTCCGCCTGTCCCCCGGCCGTCGTTCCGCCCGCCGCCGCCATCGCCATCGTTGCCGCTTCGATTGAGGCGGAGCCGAGCGTGCACGCGCTGCATGCCGATTACGGAGAGTTGCCCGCCGCGAAGGTCCCGGTACGTCCCTGGAGCCGCTCGTGAAGGCCGAACTCGGACACGAAGTTTCGCCGAGCGCGCTCGCGATCGGACCGATGCTGCAACCGGATATTCCGGCGGTGTTGGACATCGAGCGCGCGTCGTTCTCCACGGTTTGGCCCGCGGATGCATTCGCCAACGAACTCGCGACCAACAAGCTCGCGCATTATTTCGTCGGACGGTTGGATGGACGCATCGTCGCTTACGGCGGCATCTGGGCGATACTCGAAGATTCGCACGTAACGACGATCGCGGTCGCGCCCGATCATCGCGGACGGCGCTTCGGCGAGGTCATGTTGCTGCGGTTGATCGACGAAGCGCTCGAACGCGGTGCCTCGTGGATGACGCTCGAGGTGCGCGAAAGTAACGCGACCGCGCAACAGTTATATCGTAAATACGGCTTCACCACCGTCACCGTTCGACGCGGTTACTACAGCGACGATAACGAAAGCGCGCTGGTGATGTGGGCCGGTAACTTGCGCAGCGATTTGTATCGCAACCGATTGCGGGTGCTTCGTTCACGCTGCCGGTAGCGCGCCGCGCGACGGCGCGACGTTTAACGATTTGTTGTGCGGCGTTCGCGAGCAGGTCGGCCAGGCGCATCGCTACGCGCATTGCGTGCGCGTCGCGCGCAGCGCAGAACTGCTGGCCATGCGCCACGGCGTCTCATCCGAAAAAGCGCGCGTCGCCGGCCTGCTGCACGATTTGGCGCGCCTCTACAGCGCCGGCCGCTTGGTGGAGGAGTGTCGAGCGCGCAACATCGCGATCGATGCATTTGAGGCGGCGCACCCCGTCGTGCTGCACGCCCCGCTGAGCGCGGCGTTAGCCGAAGAGTTGTTCGGCATTCGCGACCCCGAAATCACCTCGGCGATCGCGCGCCACACCCTAGCGGCGCCGGCCATGTCACCGTTGGACTGCATCGTGTACGTCGCCGATGGCGTCGAGCCGGGCCGGACCTTCGACGAGCGCGCGTCGTTATGGGACCTGGCGATGGACGATTTGTACGAAGGAATGAAGGCGGTTTTGTATCACGGGCTCTTATACACGATTTCGCACGGACGCTTGGTCGCGCCGCAAACCTATGAGGCGGCACGTGCGTTCGGATTACATCCGGAGGAGATAACGGCATTCGCGAGTTGATCGACGTCGTTCGCGACGCAGCCCTAGATAAAAAGGGCGAGGACTTCGTAGTGCTCGAGGTATCGAGCCGCACCATTTTAGCCGACCAGTTCGCAATCGTCTCGGGCCGTTCCAACGTGCAGACCCGCGCGATCGCCGACGCCATCGTCGAAGCGGTCGAACTCGAGGGTGGAAGGACCGGCAAAACCGAGGGCTACGCCGACGCCACCTGGATCTTGTTAGACCTCGGTTCGGTGATCGTCCACGTGTTCACGCCCGAGCAGCGGTCGTTCTACAACATCGAGCGTTTGTGGGCCGAAGCGCCGCCGGCCGGCGTCGAACGAGCGTGAAGCGAGCCACTCACGAAACGCGCGCCAGCCGGGCGCGCCGAGACTTGCTGAAACGGCTGCTATTGTGGATATTTATCGCATTTTTTGCGCTCAGTGCGGCCGGTGCGGCATTCATCGTCTCCCGCTGAAACTTCAAATCGCGCCGCCGGTACAAACCGGAGGAGGAACACGATGAAACGCTTGTCCGGACTCTGCGCGCTCGTATGCGCCGCGATCGCCCTTCCCGCCCTGGCCGCGACCTTCGTGCAAGACGGCGCGAACATGTTGTCTGCCGGCACGGTAGCTTCGCTCAACCGCGTTATCGGTAACTTCAACGCGCAAACCGGCAAAGAAATCGTGGTCAACACGGTCCCGTCGCTGAACGGTACGTCGCTGGCCGACGCCGCGCATCAAGCGTACACGCAACGCAACGTCAATGGCATCCTCATCTTCATCGCACGCGACGACCGCCGCGACATCATCGTGCCGGACGCCGCGGGCGTCGAAGCCGGCTGGTTTACGCGCGATACGCTCGATTCGATTCGCTCGACGATGGAATCGCAGTTTAAAGCCGAGGATTACGACGGCGGCGTTACGTCGGCGGTTGACGGCGTTCTCAATATTTACCGCGCGCATCTTTCGTCCAGCGGGCGCGCCCAGACCGCTAACGGATCCGTTCCGGTGACGACGCGGCGCTCGACCAACGGAGGCATACATATTTCCATGCTGTGGTGGATCGTTATCATCGGCATCGGCTTCTTAGTCTTGCGCTCGATCATGCGCGCCATGTCGGCGCCGCGCTACGGTCCTCCGGGCGTTCCCCCGGGTGCGGTACCGCCGGGCGGCGTTCCGCCGGCCGGTTACGGCTACGGGCAGGGGGGCGGCTTCGGTGGCGGCGGCGGCAGTTTCTGGAGCGGCTTGCTGGGCGGACTCGGCGGCGCTTGGCTCGGAAATGAAATGTTCAACCGCGGCGGCGGCGGCGCTATCGCAGGGCCGGACGCGGGCCAAGGCGCGGTGACCGGTGACAGCAGCGGCGGCTGGGGTGGCTCTGGCTCGGCTGCCGATGCCGGCGGCTTCCAGAGCGATGCCGGGCAAGCCGATATGGGCGGCGCGAGCGGCGGCGACTGGAGTGGCGGCGGCTTCGGCGGGGGTGACTCCGGCGGTGGAGGCGGCGGCGATTTCGGTGGTGGCGGCGGCGGCGGAGACTCCGGCGGCGGCTGGTAACACGCTCGAGAATTGAAAAGGGCGCCGGTTTTGCCGGCGCCCTTTGTGTAATCCGAGTACCAGTTGCGGTTTACTGTTTGAGAACGTCGGCGTACCAACGCTCGAGATCGTCGTGGAACTGCTGGAGCGCTTGCGGATGGAGATACACCATGTGACCGGATTCGTAGAATCCGTAGCTGATGTTGCTCTGCATCTCCGGCGGCAGGTTGAGATGATTCAGCGTGTAGACCGTTCCGAAAAACGGCGTCGCAAAATCGTAATATCCGTTGGCCGAGAAGATTCGCAAACCCGGATTGAAGACCATGGCATGCGCGAGATCTTGCGCCGTATTGGTCGGAACGGCTCCGCCGTGTTTCCAATCCCACTGGCGGTTGATGCCGTACGCGACCGGCAGGTATTCGACCGGCGGATTGTAGCGCAGGATGCTGCGCATGAAGTAGTTGCCGCCACCGACGAAGGCGGCGTCGATCGCCGAATCCGTGGCGTCGAACTCGGGTTGATCGGCGATGCGATCCAGCGCGTACGACGTGTAACGGGCATCGTAACGTCCCAGCGTCTGGCCGGTGTTACGAAGCAACTCGGTCGAATAGCGCGAGTACGGAATGCGCAGATTCGAGGCACGAATATACTGTTCCGATAACCCCGTGTACGCGTGCAGCTTGGCGACGACGTCGTTGTAGGTCGACGGCGAGAGGTTCGCACCTTGCGCCAGCGCGTTGAGATATTCGCCCATCGCGAACTGCTCGACTTGCGGCAACAGTTGCGCGAGGGTCGTTTGCGGTCCGGGCAAGGCATTGTGATACCACGAAGATGCGGCTTCGGTCGGTAGATACAGCGGGAACGCCCAGTCGCCGCCGCCGATCGCGGTCGGCGAGAAATTGATGTCCCAGTCTAAACCGAAGTCGAGCACCGACGAGAGCAGCACGACGCCGTTGATGCCGATGCCCTGCTGCTGCAGATTGTTCACGAGTACGGCCGAACGCGGCGTGCCGTACGATTCGCCGAACAAGAACTTCGGCGAGTTCCAGCGGTTGTACGTACTAATGTAGCGCGAAACGAACTGCGTGAACGCACGCATGTCTTGATCGACGCCGTAGAAGTCGGACGCCTTGCCGCCTTCCAATAACCGGCTAAACCCGGTACCGGGCGCGTTGACGAACACGAGATCGGTTCGATCCAATAGCGTGTTCTGATTCTCGACCAGATGGAACGGCGCGTTCGCGCCCTGCGCGGCATCGCCGATGGCGACGCGCATCGGACCGAAAGAACCCATCCGCAGCCAAATCGTCGAGCTTCCCGGCCCGCCGTTATACAGGAACGTCACCGGTCGCGAACTGGGATTGCTGCCGTCCAGCGTAAACGCCGTGAAGAACATCCGGCAGGCCGGCTGTCCTTGCTGGTTGCGCAACGTAATCGTTCCGGCACGAGCGGTATACGGATAGACGCGTCCCGCGAGCGTGATCGATTGTTGCGTTACCGAATCGGGGAAACCGTCGGGCGGCGGACCCGCCGGCGCCGCGGCAGGCGGAGGACCCGCGGCTGCGGCCGGTAGTGTAGCGCCCGCAAACCCCATCGCAAGAGCGGCGAACGCGAGAGCCAAGCGTTTGATTACCACGTATCGTCTTTCCACGTTAACGAAGCACCTGTGCGTACCAGCGTTCCAAGTCGTCGTGGAACTTCGCCAGTGCGGCCGGATGGAGATACACCATATGACCCGATTCGTAGAACCCGTAGCTGATATTGCGTTGCAGCGCCGGCGCCAGATAGAGATGGCTCAACACGTACTGCGTGGCGAAGAACGGCGTCGCGAAATCGAAGTAGCCGTTCGCCGAAAAGACTTTCATTCGCGGCTCGAGCGTCATGGTTTGTGCCAGGTCGGGCGCGACGTTAAAGTCTTGCGGATTGTTGCCGTGCTTGAAATCCCAACTGTTTCCATCGGAGTAGATCAAGTCGTAGATCTCCGAACGGTAGAGCAGCGGCGGATTATACTTGAGCACTTGCTGCAGATAATAGTTGCCGGTAGCGATAAACGCGCCGTCGATCGCCGAATCGGTCGCATCCCAGTCGGGAGAGATCTCCGGACGGTCCAGCACGTAGGTCTGGAAACGCCCGTCGAGGCGCCCGACGGTGAGCCCGCGGCTGCGCAGCAACTCGTTTTCGAAGCGGTCGTACGGAATACGCAGATTCGAGTTACGAATGTATTGCTCGCTCAGCCCGGTGTACCGGTGTAGCTTAGCGACGATATCGTTGAAACGTCCTTGATCGAGGCGCGAGCCCTGCGCCAGCCCATCGAGGTACTCGCCGAGTGCGAACGACTTCACTTCGGAAAGCAGCGAGTTGAGCGGTACGCCGCGGCCGAGCGCGCCGTGATACCATGCCGTCGCGGTTTCGGTCGGCAAATAGAGCACGTAGGCCCAGTCGCCGCCGCCGATGGGAGCGCCGTCGTTGTAATCGACCATCGGGTTGAGGAACGACGACAGCAACACGATGCCGTTCAGCGAGATGCCCTTCTGCGCTAGAATGTTGGATAGTACGGCCGAACGCGTCGTTCCGTACGACTCGCCGAATAAGAATTTCGGTGAGTTCCAGCGATTGAAGTTGGTAACGTAGCGCTGAATGAACTGCGCGAAGGCATTGGCGTCCTGATCGACGCCCCAGAAGTCTTTCGACGTTCCGGCGCCGATGATGCGGCCATATCCACTTCCCGGCATATCGATGAAGACCAAATCGGTCTTGTCGATCAAACTAAACTTGTTGGGCGAAAGTGTGAAGGGCGGCCCGGGGGTCGTCGCCCCATCGGCCGTCTGCACGCGCATCGGCGCGAACGAGCCCATGCGAAGCCAGATCGTCGAACTGCCCGGGCCGCCGTTGTACAAAAACGTAACGGGGCGATGCGTCGATTCCGAACCGTCCAGCGTGAACGCCGTATAAAACACACGAGCGGTTGGTTGGTCGGTCTCGTTGCGCAGCGTTATCGTGCCGGCGCGCGCCGTATACGCGTACGTCCGGCCGTTTAACTGCAGCGAATGATGCGTGACGGCGTCGGCGGTCAGCTTCGGGATCGGGGGCGGCGCCGCAGCCTGCGTCCCAGCCGGGACGATTGCGGACGATAGAAAGCCGGCGAGCAACAGCGCCCGCAATGGTCGATAGCGAAAACTCAAGGAAACCTCCACGGAGAGGCAGTTGAACGAAATACTTACTGCCGAGACGCCCGCACCCTTTCACTCAGGTTGCGCGAAACGGTCAAAGTTATATCAAAGCACCTGGTCCGGCTCCGTTGAGGCCCGATTCCAGGACGGCGTCGGGTCCAAACGGAGCCCCGTCGGGAACGCTTCCGGCTTCTTCGGCACCGACTTCGTTGGGCAGCAGCAAGCGAACCGGGTGGCCGTTTTCGCACCGACACGTCGACCGCAAGTTCCGACGGCATGTTCTCGGCAGCGAACCAGACCGGAGCCCCGTCGGTGCCGACGACGAACGAGCGCGCACCCGCTCGCGCGATCGGGACGCGGCATTCCGGGCAGTGCAATTCCCGCAGATGGACGATGGCGAGAAACGGCATCAGACGGTGGCGACACCGGTGGGGTTGTCGTAGATCGCGGCGATCTGCCCGGCGTATCGGGACTCGACCGACCGGCGTTTGATTTTCATGGCGGGCGACAGTTCGCCGCCTGCGACGCTAAACTCGTCCGGAACGACGACGATGCGCCGGATGCGCTCGTAGGCGGCCAACTGTCCGGTTTGCTTTGCGACGGCAGAGCGCAGTAGTTCGAGGACGTCGGGGCGCCGGGCCAGGCCGTCTCCGGGTTCGAGCGGATCGGCGCCGATCGTTAGCCGCACCAACTCCCAGTTTGGGCAGATGAGCGCACTCGGGAACGGACGTCCGTCGCCGACGACCATTGCCTGGCGCACCAGCGGCGAGCGTTTGATGGCCGACTCGACGCGCGCCGGAGAAACCCACTTGCCTGCGTCGGTCTTGAAAATCTCGCGTTTGCGATCGGTGATATGTAAAAATCCGTCCGAGTCAACGTTCCCGATGTCGCCCGTGTGCAGCCAGCCGTCGCGAATGACTGCTGCAGTCGCTTGCCGATCGTGATAGTACCCCTGCATCACGTGCCGGCCGCGCGTGAGAATTTCTCCGTCGGCGTCCGCGCGCAGCTCGACGCCTTCGATCGCGTGTCCGGCGGCGCCATACCGGTTGTTCGTGAAGCGGCTGGCAGCGACAACCGGTGAGGCTTCCGTCAGTCCGTAGCCCTGCGCGATCGGCAGGCCCATGCCCAAGAACGTCATCGCCGTATCGACGTGAAGCGCCGCGCTTCCACTCACGAAAAACCGTAACCGGTCGAGCCCCAACCGCACGCGTAACTTGCGTAGCACGAGCGCACGCGCGACGGCGTAGCGAAGGCGCAGTGCGGGACCGGCGCCGCCATCAAACGTTTCGGCTCGCGCGTAGCGCCGGCCGGTCTTGAGCGCCCATGGAATGAGTTTCGACTGCAGGCCGCCGGTCGAGAGGGCTCGCTCTGCGACGGCCGAGAGCAAGCGATCGAAAATACGCGGCACGGCGGTCATGATTTCGGGGCGCACGTCGCGTACGTCGGCCGCCATCTGTTCGGGCTCGTGGCAGATGTAATGTGCGACCCGCGCCGACGCGTACACGTAGGCGATCGTATGCTCGTAAATATGCGAAAACGGAAGCACCGAAAGCGCGGGAGAATCCGGGCGCAACTCGGATAATGCCGAACGCGCGGCGGAACGAGCGTCGAACCCGACGTTGTCGTGCGACAGCATCACGCCTTTCGGATCTCCGGTCGTTCCCGAGGTGTATGCGATAATCGCGAGGTCGTCGGGATGCAGCGCGGCCTCGTATGCGCCGGGCAGCGCTGGGTTGGCATCGCGAATCGCGCGGCCAGTCCCTTCGAATGTGCGCAAACCGTCCACACTAACGTCGTCGAACGCGATGATTCGCGCGAGCCCGGCGCCACTCGATTCGACGCGTTCGCGCGTAGCTTGCGTGTCGACGAACGCGAGCTTGGCCCCAGAGTGCCGTAAGATATGCGCGGTGTGGTCGAGAGCTTGCGTCGGGTAGACCGGCACCACGACGCACCCGGCAAACACCGTCGCGAAGTTGGCGACCAACCAATCGACGCTGTTATGCGCAATCAACGCGACTCGGTCGCCGGCAGATAAGCCTCCCGAGCGAATAGCGCACGCGAGATCTTCGATCCGTCGCAATACGCGATCGCTCGACGTCGGCGCCCACTCGCCGTCGACGCGTTCGATCATCGCATTGGGACGCGGTGCCGCGAGCGCCGCCCGAACGAGCTGCGGAAGCGTTACTTTGTCGCTCAGCTCGAACGCCATGTACCGACGTTCGCCGGTGGAAAAAGCCGACCCGCTTATGGTTCCCGCAAATACGGCCGCGCTCGCTCCAATCGCGATTGCGTCATTCCCGCAACGTCGAGCAACTCGTCCAGCGTCGCAAACGGACCCGTTCGCTCGCGTAGTTCGACGATGCGACCGGCGATCGCACGTCCGATTCCCGGAACGGCCGACAACGAACCGGCGTCCGCCGCGTTCACGTTGACCGCGGATTCGGTCGATAGCGCGCCCGAAGGCGGCGCGTCGTCGTCGCGCCGCGTTCGCCGGGATCGCGTGTGGGCCGAACGCGAATGACGCGACCGCGAACCGGACGATCGCGAGCGGCTCCGGGCCGGGCGTTCTCCCAGCACGGCAACGTCGACTTCGTCGCCGTCTGAAACGCGCTGGGCCAGATTGACGCTGGCCGAATCCGCATCGCTTCGCAAGCCCCCGGCGCGGGCCACCGCGTCGGCCGCCCGCGCACCGTCGCGCAACGCATACAGCCCGGGCCGCGCGACCGCCCCAGCCACATAGACCACCGTGGCCGCGGATGCGACCGTTCGTCGCGACTCGGGAGAGCGCGATGCTATCGGCGATGGCGACGCCGCGGTCCATGCCGGCCGGGGCGGCGGATGCCAGAGCAACGCGCCCACTACGATCGTGGCAACCGCGCCCAGTCCCAGTTTTTGCAGCACGCAGTACCATCACGCGCCGCGCTCCGACCGGAAAGGTAGACCGCCCGCGTTGCTTGCGTGTACGATATCGTGCGATGGCCGAGGCATACGATTTTCGCACCATAGAACCCAAATGGCGCGAACGCTGGGAGATCGACGCGACGTATCGTGCGCGCTCCGATGGGCGGCCGAAGTCCTACGTGCTCGAGATGTTGCCGTATCCGTCGGGCGACTTGCACGTCGGACACGCCAAAATTTATTCGTTCGGCGATGCGATCGCACGCATGATGCGCATGAGCGGCTACGACGTGCTCCATCCGATGGGGTTCGACGCGTTCGGTTTGCCCGCCGAGAACGCAGCGATCTCTCGCGGCGTCAACCCGGCGAGTTGGACGGCCGAAAACATCGCCAACATGCAGCGCCAAATTCGTCTGATGGGCACCGGTTACGATTGGTCGCGCGAATTCGCGACGTGTTTTCCCGATTACTATCGTTGGAATCAATGGCTGTTCTTGCGTTTATTCGAGCGCGGCCTCGCGTATAAGCGCGAGGCACCGGTTAATTGGTGCCCGCACGACAAGACCGTGCTCGCCAACGAGCAAGTCGTTGACGGACGCTGCTGGCGTTGCGAACATTTGGTCGAACGGCGTAATCTGTCGCAGTGGTTTTTGAAAATCACCGATTACGCCGATCGTCTTCTGTCGAATCTCGACCGTCTAGACGGGTGGCCCGAGCGCACGAAAACGATGCAACGCAACTGGATCGGCCGGAGCGAAGGCGTTCGTTTCGAATTTGCGGTCGACGGCCTCGACGAAAAGCTCGCCGTGTTCACCACGCGCGTCGACACGGCATTCGGCGTTACGTTTTTGGCGATCGCGCCCGAGCACCCGATCGTGGCTCGTTTGAAATCGGTCGCTCCAGCTAGCGCCGGCGCAGTAGACGCGTTTGCAGACAGCGTCTCGGGGAAGACCGAGCTCGAACGCACGAGCCTGATGCAGAAAGAAGGCGTCTTCACCGGCACGTACGCGATCAATCCGTTCTCGGACGCTCGCGTCCCGATCTACGTAACGAACTACGTGGTGGCCGATTACGGCACCGGCGCGGTGATGGGCGTTCCGGCGCACGATCAACGCGATCTTGAGTTCGCAAAAACGTACGGGATACCGGCGATTTCTGTCGTTGTGCCGGTCGACGGTACCGGCGCGCCGGTCGAAGCCGCGTTCGTCGATGACGGACGCCTGATCGGCAGCGGCAAGTACGACGGAATGACGAGTCAGCAAGCTCGCGCGGCGATGGGTACCGATCTCGAGCAGCGCGGCGTTGGCGAGGTGACGGTAACGACACGCATACGCGATTGGCTCGTATCGCGCCAGCGCTATTGGGGTACGCCGATTCCGATCGTGTACTGCGACGCGTGCGGCGAGGTTCCGGTGCCCGACGATGCGCTGCCGGTACTGCTTCCGCCGGGTGCGCCACTCGACGGCGAAGGCGCGCCGTTAGCGCGCATGGAGTCGTTCGTCAACACGACGTGTCCGCGTTGCGACGGCCCGGCACGGCGCGAAACCGACACGATGGATACGTTCTTCGAGTCGTCTTGGTACTATTTGCGCTACCTTAGCCCGCACGATGCGGTCGCGCCGTGGGAGCGTGCAGACGCCGACACCTGGATGAACGTCGATCAGTACATCGGCGGCGCCGAACACACCGTGCTGCACTTGCTATACGCTCGATTCTTCTACATGTTCTTTCACGATTGTGGATGGGTCGCCGGCAGCGACGAGCCGTTCGAACGGCTCTTTCATCAGGGTATGGTGCTATCGAACGGCGAGAAGATGTCGAAATCGCGCGGCAACGTCGTCGGCGTCAACGAGACGGCCAGCACCTACGGCGTCGACGCCATGCGGCTGTTCTTGCTATACGTCACGCCGCCCGAAGATACGGCAGAGTGGACCGACGAAGGCATCAGCGGCCGCGTTCGCTTTCTCAATCGCGTCTGGCGCGCGTGCGAGCCGCTGCTCGGGCGCCCGCACGCTCATCACGACGATCTGCCCGACGTGACGAGCGAGGACGATCGCGCGCTCCTGCGTGCCGTTCACGTTGCCGCAAAGTCGGCGGTCGACGAAACGTCCAGCCGTAGATTCCACTACAACGCGACGATCGCCAAGCTCGACGAGTTGGTCAACGCGCTGACGGCGGCCGTACGCGACCGTCTCGAGTCTCCAGCGACCGCCTATGCCGTACACGCGCTGCCGATTTTGCTCGCGCCCTTCGCTCCGCATATCGCCGAAGAACTGTGGGAGCGGCTAGGACACGGCCAGTCCGTCCATTTAGAACGGTTCTTGCAACCGGACGATCGCGCACTCGCCGTGTCGCAGATCGAACTCGTCGTGCAAGTGAACGGAAAGATTCGAGCCCGCATCACGGTGGCGCCCGACGTCACGGCCGAGGACGCGCTGGCATTAGCGCTCGAGCAACAGGCGGTGCGTTCGCAGTTGGAAAATCGTATGTTGCGAAAACACATCTTCGTTCCCGGCAGGCTGCTGAATTTGGTGGTGGGATGAAACAGATAACGACAACGTGCGCGATCGTGGGCGGCGGCCCGTGCGGTATGATGCTCGGCGTCTTGCTGGCGCGCGCCGGCATCGACGTCACCGTGATCGAAAAGTATCCGGATTTCTTCCGCGATTTTCGCGGCGATACCATCCATCCTTCGACGTTAGAGCTGTTATACGAACTGGACTGGCTCGACGATTTCCTCAAATTACCGCACGACCAACTAGAGCACGTCGGAGCGAGAATCAACGGCGAATATGTGGAGGTCGCCGATTTTACGCACTTACCGACGCACTGCAAATTCATCGCACTGATGCCGCAATGGGATTTTCTCAACTTTTTGGCCGAAAAGGGCAAGCGATTCCCGACGTTCCGTCTCCTGATGAAGACTCAGGGCACCGGCATCGTCCTCGATGACGGCCGAGTCACCGGCGTCGTCGCAACCGATGACGATGGCAGCTTCACGATCGCCGCGAAGCTCGTCGTCGGGACCGACGGACGTCGCTCGACGATGCGCGAGCGCGCCGGAATGACCGTGGAAAACCTCGGCGCGCCGATGGACGTGTTGTGGATGCGGATCACCAAACATGCCGGCGATCCGGTACAACCGCTCGGGTCGATGCGCGACGGCCGCATTCTCGTTACGATCGACCGGAACGAGTATTGGCAATGCGCGTTCTTGATCCCGAAGGGAACCTTCGACCAACTGAAGGCCTCGGGCATCGAGGCACTGCAGCGCGATATCGTCAACGCCGTGCCGCAACTCGAGGACCGAGTGAAGGAAATCGACGACTGGTCGAAAGTCTCGCTGCTCGAAGTACGGGTCGACCGGCTCGAAACGTGGTATCGCCCCGGCCTGCTGTGTATCGGCGATGCGGCGCATGCGATGTCGCCGATCGGCGGCGTCGGGATCAATCTCGCGATCCAGGATGCCGTGGCTGCCGCCAACGCGCTGGCCGCACCGCTGTTGGCCGGCGACGATCCCGGCCCGGCGCTCGAGCGGATTCAAGCGCGGAGAATGTTTCCAACCAAAGTGACGCAGGCGTTCCAAGTGTTCGTGCAAGAGCACGCGATCGCGCCGGTGATGCACGGAACGGCGACGGTCGAACGGCCGCCGCTCGCGATGCGTTTATTCGACGAGTTTCCCCGCTTACGCGGATTGCCGGCGAGGTTGATCGGCATGGGGGTGCGCCCGGAACACGTCCGGACGCCCGACGCTTTTACTTCGCCTTCGTAAAGTAATCGTAGGTGAGACGCATGCCCTCGTCGAGCTGCGTCTTCGGGGTCCAAGCTAAGTTGACGGCCGCACGCGAGGAATCGAACTGCGCGTCGCGAGCGTCGCCCGGACGTCTCGGCGCGCGGGTCACCGGCGCGTCGAAGCCAGTGATGTCCACGAGATTTTTATGCAGCTGATTGACGCTGGTTTTGACGCCGGTGCCGATCGCGTAGCATTCGCCGCCGCCGCGCTCGAGCGCCGCGACGTTCGCACGCGCGACGTCGCCGGCATACACGTAGTCGCGCGTCTGCTCGCCATCGGAATCGATGCGGACGCCCTCGTTGCGTAAGAACGCGCCGATGAAGATCGCGATCACCCCGGCCTCGCCACTAGCATCCTGGCGCGGCCCGTATACGTTGCCATAGCGTAACGCGGTGAAATCCATGCCGCGTTCGGCTTTGTAAAATCGCAGATAATGTTCTGCAATCATTTTGCTAATGCCGTACGGCGAGGTCGGCCGTTGCGGCGTTTCGTCGTTAATCGGCAGCGACGGCGGGTTGCCGAAGGTCGCGCCGCTCGAAGCGAAAATCGCTTTCTTAACGCCGGTGCGCGACGCGTTTTCGAGTACGTTCAACAAGCCGATGATGTTGACGTCGGCGTCGTACATAGGATCGCGCGACGAGATCGCAACCGAGTGCTGCGCCGCGTGATGATTGATGACGTCGGGTTTGAAACGATCGAACACACCCGCCAAAGCCTTATCGCGTATGTCCATGTGCACGAACTCGACGCCGTCGGGCACGTTTTCACGTTTGCCGCCGCCGTGATCCCACAACGAATCGACCACGAGTACGTCGTGACCCAGGTCGCGATAGGCAGCAATAACGTGCGAGCCGATAAAACCGGCTCCGCCGGTAACGATGATCCGCATGGATTCTCCTTATGACGGGCCGAGGTTTTGACGGCTGCCTGCGCCCCCCTCTGCCAAGCGGACTTTATTCCGAAGAGACTAGTCCGAACGTCCCAGCATTCGCGGCGTTATTCGCCCGGCGGGATGGCGATGGCCGTTGGCGACTCTTTCAGCTTGAAGGTGTTCGACGGGTCCGTCGCACCCGGCGCATACACCGTTACCGTCGCGCCGCGTTTTGGTGCGTTTGCGACGTACAGATTTCCGCTCGCATCGAACGCGAGGCCTACCGGATATTTCACGCCGTTCACGATCGATCGAAGTACGGATGTCGTTCCGGCCGCGTAGACGAGTACTTGATTCGTCACACCCCTAGCCGCGTCGTTTGCAACGTAGACGTTGTCGTGCGAATCGAGCGCCATCGTATACGCATTCTTCATGCCTTTCGAAATGGTACGGATCAGCGTACCGGTTCCCGCTGCGTACACCGTTACGTTCGAACCGAATCGAAACGTGCCATTGAGCACGTAAAGGTTTCCGGATGAATCGAACGCGAGCACTTTCGGAAAGCCTATACCGTTTTGAATGGCACGGGTTGGTTTCTTCGCGCCTGGTGCATACACCACTACGCCGCCCGGGAACGTATCGAAGTTCGGGACGTACAGATTGCCCTGGGCGTCGATCGCCGGACGGCCCGGAAAACTCGCAACGCCAGTGAGCGTGCGCAGCTGCTTCTCACCACTCGGCCCGTACACATCGCCGAACCCTTCAAAACCGCAGCATCCGGCTTTCGCGTTGCCGATGACGTACAGGTTATTCGAGGCATCGACCACCAACCCGCGCGGCGTCCCGCTGAGGTCGATCGTTCGCGACGGCGACGTACTTCCAGGCGCGTATTCGGTGACGAACCCACTCGCGCTCGTTCCGTTCTGACTGCCCGCGTAGAGATTACCGCGTCCATCGAACGCCAGCGACCACGGATCGAAAATGCCGTTGGTAATGGTCGTACCGTCGAGCGTTTCGACCAGGCCGTTGGGAAACGGACACTTGCCGTCCTTGCGCTCGCACACCTCGGCAACGTACGCGGTCGCCGCGGCGCGACGAACCGATCCGGCTGGTTGCGAGGCTGGTGAAAAAGACGAAGTATTCCGTGAATTCGAGCACGCGCAGAGCGCTACCAAGACGATGGCCGCAAACAGTTGTTTCACGCTGCATACCTTCTCAGATGCGAACGTGGCGCCTGCGGGGTTCCAAGGTGCGCTAGCCCCGAGCGCACTCGTCGTGATAGACCCGCGTGCAGCCGTTTGCACTCGTCGTCTGCGCCGTTTTAGCCGTTGCTTCCACGCTCGCGGCGACGCAATCGCTATCGTTAGTGGATCGCGCGTGCGCTGCGTTGTTGGCAATGGGCGGATCGATGCTAATTGTGCGATACCTGCGACCGAATCCCGGCTTGCGGTGGACGCTAGTCGCGCTCGTTATTTTCTCGGTGATCAACGGCGCCTTGCGAGGCGAACCGGCCGCCACCGCCGCGGTTGAGGCGCGAACGCAGCGCTACGCCGCCACGGTCATCGATGTCGCCGGCCAAGATTCGGTGCTACAGGTTGACGCTGGGCCGCGGCTGCTGGCTGGCTTGCCGACACCCATGCCCACGATTGGTTCGCACGTGGTAGTGCTTGGCCGGCTCGCTGAATTCGACGGTCCGCGCAATCCCGGTGAGCCGTCGGAGCGGGCGATCCAACACGAACGTGGTTTCGACGCGCGTCTCGAGACGGCGCATATCGTATCTCAAGCACCCGGAGATGCCGGCGACTGGCGCGTACTGCTCGCGCGGGTACACCGGTGGGCGCACGAGCAACTGGCAGCGCGCATTGGAGAACCGCAAGCGAGCGTTCTTGCAGGCGAACTGTGGGGCGAACGTTCGGAACTGCCCCCGGATCTCAAGGCCGAGTTTCAAGAAACCGGCACGGTCCACGTTTTGGTAACGGCCGGCTTGCATTTGGGCGCCGTGGTCGCGCTGGTCGTCGCGTTGCTCGCCGCATTGCGTTTGCCGCGCGTCACGACGTGTGCGATCGCGATTGCAGCCGCGTGGCTATTCGTGGTGTGGAGCGGCGCGCAGCTACCGTCGGTTCGCGCAGCATGCATGGCCACTGCGGTGTTAGCCGCGCGTGCCTGCGGCCGTGCGTCGCTCTCCTGGAACGCATTGGCGTTAGCCGCGATCGGCATTTGCGTGGTGCGACCGGCGAGCGTCGCCACCGCATCGTTCGCGTTGTCGTTCTCATGCGTCGGTGCGATCTTTGCGTGCGCTTCTCCGATCGAACACTGGCTCGAATCGCGCGTCGCGCTGCCCGCACGCGTTCGCGAAGCGCTCGTGCTTTCGATCGCGACGCAGCTCGGCACATGGCCGCTGGGCGCGGCGGTCTTCCTGCAGTTTTCACCCTATGCGATCGCCGCCAACGTCGCCGTCGTCCCGTCCGTTGCGCTTACGATGGGCCTTGCCGCATCACAGCTGGCGGTCGCGTGGTGCGGACCGCTGGCGCAAGCGTTGGCCAATCTCGACGGCTGGCTTCTCGAATGGATGCTAGGGGTCGTTCGCACCACCGCATCGTTGCCGGGATCGATCGTGCCGATGACGCCGCCACCCGCGTGGTGCATCGCTCTCTACGATGCGACGATCGTCGTCGCGCCGGTGCTCGCGCGGCGCGGCGGCGCCGGTGCGGCGATCGTACTCGTACTTTCCGCCGCGACGTTCGTGCTATGGCCGCCGCGCCCGCTCGACGTGCGATTACGCGTTACCGTACTCGACGTCGGACAGGCCGACGCCATCATCATCCAGACCCCGCGCGGCCACGCGATCGCAGTCGATGCCGGCGGACGGTTGGAACGTGGGGGGCCAGCCGGCGATTCGATCGCCGAACGCGTTGGCGAACGAACGGTCGTCCCGTTTTTACTTCGACATGGCATTCATCGGCTAGACTTATTGGCGATTTCGCATCCGCACGGCGATCATGCCGGCGGCGCCGCTCCGATCTTACGACGCATCGGCGTTGACGAGATCATCGATAGCGGACAAACCTACGGCGGGCATGCCTATCGCGACGCGATCGACACCGCGAACGCAAAATCTGTTCCGATCGTGTTGCCTCGCGCTGGAACCGCATGGTTGACCGACGACGGCGTACGCATCCAGTTTATTGGCCCGTCGATGCCGCTCGTCGCCAACACCAAGAACAACATCAATGAGAACTCGCTCGCCTTCACGTTGCGGTACGGGAGATTCTGCATGCTCTTCACCGGCGACGCCGGTGCCATCGCCGAGCGACGATTTCTTCGCGAAGACGTGGATCTGCGCTGCGAGGTTCGACTCTGCGTTAAGTAATCTTGCTTGCGCTACTTTGCGTATAGGATTTTTGACGCAGTTTACGTCGTTCTTATCGCAACTTTTGTCCGCGTCCCAATCGCCACCGATACGGTTGTCGGGATCGGCTCGCTAATGCACGGCCGAGAGTTGCGGAAGCGACCCTATCCCGTACACATCGCCGGTCTAACCGATACGACCTTATCCAACCTTATTTCGCCATTCGATTTGATTATGCAGTGGACACCGTACCTTCCACTACGCATAATTCTTGAGATGGGATTTACTGCCCTTGAACCCGCCAAGCAACTCGACGAACAAGTTGTACGCCTGCTCTCAACGTGGTTACCGGGTCTGATCATTCCCATCACACTCTACACGCAAACAAAAGACTATTCGCGCAAGATGGATCAAGTAAGGTCCAGGCCGCCCTACTACATCCGATTATTCATTACAAACCAAGGGCATATAACAGCCCAAGACGTCTTTGATGCCGTAGCAGAAACCCTGCTGAAATAGGCCCTAGTGAGTGCGGGATTTGCCGAGCAATGCCGACTTACTAAGATCGATCCCCATTGCGGTCATTAGCGAGGATGCTCTCGCGGCTACCTTCCCGGCCGCAACATGTAGCTGAGCGCGAACCTGGGCTACCTGTTCGTCTGAACCGTTCATTGAAACAGTCAAATACCGATTGTTTGCTTCGCGAGCATCTGCAAGCGCTGTCAAAAAGTTGTCGGCACTTTCCTGCAGGCCACGAGTTGAGGCGTTCATCAAAGCATCGACTAAAAGGTCGCGGTGCGACTCCAACCCCGACGAAACCGCTAAGAACGCATCCGCATCAGCGGCCCGGGTACAGTTAGTTCGCGCTTGAGTCAAAACACCAGTCGCACTCGCGAGTAGAATAAGCCCATCGGTGACATTCATACGTTCTCTCCGTCTAAAGTTTCTTAGCTTTCTGGTAACCAGCTTAGTTAGATCTCTCAAAGGGCGTTGCCATCTTGCAATGGCGGCTCCTGCGCCGATGAAATCCATTTTAAGCAACTGTCTGCCGCAAGCATTGCTCCCGAATTTAATATTTCCCTGGCAAAAGCCCGGCCAGAAGTTCTCGCATGCGGAAATCGGGCTAGCGTTGCCGAAGTTGCAGGAGATCGTACACTACCCCGTATTGAAATGCGTGTACAAACATCCGGGTTACTCATCACTTCAACATCGAAGCGTCAGCCGAAATAATGGTCGCAACTCTTAACGAGCGCCATTAGTTGCTATTCTTAACTTATC
>CAWAZM010000021.1:0-18855 GCA_963786515.1 Vulcanimicrobiota bacterium | reverse complement strand
CTACGATCAAGGTGGCCTCGGTTTCCGCGTGCCGTTCTTGATCGTCTCGCCCTACGTCGGCAAGGGCCAAGTCGTAAGCACGCAATACGAGTTCGCGAGCGTCGTGAAGTACGTCGAGGAAACGTTTAAACTCGGCAGCCTGCACTCCAACGACGAACGCGCCCACAGTCTAACGACGCTGTTTCACTTCAAGAGCAAGCCCCGCGCGTTCGTCGCCGTGCCCTCGAGCCTTGACAAAACTTACTTCTTGCGCCAACCGCCCGACTACGCGCCCGTTGACACGCAGTAAGTCAGTCGCCCGCCGACCCAGGCTCGGCCATTCCGCGATGAACTTGCGCTCTCACCGTTTCCGGTAGAACGCTCGTCACAGCAGCCTGCACTTTGGTCTTGATCGAACCCGCGACGATCCGGTCCTTGCCCGCCATCAATGCCTCGAAGCCTTGCCGCGCGACGTCCGCTGGATCGTCTTTTTTAGATACTCCGACCTTCGTGTCGTCCATGCCGGCGCGATGGAAGAAGTTCGTGTCGGTGGGCCCAGGCATCAACGCTGTAACGGTAACGCCGGAGTCTTTCAACTCGTTGCGCAAAGCTTCAGAAAACGACAAGATGAAGGCCTTGGAGGCGCCATACACGGCTTCAAACGGCGCCGGCATGATCGACGCTATCGATGCGGTGAACAATATCTTGCCTTCGCCGCGCGACTTCATCGCCGGAACCACGACCTTGGCTAATTGAACCGTTGAACGGCAGTTAAGATCGATCAGACCGAGCTCGTCGCGCAGGCTGGTCTCGCTAAAATCTCCGCCAACGCCGACGCCGGCATTGATTGCGATCGCATCGACGTTACGGCCGGTTGACCGAATGGAGTTCGCGAGTTTATCGACGCCGTCTTCGGTCGACAAGTCGGTTTGGATGCTCTGAACGTTCGCTCCCGTTGCGCGCAGATCGTTTGCGGCCACCTCAATTCCGGCATCCTCGGCCGCGATCAACAGGTCGAACTCATGATTTGCAAATTGCGAACGCTAGCTCTCGCCCTATCCCACTCGATGCGCCCGTTACGACGGCAAAATTACGCTGCTGCATCCATCGCCTATTTCCAAATCGGCGCTTTTTAATCACAGGGCGCGGACGCGATCGCTCCCCGGACAAGCGAGCGTCAAAACACGGTTTGCGAATCGTCGGCACGGGCAATGTATCGTCTATGAACAATAGCGATCGGCACTCGCGGCGCAGGTTCGTCGGGATCCTAAGTAGCGCAACTTTTGCTGCTACGGCGGCGACGGCCAAGTCCGGTTCGGCGAAGACGAACGACGCGACTGACGTGAATCCCGTGCAAGAGTATCCAAAGCCACCGTATCGAGAACAGTCGCAACCGTGGCCGGGCCTCGCGTCGAAAATGACGCCACGTCCTAACTCCGGCGAGACGAGCTATCGCGGAACCGGTCGGCTGAAGGGGCGCAAAGCCTTAATCACAGGCGCTGATTCCGGTATTGGGCGCGCCGTTGCCATCGCATTCGCACGCGAAGGTGCGGATATCGCGCTCAGCTACCTGCCGGAAGAAGAACCTGATGCACGCGAGGTCGTCGCCATTATTCGCGATGCAGGGCGTAAGGCGGTGCCGCTACCTGGAGATATCCGTTCCGAAGCTTTTTGCCGGGAACTTGTTGACAAAGCTGCCGATGGATTGGGCGGCCTCGATACCTTGGTCAACGTTGCAGGACGCCAACACGCTGTCAAATCGATCGCCGAATTAACGACAGAGCTAGTCGAACTGGACCCTCAAAACTAACGTATATGCTCTGTTTTGGATTACGAAGTTCGCGCTCGAACACATGCAAGAAGGATCGGTCATCATAAATACGACGTCCGAACAGGCGATCGATCCGTCGCCATCGATCATCGATTACGCTGCGACGAAAGGCGCGATTAATACATTCACAAAAGGTTTAGCGAAGCAATTGGTGGAGCGCGGAATTCGCGTTAACGCCGTCGCCCCAGGACCGTTCTGGACTCCGCTACAAGTCTCCGGCGGGCGCTTACCGGGCACGATTGCGGAATTCGGCGAGACCGTTCCGTATCATCGAGCTGGCCAGCCCGTGGAGATCGCGCCCGTTTATGTGGCACTCGCGTCCTCCGACATGTCGTTTTGCACCGGGCAAACGTACGGCGCAACAGGCGGCAACGGCATCGCCTAGCAATGTACCGGTCGTGACCCAAAACCGCTCCCTCGGCGCCGATTACTTCGACCGTCTTTACACGGGATCGCCGGATCCGTGGGACTTCGAAAAGAGCGAATATGAGAAAGCGAAGTATCGCGCGACCATCGACGCCCTCGGGTCGAGCCGCTTTCTACACGCGTTAGAGATCGGTTGCTCGATCGGAGTGCTCACGTCGTTACTGGCCGATCGCTGTGATAATCTACTGTCGATCGACGTGAGCCCGGATGCCTTGCAGAGCGCCCGCGCTCGCTGCGCAGAGAAACCCAACGTCACGTTTGCCCAAATGCAGGTGCCAAACGAGTTTCCGCCCGGCAACTTCGACTTGATCGTCGTTTCAGAAGTGGGCTACTACTGGTCGACGTCCGACCTGCAGCGAAGCATCGATAAAATCGCCGCAGCCGCGCAGCGCGGGACCGTCGAACTCGTCCATTATCTCCCTAAAGTCCACGATTATCCGCTCAGTGGCGATGAAGTCCACGATGCTTTTCTAGCGGACGGACGCTTCAGCCGGCTCCGAAGCGTTCGAACCGACAAGTATCGGCTCGATGTCCTAACGGTGTGAATCTCGCAGACGTACTCGGAGCGCAATCTCTGCCCCCAGCGTGTTCGCTGATCGTCACGATTCCCGCACGAAACGAAGAACGCGCCATCGTCGAAGCCCTCGGCGCGCTCGCAACGCAAACCGCCGCAAACCCCTTCCTGATAATCGTCTTCGCCAATAACTGCGACGACGCAACTGCAAGCGTGGCCCGAAAATTCGCGAAGAGTCACTCGCAACTCCAACTACATGTCGCCGAAGCCGGCATTGCGCCTCCGGCAGATCACGTTGGAACCGCTCGCAAAATGTTGATGGATTATGCGGCGGATCGATTCTTCGATGCGGGCAAACTACGCGGGATCATCGCGACGACCGACGCGGACACGATCGTCGCTGCGGATTGGATAGAGGAGACCATACTGGAGATGCGCCATGCGGATGCAGTCGCAGGCTTCGTCGAAATAGGCCCGGCGGAGCGCCACAAGTTGCCACCGCCCGTACGCGAACTATACGCCCAAGAAAACGCATTCAGACATGCCTGGGCCGAGTTGGAAGCGTTGGTCGATCCGCAGCCCGAAGACCCGTTTCCGCGACACTGCAGCTTCGTCGCAGCCAGCTTTGCGGTGACGGCGGAGGTCTATCGCCGCGCCGGCGGTCTCCCCGATGTGGCGGCCTTGGAGGACCGCACGTTCTTACAAGCGCTCCGGCGCGTTGACGCGAGAGTTCGCTTCAGCCGCGAGGTCATCGCTCACACGAGCGGGCGTCACGACGCTCGCGTCGAGGGTGGCTTTGGGACACTGGTTAAGCATCTACATGCGCAAGGCGCCGCCGGCGGGACGCTAGTCGTCGAAAACCCTTGCCAGTTACACGCAGAATTTCAAAGACGCGCAGCACTACGTCGCGTTTGGCGTGAATCGCGAGACGAAGTGGACATGACGGTTGGTATCCTCACTGCATCCAAGGTATTCGCGATGTCACCCGATCGAGTGAAGCAATTGCTCGACGGCAAAAAGCCCTTCGGCGAAAACTACGAAGCCTTCCAAAAAGCGTCAGCCGCTGCCGGCCGCATATACCCGCTCGTGCCGGTGGAGGAAGCTGCAGAAGAGTTACGCGCTATTGTGGCCGCGCAAAAGCGGCGGCGCCAACCCGAAGAAGGGCCGCGTCCGGAGCCGGCTGGCGGAGATACATTTGCAAATCGCGGATGAGCCGCCCAAACGGCAGTGGCTCGACCAATCCGCGCGCGCCGACGCTCCGCACGACTAATTCGCTAACGTCGAGGGACGCTCGTTCGATCGCGACCCGGGCCATATCGACGACGTGCATCACATCCTCGGCGTTAGCCGCCGAAGGATCACCGTCGAATCCCACCCAGGCTGCAACGCCCGCATCTAACCATAGCCTGCAAGTGCGAACCGCAACCCGAATTTGCGCGGCCCGCATCTGTTGCAGGGTGTCGCCGGCGCGGCCTCGCTCGCTCAAGTACGCGATCGATTCGCTCTCGAGGCGCTCGAGGATGCCGGCGTGCGCGCCCAAGAACCGCAGCGCGCCGCCGCTAAACCACGGCTGCGCCTCGTAGTCGCCCGGTTTCCCGACGAAATCGTCCGGCGACAACTCTACGCCGTCGAAATCGACTCGAAAACTATCCGAGCGTTCCATCCCCATCGGCTGCCACGCCGAACGATCGATCGTCACCCGCACTCGCTCCATCGGCACGACGCACATCTGCAACGACCCATCGGGCAGCACGGCGGTAACGAGCGCTCTCGTGATCGTTCCGGCACCGGACGCCCACGTCTTCGCTCCTCGCAAAACGAATCGCCCGTCGGCTGCGGGCTCGAGCCGCAACACATCGGAATCTTGCGTATTCCAGACCGCGAACGTGTGGCCACCGCAAAGATCGCCTTCCAGTCGCTCGCGCTGAGCGTCGTTCCCGCAACGTGCGACGAGCTGTGCGCCATTCACATGGCCTTCGAAAATGCGCCCGACGCTCGGATCCCGATAGCCCGCCAAACGAAGACCGCGCATTTCGGCCGCACGGCCGGCCAACGGGACGCCGCGAGAATCCGAGCGCGCAATTGCGAGCACATCTTCGGGTAGCTCGCGCGCGATCCGAACCGGCCCGGCGTTATCGCACGTCATCGACGCTCCCATAAAAAGCTTCCACCGGTGCGAGCCATTCGTTCATGAGCGTTTCATCGATGCGGAAACCCTGCGGATCGTCGTCGATCAGTCCACTGGTTTGGCTCTGGTGACGCAAGAGTGCTCGTCGCTTGGCGTCCAGTTGATCTGCGTCGAGCGGCACCTCAAGGGCGTTCTGCTCGCCGAGCATGCGCTGTCGTTTTTCGCCGCCTCGAACCGCGGTCCATACCGCGTAATGCAGCGAACGCGGCGGCCGCTCCATCGAACGAAGGGCCACTCGAATCGCACGCGCGGTGGCGACGTGATCGGGGTGCGGATCGTGCGGCCACGGACCGAGAACCGTATCGATTTTCAGACCCGAGATCGTTTCGAGAATTCGCTCCACGAGCCACGTTTTCTGCTCACGTTGCAAAGTGGAAAGCGTGCCATCGTGCATGCGTAAAAAAATCGGCGGCGTCGAAACGTCCAGTTCGCGTAGTGCCGCACGCGCCTCGCGCTCGCGTAATAGGGCCAGCTGCGAGGGCGGAAAGCGCAACGAACTCGGATGGCTGGCCCGGCCGTCGGTGACGTACAGAACGGCCGGCTGTATTCCGGCGCGTGCGAGACCGTATAGGGCGCCGCCGCAACCGATCACGTCGTCATCCGGATGCGGCGCGACTACCAGCACGCGCCGGCCCGCGCCGACCCAGGACGGCGCTCCGCATACCGCAGCGCTGCCGGCCGTTCCTAACAGGGCGCGGGCACCGGAAGCTCTCGCAACGCCTCGATAACGTCCGCGGCGGAAATCGAAAGCAATCCGGCGTCGGCGACGTCGGCATGCGGGTCGCCACGGCCGCCGGCCCATAACACGCGGTGGATGGGTCGTTCCGGCGGACCCCAATGCGTTGGCGGCGTCGGACCGAACAGCACGACCGACGGGCGTCTGAAAGCGGTAGCAAGATGCGCGATCCCCGTATCGCCGCAGACGACTCGTGCCGCGACGCCAACCAATTCCGCCAGTTGGAGCAAGTTGGTTCGTCCGGCAAACACGCATTCGGCTGGGACGCCCGTCATTCTCGCGATCGCGTGCGCGCCTTGCGTCTCGTCGGGGCCGCCGGTAATAACGACGAGCCGGCCCGTCTCTCGCTCGGACCGCACGACCTGGATCCAGCGTTCCGTCGGCCAGCATCGCGAGCGGCTGCTGGCCCCCGGGTGAATCAATGTCGCGTCGCGCGCCGTTTGGGTAAGCGGCGTGGTCGGCGGAGCAACGACATCCAAATCGTACGGGTCGGCCGGAATACCGGCATGCTGCAGCAGTCGACACCAGCGCGCGACTTCGTGTTCTTCGTCGTCGTGCTCCGCACCGCCGGCACTCTCCGGTGTGCTGGAAGTGCGAAACGCTATAAGCCTGCGCGCCCGCGCTTCGACCAGTAATCGATGCGAAGCCGCTCCTTTGCCGTGTAAGTCGATGCCGACATCGGCGTCGTACAATTTGGGATGCAGCGGCTCTAACTCGTGAGTGTCGCATACTTCATCGAACGTATCGCCGAGTAAATTCGCAAGCGGAGCGAGTCCGTGCGGAGCCGCTAACTGGATGTAGCTCGACGGGTACGCCCGCCGGATGGCGCGATACGCCGGCACGCCCGTTAAAAAGTCGCCCACTTTGAGCGCACGAAGCACGACGATTCGGTGCACTGTCTATCGCGCCATAGCGAAGCGTTGCCGGCCTTTACCGTCAATAACCGAACCGTACGCATGTAGCGTCTCGAGCGCGACATTCGACCACGCGTAGTGCGATACGACACGCTCGCGCGCCGCACGCCCAAAGGATTGCCGAAGGCGTGCATCGCCCTGCAAGCGCCGTAACGCTTGCGCGAGTTGCTCCGGCGAGCGTGGGGATACATGGAGGCCGGTGACGCCGTCCACCACGGTGTCTTTCAAACCACCTACAGCCGACGCTACGACGGGAACGGCGCACGCCATCGCCTCGAGGGCCACGATGCCGAATGGTTCGTACCACGGCGTGCAGACGACGACGTCGGCCGATCGCAAAAGCTCGGCAACTCGACCGCGCTCGATCGGACCGCGCAAAAACACGCGATCGGCAACGTCGCATTCCGATGCGAAGCCCAACAGCCGGCGCGTTTCGGGATCGTCGGCGAACCGGCCGGCTTCGCCGCCACCCGCAACGATCAATTCGGCGTTTGCAATCGACGCCATGCTCTCGATGATCGTGTCCACGCCCTTTCGCGGCACGAGCCGCGAAAGGCTGACGACCCGCAGCACATCCGGGTTTCTGTGTTCGCCCAGACCGTGCGGCGAAAACTGCTCGACGTTGACGCCGCACGGAATAACCCGAATCGCATTCGACGGTGCGTCCATCCGTTGCAACTCGTTGACTTCGGCTCGCGACGTCGCAACGATGCAATCGGCTTCGCGGGCGATCCTTGCCTCTTCAAATATCCGAATCGCCGGCGACGTGTCTGCGCTCCCTTGATGTCGCAGTTTCTCGACACCGAGCGCGTGGTATGTGTGCACCGTAGGAATTCCCAGCACATCGGCGGCAGCGATTGTGGCGACGCCGCTCATCCAAAAGTGTGAGTGTGCGACGTCCGGGCGATTCAGTTGCCACGCACGCCGCAGACCCTTCGAAAACTCTGCTACGTGCGGATAGATAGCGTCCTTGGCGATACGCGTAGCAGGCCCGGCATCGATGTGATGGACGACGACGCCACAGGCCATACCGACCCTATCGGGCAGGCCCGGGTCGTCCCGCCGCGTGTAGACGGTGACCGAGTGACCGAGCGCCGCTATCGCTGCCGCGAGCGCCGCAACGTGAACGTTTTGACCTCCCGCGTTGACGCTCCCGAGGCTCGCCAGCGGGCTGGCATGTTCCGAAACCATCGCGACGTTCATCGATTCGCACCCGCCTGCCGCAACGCCGGCACATCTTTGCGGACCCGCTCCAGCGCGGACAGCACGTCGTTGACGCGCACGTCGTCGATGCAAGCGTGATCGCCGCGCGGACAGACGCGAGCTCGACAGCCCGCACAACAAATGTCCTGATCGCCCAAGAGCACATGCTCGACCATCCACGGTCGAAAGCGCATCGCCGGAATCGTCGGTGCGAACAATGACACCACCGGCGTACCCACGGCGGCGGCTACGTGCGCGGCGCCGGTGTTACCCACGACGATGGCACTCGCATCGGCAATCACCCGCGCCAACTCCGGCAGACTGGTTTTGCCTGCCATGTTTCGTGCCGAAGTTCCGGCGACGAAATCGCACAGGTTCGATTCGCTGGCGGCGCCCGTTACGACGACGCGATGCCCTGCGACGTTCAAGGATTCTACGAGTTGCCGATTGAGAGCGGGATTCCACGCACGCGCCGGCACCGTCGATCCGGGATGAACCACGATGTATCCTGGAGCGCCGCCAACCGGATTCGTGGAAGCCACTCGCATAGCAAGCCGGGCATCATCTGTCGCTGGTAACCTGTAGCCCGCCGCTCCAGCTAATGAAAGAGCTCGCTCGACTTCGTGAAGATCGTCCGATACGCGGTGACGAACGTCGAGCAAGCTGCCGGCATAGTCGTCGCTGATCGCCGAAATCTTCGACACGCCGGCCAATCGTAAAACTAAGGCCATCGGTAGTGGACTCTGGTGAAATGACGTAAAGACGATGACCTCATCAAAGCGCCGCCCGGAAATATCAGCGACGAAGCTCGCGATGTCCGAAGGTTCTACGGCGTGTGGATTGGCCTCGATCCATCCGGCTTCGTAGCAAATCACCTCGTTGACGCAAGCGGTCGCTTCGGCGGCGGAACGGCCCGACGGCCCGCAGAGAAGGGTCAGATGCGTGCACGCCGCGGCGAGCGCGCGCAACGCGGGACCGCAAAGCAGCACGTCGCCGTTATTGTCTTGCCTCACTGCGAGGATGTTCAAATGTCACCTGCGAGTATCGCGTTGACTGCTTGATCGAGATGGAGAGCCACGGCCGGCGCGGCCAAAACTTCCTCGGCTCGCGTACGCGGCGTCGGAACGAGAATGGCCCGAGCACCCGCCGCTCGAGCGGCGTCCATATCCGCGCCGATGTCGCCAACGACCACACAATCTTCTGGGCGCACGCCCAACGCAGCGGCGGCGCGATACACGAGGCCAGGTTTGGGTTTACGACAGTCGCACTCGCAGCGTTCGCTATGCTCGCAAATAAAAATCGGCCCGAGTGGCCCAAGCAATTCTTCCGCGCGCGCATTCACGGCACGAACGTCCTCCGGAGTGAAATGCCGGAGCGCTATGCCGGCTTGGTTCGAAACTACCGCAGTGCGAATACGGGCATCCCGCAGTCTTCGAAATGCGGACTGCGCGTGCGGCATGGGCGTGACTTGAAAAGGGTCCGCGTTACCGGGAACGTCTACGATGATGGTTCCGTCCCTATCGAAAAGGACAGCGAGCGCCTGCGCCATTCAGCGTCGAAACCGTGAGCGAGATGGTAGAGCCACGTACGCGAAGCCTTCCGCCGTCGAAGAGGTGTCGCGATGTTCTACCCGGCCGTCGCGAGCGCGAAGCGCTTTGTAGGAATCCATACGCGACCGGTTTCGCCTCAAGCATGACGTGGTAGGAGCAGGCATGAACAATTTCAAGCGATTTCGAGTCGGGAATGTACTACGATCCCGATGCAGCCGAGGCGCGGATTCAGCGTCTTTATGAATTAGGCTATTCCGACAAAGACATCAGCGTCATGATGCGCGACAAGGACAAGGCGAAAGCGTTCGCCGAGCACAAGGGCGGACACGCCGCTGAAGGCGCTGTGACGGGCGGCGCGATTGGCGGCGGTCTCGGCGCGATCATCGCCGGCCTGACCGCTACGGGAAGCATCGTTGCTATTGCGGGAACGGGCGGCCTCGCCGCACCGATCGCAGTCGGACCGCTGGTGGCTGCACTGGCCGGTTTAGGCGCAGGCGCTGCGGCGGGCGGTGTTGTCGGTGCGCTCGTAGGCGCCGGCATTCCGAAAGAAAAGGCAGAGCAGTACAGCGAGGGTCTCGATCGCGGCGGGATTCTGCTCGGCGTGAACGCGCGCGACGATAACCGCGACCGCGTGCGCGGCGTTTTCGCCGACTAGCTAAGATACGTTCCGTTTCAAAGCGAGAGGGAGACCGAGCGCAGCCCGGTCTCTCTCTTTTTATGAACTATTTAGCGTTCCCACATTGACTCGAAACCACAGGGTCACGAAGTGTTAAATTTGAAACAAGCGGGGGTAGTATTCGGACATGCTTGGTTGTGCCCGTACTTGACACGGAGTCGTTGACGAGGATATGACGAAGCCACTACTGCTTGCCGGCGGCGAGTACGACGTCGCCAGAAGAGACGACCTGAGAGCGGAGCTCGATAAAACAGAACCGCACAGCGACGTCGTGCTCGACCTAGCGAAAACTGACTATATCGACTGTTCGTGCATCGGTATTTTGATCGCCAGACTTGGTGAATGGCGCGAACGACGCCCCGACACGCATCTCAGGTTGCGCAACGTCGCTCCAAGCATCGCAAGAATGCTCGGCATCTTGGAGTTAGACCGACTCTTCGTGATCGAGAACGTTCGAGATACTCACCAACCAAATTGTGAATAGGCCTGGAGATGTGGGTACGCTGGAATTACGGCGGGCGCACTTTCACGGGTTCGACGACCATCGCCGTTGAGGAGCAAATGGCGCAGCTCAGCTGGGATTTTCAGACGTCGGATGCGCGAAAAGCTCTCGTCGAGCGATACAGTTACGTTCGGTTCTTGCGTGCGACCTGCGCGAACGACTCCGACTACGACGCTGCCATGATGGTGTTCTCGGAGCTGGTCGGTAACGTCGTACGTCACGCGCCGGGTCCAGTTCGGATTTCGGTTCGGTCTTCCGACCCCGGCACCGTAACGCTGGAAGTAGCCGACACCGGCGAACCGTTCGCGTTCTCGCCTTCGTTGCCGCCGACCACCGATGAAGGCGGCCGCGGGTTGTACATCATCTCGGAGCTGTGCTGCGATATTAGCGTGTCACGGACCGAGCACGGCAACGTCATACGCGTACGCCTCCCCGTGAATCCCAAATCCTGACCTAACTGCTGGCGCTACTTCGATCCCGTTAAAATACAAAATCGCTCTTAGAACAAGACCAGTTGATCCGCAACGTGCATTTGCTCGACCATATCCCCGGCATACTCATTCATGGGCGCTACGATGTCAGCAGTCCGCTCGAAACCGCCTGGCACCTGCACACAAACTGGCGTTCTAGCCGGCTCGAGATCGTCGAGGATGCCGGCCACGGCGGTGAGGCGATGCTCGCGCGCATCGTCGATTCAGTTAACGACGAACGAACCTCCTCATAATCGCCCCCGCGACGCGCGCGGTGACATGCCCCCCGCGACGGTACGCAAAACGGACTAAGTCTAGTTCACTCGTTAATAATTTCGACAACGCTGGATTTTGTTACGGTGCCCTAAAATGCCGCATAGCCGCGCGTGAAATGACACCACGATCCGGGAAAGTCCGGCGCTCGATCTCGTAGGCAGACGAATTGTGATGGTTCTGATCAAAACATAGCCGGATTATTACCATAATGCCTCAGTTTCGCGTTTCCAAAATGTGAACGAGTGGACTAAGTCTAGTCCGAATTCCATACGCCTCCGAAAGCACGATCACAAGCGCCCGAGACCGAAATCGCTTTGCCTAGCGGCCAACCGTAGATGCCTAAAAAATAACCATAGTCATTTTCAATATATTTACCGGAGAGTAACGCGCAAAGGGAAAGGACCTGCCGCGCAAAACACGCCTTTCATGAACAGTCGTATACGGACGTCTTCCTTATTTCTATTGGCTGGCGTACTCGTGTGCGGCGGCTGTAACGGCAGCGGCAACGGCAACGGGTCGGCAGCGCAGGCGATCCCACAACAGCAAGATGGCCCGCGCGCCGCCCAGCTGCAGCCAACGACGGTCAAAGGCAACACCCCAGTCCAGCACATCATCGTCATGATCCAAGAAAACAGAACCTTCGACGATTTCTTCTCCACATTCCCAGGCGTTGACGGCACGACGACCGGCAAGATGGACAACGGCAAAACCATCAAACTCAAAGAAGAACATCTCGCCGCGCTCGATATGAACCACATGCGCCCGCAATACCTGATCGACTGCGATCTCAAGGGCAGCGTCTGCCAAATGGACGGGTTCAACCACACGTACTTCGGCCAGTTCCCCGCCAAGCCGACGTACGCATACCAATACGCCAATCCCGACGAGATCAAACCGTATTGGTTCATCGCGCAAAACTATGCGATTGGCGATCACATGTTCCAGACTCAAGGCAGCGGCAGCTTCACCGCACACCAAGATTTTATCGCGGGCTGGACCAAGATCAACAGCACGCACAGCATCGTCAACGTGCCGTCCGACAATCAGCACTGGGGCTGCGATTCGCATGCGGGCACCGTCACCGATCTGCTCACCACTAAGCTCAAGCTCGAGTCGGGTCAAGGTCCGTTCCCGTGCCTCACCTACCCCACCGGCACGCTGCGCGACCTGCTCGACGCCAAGGGCGTCAGCTGGCGGTACTACTCGCCGCCCCACAAAGGCGGCGGCAACAGCGGCAACATCTGGAACGCCTACGACGCGATCGATGCCGTCCGCAACGGCCCGGAATGGCAAACCAACATCTCCGTGCCCGAAACCAACATCTTCAACGATCTCAGCAACGGAACGCTCGCACAAATGAACTGGATCGTTCCGAGCGACGTTGACTCCGACCACCCGCATAAACTCAACGGCACATATCACGGCCCCGAATGGATCGCCTCGGTGGTCAACGCGGTGGGCCAAAGCCAATACTGGAACAACACGACCGTCCTCGTTCTATGGGACGATTGGGGCGGGTTTTACGACCACGTTCCGCCGGCGTTCATCGACAATCAAGGCGGCCTCGGTTTCCGCGTACCGTTCCTCGTCATCTCGCCCTACGTAAACAAGGGCCAAGTCGTCAGCACGCAATACGAGTTCGCGAGCGTCGTGAAATATGTCGAGGAAACGTTCAAACTCGGCAGCCTGCACTCCAACGACGAGCGCGCTCACAGTCTAACGACACTGTTCCACTTCAAGGCCAAACCCCGCGCGTTCGTCGCGGTGCCCTCGAGCTTGGACAAGAACTATTTCTTGCGCCAACCGCCCGACTACGATCCAGTTGACACGCAGTAGTCGGCAGTTAAAGGAGCAAATATAATGAAACTCAAGAGGCTTATTCCACTCGTGACGATCGTAGCGCTCGCTTCGTGCGCCGCTCCGCAAACCGCGTCGTTACCAGTAAGCTCGAACCCCGCGACCACGCACATAAAAGCGGCGTACACCGGAACCTCGCCGATCCAGCACATCGTCATTATCTTTCAAGAGAATCGTACGCCCGACAATCTCTTCCAATCGCCGGTGCTGATCGGAGAGGGCGCGACCATCGCCCAAAGCGGCCCGAATTCGCTGGGCGAGACCGTGCAGTTGCAGCCGCAGTCGCTGGCCGCTCCGTGGGATATCGGGCACGGCCACCAGATTTTCTTGACCGAATGGGACAACGGCAAACAAGACGGGTTCAATCTCGTCGAACCGGTGAAACTCGCGTGGCGCCCGTATTCCTACGTTCCGGCCAGCGAGGCGCAGCCGTATTGGGACATGGCTACGCAATACGCATTTGCGGATCACATGTTCGAAACCGATCAATCCAGCAGCTATCCGTCGCATCAATACATCGTTAGCGCCACCGCACGAGCATTGCCCACGACGGTCGATGAAATCGCGGGCGGACCGTACTATCCCAAGACGGGCAAGGACGGACCGGCCGGCTGCGACGCCCCCGCTGAAATGCTGGTCGATACCATCAATCTCCATACGGCGCTCAACGGTCCGTCGCTATACCCATGCTTCGACCGTCCCTCGCTGACCGATTTCTTGGACCAGCAGGGCGTCACGTGGAAATACTACCAGCGCAATCTCGGACCGGGCTGGTGGCACGCCTTCGATTCGATCCAGCACATTCGTTACGGACCGGACTATGCCAACGTGGTAACGCCGCCCGCGTCGATCCTCACCGACATCTCAACCGGCAATCTGCCGGGAGTCTCGTGGGTCATGCCCGCCGATGACTTGCATTCCGATCACCCGGGCAGCAAGAGCGCCGAAGGTCCGTCGTGGGTTGCCGCGGTCGTCAACGCCGTCGGTCAAAGCCAATACTGGAATAGCACGGCGATCTTCATCACGTGGGACGACTGGGGCGGCTGGTACGATCACGTTCCCCCGAAAATCTACAATAGCTACGAGCTCGGTTTCCGAGTCCCGCTGGTTATCGTTTCGCCCTACGCCAAGGCGGGCTATGTGTCGCACCGCCAACACGAGTTCGCGAGCATCCTGGCGTTTGCGGAGAAGACGTTCGGTATCAAAAAGGGTGCGCTACATGGCACCGACATGCGATCCGACGATTTGATGGACGTGTTTAACTTCAAGAAGAAGCCGCGGCCATTCACTCCGATCCAAGCGCCGCCGTTCCAATCGGGCAACGCGCCGAAGGCCGTTCTCGACGCCGAAGATTACTAACGACTCCAGATAACGAAGGCACACCCGGGCTGGTCAATCCCTCTGATTGACCGGTCCGGTTTGCTGTTCTAGGTGCCTTTCTCGGGCCCGATGTGTACCGGATCCGCTTCAAGAACAACGACGGCTCGGTCGAAAGATTATCGTCATTGCCGTACACAACGTAGAACTCGTTTTTCGCCGTTAAGAAGTGGAACGCCGCCGTCACGCTGCCGGTTTCAACCATACCCCGGCGTTTGTTCGTCAAGGCGTATACGACTGAATTGCCTGTAAAAATATTTCGCCGTAGCGAGTGAGCTTCACGTCCCCCACGCCACCGATCTGACGAAACGCTGCCAGCGTCGATGGTTGGATGGCGACCATGTCGCGCAGCGTTGCATCCGAGAACACGACGTACGGCGGTACTCCCTTCTCGTCGGCCAGCTTCTTACGCAACGCGCGCAGTGTGTCGAACAAGCCTTCGTCACCGGTTGCGACGTCGTTCGTGGCAGTGGCTTTCCGGCCGCGACCCTTCTTGCGCTCGATCGCACGCGGCATCGCGAAGAAAAACGTTCGACGCTCTTTGAGGGCTTGCCGTCCTTCGGCCGTAAGCACGATCGTGCGATGCTCGCCCTCCTCGACGCATCCGGTTCGCATGAGTTCCGAAAGCACCGCCATCCACTGTTCTTTGGCGTGGTCCTTGCCGATCCCGAACGTCGATAAGCGCTCGTGACCCCACGAGAGCACCTTCTCCGTGCGCTCGCCTCGCAACACGTCGATCACGTGCTGCGCTCCCGTCGAGAATCCTCGATGCTCGCGGACGCGATAGATGCACGATAACAGTTTGGACGCGAGCAACGTGCCGTCGATCTGCTCGACCGGCTGCAAGCAGTTGTCACAGTTGCCGCAGCGTTCCGCAACGTGTTCCTCGCCGAAGTAGCGAAGGAGGTGCGCTCGACGGCAGAGCGGCGTTCCGGCGAAATCGAGCATTTGCCGGAGCAAGCGTTCCGCCTGAGCCCGTTCCTCGTCGTTTTCAATTTGCCTGATGAAGAAGCGTTGCTTCGACGCGTCGCCGCCGCTCAAGAACAACACGCATTCGCTCGGCAACCCGTCGCGCCCGGCGCGGCCCGTTTCCTGGTAATAACCCTCCAGATTTTTCGGAACGTCGAAGTGGACGACGTACCGCACGTTGGGCTTGTTAATGCCCATTCCAAAAGCGATGGTCGCACAGATAACGCGAATTTCGTCGCGAATAAAGAGTTCTTGATTGCGCGACCGTTCGCGCGGCGTGAGGCCGGCGTGATACGGCAACGCCGGGATGCCGGCGGCCTGCAGCTCGCGGGCGAGGCGCTCGACCGTATCGCGGCTCTGCGCGTACACGATGCCGCTCTCTTTCGACCGCCCTTGCACCCACGGAACGAGCTGTCCCTTGACGCCATGCTTCGGCAAGACAGAGTATCGAAGATTGGGCCGGTTAAAGCTGCCGACGAAGCGCTCCGGATCGCGCAGCTGGAGAAAACGCTCGATGTCGTCGCGAACGCGATGCGTTGCGGTCGCCGTGAGTGCCAGGATCGGAACTGCGGGATGAAGAGCTCGAAGCGAAGCGATCCGGCGATACTCCGGCCGGAAATCGTGTCCCCATTCGCTGACGCAGTGGGCTTCGTCGACCGCGATGCGGAGAAGGTTCCATCGCTTCAGACCGGCGAGAAAGCCGGGAAGAACGAGGCGTTCCGGCGCGACGTACAGCAGGCGGTATTCGCCGCGATCGAGCCCGTCGAGCCGTTGAGCGGCGGTCGTCGCATCGATCGAGCTGTTGAGAAACGTCGCGCGAATCCCGTTCGCCTCGAGCGCATCGACTTGATCCTTCATCAACGCGATCAACGGCGACACGACGAGCGTAAGCCCGTCTTCCAAAATCGCCGGTAGTTGATAACACAACGATTTTCCGCCGCCCGTAGGCAACAGCGCTAGCGCGTCGCGCCCAGCTAACGTCGCTTCCGCAATTTCCCGTTGCAACGGTAAAAATGTTTGATAGCCAAAGTATCGATTGAGCGCGTCGTCGAGCATCACGCCGCGTTCTGCGAGGTGAGGGAAATCACTGCTGTCAAGATGACCACTATTATGATAAGATGGAGGCGCGTCCTACGCCTGACTTGCGTAAACTTGGTAGCGCTTGCCGCGACCGCTCCGTTCGACGTATCCCATCAATTTCAACTTGTCGACTCGGAAAGAGAGCATTTCATGCGACGCGACGATCTGGCGAGGCTCCTACTGAGCACCTCGCTAACAGCCTTTTTACTTGCCGGCTGCTCGGGAAGTTCGCAGTATGGCAGCGCGGTTTCACCCGTCGTGCAGCCACTCCAGGGCATTTCGGCCGAGCCGGACGGTAGCAACGGCATGACCTACCTCGCTCCGATCGGGGCTTCGACGGTCTACGGGTTCAAGCGCGCCAATCGCCCGAACCAACCACCTGCTTGCACTGTCGGTCCGTTCACCAGCGTTAATGGCGGCATCGGAGTTGACCAGTCCGGAAACCTCTGGGTTCCCGACCAGGGCGCCAATCCAAAAACCGTCACGGAGTACGCACCCAATTGCGGCGCGGTCAAAACGGTGCTCACGATTGCCGGCGACACGTTGCCCAATAACGTTGCGTTCGATACCAAGGGTCACGTGTATGTCTCAGACGCTGACGCAAACAGCGGCGGCCCCGGAAATATTTTGCAGTACACGGGAACTAAAGTTACCCGCACGCTGACCGACGCGGACATCTCGACGCCGCAAGGCCTCGCCGTTGACAAAGCCAATAACGTTTGGGTTTCGTATCGCGATCCTGGAAGCAGCGGCACCTACGTCGCAGAGTTCGTCGGCGGAAAGATGCCGGCCAAACTGTTTAAAAACATCTCGCTCGGCTTCCCCGGCAGCCTGCAGTTCGACAGCAAGCAGAATCTCCTCGGAACCAACGGTAACTTTTCGTCCCTAGACATCTATGCTCCGCCGTACACGCAAAGCGCGCCGACCACTCGTCTCGTGCTAGAAAACGGGCAAGAAACGGATCCGAGCATGTGCGCGCTCGGACCGAATCAGCGTCAACTGTACTGCACCTTCGCGTTTTTCAGCGCCGTAAACGTCTTCACGTATCCCGCGGGAAAGTTTCTCTATTCGTACGGCAGCGGTCTCACCGGCCTGTTGCCATACGGCATCGCCAACAGCCCGACCGCAAAAAACTAGTTCGATCGTTACTTGGGGCCGTACCGAACACGGCCCCGAATCTCCTAAGCTCCACAGCTGCAAATTACGGGTATTGACGAATTACGCTCACCGAAAAAATCTGGAAACGAATCAAGGGCACGGCCCAGCGCAACGCCGCGAAGGGCCTACACCAAAGTCTCCAAGAGTCCGAAACCGCCGTTAATGGCATCGTGCTCAGCGAGAAAGGGATACTGCCGAGAGCAGCGATCGAGTACTATGCGCGTGAGCTGCTCCGACTCACGGCCGAGGCCGAGGCCTAGCGACGGCTAGGTGAGGGTGTCGCCGCGCTCTGGGTTCTGCCTTCGCCACTCTTTATAGCGATCGCCCTCACGAATACGGTCGAAAATACCGATCAAAGACCCTCCGTGCAGGCCGCGCACGTTGACGCCGTAGATCTCCTCGATGCGGCTGTTGGCATCGTCCAAGCTGAGGTCGGATCTTTCACACCAATCCAACAGGGTTGACTCATCGGAAATGAACCACACCTCTGCAAGCCCGAGGAGCCGTAAGAAATCGCTCGAGATATCTCGGTAGCCGTCGATCTTCGCAGTTGACGCGAAGCCGATAGGCGTAGACCCAGTACGTTTCTGCAGCTCGCGTATGAGCCCGCGGGAGTCATGAATTTCGAATAGACCCTGCCGTGCCATCGCTAACGACTGAGCGCTGTCGGAAACATCGTTCGCCCATTGCAAGCTGCCGAACAAGAACGTCGTATCGATCGCCAGTACGGAGTATTTTGCTTCGAATAGATCGCCCCGTACCGAGTCGGCCGTGTGGGTTACGTTCGCACCCGATATCGTAGCAGCGATAGCCTCTCTGTCGCCGTCGTCGTAGATAACGAGATACTCTTGATCTGCTGTAAGCGCCGTAGCAATTACATCGATTCTCGAACCGAGTAGTTCGAGAATCCGGTCCAGTTCTGCAAGATAGTCGTTCATAAGCCGTGCCCGTTTACGACGTCAACCGCGCTGGGGTATCGATTCCACCATCGCCTCCGCCCGGGTGTTTGCGTTGGCGCAGTTTGAGCAGGAGCGCCAGCAAAGCGATCGGCACCGACACGATGACGACGAAAACGAGCAGCCCCATGTATACGGGGCCGCTTCAACATCTGTCGAGATCTGACATTCTAGGGAAGGTGGGACTCGAACC
>CAWAZM010000020.1:0-38330 GCA_963786515.1 Vulcanimicrobiota bacterium | reverse complement strand
TGCAGCGACGGCCTGGGACCCGACGATTAGCGCGTTCGAGAATCCGAATCCGCTGATTACGCGCTCTCTGCAAATTATTAGACAGTCAGAGCAGCTGCGTTAGTCTGCAATTTTAGCGGGGAGTTGCGCCCACGCTCCCACCGCGGTGATCGACGCGACCGCGCATCGCGTGTCGCGCACTTCGGCCATGAGCCGGTCGCCGAGTGTCGCAAGGTCGCCAAGGACCTCGAGTGCAGGGTCTGCCGCGTCCGGATGTGCTCGAGCGCGAATGCTCATAAGCAAGTCGTGCGCCCAGAGAACGAGCTCGCGCGACGTCCCGAGTTTCATTTCGGCGCGAATCGTTGGACGCGGTAGGCCGGCTTCGACAAATATTTTATGCAGCGCTAAGCCGCTGTCCGTGTTCGCGCCAGTTCGTCTGATCGATTCGCGAGTTACCCTTCCGCAGGCCGACCAGAGGGGAAGATGTGCATTCGCTGCTAGCGCCGGCGACCACGCGACTTCTTGAAACGCCACGCTCCCACCGGATCGTAGTAAGCCTAGGACGTGCTGAAGCGCGCGGGTGGGATCCGGCAGAAACTGCAAAACGAAGCGTCCGACTACGGCGTCGAACGGCTGTTTATAGTTGACCTCAAGGATGTCCGATTCGAGGATCGTGATATTCGTGAAACCAGCCGCGGCAGTCCGCTCCCGGGCGCGCATCGCGGATGGACCATCGAGTTCCACACCGACAACCTCGCCGTAGCGTCCCACGATGCGGGCGACAGTCATTGCTACGTCGCCGATTCCGGAGCCGAGATCGAGCACGCGTTGACCCTCGGCCACACCGGCCTCCCGGAAGAGTAGTTCCGTAGAGCTGCGCCATCGCTCGTCCTGTCGCATGAGGCGCTGGTGCTCGAGTTCGGAGTATCCAAGCGCGTACGCACTCGAGTCGGCCATGAATGCTCGTTCGAGCGTCGACGGGCCGAATACTGTTCACGGTTAGGACGACCGTAGAAACGTTCGGCTATCGCGCCGGCTTTCATGATTGCGTACTCGGACGACAAATGATTCACCAGACCGTCGATTCGCCAGATACGACGCCGCTTTGCGTCACGCGCTCCGCGGTAGCGGAGTCGGAAGCATCCTCGCCGAGCCAAGCGATCAGTAGACCGATTTGCGCCTCCGCGACGGTCTTGGCGACGAGTGCGAAGGGAAGCGCCGCGACCCGGCGTCGTGGCGCTGCTCGCTACCCTCGCGTCACGCCTGACGCCACACACGCTCCTCGCGCCAATGTTCTTACAAACGATCTGGCTCGTAATCGCTGGTACGGTTTTGGCTCGCGGGCAAATGCGACGGACAGCGCTTCCGGCAATCACTTCCGTGGGACTCGACGCAGCTAGGTCGAAATAACGACTCGTACAGCCGCTACCCCAGCTGCCGGCGGCCACGCCAGGCCGTACTCGCGAAAGATACCTCGGCGCCCGGCCGGCGGGTCCGGCGGGGCAAGATCGGCGCCCGGCGGCGGCTCTTCGTACGTCGATCTCGGCGCGACGCACGTATAGAATATTCAGCCGGCGCGTCCGCCGGCAGCGGAAAGGTCGTGATCTCATGGTAGTCCGTACGATCGCCATTTGTATCGTTGCCGCAGCGCTCATAGGTTGCGCCGGCTCGCGCGCGACGAGCGCCTTGGAGAATTCGATTCCGCAAGTAACGGTCACTGGCGGCAGTGCGAATCGTAACTCGATACAAGGCGCCAAACGCGGTGCATTGCTTTACGTATCGGATCCGGACGCCGGGACGGTATTTATGTACTCATATCCGGCTTTGAAGCCCGCGGGTATGCTGACGGGGATCGACTCTCCAACGGGCATGTGCGTCGATAAAAAAACGGGTAACGTCTGGATCACCGAAACGAGCCCGTACGCTGCGGGCGCTATGGAGTTCGCCCACGGCGGAACGACGCCCATTCAGACGCTACAGATCGGGTCTGATAACTTCGCCAACGCTTGTGCCGTTAATCCCACGAACGGAGAACTAGCGATCGCAAACGTTACGTTCGGTGGAGACGATCCTGGCGACGTAATAGTTTTTAACGTGCATACCGGCAAGTCGAAGACATATCACGAGAAAGGCATGTTCTACTATGAGTTTCTGGGTTATGACAGCCGCGGCAACCTCTTCGTTGCCGGCACTCCGCCGTACTATGGAACGATGTTTCGATTTGCCGAGCTACCGAGTGGCGCGCGTAAGCTCGTCAATATTCGTTGGCACGGACCACCGATTTCGCTGCCCGGAAACGTCCAAGACGACGGCACCAGCATAACGGTCGGAAGCGTGCAGGACGCGCTCTTATATAGGACGATCGGCGGAAAAGTAACCGGAACGACCACGTTCGGCGGGTCATGCTACACAGACCAGTACTTCATCGACGGAGACAAAGTCATCGTTCCAAGCAGTTGCAGTGGCGTTGCCACCGTCTCGGTTTACAATTACCCGGCCGGCGGAAAACCAATAACGACGCTGACAGGATTCAGTTCTGCCTTTGGCGCGGTAATCAGTCGATGAATCGCATCGCCTGCCAGGCCGCCGCTTCTGCCGTAGCCGCCATATTCGCCGGTTGCGCCGGCTCGCACAACACGACCGGCTTTCCGAGTGCGATTCCGCAAACCGTAGTGCCGGCCGTTGCGGCGCATAGCGATGCAAAACGGAGCGCCTTGTTGTATATTTCCGATTTAGACGACTCGAAGGTATTTGTCTACTCCTATCCTGCGTTCGCGCCCGTTGGAAGGCTTTCGGGTATTAGCGCTCCGGCGGGTATGTGCGTCGATCCGAAGACAGGTAACGTCTGGATTGCGGAAAGGAATGGATCCAGTTCATGGGTCGCTGAGTACCGTCACGGTGGAACCAAATCGATCCGTACGTTACAAATAGGGTACGGGAATGAGGCAAACGCTTGTGCTGTCAATCCGACGAATGGAGATGTGGCGGTCGCGAACAGTACGTATGGTGGAGACGATCCCGGCGACGTGATAATTTTTGATGCGCGAACCTCGAAGCCAACAACGTATGTCGACAAAGGCATGTTTTTCGACGAGTTCCTGGGCTACGATCCGAACGGCAACCTATTCGTTGATGGCACGCCGTTTGGGGGGTCCTCGACCTTTCGGCTCGACGAGCTGCCGGCCGGCGCAAAACATCTCGTAAACATCCGTTGGCGCGGTCCGCAAATAATATATCCGGGCAACGTTCAGTACGACGGAACGAACATGACCGTCGGAGATATGCGCAAACCTCTAATTTACCGAATCTCTGGCGGAAAATCAATTGGAGCGACCGTGCTGAATAATCTCTGCCTTGTGAATCAGTACTTCATCGACGGCGATACGGTGATCGCCCCCGGGTACTGCAACAATGCTTCGACCGTTCCAATCTACAACTACCCAGCCGGCGGTTTTCCGACCAAGACGATAACTGGCTTCAAATTCGCGTACGGCGCGGTGATTAGCCGGTAGCCATGGACCCGGCAACGAAGCGTAAATAAAGATGATTGCTAACGCGAGAATTGTCCTCGCCGCTACCGCCACGTTGATCGCGCTGGTCGTTCCCACTCCGGCTCGTACAGCCGGAACGCGGCCTGTTGTACCTTGCTCGACCTTATTGAGCGTTCGTGCCGCAGACGGAAGGGTCCCATCTGCGGATCAGCTAGAACGAACGCTACTCATCGAACGAAAACGCATGAAGGTCGAAGGCATAAGGGCGACCGCCTATGCAACGAAATCCGATCAAATTTGCGTCACGCTCCAGACAGCACGCCCCTATAACAAGTCAATCTTTACGCAAATCGGTAAAGTCGCGTTTAAGATAAGGCCGGCTGGCCCGACATTTACATCCTCAGGCGATCGCCCGCTTTCGGGCGCCTCGGTTCAGTCGTTCGCTGAAGAGCCCCTCCTCGTTATAGAGTTCGCCGATCCGGCGGCATACAATCGCTTCATCCGGCAATACCTCGGCCGTGACATTGCCATCATACTGGATGGTCAGGTGATCTTTGCACCGAAGATTGTCGAACTCGATCGGAAGCACAGGATCGGCGCAAATTGTTGGGGGACAGTTGACCTGGGAAAAAGCGCAGCTGTGGGCGGCTCTGATGTCAGCCGGCCCACTTCCGACGGTGGTGCAAATCGTTGAGGGTTCGGCGACTTAACACGAACAAGCCTCAATAGAAGCGATATGCCCTTCAGTTTACCGATCGTCCACTTCTAATTCGATCTCGCGTAGATTCCCGCCGCACCCCGGCACACTGCAACGACTTTTTTGCGTTAAGTCTGCCGTATTGGGGATTCGACACGGGTGACCGCAGCGATCGCAACGGTAGTCGGTGTACGAAGTGGGGTCCACCAATGAGCTCCTTTCTGTGTGCGAATAAGTGGCTCGGTAAGATTTGACCCAAGTGCTCCGGACCCTCAGTCCGACAAGGCATCGGGCGTTCGTTCCAAGGCGACTGTCATTCTACCAGTTGGCTTTCGTAGCAACAAGCACGTACTTTACCATAGCGGTTGTTACCGTTTAGCGGCGCTTGTGATCTGGCTGGTCCCGACGCGCAAGGCGCCGCATCTGATCGCTCTCCTGTGCATCCTTGGGGTTGCGGGTTCATCGAAACCTTCGAGCTGCTCGTACTTATATCGGCGAGGTACTCGAAGCAGGCCCCAAAATATGAATGTTGGAGTCGTGCTTCTAAGCTGCTTGTCGATGGGAGCCGTCAACGGCGCGTTCCTATCGGCCATCTCGGCGATTCAGATGAAGAAGATTACAAGCGCGACCTATCTTATGCCGGCATTAGGAATCGTCGGCCTGGCGACAACGCTGCTTACCGCGGTTCTGCATAGCAGGAGGTCCTAGCTCTCGAAGCTGCAGGTCGCGTGAGGCACGCGCCCGGCCGAATCGCTCGAGGAGAACCTAACATGACCGAGCGAATGGATTGATTCGTGTTCGTAGGTCAATAGCTCTGGCCACTTCTTGAATCTCGATTCTCTAATCACTGATCAGGTTTTGCTGGAACGGAGGCGTCGCTCTCGATCAATCCCTCCGACCGAAGATCCGACCAGAACGCCGGCGGAATCTTTGTCTCCAGCGACGTGTAGTCCGCCAACACTTGCGACCGATGCGAACACCCAACGATGAGTGCAGACGCGACATCCGGCGCGAGCGAAAACTGCAGCGCGGCCGTCCGAAGGTCAACGCCATACCGATTCGCAACCGCGCGTAGCCGATCGCGCTTCTCGATCGCCTCGGCCGGAATCTTGTAATTCTCCTCGCCATAGTTGAAGCGCGCGCTGCCGCTGATAAACCCGGCGTTGAGCGACGACCCGACCACAAACCCCATCCCGCGCTCGCGAGCCTTTGGAAAGACCTCGCGCACCGCTTTCTCGTGATCGATCAACGAGTATTGCCGCGCCAGAAGGCAGACGTTCGCATCCGCGACGTCCATCAGCTTCAGAATCGGCTCGGGCGAGTTGACGCCCAGCCCCCACCCTTTGATCACGCCTTCGTCGCGCATCTTACTGAGCGCCGGAAACGCACCCTTACGAGCGATCTCGAAGTGCTCTTCCCATGGCCCCGGTAGCCACGGATTATCCGGCGACAGATCGTGCACGAATACGACGTCCAGCGCATCGACCCCCAACCGCTGGAGACTGTCTTCGATCGAGCGTTTGACACCGTCACCGGAATAATCGTAATGAAGGTTGTTCGGCGAAGGCGTAAATGGGAAGTATTTCTTCGCATCGTTCTCACGTGACGCCGTAAGCAACTTCCCGACCTTCGAGGACAAGACGTACTCGCTACGCCGCTGCTTGTGCAGAAAGCTACCAAGGCGCCGCTCCGCAAGTCCCAGCCCGTACCAGGGTGACGTATCGAAGTACCGCACCCCAGCCTCCCATGCAGCTTCGATCGTCGCATACGCAATCTCATCGGTCACATATGCGAATTCATTGCCGAACGGCACGCCGCCAAGTCCGAACGTTTTTTCCGGAAAAATTTCAAAGGCGTTCATCGCGCTCTTATTCCCGCGAACCTCGGCGCCTAACACGGCCTCGATGAGAGTGCTAGGGAGGCCAATTCGAGCTATAGGGAGATCTTCGAAGAAGGGGGTGGCGCCCCCGGATAAGCCCCATATACTGTTCTAGGATGCGAGGACGGCGACTTTTCGACGTGTAATCGAAGACCGAGGAGAATTACGAAATGAATATTCTCATCTGCCTGTTGCTAGCAGCGGCAACTCTGTCGTCGGCGCCCGAGATAAAGGGAACTGTCGTCGATCACAACGGTAAGCCCGTATCAGGGGTGTCCGTTTCGGTCGAACCCGTTACGGGCGGCCAAGTCATGGACAAAACCGTATCGTCAAAGGATGGTTCGTTCGAAATTCTGGGGCCTTGCTCCCGGAACATATGGCGTCGTTGCGAAAACCAGTTCGGCCTGCGGAATGTCCAGCGCAATCGAAGTCGCGAACGCCTTCACGGCGGTCGTTCACCTTCGGTTAACCGATGGACTGTGTGATGGCGGGGTTCAATTTGTGCAGCATTCGTAACGGTACGCGGAGATGTCGCGGCGGCCCCGTCCTGCCGCAGCAATCGCCTCATTCCGACCGTAGCAATTCGGACTAAACTTAAGTTGACTGTTCACTAATCGGAAACGCGTGCGCAGCCGCCAAACTTGAACGATCGGCGATTACTCCGCGAGTTCTAGGAGTTTAGCCGCCGATATCTTTGGATCGATGCGATTGCTCCCATTTGCCCGCCGAGTGAGCTGTGGAAAACACGACAGTTTGACCCAAAAACAAACGAACAAATGAACTAGACTTAGTCCACTTGGCCTAGGACCCGAAACCGCTCTGCAAATCGTGAGCATACGAGTCTCCGATGCGGAGATCGTGCGCGATTCTTACTGTAGGCACGAACGATAGACGCCTTCATGAGAAAGTCTGGCTGACCATTGCGCTCACCGGCCGAGCGAAGTACGCTAATAGGGAGGTATCGGAGCATGCCCAACGGATCGAAACAAGGCTTTTTACACAGTATGGCTGGCGCGGTCGCCGTTTTGGCGATGTGCGCGTGCAGCAATCCCGGGTCGTCATCGTTATCAGTTCCAAGCAGCGCCACCAGTGCGCACGTCCCAGCGCAGGCGCCGGCATCCGCGAAGGGCGGATTGCCGGACTTGTACGTCGCTGACTACGATACCGGATCCATCCGCCGTTTCAAAAATTCGGATTTATCGCCGGACGGAATGATAACGGATGGAGTCAATGGTCCCTTCGACGTTTCACTCGATCGTTTCGGCAATCTATTCGTTGCTAATGCAATCGGCGTGAACGTGACCGAGTATCCGCCCGGTGCTTCGTTACCAACGTTCACGTATAGCTCGGGAATGATAGAGCCGATCTACGTTACCAACGATGCACGAGGGAACGTCTACGAGGTTGACTCCGGAAGCCCCTACGGTCGGAGTGGCGACGGTTTCGTCAACGAGTACGCCCCGCACAGCAATACGGTGATGCGCTCATGCGCGCCGGGCGGACATCCCATGGGAATTGCAATTGACGGCAAAGGCGATGTGTTTCTTGCTTTCAACAACCCATCCGACTTGGGCCGCGTGCTCGAATACAAGCGCGGACTGAGCGGCTGCAAAGCAACTATGCTCGGTGTCCGGCTTTCCTACGTAACGGGCATTGCGCTGGATACGAAGTTAGACCTCATTGCGGCCGATTACAACCGCGACGAGGTTTTCGTCTACGCCCCTCCGTACGTCAAAGTTAAGCGGGAATTTCGGCATGGAACCGGTGAAGGGCCATATTATGTGGCGATCAACGGTTCTGGCTCGCTCTTATATGTAACGAGTCTCGATCGGAGCGGCGTTTTCGTCATCGACTACGCTAGCCGCCGAATTATTCGGAAGCTCACCGGTAGTGCGGGTGAATTCGACGGCCCGCGCTCTTTCTAATAAGCAATCCGCCGCTCTTATCTCTTACCGCGGTGCGTAAGCGCTTGAGGTAGCAGTTGAAACGGATTCACGCTGCCTGCCGCCAGGATGTACCAGGCGGTTGCGCCGATGTGGAGCGACGGAAAGTATTTGTCGCCATCACAATCGCGAATCGTTTTAGAGGCGGCAATGATGCCGAGGCCATCTCCATTTGGTCCATTCGTTTGCGCGTAGTCGATATCGCGAAGATATTGCTGCGCTTGGTCGCGATCTCCGGATGCGTTTCGGAGGACGAGCGCATCGGCAAGGTGCGCCGTTCCCTCGAACCACGCGCCCGAGCGATCGCCGCTACAGAAGCTGACTCCGCTGAAGCCTCCTTCGTTGGCCGACAGGTTCTCCACGTCCCAGCTCGGAGCGGCGGCCCACGCCGGATTCGCAAAGGCGAGATAGCTCCACGTGTTAACGTCTTCGGGCTTAAACGTCTTGTTCGGCGATATACCGTCATTGGCGGTACCGGCGTAGAAGCGCCCACCGCGCGCGTCCCACATCGAGGCCACGAACCGCTCGGCCCAAGCCGCGTGGGTCGTCCACTCGCTTTGGTTCGACTCCACGGCCAGCATCATGAAGAACGCGTAGACATCGATATTGTGTTCTGTCGATTTCCATGTAATCTTTTTGCCGCCCGCCGTGTAGCCGCCGGTGTAGCCGCCGGCGCCGCGCGTATCGTACGTGTTCTTTTGTAACCATTGCCCGATCGCAAGCGCACCATTGAGGTACGTCGGATCGGAAGTTGCAGCGTAGATTTGCACGAGTGCCTGCCCAACCCAGGCCATGTTGCCGACATCGCTCGTATCGTCCTCAACGACGACATCCTTCGAGTTGTTCAACGGTTTTGGCGCGTACGCCGCGCGCAGGCGCCCATCGCCTGCCTTATCGTACGCCTGAACGTAGAGAAACGCTTTGCCGACGACCTTGGCTCTCGCAATAGCGTCCGGCGAGCCGTCCGCCAGCATCGCATCGACGAAGAGTGCGTCGTCATAGGTAACGGCGGCAGTGAATTTCTTGAGCGGCCCACCGTCGAAGCTCTGAACGAGCCGCGGAGTAGAGCCCATCGCGTATTTATCCATCATGGTTCGCAAGAACGTGTACGCGTGAGAAATGCTCGCCGAAGACCGTTCGTTTGGTAGTACGACGGCGCTCGGTGACAACGGAATCGCTTTGGATCCGCCCGAGCCGCAGCCACCGGCCGCGATCAGTCCCGCAATGCAAGCCAGCGCGAGGGCAACGTTCAGCCTCATCACGCCGTTCTTAGGCGCGTTGCGGCGTTCTCCTAGAATGGTCCCAACTCGCTGGTTTATGTAAGAAACTCAGCAAGCCTGGAGTGTTCGTCGTCAACTATGCGAGCGGCAAGGTTGTTCGTAAGGTAGACGGTGACGCGGGAACGTTCGACGGCCCACATGCCGCCTATTAGGCACGCCAGACGTCGTACTTAGCTCCGTTGTCCGGAAGATTGCGACTACACAGACAACAGCACTAAGCCCTGACCGTGTCTTGCCGAGAAATCTTAGACAAAGCCTACTGCTCGGTTACGAGTTCTGAGCGATATACTCCTTAGGATCCCGGTCGACAGGGATTACGCCATTCACGTGCTCCGCTTCGAACTGGGTGAACGACACCGCCAGTTTGTGGCGTAGTTCGAGGCTCGCGCGCAGGCGAAAGTCCGTCAAACCCTCACGCTCTTCCTCGCCCATGTGATCGCTGTTCGCCTCATTCGCTTTTGCGATCGCTCGGAACCAGCCGTCGCTTGCGACGGCGTGCTTGGAAACCTCCGCTACCGCGTCGCGAATCTCATTGTGATCCTTGATCGCGTCTTCGGTTTCGTCAGCAGCGTCGTCCTTGCCGCCGGCGCCACGGCCCACATGTAACAACTCCGGATAGAAGAACTTTTCCTCAGCGAGCGCATGCACTTCGAGAAATGCCGAGAGGCGCGTCCATAGCGCATCAAGTGCCGCAGTATCATCGCGACCGATCTGCTCGATGATTGCAAAAAGGCGCCGCTGCTCGTGATGGTCGTCAAGGATAAGCTGCGTGATGTCCATGCCGTTCCGTTCCGCGACGCCGCGACCAGACCTCGTTGGTCGGTTCGGGATTGACGATCGCGAGAAGTTGGAGTCGCGCCGCTAACTCCGTACCCGGTCCGAAGCCAATGGCGGGTCGCCAGGATTGACTTATTCAAATGTTGCGTGTAGTTTCGTACCATAAGGCGCTTTGAGGGCGAGTCTCGTCGCTAATTTCGGAGGGAACGTATGCAGAACCGTCGTGAGGTCATCGGAGCCGGTCTATGCGTAAGACTCGGCTTCACGTTAGCCATGGTGACGGCGTTTGCCGGCTGCGCGCAATCTGCTGCAGTCTCCCCGGCTGGGCCATCGATGCCGGTTTCGAATGCCGGCTCGTGGATGGCTTCCGACGCAGCCAAACAATCGAGCCTGCTGTACGTGTCGAATCAGGGTGCGCGCGACGTCACCGTCTACACTTATTCCGATGGGAACGATTTGCGGCTTGTCGGGACGCTCTCCGGGTTCGACAAACCCAGCGGCATGTGCACCGATAAGAGCGGTGACGTCCTGGTCACCGATTCATACGCGCGAAGAATCTATCGCTATCGTCATGGTGGCACAAAACGAGTCGAAATTATTCAGGAGAGGGGTACGTCGATCCCGAATTCTTGCGCCGTCGATCCGACTACCGGGGCCGTCGCCACCGCCGATCAATTTCAACGGCGACGGCAAACCCGTCGGCGTTGTAAAGATTTATACGGACGGTGAGAGAGACGGTAAGAAGTATTTCGTGGGTAAAATACAACCGTACTTCGTCGCGTACGATGATAAGGGCAACCTATTCGCCGATGCGCAGAACGGGTACGACCACCACGTTACGCTCTCCGAATTGCCCAAGGGCGACACCAATTTTGTGCGTTTAACGGTCGCCGGCGGTGCGCTCAACGTACCTGGCGCGATCCAATGGATCAAGCCCACCCTTTTGATTGGTAACGAAACGAGCAACAGTGTAGCGCCGTTCGCGGACAAACTCTTTATTTCTGGACAGACCGCCACGATCGTTGGCCAAGTCCCGTTCCCGAGTTCGCAGCAGGCTTTGGGCTTTTATCGGCGAGCTGATAGAATCGCCGTCCCGGATCCAGTTGCCAACGAGGTTGAAATCTACACCTTCCCCGGCGGTGCCTTGTATTCGGTCCTAACGCAAGGGATTTCGAACCCGGTCTCGGCCGTTATCAGCCAAGCCACCTCGGGTTCGTAACTTCAATACGTACTACTGCAAGTACGAGCCGGACGTCGGCGCTAAAAAGTGGCGTTCGGTCTCGCGAACGTAACGCCCCATCTCGAGGCGAAAATCCACGCCGTCCAGCCAAGCCCCATACCGGTCGTAGCTATCGCGATCCGCGAAGCTAGCGAACCACAGCAGTACGTTCTCGTTCTCTCGTATTGGCAGCGCCGGAAAGGTATTCGGATGCGAACACGTTTCGAAATAGGCCACTATCGAAGCGCGCTCCCGGAGCTTCGGCAGAATCCGAGTTTCGAAGATATCCTTAAAGTCGCCACCACGTTCGCGTAAATAGAGAATCTCGATGCCATAGAACGTATGTGCGCGCAAATCGCTCGGAAACACCGAAGCCGCGCGCACCGGTTGCAACAGTAGCACGTTGTCCGAATCCACCATCGTTGCGTTCGCCGCATCGCGATGCGCTTTCCAAACGGGGCCACCATAAAACGCCTGTAAGGCGGCAGCGCGTACGTCCATGTCGGGAAATCCGCGCAGCCACACGAACAGATTGGGGTCGTTGACATCGCGGAACTGTCCGATCATACTCATTCCCGCGGCCTTTTGCGGCTCGATAAAATGCCCATTGAATAGGTCGATAAGCGTGTCCCGCTGACCCGGCCGCAACGTGTACTGCCGAAGCTCTACAATGTTCTGCTGCATTAAAGTCCTTATGAACCTTCAAGGTTGGCTCGCCACCGGGGGGTATACCGCAGCCGGATTCCAAAGCCTCGATATCTGACGCAAACATCTCATGATAAGAGGCGGTAGGACGATGGGTACGGGCATAGCGGATCGCGTCTATTTCGGCGGCGATATCATCACGATGGACGATGTGCGTCCGTCAGCGGAAGCTGTCGCAACCAAAGATGAGAAAATCATCGCCGTAGGATCGAAAGACGATGTGATGGCTTGCAAAGGCCCCTCAACGGAGTTGATCGATTTGCAGGGCCGCACGCTCCTCCCGGGTTTCTTGGACGGGCACAGTCATTTCATCAACGCCGTCCGCTTGGGAACGTGGGCAAATGTATCCTCGCCGCCGGCTGGAGAAGTGAAGACGTTTGCCGACCTGATCGCAACCCTCAAGGCCTACAAAGCTAAGCTCGGGCTGAAGCCCGGCGACTGGATGATGGGCTACGGATACGACGTCACCGCGATGGACGAAACGCGGGATCTCACGCGTGCCGACCTCGACGCACATTTCCCGGATAACCCGGTGATGTTGCTCCACGTCTCGTTGCACGGAGCCGTGCTGAACACGGCCGGCTTTAAAGCTGTACATTTCGATCTGCATGCGCCGACGCCGGCGGGCGGACTAACGGCGCGCATCCCGGGAACCGATGAAGCAGCCGGATTAGTAATGGAGCATTCGTTCCTACCGATCTTCATGAATATGCCCGCGCCCACCGAAGCGGACCAGCTTAAGTCAATGAAGGCCGCGCAAGAATTGTACGCGAGCAATGGCATTACCACCGCCCAAGACGCACCGATGGAGACGCCGACGCGTCCGCTGTACCACAAAGCCGCCGAACAAGGGTTGCTGTATCTCGATGTGGTCGGCTACGTCAACTGGCTCGAGTTTCCGTCGCTTGTGAAAACCGCGGGCGAGCCGTTTAAAGGTCCGTACACGGGCCATTTTCGCATCGGCGGCGTGAAGATCGTCGGCGACGGCTCGCCGCAGGGCAAGACCGCGTTTTGGACCAAGCCGCTCCTCACCCCAGGTCCGAGCGGAGAGAAAGACTGGCGCGGCGAGCCGAACGTTTCGCTAGAAGACACCAAGAACGTCGTGCAACTCGCGTACGAGAATGGCATACAGGTGTTGATGCACTGTAATGGTGACGCGACCATCGATATGCTGCTCGAGGCGCACGAAGCGGCCGGTTCGCCACGGGGCAAACGAACGGTCGTCGTCCACTCGCAGTTCGTGCGACCCGACCAACTCGACAAGTATGTAACGTACGGGTTAATCCCGTCGTTCTTTACAAACCATACGTTTTTCTGGGGCGACGTTCACGTCGAAAACCTCGGCAAAGAGCGCGCCTACTTTATGAGTCCAACCCGGTCTGCAAAAGAGCGCGGTATACGCTTCTCCAACCACAGCGATTTTGCAGTAACGCCGCTCAATCCGATGTTCATCCTCTGGAGCGCGGTGAATCGCCTTTCGCGATCGGGACAAATCATCGGTCCGGACGAGCGCATTTCGGCGCACGATGGACTGCGCGCTCTCACGATCGATGCCGCCTACCAATACGGTGAGGAAGCCAGTAAGGGTTCGATCGCGACCGGGAAGCTCGCCGATCTCGCGATTCTCGACTCGAACCCGACCAAGGTGGACGCGGCGAAGATCAAAGACATCAAGGTTTGCGAGACCATCAAGGGCGGGAAGACCGTCTACAAACGCGCCTAGACGTTGAGGTGAAACCGATCCCGGTCGCCGTCATCGGGGGATACCTTGGCGCGGGCAAGACGACGTTGTTGAACGCCTTGTTACGCAACGCGAACGGCGTACGCTACGCGGTGCTCGTCAATGATTTCGGCAGCGTGAATATCGACGGCGAACTGATTGCATCCGCTGGTACGCAAGCGATCGAGCTGACCAACGGTTGTATCTGCTGTACGATCGGCGGCGATTTAATACTCGCGCTAAAAGCACTGCTCACTCGCGATCCCGTTCCCGAGCGAATCGTCATCGAGGCAAGCGGCGTCGCGGATCCGCGCGCGATAGCGCGCCTAGCAGCTTGCCATCCGGCGTTGCACGTCCAGGGCACGATTGTCGTCGCCGACGCGGAGACGATCGTAGACCGAGCGGACGACAAATATGTGGGCGGCCTGGTGCGGCGCCAGCTTGGCGCCGGCGCTGCCATTATTCTCAACAAAATCGACTTGATTGGCGAAGATCGTCTGACGGCCGTCCGCCAATGGATATCGGTGACGAATCCCGGCGTGCCGGTCTTCGAATCGTCTATCGCTGCGGGCTTTCCGGTCAACATCGTCTTCGATTCCGATGTCGGCGGACTACGGGAGGGAGTAGAAGATCCAAACCGCATCGGCGACGTAACGTTTACATCGGTCACCTATCGAGGCACCGATCCGTTCGACCGCGCGCGCTTCCTTGGGGCCGTTCAAGTCATGATACCGGCGATTGCTCGAGCAAAGGGAACGCTCTACTTTACGGACGACCCGAACACGCGTTGCCTCTTCCAACTTTCGGGCGAGCGCTGGTCGCTCGAGCCGTTCCCTCCTGCGGAACTGCAGCGGCAGACGAAGATCGTCGTCATCGCACTTGCCGAACGGGAAGCGCAACTCGAAGGTACGCTCCAAGCACTGCGCCGAGCGGCAAGCTAACTCGGCCCATGCTTCAGCTTGCTTGGCCTCTTGCCCTAGGAGGAAAGGCAAGCGTAGGCTCGCATTGTTCCAGGGAGGCCGCTTCTAGCGGATCTCAGGAGTAGTTGCTCTGCAACGAGTCATAAGGGAGCTCACAACATGCGTTTAAGCATTCTTTGTGCCAGCGCCGTGCTCGCGTCCGGCCTAGCACTATCGGCGTGCTCTAGCAGCACGGGTTCTTCATCTGTGCCCTCATCGGTGGCACAAGGCGCAATCTCATCGGTGGCGCAAGGCGGCGCGATAGTTCGCGACGACGGCCACGGCATGATCACGAAATTGATGCCCGGAGTCAAGCGAGACATATCGTGCGACTACAGCACGTACGTCTTCTGCATTTACGTCACTCCGGGCAACGCCGGACCCTATGTGACAACGCAAGCCGGCAGCGGTTACACACTCTATAACAATGCGTACATTGAAACCAACAACAAGGGTAAGATCAACAAAAAATTCAAAACGTACTTCAGCCCAGACCCCGGTAACCCGACCTCTCAGTACATCCTCTATAAGGGCAAAAGTCCCAAGAAGCCTGGTAACGTGAAATTTAGCGATTTCTACTGCATCGGATTCTCGCCTAGCGCTTGCGACAACGGCGCCTACACGTTTATAATCGGGATCGCGTTAGAGCCCTCCTCATAGCGTTGGCTACATCCAATTAGCGAACCGCAGCGAGAGGGTCGGGCATCTGCCCGGCCCCCTTTACGCACCGCCGAGCTGGGCGCGAACTTGACAAGGACGACGTAATCATTACATTTCAGTAATGGTTACTGCGCTCCCGGCTTCGAAGCCACCCTGAGCGGGGCGAGAAGAACCCACGTGAAGAGAACGAGTGAACCTTCGCTTTTTGCACTGGTTCTGTACTTCTTACGGCTTGGACTTACGGGATTCGGCGGCCCTGTCGCGTTAGCGAGTTACATGCGGCGAGATCTCGTTGAAGGGCTCGGGTGGCTCGGTCCGGACGAGTACGACGAGGGATTGGCAATCGCCACCGCTTGCCCGGGCCCGCTCGCCTATCAACTCGGTGTGTACTGCGGCTTTCTGTTGCACGGACTCGCAGGCGCGCTGTTGGTCGCGATAGCGTTTGCTGCAGCGCCGTTTCTCATCGTGGTTACGGTGGCGGCCTTGTACGTGCACTTCGGCTCGAGCTGGGTGCTCAAAGGAATATTTTACGGGGTCGGCCCGGCAGTCATCGCCCTTATCATTCGCTCGTGTTGGGACTTAGGCAGAAAGACCTTGCGCGCCGAATGGCTCGCCTTCGCGTTCGCCGCTACCGCCTGCGCGATAACGATTATACTCCAGAAAGAGTTGACCGTTCTGTTCCTTACGGCGGGAGCGCTCGGGATTGTCGTGTTTTATAAACCTGACAAGGGCGGTCCGATCGCGGCAGGCTCGTCGCATGGAGACAACGGCAACGTAAAGTTACCTTCTCTGATTCCGTTGCCGGCGTTCTATCACACTGTGCCTCTACCGGATATCTTTTGGTTTTTCTTTAAAACAGGCTTCTTAGTTTTCGGCAGCGGGCTCGTCGTCGTTCCATTTCTCAAAGCTTATGTGGTTGACCAATATCATTGGCTTTCGAATCAAGCGTTCTTGGATGCCGTCGCAGTAGGGATCGTCTCTCCCGGACCCGTGGTAATTACGGCGACATTCGTTGGTTACCTAACCCATCGGATGGACGGAGCTTTGGTCGCGACGGCAGGCATGTTCGCGCCTTCTCTGATCTTTGTTTTGATCGGTACACCGATTATCCGAAAATACCGTCGCAACGGTCGAGTCCAGGGCTTTATCCGCGGTATAACCGTCGCGGTCGTGGGTGTTTTGGTCGGCACGTCATTCCTGGTAGCGCGTAGCTCGATCCACGATTGGTTAAGCCTCGGGCTTCTCGTGCTGGCTCTTGGCATCATTTGGTCGAAATGGAAAGTCCCCGATCAGATGCTGGTAGGTGCCGGCGCTCTCATCGGTCTGATCGTTATCTACATCACACAGTCGCACTGACACTGAAAGAATCGAGATGCGCATCGTTAACTCAGCCGAGATTCAATGGCGGCCGCATGGGTCTCCGACCAAGAAATTTCATCGAGATGAGAAGAAGATCTCCGAAGCACTCGGACGGAATCCGAAATCGACGGATATGCTCGAGCGCCATCCCTTCGACGTCGAAGTAGCACGCGTTCCTCCGGGCTCGTCGCTGTGTCCCTATCATTCCCACAGCGCGCAGTGGGAGTTCTATCAGGTCATTTCCGGGCAGGGCGCCGTGCGGCACCATGGCGGCAAAGTTGAGATCGGGCCTGGTGACGCATTTCTCTTCAAACCAAACGAGCCGCACCAAATCATCAACGACGGCGTTGACGACTTGATCCTATACATCGTCGCTGACAATCCGATCGGTGAATCTTGTCATTATCCCGACAGCGAAAAGTGGGCCGTTAAATCGCCCGAGTACCGCATCATTCGCAGTGAGGGGCTCGACTACTACGACCGTGAAGAGTAGGATTCGCGGCGTCGACCAGCCCCTTTAGAACCGGAGGCCTTGTGTTCTTTCGCACGACCGTGCGTCGTTCCAGAGGTTTCGCCCCTGCGGCCGCGTTAATTCTTCTTTATTCTAGGAGGTCTCAATGTACCGTGGTTTACGCGCCGTCCTGATCGGCGGTTCGACAGTTGCATTGCTTTCAGCATGTGCGGGCGCCGGTACCGCTCCGTCTGGCGTCGCGTGGAATTCCGCATCGAGTAGCGCTACGCGAAGCAGCTCAAAGGTCGTTACGAAAGAACCATCGACGCTGTACGTTCTCGACGATGAAAATGGTGCCGGAGTCGTTAGAGTGTACAAAAAGCGAGGCTCTTCGTTTTCTCGTGAAGTTAACCCGGAAGGCTACGGCATCCCAGTTTCGTTCGCAGTCGACAACGCGGGAATTCTTTACCTGGCGAATTTTGGAGAACGAGACGGACGCACGGGAACGATCTACGTCTATGGAAATCGCGGGTCGGAGCTGCTGCGATCGTGGGGCCAGCGAGGTGGTTTTAGCTCCCTCACGCCCGATTCAGACGGCAACTTTTATTCCAGCTGTCCCAGCAGGCGCATCTGCGAATATCCGGGCGACAAACCGGCATCCAGAAAGTTTAAGGGTGTGGGTTGGCCGCTTGCAACGGACGCCGGTGGAGACCTGGCCGTGGGTTATTGTGGCCTCGAAGGTGCGGAGGCGTGCGTGTTTGCGCCCGGTCAGCAAGCCGCGTATTGGACGATCCTCACCGGAGTCGAGAATAACTATGTGGATGGGCTCGCTTTCGACCCGCAAGGCAATCTTTACGTAGATAATCAGGGCACCCTTACTGCAAATGATCCTGGCAACATTGCGATATATTCCCCGACACAGAGTTCCCCTAGCCGCATTATCACAACCGGCATCGCCGGTCCATTGGCGATAGCATTCGACGCGAAGGGCGACCTTTACGTGTACAACGATTGCGCCAACCCCGCGTGTTCGGGGCCGGGCGGGTCCGTGACGGTCTATGCCCCTGGCGCTAGCACGCCGTTTAGAACAATTACGAACGGCGTGGTGCGCCCGTCGGATAGGTATTTCTGGGCTGGCTCGGGCAGCCCGCTGGCGGTTGACGGCGCCGGATATCTGTATATCGTGAATGCGGCGCATTACTACGAAGGTAAGCAAGTTGGCCCAAACGTCGCTGTATATAAGCCCGGCGCTAAAACTCCGACGCGTCTCGTTACGGATATTCAGGAACCCATCGCAGTGACTGTTGGACCGTGACTTTACTATCCGCCGATGCAGTGCTGCGAACTCCTGGTTTTGATGACGCTTCCTGGATCCATTATCCAAAGAGCTACAAACAGACCGGCAACTAGTAGTCAACCTATCGAGAACCCCGACTACTTTGCAAATCGAGTTGTGACGCCGCCTTGAGCGCTAAGGGAATCATCCCAACCTCCGCGCTGGAGCCACGGCGCCCCTGCGTCGCTACCGCTCGTTTGGATTGCCCTCCTCCGGGATTGACGAGTCTCACGTACGGGGCGCATAGTAAGGCTGGATGAATCCTCGGTGCGCACTGCGTTATCTTTCGAGCGTTAGGAGTTTTACAATGAACCGACCAGCCGCTTACATAGTTATAGGGAAGCCTCTCCTGCGCTATGCGTTGAGCGCGGGCGTCGCGGCCGCATTGCTAGCCGGCTGCGGTGGATCGCAACCCGGGCTAAGCGTGCCGCCCGCAGGATCGGCGGCGCAGCCATCGCTCGGGAGTGGGGCATACAACGTACTACACTCCTTCGGAAACTCGGCGAAAGATGGCGCGAATCCGTCTTCGGAGCTTATCGACGTCAGGGGCACGCTGTACGGCACGACCGTTTATGGCGGCTCCAACGACGCTGGAACGGTGTTCTCGATCACGACGAGCGGCAAAGAAACCGTGCTGCACAGTTTCGGTACATCACGCGACGGCGCAAATCCGATGGCAAGCCTTGTCAACGTCAATGGGACGCTCTACGGTACGACGAGTTCGGGCGGCGCAAATTCCTCCGGTACGGTCTTCAGCGTCAAGACCAGTGGTGAAGAAAAAGTGCTTCATAGTTTCACCGACGATGGAAACGGCGCACCCGTTGCGGGTCTGATCGAACTTGACGGCACGCTCTACGGCACGGCTAAAGGGAGCGGCGCCGCGTCCGGTGTGGTATTCAGAATCACGACCGGCGGCACGTTTACAGTGCTGCATATTTTCGGCAAACGATCCCCTGACGGCGCTTCTCCTGAAGCAGCCCTGCTCGACGCCTATGGAACGCTTTACGGCACGACCAGCCGCGGCGGCAAGTACGATCGTGGAACGGTTTTCAGCATCAGCACGGCGGGAACCGAGAAAGTGTTGTACAGCTTCGGCACAAACGGCGGTTCGGACGGCAGTCAACCTTCGTCTGCGTTGATTGACGTACAGGGAACGCTGTATGGTACGACCGTGCGAGGTGGCTCTCACGGCAATGTCGGTACGGTCTTTAGCATGGAGCTGGACGGCACGGAGAACGTCATTCATAACTTTAACGGAAGCGGTGGCAACCAGCCCGTCGCAGGCCTAAAGAACATTGAAGGCGTGCTCTACGGCACGACGTCGTTGGGCGGAGCGAATAACCTCGGTACGGTCTTCAGCATGACAACCAACGGCGAGGAGAAGGTACTGCACAGCTTCAGCGGTGGAAGCGGCGTCAATCCGGTAGCTGGCCTCGTACCAGTAGCCGGCACGCTGTACGGCACGACGTACGGTTCCGTCAAGCAGCACCACGGAAACGTCTTTTCGATAACGCCGTAAAAACGCGACCAGATCGTCACTGCACTGGAGAATTCATCAATGTCTATCCCATCATGGCCTAAATACGTCGTAAGCGGAATCGTCGTTCCTTCACTGCTGGCAGCTTGCTCCGGCGGCAGTGCCGGAGCTCCCGCGCCAAGCGTAGCCTTTTCGCAGCAGATTTCGCAGAATGCCAGCGTCCTGCGTCCAGGCGTTCCGCAACTGCATTCCAACGTTCCGGCAACCGCCTTCGCTAGCAAAGAAGGCAAATATAAGGGCCGGGAGTCGATCGTCGTTTCGGATGCATCGAACAATGTCGTCGATGTTTTCAATGCCGCGGGCACTTTAACAGCGACATTGACCGGTTTCTCGCAGCCGCAAGGCCTCGCGCTCGATGCCAAAGGCAACCTCTACGTCGCCGATACGAACAACAGCCGCATTCAAGTGTACGCGGCCGGCTTCGACGGTACGCCGACGACGATCAACGATCAGGGCGAAGCACCCGTCGGCATCGCGATCGACAGCAACGACAATATCGCGGTGACGAATATCATCTCGACCAGTGACGGACCGGGAAGCGTTAGCTTCTTTACTAAAGGCGGCACGCTCCTGGCCACGCTTTCGAGCGCCAATTTCGCTAAAGTGCTTTTCGACGCGTTCGACCGCAAGGGCAACCTGTATATCGACGGCATAAACGGATCCGGGGACTTCGTTGCTGGAGAGATCGTCGGCGGCGTTAGCGGCAAGGCGATCACCGTCCTAACGACGGGCAACACCGTTGGGTATCCCGGTGGCATTGCCATTTCGTCGACCGGCAAAATCGTTGTGGATGACCAAAAGAATATCGCGATCTACACGTACAACGCGCCCGTAAAGGGTTCGCTCGGCACACCGATTGCGACGACGCCGCTCACAGGTGCCGGCGATCCGATCAGCATCGCGTTCACCCGCAAAGACAAAGGCATCTGGGTCGCGGATCCGGCGAGCGGTGGCGAAGCGAATAAGGCTCTTGTAAGTTCCGCCGATAAATATCAATACACGGCGGGTGGCGTATCGACAAGGGATATTCTCTTTAGTCACGGCTCTCAGCCGACAGGCATCGTGCTGAGTCGTTGAACGTCCTTCGCTGTGGCCTCAGCGCGGCTGCGGCGCTGCTTGCGGGATGCGGAGGATCACCACTGCCGCTTAGCTCGTCGTCGCAAGGATTGGCACCGCAACAGCCGCTCGGGAGCCAGGCATTTCACATACTGCATCCCTTCGGCCGCTCCGCAAAAGACGGCAAGAATCCGGCTTCGGACCCCATCGATGTTGGGGGCGCACTGTATGGCACGACGGTATTCGGCGGCTCTCACGGTGATGGAACGGTGTTCTCGATCGCGACGAGCGGTGAGGAAGCCGTGCTTCATAGTTTCGCTCGAGGCGCTCACGACGGCGGTCTCCCAATGGGCAGACTGCTCTACGCTAATGGAATGCTGTATGGCACAACTGCTTACGGCGGTAAGAATGACGGGGGCACGGTCTTTAGCATGACGCTGGACGGCAAGGAGAAGTTGCTGCATAGTTTTGGCTCCACGTACTCTTATAGGCGAAACGGTGGGGCCGTTCCAAGAGCGGGCCTGATCGATGTCAATGGCACGCTCTACGGAACGACCGCTCTCGGCGGCGATGGTCCCGGTTGCGCGAGCGGACTCTATTGCGGCACGGTGTTTAGCGTTACAACGAGCGGTCAGTTTAAGCTGCTTCACAATTTTGGCAAGGGGGCCGACGGCAGTTTACCGCAAGCGCCCTTGCTCAATGTCAACGGTGTACTGTACGGCACGACCACCCGTGGCGGCGAGCTTAACGAGGGAACAGTCTTCAGCGTCACGACGTCCGGGGATTATGAAACGGTACACAGCTTTGGAGTAACGCAAAACGACGGACGAGCGCCGACGTCTGCATTGATTAATGTCCAAGGCTTGCTGTACGGCACGACGGGTAGTGGTGGTTCCGGCAACCAAGGCACCGTGTTTAGCATCACGACTGATGGTTCGGAGAGCATCGTTTACAGTTTTGCCGCCAGCGGTAGCAACGGCATTGGACCCGCGGCGGCCCTTAAAAACGTGAGGGGTGTGTTGTACGGCACCACGTCGGGCGGTGGAGCGAATGACGCTGGTACGGTTTTCAAACTCACAAAAAGCGGCAAAGAAGCGCTGCTGCACAGCTTCGCGAAGGGAGACGGCGTAAATCCCGTCGCTGGCGTTCTCGCAGTCGATGACACGCTGTACGGCACCACATATGGCAGCTCGCCTTATGGAGCAAAGCACAGTTTCGGAAACGTATTTTCGTTAACTCCTTAAAGGCGAAACGATGGCTTCGATCGTATCGGCGGCGATTAATATTGGATCGGCGGCTGCGTCGCTGCGTACGGCTCCGGCAACTGTCGCGAGTAAGCTCGAGATTAGGAGTTTCACTGTGAATCGAACGGCCGCATACGTGGTCGCCGCATTGCTTGCAGGCTGCAGTGGATCGCAAACGCCGTCGAGTGTGTCGCCGCACGGATTCGCGCCCCAGCAACCTCTCGCCCATCAGTTGTACGACATCCTCCACCCCTTTGGCCGTTCGGCCGAAGACGGAACGCATCCAGAAGCTGACCTTATAGAAGTTAAAGGTACGCTGTATGGTACGACGGTTACCGGAGGCACTAACGGCGGTTATGGAACGGTATTCTCGATCGCGCCGAGCGGCCAGGAAACCGTGCTGCACAATTTCGGCGCAACGGGTGACGGCATTAATCCGAAGGGAAGACTCCTCTACTTAAATGGCACGCTCTATGGCACGACGGTCGCGGGTGGCAAAAATGATGGCGGTACAGTCTTTAGCTTAACTCTGAATGGTACTGAAAAAGTGTTGCACAGTTTTGACTATGACTACTCGTTTCCTCAAAAAGGCGGCGCCTATCCCAACGCAGGCTTGACCAACGTCAACGGCACGCTCTACGGCACGACTGCTTCAGGCGGCTCGTACGGCTCGGGCGATGAATTGTTCGGTACGGTGTTTAGCATCACGACGAGCGGCAAGTTTAAAGCGCTATATCGTTTCGGCAAGCAACCTGGTGATGGCGCTTTCCCGTACGCACCCCTGCTCAATGTCGGCGGCGTGCTCTACGGCACGACCGAGGCGGGTGGTGAGTATGCCGAGAGCGGCGGAGCAGTATTTAGCATCACGACGGCCGGAAAAGAGCATACGGTGTACAGCTTCGGCGGAAACGCAAACGACGGTGAAAAGCCGATGTCTGGCCTAATCGACGTTGCCGGCACGCTCTACGGAACGACGATGATAGGCGGCTCCGGTCCCGGCTCCTACGGCAATGGTACGATCTTCGCCGTCACTGCCTATGGGGTGGAAACGACGTTGTTTAATTTCAACGGGAGCGACGGTAGTGAGCCCGTCGCAGATCTGAAGAACGTTAAGGGCGTGCTGTATGGCACGACGACCATGGGCGGCGCGAATAATCTTGGCACGGTCTTCCGCATTACGAGGAACGGTAAGGAAACCGTGCTGCATAGCTTCGCCAAGGGAAGTGGCCAACAACCGCGCGCTGGTCTAACACCGATAGGCGGCCTGCTGTACGGCACGACGTTTGGCACGACGGTTAGTCACCCTAAAACATACGGCAACATCTTTACACTGTTACCGTGAGCAAACGGACCGTCTTGCCGATGCGAATGCAGTTCGAACAGGTCAGTAAGATTCTGTGGGAAGTTTGGGACCCCATAGAGCTCTTCGGGTTGGCACGAGTGCCGGACGAATACGACGATTACGTTCCAGAAATATTACAGTTGTTAAACGGCGGTGCTACGGAAGCGGACATAGCGTTGACGCTGAACGAGATATACGTCGATACAATAGGAGGCGGAAACTCTCCCGCGCCTATCCGGCGTAGCGCTCGGGCCGCGAAGGCGTTGATCGACCTGCGAAGTGATTAATATATCTCAAAAGCTCCTGCGCGGATCTCGGCTCGCCAAGGCAACCGGAAGTTTGGAACGCGAAGGGGCCGATTAGATGTGGCTCCCCAAACGACGACGTACTAAGGGTGCACGCAGATGTTCGAAAGGAGCTTAGATTGAACCGGAAAGAATTGGCATACGCTGCAGTCGGAGTCGCCTTAGGGGTGGCCGGCTGCGCGCCGCAAATGAAATCGCTTGTCGTACCGGCCGCCAACGCTGAAGAGCGCACGGAAACTCCACACCTCGAGGAAGCCGTGATCACGCTAATTTCCGGTACGACGCGAGACGTACATAGCGCGCTATTCCATCTTTCGCCGAAGTCGGGCTGGAGCATAGTCAGCAGCGACCCTCGGCTTGCAGTTTCGATTAATGAGGGCCGCGTCGCGGTGCTCGAGGCGCCTCAATACGAGAAAGTAATGTTTATCGCGAAGGTGACGATTTCGCACACGAGTGGACAGCAGTTCATGGTGCGATGTCACGTCGAGACCAAGTGCTCCGACTGAACGCTGCCCGGCGCAGCGCCTTCGCTTTGGAGTGTCAGGAGTTTTACAATGAACCTACCCACCGTCTATGCGCGTACCACGACGGCTCTCCTACGGTACGGCTTGAGTCTTACCGCGATGGCCGCGCTGCTTGCGGGCTGCGACGGATCGCAGCCTCCGTTCAGTGCGTCGCCACAGGAATTAGCGCCGCAACAATCGCTGCTGCAGCCAGGCGTACCACATAATCCACCCCTTCGGCCGCGCGGCGAAAGACGGCGCGAATCCCGCCGGCGACCTCATTGATGTCAAGGGCACGTTGTATGGCACGACTGTTAAGGGCGGCAACAACAATGGGGGAACCGTGTTTTCGATCGCGACGAGCGGCGAGGAAAAGGTGCTGCACAGGTTTGGCGGCACGAACGACGGCTACGCCCCGGTCGCAGCCCTACTTAACGTCAATGGGACGCTGTACGGCACGACGAGCGCAGGTGGCACGGACAATGGGGGCACGATCTTTAAGATCACGCCGAGCGGCACGGAAACGGTGCTTCACAGTTTCACCTACCTTGGAAACGGCAACCCGCGTGCTGCCCTCATCAATGTTGGCGACACGTTGTACGGCACCACGGCTGGACTCGAGGGCTATTGGTGCGGCGAGGTGTTTAGTATCACAACGAGCGGCAAGTTTAAAATACTGCACAGCTTCGGCAAAGGAAGCGACGGGTGTTCTCCTCTAGCGCCGCTGCTTAACGTCAATGGGGCGCTCTATGGCACAACCTACATGGGAGGCGACGTAGGTGGCCGTGGAACGGTTTTCTCGATTAGCACGACTCGGAAATATCAAAGGCTGTATAACTTCGGAGCGTATGCAGGCGATGGCCAATATCCGGCAGCTGCTTTGATTAACGTTCAGGGCACACTATACGGCACGACTACGGAAGGTGGCGATGGCAATGGCACGGTGTTCAGCATTACGACGGATGGTTCGGAGAAAGTAGTTCACAGCTTCAGCGGAAACGACGGTAGAGGCCCCGCCGCAGCTCTTAAGAACGTAAAGGGCGTACTCTACGGCACCACCCAGGTGGGCGGCGCAAATAATCTCGGCACGGTCTTCAGCCTCACGAAGAGTGGCGATGAGACGGTAGTCCACAGTTTCGCCAAGGGAGAGGGCGTGAATCCCGTCGCTGGCGTAATCGCGGTTGGTGGTACGTTGTTCGGCACAACGTATGGAGCATTTCCAGGGCGATTACCTAAACGCAGCTTCGGGAATGTGTTTTCCTTGACGCCGTGAAACGCGGATAGATCACTAGTACGGTCAACTATCGAAACTGCACACGGCTTTGCGATCCGCGGGGCCTGTTTGCTTTGCCAGGGCGTGGCCGTTGACGAGCGTCATCGTTCGCCCTACACTGCGAAACAGGTGCCCTCATGTCAGACTTCAGGAGTTTCTATGGGACGGTTCATTCGTATTCCAGCTGCAGCGGTTTCGCTTGCTTTGCTTGCCGCGTGCGCCGGTCCAAGCAACTGGGGTTCGAGCGGTTTCAGCCAGTCCGCGACGACCGCTAACACACGTATTGCAACCAAGCGATTCGGCGGGTCAACGGTTTACGCAACCAGTGAAGCTGCCAGCGGTCAAATCGTGGCCGTCTTTGCTGATGGCGGAGCATCGTTTTTGCGAAAGATCGCGCTAGGCGGAAATGTTGTCGCTGATTCAAGCGGATATTTGTACATAGCACACGATCGCGAAGCCGGTCACGTACGAGTTTACGCCGACGCAGGTACAACACTCGTTCAGCAATTTGCGGTCAGATACGGCCCGTGGGATGGCGTGATTGCTGCCGATGGTCTCGGTCACGTCTACGTGCTAAGCGCCCACAAGAAAGGGCCTCTTTTTCTCTACGAATATCAGATCGGTACGACCGACCCGATTCGCGAGTTCAACGTATCCGGTGCCTTCGACTGCATGACGACCGATAGTTCGGGCAATCTGTACCTGGGCCTCGGCTCGGACGTAAACGTTTATGCGCCTGGCGGCACGACTCCCGAACGGACGATACACAAGGGCCTATCCGGTCCGTATTCCATGACGGTCGACCCACAGGGGAACCTTTATGTAGCCAATATCACGATCAATAGGAAACGCATTTGGGTAGCATTGTCATGTATGCTCCTGGCGCCAGTTCGCCGTCGCGAACGATTACCGATGGGGTCCTTGACCCGTTCGTCATTCACGCGGACGCCGGCGGCAATCTCGGTGTCTTAAATGGGCGGCCCTATTATAATTCCATCTCTCCTAACGTGACGATATACGGGCCCGGTAGCAGTTCGCCGCTAAAGGTCATCACCAAAGGCATCGACGACCCGACGTCATTCGTTTTTGATTCTTCAAACAATGTGTATGTATCGAACCAAGGTGCGCCGGACAACGACCCGGGAAGTGTTACGGTCTACGCGGCCGGATCGTACTCTTTGACGCGCACCATTACCAAAAACCTAAACCACCCGAACAGCGTGGCGGTCGGACCTTAAGCAATCTCGCGCGGCCCGGTACAAGTCGTACCATTTTCGCAACAATGATCACGGCTTCGCCGGCAGTTGGGAAAGCCGGAGGTTACCGGGCTCCGCCAGAAGTAGGATCCTCCACATGGTACCGGATACTTACAAGATCGCGATTGCGGCACTAGACGCCGTTTGGGCCGCAAATCAGTCTGATGACCTCGCGGTGTTGCTTGGTGGTATGGCCATCAACGCTAATGACCAAGACTCTATGGACCCTACCGCGCTTCGAGACTGGAAAACTCTCGAAACGGGATTACCAGGTTCAGCGCAAGTCGAACTGATTCTGGCCTACCTTCAGCTGGGCGCAAGCCGTTATGGTGGTGGTCCGAATGATATATCTAAGTTGATAAATGCGCTCCGAACGCCAAACAGTCCAGAGCGTAGTATCCTTGATTCAATTATCCAATGCCAATAGCCGCATGGCCAGAGCGGAATACGAATCGAATAGGCTAGTCGAATGCGTGTGACGAGCCCGATTGTTACAATGAGAAATAGTTCTCGAAGCGGAATGCAGCGGAATGACTGGTGCCGGGGGAGCTCAAGCTATGAGGGTTTGAAACGTGCCGCGATGCGATTCTGCTTTCCCATCTATGGCTTCGTTCTTTCGATCCTAGCCTTGACATTGTTAGTCGTGTTTGCGGTGTGGCGTACCCGGCCCGCGGGTGCTGAGATTCATTCCCTTTCGAGTGACTCCGTAGGATTGATCATCTGGTTCATCACTGCTCTCGCGGGTTACAGCGTCGCCTTTTCAATTACATCGCAGTTCGAGGCCGGCCTAATATTAGATCGTCGGACCATGTACTTTTGGGCCTTCGTTTGGACTGGACTGATGTCGACCAAATAGGAATCGAACATCGCATGGGTGTCGCATCGTTGTTTCTAACGCTCCGCGACCAGGCGATATTCCTGAAGTCTTTGCCCCCGTACGCCGCTGCCTCCTACGCAACTATACTGATGACGCGTGGTAGGATTTCTATCCCATCTGTCCGGGGCATGCCCATCACGACGCTACTTGAACTCTTCAACAATTATCGGATCGCTCGACAGGGCGAAAATGCATCAAAGCCAGCGGACTATGTGAACGCCTCTTACTTATTGCCTGCTAGTTCGGCGGCATCTCTCGTAGCTGTTCTCCCTACAAGCCTTCTGGTTTCGTATGAATGGCAAAGGGTCGCGGACCATCTATCGGCTTCTTTTGCGTCTGCTGCGATTATGTTATCTCTAATAGGTGCCGTTTGTTTGTCTTTGTACTTTGTTTGCGTATGGGTTCTCAAGCTGATTCGCGGACATCGCCTCAGAGGGTAAACGGACGCTCGAAGGGGTCACCGAACCACCGTTGACGCGCTTAAAAGCAGCCACGCGACCCCTCAGGCGCAGAATTAATACTATTTGTCCGTCCCGGAGTGGGAACAAGACTGAAATGCAGACGTCGAACGGCTCGGTCCGCGTGCGTGGCGCCCGGGAGCATAATTTGAAATCCGTCGATGTCGATGTGCCTCGCGGTGCGCTGGTCGTCTTCACCGGCGTCTCGGGCTCGGGAAAGTCATCCCTCGCCTTCAGCACGCTCTATGCGGAAGCGCAGCGGCGGTACCTCGAGTCGGTCTCTCCGTACGCGCGACGGTTGTTCCATCAGATGGCCGTTCCCGATGTTGACGAAATCGATGGCCTCCCCCCTGCCGTAGCGTTGCAGCAGCAGCGCGGATCACCGACGACACGTTCGTCGGTCGGCAGCGTAACGACCCTTTCCAACTTGCTGCGGATGCTCTACTCGCGCGCCGGCGAGTATCCACCGCGGCAGGCGCATCTGGAGGCAGAATCGTTTTCTCCGAACACCCCGGCCGGCGCGTGCCCACGCTGCCATGGTCTCGGGAGAGTGTACGGCGTCAGCGAGCGCCTGATGGTCCCCGACGAGTCGCTGACCATACGCGAACGCGCCATTGCCGCATGGCCGCCGGCATGGCACGGTCAGAATCTGCGCGATATTGCGACCACGCTCGGTATCGACGTCGATCGACCGTGGCGCGATCTGTCAAAAAAAGATCGTGAGTGGCTGCTGTATACCGACGAGCAGCCAACGGTGCCGGTCTATGCCGGTTACACTCCGGCGCAAGTGCGGCGCGCTCTCAAACGCAAAGAAGAGCCCAGCTATCAGGGGACGTTCAGCAGCGCGAAGCGCTACGTGACGGAAACCTTTGCGAACACGCAAAGCGCGCTGATGAAACGCCGCGTGGAGCAATTCCTTGAGAGCGTCGAATGCACGCTCTGTGCCGGCAAACGATTGCGGCGCGAGTCGTTGTCGGTGACCTTTGCGGGGCTCGACATCGCTGAAATGGCGCGTTTGCCACTCGAACGCTTAAATGCGATTTTTGCGCCGTACACTACTTCGAATAGTTCGGCTTTGCGTAAGGCTGCAAAGGATCGTCCGGAAAAGGCTCTCGTCATCGCGCGCATCGCCGATGATCTTCTCGGACGTCTTGCGGTACTGCTGGATCTTGGCGTCGGTTATATTTCGCTCGATCGGAGCACCCCGACGCTTTCCCCCGGAGAATTGCAGCGCCTGCGGTTGGCAACGCAAGTACGCTCCAATCTGTTCGGCGTGGTCTACGTTCTCGACGAGCCGTCCGCCGGACTCCACCCGTCCGATACGGAGGCGCTCCTGCGCGCGCTCGATCAACTCAAAGCCTCCGGAAATTCGCTCTTCGTCGTGGAGCATGATATCGATGTGATACGGCATGGTGATTGGATCGTTGACCTCGGGCCGGCCGCAGGGGAACAAGGCGGTCAGCGTGCTCTACAGCGGTCCGCCGGATGGCCTGCAAAACGTCGAAGCTTCGCAAACGCGTCGATATCTTTTCGGCAACGTCAAGCCGATAAAGCGTGCCCCGCGGTCAGCGAAAGGGAAACTGCTTCTCAGAGGCATCACGCGGAACAATCTTAACCAACTCAACGTAGCTTTTCCGATCGGCCTTTTTACGACAGTGACCGGGGTCTCGGGTTCCGGTAAGTCGAGTCTGGTGAGTCAGGCGCTGGTCGAGCTCGTCTCGACGAAGCTCGGCGCCGTCCTATCGGAAGAAGAAGTTGAAGACGTTTTGCAGCGAACTCCGGCTACGCCCAGCGGCGGCGAGATCGCCGGCGGCATGGATCTTATAAAGCGCCTCGTCGTCGTCGACCAGAAGCCCATCGGCCGCACACCGCGCTCGAATCTGGCCACTTACACCGGCTTGTTCGATGCGGTGCGCAAGATTTTCGCCGGCACCAAGGCCGCACGCGCTAAGCGCTTTGACGCGGGTAGATTCTCTTTCAACGTTGCGAAAGGACGCTGTCCCGTTTGCAAGGGCGAAGGTTTCGTTATGGTGGAGCTGCTCTTTCTGCCGAGCGTTTACGCACCGTGCTCTGCGTGTCACGGCTCACGGTATAACCCCGAAACGCTCAAGATCGTCTATCGCGGTAAAACAATTGCAGACGTGCTGGATCTCACCGTTGACGATGCGCGCGAATTTTTTGCCGGCGAGACCGCCGTTCGGCGTGCCCTCGACGTGCTGGCGCAGGTGGGACTCGGGTACTTGCGCCTCGGCCAGCCCGCGACGGAACTATCGGGAGGTGAAGCGCAGCGTATAAAGCTAGCGACGGAGCTGCAAAGAGCACAGCGCGGCGACACACTGTACGTTCTCGACGAACCGACCACGGGCTTACACCCGTTTGACGTCGAGAAGCTGATCGCGCAACTGAATGGCTTAGTCGAGGCCGGAAATACGGTCATCGTTGTAGAGCACGATATGCAGCGTGGCCGCGCAGAGCGATTGGGTGATTGATATCGGTCCGGGCGCCGGCGATAAAGGTGGCCGCATCGTGACTGCGGGAACGCCGCAAGACGTCGCGCGATCGAAACAAAGCCGCACGGCCCCCTATCTTGCGCCGTGCCTCATAGCATCCGAGGAGAAACAAGCGGCGATCCTGCGGGGTGAAACAGCCTGATATCGAGGTAACGTGAAAATCGAACATTCCGATGGAGTCGGACGCGGCGTTACGAGATCAGTTTTAGGGCCTTTATCGCTCGTTTGAATTGCCCTACTCCGGGATTGACGAGCGTCCCACATGGGGAGCATAGTATTGCCTGGGTTGACCCATGCCGCTACGTTCTCTTTCGAGCGTTAGGAGTTTCACAATGAATCGACTAGCCGCATATGCGGGTATTACAGCGACTCTCTTACGTTTTGGCGTGAGTCTCGGCGCGGCTGTTGCATTGCTTACAGGTTGCGGCGTATCGCAAATGCCGGTCGATTCGTCGTCGCAACGGTTGGCTCAGCAGCAATCGCCCGTCCGTAACGACTATCACATACTTCACACCTTCGGTGATACGGAAGGTGACGGCACCCATTCGTCGGCGGACCTTGTTGACGTCAAGGGCGTACTGTACGGCACGACTTCGAGCGGAGGATCGCACGACGCTGGGACGGTGTTTTCGATCACCACGAGCGGCCAGGAAACGGTGTTGCATAGTTTCGGCGGCCCCGGCGACGGTGTAGAACCGACGGCAAGGCTTCTCAATGTTAATGGTACGCTCTATGGTACGACGAGCGAAGGGGGTCATAATTACGGCGGCACGGTGTTCAGCATGTCACTGGACGGCGGACGGAAAAAGTGCTCCACAGCTTCGATGATCCGTACACCACCCCCGAAAAAGGCGGAGCTACACCCAGAGGGGGCTTGACCTACCTCAAAGGCATGTTATACGGAACGACATCTCAAGGCGGCGCGGTGGTATGCGGCGGGGACGGATATTATTGCGGCACCGTGTTCGCGATCAGCACGGGCGGCAAGTTCAAAGTTCTCTATAGTTTTGGCAGGAGAGAGTCTGATGGTCAAAGCCCTGTCGCAGCCCTTCTGGATGTCGATGGTACGCTGTACGGAACGACGCTTCTCGGTGGAAAGTACGAGAACGGGACGGTCTTCAACATCAGCACGGCTGGAGAAGAGCACACCGTTTACAGCTTCGGCGACGGCTCAAACCCAGCATCGGCCTTGATCGACGTCCAAGGCACGCTCTACGGCACAACGTCTGGCGATGGTGGCGGCGGGACGGTTTTTAGTGTCACGACAGATGGTACCGAAGAAGTACTCCATACATTCGGAGGAAGCGACGGCAGCGTGCCGCTCGCAGACCTAAAGAACGTCAAGGGCGTTCTTTACGGAACGACGTCCATGGGCGGCGTGAGGAATGTCGGCACCGTCTTCAGCATTACGAAGGACGGCAAGTACACCGTGCTCCACAGCTTTACCGATAGGTCTAGCCAGCAGCCTCGTGCAGGCCTGGCCATTATAGGTGGAACGTTGTATGGCACTACGTTCGGCACGGCAATTGGCAATAGTAAAAAGTACGGGGCCGTTTTTTCGTTAAGGCCGTGAAGCGCGACTAGATCGATCGCGAAGCGCCGATCGCGGCGCGAAACCGAAAGTGCGGGATTGACGAGTGCACAGCTGGAGCCCATAGCAAACCCTGGATAGATCACCGGTGCCCGTTACATTCTGTTTCAAGCGTTAGAGTTGTACAATGAATCGGACAGCCGCACTTGCAGACATCAAAACGTCTCTCGTACGTTATGGCTTGAGCCTCGGCGCGGCGGCTGCGTTGCTAGCAGGCTGCGGCGGATCTCAACTCCCGCTGAGTCCGTCCCCCCAAGGACTGAAACCTCAGCAATCGCTGGCGCAGCAGCCGTATCACGTACTCCATACCTTTGGCGGCTCGGGGGACGGCTTAAATCCATCTGCAGACCTTATCGATGTCGTTTACAGCTTCCAAGGTACCGGAAACGGTTACTATCCGTTAGGAGAGTTGGTACCGTTCGACGGGAAGCTGTATGGCGTTACGGCGGGCGGCGGCAACTGCGAAGACTGCGGCATCGTTTTCTCCATCACGCCCTCGGGAACGGAAAAGGTCGTGCATCGATTTTCGGGGATCGACGGCAGCCTTCCGCAGGCCGGGTTGAGCGTCATTGGAGGGAAGTTGTACGGAACCACGGCCTTAGGCGGAGGCTGTTGCGGAACCGTTTATTCGATCGGCAGCAAGAATCGATTTTCAACCGTCTACTCATTCACGGACCAAGATGCCGGTTATCCGGAATCGACGGTCGCGCAAATCGGCGACACGATGTACGGCACGACATACGGTGACGGGACTGCGTGCGGAACGATTTTCAGCCTCACGGCAAAAGGCCCCGAGCACACCGTCTACACCTTCTGCGGCACGGAAGCCGATGAGCGGGTTCCGATGGGCGACCTTGCCGTAAAAGATAACGTTTTGTACGGAACGACGATCGAAGGCGGCGGCGCCCGTTGCCGTTTTGACCGCGGCTGCGGTACGATCTTCTCGTTCGACCCATCAACCGAACACGAAGCTACGGTTCACGGATTTACGGCTGCGGAAAGCGCCGAGCCTGACGGCGTGCCCGTCTTAGGCAATACGATCTACGGAAATACCTACAAAGGCGGGAGCACCGGCAAAGATGCTGCCGGTACGGTATATTCGTTCGATCCGTTAACGATTTGCGCCGAACAGTCACCGATTACGGCGTCGCCCTTGCGATCGGCTTGAGGTGTCCCATGCATATAGGTTACGTCCGTCTCAACGATCGGCGCGCCCGCCATCGGAACGCGAAGCGCCCAACCGCGGCAAACTGTCAGCGGCCCGACGTGGCGCACCGACGTAACGTACATCTGGACATACCGCTCTTCCGGCAGTAGCGGAAGGAACCACCAGCGTTTTAATTTCAGTGAGCTTCTTCATAAACGTACTGCGCTTTTGCTAGAACTTCGGGCGGCGGCGTGGGGACTACGTTAATCTCGCGATCGATATCCGCCTTAAACGTTGCGTCGCTCGGAACGAATCACGTTAGCGCGTCTGGCGCCGGCGAAGTCGTCGGCGCCGCGCTCGGAACCAGAGAAGCACCGGCTAACAGCGTACCGGCCAAAGAAAAACGTTTGCAAACCTGCGGACGGCATATCACACACCTCGCTAAACGATTGAACTTCACCGTTCGGGACGACAGTTGGGCCTACCTAGAAAAGAAGCGCAGTGGTGAGCTGCGCTTCTTGACTACGTAATCGAACGGGTGGCTACTGTCGGGCCATTGCGATCTTGCAGCGATCCTCGGGGGTTACGAGATGGTCGTGGCTGTCGTCACCGAGCACGATTTCAACGCCGGTAATGCGCCAGTTCAATTTTGTAACCGCCGCCGACGTAATCCGGTGAAACCGGCGATCCGGTTAGATCAAGCCGAGCGTATCACGCTCGAAGGGCGCGGATTGCCTTCTCCGAAGCACGCCTACTCCCTTGGGGGGGTAAGCGAACAAAGTCAGCGGTCCGCGCTGACACCGCGGCGACCTCTGCTTCGAGGTTCGGCGTGCAATTATGATGCTATGCGCAACTGATGGATCCAAGAGCAGCACGTATGTGGCCACCGGCGCGCGCCCCACCCCACTCCGTGTATCGAAGCGCTGGACATTTCGGACTAGACTAAGTCCGTTTCCGCGAAGAACGTGAAGCGTTTCCACCCGCTCGCTAGCGAGCGGACAGAGAGCGGTACGGATGCTGCGACTGAGCGCGTCGCATCGAACGGGCCGGAATCTCCGAACGCAGTGTGCCATACTCATGGCATTGCCGACGGTTATCCGGCACCCACGACGAATGGAATCAACAATGCTGGCGCAGCTTTAATCGCGGACGCCATCAGCCAAGGGAGGCCATCCCGTGATCGCTCCATTGCTCGCATTACTACTGGCGACCGCTACTCCGTCGCCGACGGCCAGCCCCAGCGTCCCATGCGGAGGCCGGTGCGTTGCCGGCATCGCCGTGGGTGACGATGCCAACGCCATTCTTGCACGACTGGATTCCCGATCGATTCCAGGATCCGATCAGCATGTCACGGCCGACTTGAACAGCTACCCTGACGAACTGATGCTGGCAGTTTACGATTACCGCGGTGCGGTTGTCGCCGTTTCGATCTCGTCGGCCGGATCGAGCGCGCAGATGCACGTTGCCGACCCGTACGGTATCCGGCTTGGCGATACGAGTGACCATCTAACCGTAGTGCGAGGCGCGGCGACTACGGCAAAACACGTCCTCCGCTATGGACCGACTGACGGCATAAACTGGGACTACACCGTTGACGCTGGAATAATAACGACGATCGTTGTGAGCTCGGTTGACCAGTCGCAACCTGGTGCACCCACTGGAGCACAACCATAGAGTAATTGCGATTCAGGAGCGAATCATATGAAAATAAACTGGCACTCGTTTAACATTTTGATGGCATGCGGGGCCACCGCCTTATTAGTCGGTTGCGACGGCGGTTATCGCGCGTCTACACCGGTCGGTGTTGTGCAAAACGCTGCGCCAAGTGGAAGCCAAACCTTCAAATACACGGGCGCTGCTGACACTTCACAGTCCCGAGCGGCGTTACCGAACTTACCGTAACGGCTCGTGGCGCAGGCACGCCGAGCGGCCATTTTCCGTCGAGCGGCCCATACTACACCGGAAGTAACGGCGGACTCGTTCAAGCCACGATACCTGTCACACCCGGACAAACGCCTCGCCATTTTCGTCGGCGGTCACGGCGCTCTAGGTATTAGCGGCGCCGGCGGCGCGGGAGGGTTTAACGGCGGCGGAGCTGGTGGCGATGGAGTCCACGGCAGCAGCGGTTACCTCGTTGACGGCGGGGTCGGGGGAGGAGGAGCGTCAGATATCCGCGAGGGTGGCGATAAGCTGAAATACCGCGTCGTCGTAGCAGGCGGTGGTGGCGGCCCCGGTATCGGAGCGGGCTACTTATTCTCTAGCGGTTTCGGCGGACAAGGCGGCGGCAAAATCGGTGGTCCCGGAGGAAGCAGTTATCCCGGTAATCCAAGCGGATTCGGCGGATCAGGGGGCACACAGACTGCGGGCGGAGCAGGCGGAGCGGGTGGAAACCGATCCGGATTTCCACCGGGCGTTCCAGGTAATCCGGGAAAGATTGGTCGCGGCGGCGGCGGAGGATCGAATCCTTCATCCGGTGGCGGCGGTGGTGGCGCCGGCGGCGGCGGTTACTACGGCGGCGGTGGCGGCGGCTCGGGTACGTTGGCGACAAGTGGCATCGGCAGCGGCGGTGGCGGTGGCGGCGGTTCTTCCTACATCGAAAAGAGTGCGACGCACGTGAAGAATCTGCAAGGAGGCGGTACAGCCGGCAACGGAAAGATCGTGCTCACTTGGTAGAACGAGCGTTTAAATAGTAACTTTTACGCTCGCACGAAACTAACTGCAGGCGTTCGTGGCTTGTACTTCATCGTGTAAGTTCCGCCGCCGGATATATCGCCATCGCCGCTTTGAACGATAAAATAGCCGGAGCCCTTGTGCGCGGTAATGGGACCTTGCATGGTGAGGAATACTGCCAGCGACGGAAGCCAGACGGCGGATGCAAATAGGCGCTTGTGCGACACGGGATACGTGCCGCTAAAAATTTCGCTGCCTGCCGTGTTCGACCAAAAGGCGACTAGCGGCCGCGAATAGCTGTCTCGCGGCCAGAACGATAATAAGCTCAATCGCTGTGCGCAGTAAGGCGTGTTCGTGATCTTCAAAAGCCACACAATCTGATCGTTTCTCAGTGTGGACACACGGGGTTTACCGATGTCGAGTACGCGGTATACGGAGCGTTCGGTTGGGGCATCGCCGGGTTGCGCGTTCACGGAGTGTACGATGGTTGCGAACGATGCCGCCAGCTTCGCCATAAACAACGAGCATCGAGCGCCTTTCATTCTACCTCCCATCGTTTTCGCCAACAGCGCTTTCCGCGATCCGCTGAATGGCTCTAAAGCAAGTGCGGATGAGCATCACTTCGAAGCGCGCCCACACTGCAGAATAGGTCATGTAGGAGTCTGGATTTTCCCGTGAGTTTCGAACGCAGGGCGTCGGTTGACATATCCAAGCCGATCTAGAAGCTAGCTTTTAACCAGACACTAACATAGGCAAAATCGCAAACGCCTCAAGCGCCGCGCACTCGGCAGGACAACGCCGGTGTCTATCGTTTCCACTCGGTTTCGGGTGGATGAGTCGCGTGTTCGTTCATTCAACCTAGAGAGCCAAACAGAATGCCGTGCAAGATCATTGAAACGGACGTTTTCGCGACTAGTGCCTCGATAAACACAAGTTCGCGAATCGAGCGTACGCTCGTTCCATAATCGAATCATGATGGCGACTCGAGTACAACGCAGATCGTCGTCACGAATCCCTTTTCCACATCTATCAGTGGCGTAGAACTTATCGCCACAGGTCACTACGTAGGAACGGCCTCGAGAGAGGGCTAAGCGCCTTAGTCTGCTCCGAAAGCGTGCAGAGGGAGATTTTTCATGCGCACATCACTCGCTTTTCTTGCGTTAGGGGCCGGCCTGTTTGCATTGTCCGCCTGCGCTCCAACGGGCTCGACATCAACAGGCCTATCCGGAACTGAATCACCGGCACTAAGTTCAAGCGGCATTCCGAGGCCATCGTCCACTCCGCTATACCAGCCGAACCGCGGGGCGAAACCGCTCGGTTGGATGTGCAAAAACTGTTCTCTGCAATCGGCCATCTACGTTGCTGCTAGCGACCGAGTGGTGATTTATCCGGAGAGTGGCTTGAACCGAGCGCCCATCGGAGCAGTTTCCAACCATGTGGCTGGTGCTTGGGGGCTGTTCGTAGATGCGAAACACAATCTGTTTGTTGCGAATAATGGTTCGATCTCGGCGTATCAATCTGGAAAGTCGGTCTCCGTTTTATCGTTTTATTCCGACGGCCACCGCCCGATGTACGTGGTAACTGATTCCACGGGCAGACTCTACGCGGCGAATCGGGATGGAACCATCACCGAGAGTAACCGCCGGCAAACGAAACCAGATCGCACGTTGCAAACTGCTGGGTCTGAAGCCGACGGAATAAATGTGGACTACGCCAACAATCTGTACGTAGCCTATCGTGGCGAAGGGGATATTGGTAGTATTGAAGATTTTCCCCGCATTCCAAAAAAGGCCGCGTTTTAGGCATGCAGATTGTCGCGCCGCAAGGCTTGCAGCTCGACCATTCCGGAAATATCCTTGTTCTCGTCCCTAACTAAATAAACAAGATGTCGAAGTCTTCCCGCCTGGAAGTCAAACGCCGTCCCAAGTCATAACCGTTACCGACGGCGTCGAGCAAATCGTCCTTCGCGAAGCGCAAGAGCAGATGTACGTTTCGAATTTCCTTAACGGAAGCGTCTATGTCAGTCCCTATCCAGCGGCCGACTTTCAACTCAAGATCGACAGCGGCTTCGGTGGGATTCAAGGCATGGCGCTTAGTAACGGAGCG
>CAWAZM010000019.1:0-7821 GCA_963786515.1 Vulcanimicrobiota bacterium | reverse complement strand
GGTGAGTTCTCCGTCGTAACGATCGATTCGGGGCCGAGTTGCCAGCGCGCGCGCACGCCGCACTTACTGTAAATCGATTCCAGATGATGTCCAACCGTACGCTCGGTTACACCGAGGCGATTGGCGATCTCGCGATTTGTGAGTCCCAGCGGCACGAGCGTACGGATCTCCAACTCTCGCGGGGTTAGGGATGCGCCGAACGCGGCGCGCCGCTCCTTGCGCGACAGACCCGCCGCGCGGCCGGCGTCCCGAACTGCACCACATGCGGCGTACAGCGCCATCGCTTCGGCACGGTCGCCGGCCGTTTCGAGCGCCAGTGCCTCCAACCACGGCCACTGTAATTCGCGAAACGCTGCAGCCGCCGCTCGAGCGGCGCTCGCCGTGGTTCGGGCGCGGTTTTGGCGCGCGGCCGCGAACGCATCGAACAACCTAGAACAAGCGCGCGCCACTGCATTACTCTCGCGCACCACCTCGACGTCGAGTTGTTTGCGCGCAATGCGAACGTCGTCGTCGCTTCCGAAACGCGCGCAGTGCAACTGGATCGAAAAATACGGATCGATCAGCTCGCTCTCCATGCAACGACGCAGCGCGGTGGCGAGCTCCTCGTGCATGCCTTGCGACTGCATGAACTCGGCGTAACCCCACAGCAGAACGCCGGCGGATTCGGCTTGGCCGGCGCGTATTGCGCGCTGCAGGTGCACGCTATTGAAATATGGCGCGATCAGGGAAGCATCGCCGAGACGCATCCCGATGAACACGCCAAACCCCGATAGCAGCGCTTCGAAATAGCCGCCCAGCCGCTTCCCTAGGCCCGCTTCCGCAATCGCGTCGCGCGCTTCTTCAAAACGCCCCTGCAACAGGAGCAGCTCGCAGAGCTGGAGCGGCAAGAAGCGCGCCGTGCCAACCGCGGCGTCTTCATGCGCGGTCAAAACCCGTTCGGCTCGCGCGAGCCAGTCGCGCGCGAGGCTCACCAATCCCAGCTCGGCGGCCGCCGCCGAAGCAGCAAACGCCGTATAATATTCGTCGCCGTGATTCTCAGCATCTTTAGCGAGCGCGCTCGTTTCTTCGAACATCGCAAGCGTATTGGCAATCGGGCGGTCGCGGCTGCCCATCGATGCCAACTGCCGGCGATATTGAATGGCGAGCGTCGGCGAGGCCAGCACGTTGGTGGGAACCTGTGCGAGAATGCGCAGCGCCTCGGTTCTGCGTCCCGCAGCTCCGCATAGCTCGGCATAGCCGAGCTCGACTTGCGCCTGCCGGCTGCCTTGCAGCTGGTTCGCGAACTCCTGCAGCCTGGCGTAGATCGCGTCGGCCATCGCGGGCCGGCCATCGTACCAATAGTCGTGCATCAAGCTGTACATTTGATCGAACGCATCGTCGTCACGACCGATCGCGCGATAATGTTGCGACAGCCGGCGGCGCAACCGCGACGCACCGCGAAACTCTCCCGTCGCCGCTGCAAAATCGGCCATGAGCTCCTGCGCCTTCCACCACGCGTCGGATTCGCGCTCGGAGAGCGCGGCAGCCGTTCGCGCTAGTTCTTGCGCATCGCCGAAATCTAAACGTCTCGCGGAGCTCGTCGCCGCTGAGAGCAGCGCGTTCAACTGCACGCCCGGCCTCTCCGGCTTCGGCCCAGTGTCGCGCGGCCAGAGCGTTGATCTCGTCGCCCGATTCTTCGCCACACAGCTGCGACGCAATGCGCCGATGCAGCGCGCGTCTTCCGGCCGTCACGAGGGTCTCGTACAATGCGGATCGCACGCCCTCGTTGCGAAAAACAAACGTCGCGCGCCGATTTGTGAGCTCGCGTATTAATCCGGAATCGACACCGTCTTGCAGTGCGGCGATGACCTCGTCGCTCGAACGCTGTGCGAGTGCGGTCAACCACTCTTCCCGAAATTCGGCGCCGAACACCGACGCCTCGCGCAAGACTTCAAAGGCAGTGCGTCCGGCCTCGCGCCGCAGCATCACGACCTGCGCCTCGGCCGACTGCGGAATCAGCGGCGCATTTCCGGCACGAAAATCGGATAATCGCGCGACGAGTTCGTGCAAATAGCGCGGGCTGCCGGCAGCGATGCGCAGGATCGTTGCGACGGTTTGCGCGTCGGCAGTCGCACCCGACGCGGACAGCATCGCCTTGAGTAAGATCTCCGATCGCGAACGATCGAGCGGCGCAAGGTTCACTGGTACGACGCCGCCTCGAGTCCAGGCGCCCGACCACTCGCTCGCGCAGGCCGCGAGGACCACGACTCGATGCGCGGTCGCGACATTTGCCAACATCTCGATGACGGCGCGGTCGTCGGTGGTCGCGTTGTGCACGTCATCGACGATGCACAGCACCGGGCGTTGCCGTGCGATGCCGGGTAGATCGCGTCCACGTAGCGCTGCGTTCAACTGTTCGCGTAACGGACGTCCCTCGTCGGCTACCGCGGCAGAGCAAACGAGCGGAATCGTTATCGCCGATCCGTACTCGCGAGCGGCGGCCTCGTACAGAAAGCGCGTCTTGCCCATTCCGGGCTCGGCGTCGATCAGCGCCGCGGCGCCGGTTCCCGACTTCGCGCGGTTGACGAGTTGCCGCACGGCCTTGAGCTGCGCGACGCGCCCCACAAACGGCCAGTCCGGCCGATCTGCTAGCGATTCGAACGATGAAGGTAGGTAGTTCCCCATATATTCCGTGTCTCGCGATAGCTAAGATTAGCCTACACGTCCGTTGCTTGTGGAGGACCCTATGAACCCTGGTTAACCGCTCTCGATTCGAAGCCTGCTTGGCCCACTTCTCGTGTCCGCCGCCGCGGCGCTCGTCGCCGGCTGCTCCGGCGGAGGAATGCAACAAACCACGCCGGCGATTCCGGTGCAGAGTTCCACGATGTCGCTTCCGGATGGAAGCGGCGCGTTCACGCTCTACGTTGCCAACTGGTACCGCAACGCCGTCGAAGTGATCTCCGGAAACAAAAAACACGCTCTGCTGAGAGAAATCAGCACAGCACCCTACGCTCCAAACTCCGTCCATGTCGACGGCGACGGCAACCTGTGGGTCGCTCTGAATACGGCCGGCAACGATCCCAGCCTCTACGTGTACAAACCGGGAACGTTCGACGCCGTTCCGAACGCTCACCGGCGTTTCCCACATCCCAGTCGGCGTTGCAATCGACACCGACGGCACGGCATATGTAACCGATGAGAACGAAGGTTTTGGTAACATCTCGGTTTTCGCGCCTGGAAGCAACACTCCGACTTCGCAGCTTTCCGACGCCAATGGAGATTGCTGTGGTTGGGTCGCAGTGGACCAAAATCACAACGTGTTCTTTGCCTATCAGTTGAAGGGTTTGCGCGGCGGTGCGATCGACGAGTTCGTGCACGGATCGACGAAACCCAAGAGTCTCGGGATCACGCTGGCTACGTCGCCTGGCGGAATTTTGGTGCTCAAGAACGACACCATCATCGCGACGGAGCAAGGCATCACGGGTTACGGTCTTCCCGCGAAAATCGACACGTTTAAGAAGGGTGCCACGTCACCGTCGTCTGTGATCGTCGGCAATCCGAGCTGCGATGAGTGGGTCGGACCGGCGCTCAACGCAAAGAAAGATCGCATCTACGTCGGAACGCTCTTCACGGAGCTGGTCTGCTACGTGAACAACAATCCCGCAGCGATCAAAGAGTATACGTATCCGGCTGGCAAGCTCGTCACCGAGATCACGTCGGGGATCACCAACCAGAGCGGTTGGACGCTGCTGGTCCCGCGTTGGATCCGCCGGCCGCCGGTCAATAGCCGCTCGAAACACGTCTCCGGAACGTTGAGGGCGCGACGGCGAAACATCCGGCGTCGCGTTTCTCTACTGTAGATGTGAAAAGAGAACGGCTGGGGGCAACGCTAGCCTTCGTATTGTTGATCGCGGCGCCGCTCGCGGTCGCCGCTGCTTCGCTTCCGCCCGGCGAGTATCGGAACGCGACCGGTGATACGCTCTACGTTGGAACGCAACACGAGCTACCCGACTCCGCCTACGTACAGTATTTGAACGCGTCGTCGGGTACGACTGGTCCGTTGCCGTCGGACCGGCATCTCGCCAGCCTATGCGCGGTGCATGAAGAACGGCGGATCGTTCACTCGCCGCTCGGTGTGCTCGGCGTTTCACTCTACTACCGTAACACCGCTCCCGCAGCACAATTCTCTTGATTCATGGAAGCGATCCGGAAACGCGCGAGATGGGCTGGATCGTGGCGTACTTCGCATGCAACGGCGTCAACGTCATCAGCTACGACCAGCGCGGAACCGGCGAATCGAGCGGCAACTGGCTGGCGAATGGACCGCCGCAAAGAGCGATCGACGCCGACGCGATCTACGATGCGTTCCGCAACGACCCGCACGTCGATTCACATCACATTGGTATCTGGGGTTTCAGCAACGGAGGGTGGACCGCGCCGATCGTTGCCGTGGACCGCCCGCTCGCCTTCATGATTCTCCAAAGCGCGCCGGCGTCGAGCGTCGAGCAGAACGTTATCTATGAGGCAAAAGAAACGATGCGCGGTGCCCGTCACGACGCAGCGGATATACGGAAAGCCGTCGAAACGTGGCAAATCGTGCTGTCTGCAATCGAGGGAACCACACCAATCTCAACGGCAAAGACTGCGTACGCGAAGGTAACCCGAGAGAGCTGGTTCGACGATTCGCTGCTCCCGTTGGTTCCCGAACAAACGGCGTTTAAGGAGCCGCAGTTGAGCGGCTGGCGACGCTTCTTACACTACGATCCGCGGGCACGCTCGCGAACGTTCGCACGCCGACTCTAGCGCTGTATGGCGCACGTGATACGAAGGTCAACGTGAAGCACGACGTGCCCGCTATCGAAGCCGCATTTCGACGGGCAGGCATGCGCGACTTCACCGTCGCTGGTTCGCGGATGCGGGACACACGATGAAAGTAACCTCGAACGGCTTCGATGCTTCGGCACCCACCCGATACGCCCGCGGCTATCCCACAGTCATGCTTACGTGGCTGCGCCAACGTGGTTTTGCGCGATGAACGCAGTTACAATCAGAGCCGGCCCGTTTACTTTTGCGGCTCAACTCGAAGTTGAAGCGGCCCCGCTGACATGTGCGTTCTTTGCCTCGCTACTTCCGTTTCGACAAAAACTCGTACACTGTCGTTGGAGTGGCGAGGGTTGTTGGGTGCCGCTTGGCGATCTGGCCTCGAACCTTCCGTTCGAAAATGCGACCAGCTATCCGGCGCCGGGCCAGATCATCTATTATCCGGGAGGATATAGCGAGGCAGAGCTACTCCTCCCGTACGGCGGCGTTCGCTTCGCCAGCAAACTAGGGCAACTTGCCGGCAATCACTGCATGACGATCGTGCAAGGAATGGAAAACCTCGCCGAGCTTGGCCGCCTAACACTTTGGGACGGTGCTCAGGAGTTCTCGATCCTCACGGCTTCACTTTAAAAACGATCCCCGCATCTTTCGATCCGCCTTTGATCGTGGTTCCGTAGAGCGAACCATTGAGTAGCACGAGACCGGCTTGCGGCGTGTCGCCGTTGGATCCGTGAAAATCGCCCAGGACGTTCTCTTGACCGGCATGCGTGAGCGAAAAAACGACGCCTTTGCCGCCGCTGCCGCCTTGCAGCGTCGTTCCGTAGATGGTGCCCTTCTCTAGAATGAGGCTGCCGTTGGGCTGGCCGCCATCGGCTTTATTCGAAAACTGGTGAAGGACGGTGGGTTTGCCGGCCGAGGAGATTGCTACAACGGAGCCATATCCGTATTGTCCGCCGTACCGTGTCGCAGCGTAAATCGTACCTTGCGAAATCAGTAGTTTGCCCGTGGGATACGAACCGTCGCTATCGCCGGTAAAGTTGTACAACGTTTTCTTCGTGCCGTTGGCGCTGACGCTGTAGATCGTTCCGCCGTCGTCCTTGCCACCGTACGAAGTAGTGCCGTAGAGCGTGCCGCCGGCGAGCGCGACGCCGCCCTGCGGATCGAAACCATCGCCGGTGCCTTTGAAGTCGTACACGACGTGTTCTTTACCGGCGGATGAAACCGCATATACGAGGCCGCAACCGCTGTTGCACTGCTTCTCACCGCCGAGTTGCGTCGCGCCGTAGAAGAGACTGTTGAAATAGACTAGCGGCCCTTGCTCGTCGTAGCCATCCGCTCCGCCGCCGAGCGCGTGCAGCACGTGTTCGTTGCCCTTCGCGTCGAGCGCATACGACGCGTAGTTGGTCGTTCCGTACAACGTGCCGGAGCGATACAGCAAACCGGAGTTTGGCGAGTTGCTGCCGGCGCCGCCGTCGAACGAAAACAGGGTCTGCTCGTTTCCGGCGGGGCTGACTTTGAAGACCGATCCGAGATTGCTGACTCCGCCGCTTGCCGTCGTACCATAGAGGGCACCCTTCGCTACGATCAGGTCGCCATTGGGTGACGCGCCATCGGGCACTCCAGTGAACGAATAGACCGTTTGTAGCGCCGAATCATCCCGGCTTGCGGCGGGAGCTTGCCAGGCGGCTGGAACGCCCGGCCCTCCAGGCTGGGAGCAGCCGGCGAGGCCGGCACCCGCCAAGGTGAGGAGACTGATAGTCGATCGTAATTTCCGCATGACCCCACGATATCGCCCGGCCGTGCGGCCGGCGTGCGAGGGGCGGTCGCGCATGCGAACGCGGCTTCCCGATGGAATAGAACGTGCGTGATGCCCGAGGTGCGCGGAATCCGCGTCGATGCGCAAACCCGCTGCGCTCACTACTCCTCGCCGGTCGACGTCGTCGCCATCAAGATGAAGTGCTGCAGCGAATACTTCGCCTGCAAGGACTGCCACGATGCGCTGGCCGATCACCCGCTCGAACCATGGCCGCATGAGAACCAGGCCGAGCGTGCGGTGCTATGCGGCGTCTGTCGAACCGAGCTGACTATCGCCGGTTATCTGGAAAGCGCAACGCGTTGTCCGGTGTGCGCGACGCCCTTCAATCCCCACTGTAGCGATCATCACGAATACTACTTCTCCCGGCCGCTAGCAACACGACGTTAGGAAGGATCTGTCCATGGATTCAAACGGCAATACCGACGACACGGATTCCGGGCCGGTTATCGGCTTTATCAAGATGAAAACCTCGGCAACCGAGGTGCCCTCGCTGCTTGAAGAGATTAACGCCATCTTTATCGTCGAGCGCGCGAGCATTCCCGGCTTTCTCGCCGCGCAGGTACTGCAAAGCCTCGATGGCAGAACGATCGTTATCATGACCGAGTGGACCGACCGGCACGCATGGGCGAGGTCGCGTTACGATATGCGCATCGGAAAGCTGATCCAACACTTCCTGCTGAATCCGCGACGATCGAGTTCGAGCTATACATGCGGCGCGGAGAAGTGCAAAAAGCCTGAACGGGAATTTTCTTACCACTTCTCGCATTTGGACCGGATGATTCTTCCATCTTGGAACGATGGCGACACGAAACGCGCGATCGTCGATTTCCTAACGAAGACTACAACCGAAGGAAGCCCGGACTTCGTGCGCGTGCCCGATCGCATCGCACTGTTCGATAATGACGGAACGCTTTGGGTGGAGCAGCCGATGTACACGCAGCTCGCGTTCATCTTGGACGACGTTCGGAAGCTCGCGCCGCAACATCCCGAGTGGAGCGCCGCAGAGCCATTCAAATTTGTTCTAGAAACGACTTGGCTGGATTGGCGGCCTTCGGATACCCGGCATCATGCAGCTGTTTGCGGCAACGCAATGCGGAATGACGACCGAAGCGTTTACGAAATGGCGCAAGACTGGATCGAAACTGCGCGCCACCCGAAATTCGATCGTCTCTATACGCAGTGCGTGTATCAACCGATGCTCGAAC
>CAWAZM010000018.1:0-84552 GCA_963786515.1 Vulcanimicrobiota bacterium | reverse complement strand
AGTACAAGGTTGTATCATGACTGCGGACTCTGCATCACCGGAGCATGCCAGCCCACCCTCTGCAAGATCTTGTGCCCTCTGCGTGCCATAAAGGGATTCAATCGTGGTCCGGCTCCCGCAATCGCCGCTCACCGGCTAAAACGCCTCGTCCTTACAAAAACAAACGAGAGGCCCGCCACTTCTCATTAGCCATGAGCACCACGGAGATTTTCCTGATCGCGATGCTGATCATCTTTACCGTGCCCTACCTGATCTGGCGCCTGTGCCGAACCGAATACTGGGCGCCGCTGGTCGTGGTGCAGATCATCACCGGCATCCTGCTGGGACCCGGCGTGCTGGGGCCGCTTTCCCGATTACTACAGTTCGTGTTCACACCCGCCGGTGATCCGGTCGCTGAATGGCATCGCCTGGTGGGCAGTGATGATCTTCGTGTTGATCGCCGGCATCGAACTCGACCTGGGCGAGGCCTGGAAGCATCGGCGCGAAAGCGTGATCACGGCGGCCTCGCGCTGGGCACTGCCGCTGCTCTTCGGCTGTGTCGCGGCGCTCGGCATGCTGGCGGGGCGCGGGGCTGGATGGGAGAAGGCGGCGCAACCTGGCAATTCGTCCTGGGCGTCGGCATGGCCTGCGCGGTGACCGCGCTGCCCATCCTGATCCTGCTGATGGAGAAGCTGGACATTCTGCGCCAGCCCATCGGCCAGCGCATCCTGCGCTACGCCAGCCTGGACGATGTCGCGATCTGGGGCGTGCTGGCGCTGATCCTGCTCGACTGGACCGCGTCGGCCGCCAGGCGGCTTTCCTCGCTGTCTTCGCACCCGCCGCGTGGCTGTTCCGCCGACTGATGGCGCGCATGCCCGAGCGCGACCGTTGGTATGTCGGGCCTGATCTGGCTCGCGGCTTGCGGCTTCGGCGCGGACTGGTGCGGCCTGCACTTCATGGTCGGCGCGTTCCTCGCCGGCGCCGTGATGGACGCCGATTGGTTCGACCGGGAGCAAATGGACTTTTTGCGTCACCACGTGCTGCTGGCCATGATGCCGGTGTTCTTCCTGTCTACCGGTCTGCGTACGAACTGGGCCATGGGTGGATAGGCCGTGTTCCTGGTCGCCGCTGTGCTGCTCGTGGCCCGGAAACGTCACCGTCTGGGCGAAAGGCAAAACCAAGCCAACCGCAGTGCTTACGTATCCGATGTTCCTGATCGTGACCGGGGTCGCCGTTGATGCGGGGAACAACTTGTTCGTATCCTACATCCCGACGAGCGGTCCCCCTTCGATGCTTGAGTTCGCGCCCGGTTCGCAAACCGGACAGCCGGTGAACATTCAAGACGTCAACGAAGGCGAAATGGCGTTCGATTCATCTGGGAATCTCGTGATGGAGACGCTGCAAAACACCCTCGGCATTTGGTCGCCGCCGTTTACGAGCGGACCCGCGCGCACGATTCAAGCGTTTGGTAATCGAGCCGACCCTCGACAAAAGCGAACGCACCGTTTGGGTAGCGTACGCGAATTACTCAACGCCGCACATTCTGGGCTACAACTATAAAACCGGAAAGCTCGTCGACACGATCTCGAGCGGGTGGACATCGAGTGCGATTCCCTACGGCGTAGCAATCGATCCGCCCGCGCTGCCATAACAGCCGCTGGGCGCGTCATCGGGCGGTAACTCGCCCGAGCACCGACTGCGCCTGACGCAGCACGTGGGCGCTGGAGAATCGCCGAGCGCACTCGAGCGCCTCTTCAATCGCGCAACGCGCCGCACGACGATTCCCTTGCGCCAGATATGCTTGCGCGCTGATGCGTTGGGCGAGCGAAAGGACACGGGCGTGACCGGCGAGACGCGCGGGTTCGGCTGCGGCAGCCGCCTGCAGCCCCGCGTCGGTCACGCGGCCCAACCGAAGCAGCGCGCCCGCAACCAATCCCCGGGCCGACAGCCGTTCGTAGACGTTCGTCGAGACCGCGCCCGCCTCTTCGGCTGACCGAAGGGCACGTTGTGGATGTCCGATCGCGACCTCGATATCGGCGCTACAAAAAGCCAGCGACGATCGCAAACGCGGCGGCAAGCTGCGGTCGGCGCGATCGACCAAACGACGATACGCATCTCGATCGGACGCGCTCCGCGAATGCATCCAACGCGCCGAGAAGAGTTGATGCTTGGCATAGAGCTCCCGTCCGCCGAGACCGTTCGCGCGGGCAATATCGATCGCACCCGCGAGAAAATGCTCGCTCACATGCGGAGCCTCGGCGTTAAAATCGGCGAGTTCCGCGCGCAGTGTCAAGAAATCGACGGCAGCCTCGGCACCGTTCGCCGCCGCGTCTTGGCCGAACCGATGCAATAGTTGGGCTGCTTGACCCGATTCGCCACTCCGAATGAACGCAGCCGCGCGTACGAGGGTCGCGCGGACGTCTCCCGATGATCCGGTGGATCCGGCAGCGACGCAATCGGCGCGGTCGCGATTCACCGCGGTTGGGCCTTCGGCGAACCAGCGAAGGCATAGCTCGACGGCGTTATGCATGTCCTGAAGGCGCCTCCGCTCGTCGGCCGGCAACGCGGCCGCCGCCAGCACCGAACTAGCAGCGGCCAAATTCACGCGCGCAGCGTCGAGACGATCGGTCGAACGCTTCGATTTCCGCAAGTCGTGAGAACGCTTCGCAGCGCGCTGCGTCGTCGCCGCCGCTCCGCGCGATGTCATCAAGAATCGCCCGCGCGGACGACGTCTCACCGGAATCGGCCAACCCGGCGGCGCTGGAAAGAAGCCGAGTCGCAAAATCCTGATCCAGCTGTATCTGCGGCAATGCGAAATCCACCGCGCGATAGACGTCGAGAAAGCGATCGTGCGCGAGCCGCCGCTCGCGATGAAATTGGCGTGTCGAAAGGCCGAGGTCGGCGGCCACGACAGGAGGATCGTGAAGCTGGACATCGACCCGCAGCAAAATGGCTGACTGCCGCGCGCCACGCCAAGTCTTTCCCGCCGATCCGCAGGCATCCATCGATGCGAACGTTCGAGTAACGCGGTCGGCAACAGCCCGCATCGCCGCCTCGTCATTCCTATCTGCGAAGGCGTCACACGCGAGCGGATTGCGACGTAGCTGCCGCGGCCGCGTAAGGTTCCGTAAAAGATGTCGCGTCGCACAGTAGCCCGAGCGCGCGGGATCGGACCGAGCCATCGCGTCAAATTTTGCTCGCGCTGCGCGGACATTCCCCTGCGTAGAGTGCGCATCGACCGCCTGGTCGCCGCTGCGGCTGGAACTTCTTTCCTATGGAGCGTACAATGCATCGTATGAGCCGCCTCGTTCCGTCCGAACCCTTCCTACCGCGTCTCGTGCGCCGTATTCGCGAGTTGGTGCGAGGCCGTCTCAATCGCGAGGTAGGTTGGAGCCGGCGGTTCGTACTAACGGAAAGCTTGCCGACGAATTCACCTTTCAAAGGAGTTCAGTATCAAACCATTGTTTAGGATTGGAGCCGCGCTGATCGCGGCGTTAACGGTCTCCGCGTGTCAGTGCCGGGGGGCCGTCTTCGAGCGTGCCGGGTGCATCTACGCCGCAAGGCGTTTTTACGAGCGCGAAGCACTTGCCCGAATGGCTCGTGAAACATCAGGCGAGGCCGGACTGCCCGCAAGTCGTCGGTAAGCCGTCCTGTTTTGCGTTGCGCGTGCTGGACGAGCCCGCGGCATGCAACCCGTCGGCGTCGTGCGGCTTCACGGCGCAACAGATCGAAGAAGCGTACGGCCTAACCAAGAAACTGAAGAACGGCGCGAACACCGTTGTCGCGCTGATCGAAAACGGCGATTACTCGGCGGCGACGAGCGACATCGCTACCTACCGTTCGCAGTATGGCCTCGGCACCGCGAACATCCAGCGCTACAATTCCAGCGGGCAGCAATCGAACTATCCATCCAGCTGCCAAAACTTCGGCTGGTGCGTCGAGACAGCGCTCGATTTCGACATGGTCTCGGCAACCTGTCCGAAATGTACCATCTACATCATGGAAGCGGACGGCTCGACGAGCGACATGGAAAAGGCCGAAGCGGAGGCCGTTACGCTCGGCGCAAAAATTCTCAGTAACAGTTGGGGCTGCTACGGCGATTCCACATGCGGCGATCCGAATTTCGCGAACTACTTCAATACGAAGGGCGTCGCGTATCTCGCAGCATCGGGCGATGCCGGCTACGATGAGGTCGGCGGCCCCGCGGTCCTCGCCTCGGTCATCGCCGTTGGCGGCACGCAGTTAGAGACGAGCGGCAAGAAGTTCACCGAAAGCGCTTGGAACGGAGCGAGCGCCGGATGCGCCAGCGCTGCGATCGTAGGAACGGCCGTTCCGAAACCGTCGTGGCAGTCCGATCCCTCGTGCTCGTATCGAACCGCTACCGATATCTCGGCCGAAGCCGGGTGCTCTCCCGGCGTCGCCATGTTCTCGGGTTTGTATGGCGGATGGTTCTACGAATGCGGCACCAGCGCGGCTTCGCCGCTCGTCGCGGGCGTGGTTGCCTTGGCCGGCAACGCCTCGAAGCTCAACGCCGGGCAATCCATTTGGCAAATGTCCGCCAAGCAAATGAAAAAGCGCCTGAACGCGGTGAAGACCGGCAACGACGGCAGCTGCGGCGGCAGCTATCTCTGCACCGCAGGTACCGGCCAGTTTGGAGCCTACTCGGGTCCGACCGGCTGGGGGACCCCCAAGACCATCAAAGCGCTCTAGTATTTTCTGAACCTGAAGGGCGGCTCAATCCAAAAAGACACGCCGTACGTTTTCGTACGGCGTGCTTGATATTGTTGCTTCAACGACCTTGGCCGCCCCGGCGGTCCACCACTATGGAGCAACCTTTTGCGGAACAAACTCACCCTCGCCATTGCAGCCCTCTTCGTTCTCGGATCTTCCGGTTTGGCGTCGGCCCAAGTCGTGCGACCCGTTATGATGCACCCAGCCGGATCTTCAGCCAAGAAGAAGCCGTCGCAGGGAGGCACCGTCAATCTTTCCGGTCAGATCGTGGACGGCACCGGGTTTACGGTGACGCACGATGGAACCGGCAAGTATACGCTTGACATTCCGAGCGGCTTCAAGGGATGCCCGGTCGTTATGGTGACGCCTGCCGGCCTGAACGGCGACATCCCGATCGTCAACGATTACGATTACATCACGTGCGGCAACGGCGAAGTGAAGATCCAGATCGCGATCTTCGGTCGTAGCTCCGGCAACTACATGGACAATTCGTTCAACTTCCTCGTTATCCAGCCGTAGGAAGCAGCGGGCAAAATGTGGTCGGCTCTCGCATGGGGGGCACGGAACGAGCAAGCAGCGTTTCGTGTTACGCCTCCGGTGAGAGCCGCCCGCTTCCTCAGCGCGGCGGCGACGGCCATTCGTTCGACTCGCTCGCACGAATGAGATCGGCGTGCCACGCGATTCCGAGGTATTGGGCGCGGTCGACGTCCTCGAGTTCCTGAACGACGGCCTGCATGATCTGGCGGCCCTTTTGTAATGCACGCCGTTCCTCGGCGATGCGCCCGTCCAGATGAAAGATTTGTGCGGCGGACCAATAGCAGTACGTCGGAAATTCGGTCGCGTTGACGATCTCGTCTTCGTGTTCGAATAATTCCCGGATCGCGGCTTGTGCGGCCGGCAAGTTTCCGAGGTTGGCGTGCCAAATCGCGATGTCGGCCAGCGTTTTGCACGACCAAACGTTCGATTCGAACGTTTTGCGACGCTTGAGCGATTCTTCGGCGAGCGAAATCGCCAGCTCGAAGTTGCCGGTTTGCGCTTCCGCAAACGCTAAGTTTTCGACGATCGAGGCTTTCTGCATTGCAAAATCGAGCTCGTCGGCGAGCGCCGACGCGCGTCGTGCGGCATCCCGTGCTCCTTCGAAGCGGCCCGTATACGCGCGTAGCAGAACGAGATTGTCGAGGGTGATCGCCAGCCCGCGCGGTAAGCCGGCCTTCTCGAACGCTTCGAGCGATCGTTCGGTCAGTTCTAAGCCTCGTTCGAAAAATCCAAGCCGCGTTTCCAGAATCGCTTCATTGGATAAACTGCCGGCCGCGAAGGCTATTTGACCGCTCTCTTCGATAAGCTCGCGGCTCTGCGCCCAGTGCCGCCGGGCCGACGCGATGTTTCGCCCCGTCGTCGTGATCGAAACCGCGAGCCGGTCGTGGGCGCGTCCCTGCGTCGGCCGGTCCCCGATCTGCTGGGCTACCGCTAACGACTCGGCCGCGACTTCAACGGCCCGTTCCGAACGTCGCTGACGATACACGATCGGCCATTCGCTGCGTAATGCGTTGAGGCGGACTTGCGGATTCGAGGATCGTTCGACGACCGCTCGAGTCTGTTTAAAAATGCGATCGGCTTCGGAGAAATTGCCTCGTTCGGCATGCACGGCCGCGAGTTGGCAAAGCATACGCATTTCCATCTCCACGTCGCCCGATTCGCGGCACGCCGCCAAGCCGCGCTCGGCGGCTATTGCCGCTTCGGCTAAGCGACCGGCGTCGTACGAAGCCGTCGATTCCGCGAGCCGCAGCTGCGCTAGCCAGTGCGGGTCGGATGTGTCGATCGCTTCCCGAAGCTGTTCGATAATCCGCGACTCGGTCGCGGTGTCGTTGCTATTGTTGGCGTATTCCCAACGGCGCATCAATGCCGTGCGATGCATTTCCATATCGCCGAGATGCGTTACCGCGCCTTCGAGGTCGGTCAGCGCCGCGTCCCACGCGTCCGAATCGCCGCGCCGCGCTTGGATCGCAACGTGTTCCAAGTGGAGATCCACGGACAGTCGATTTTCCGTCGCAAGTTCGATACCGCGCGCGCACAGCGTCAACGCTTCTTCGACCGCGCCGAGCGAGATCGAGTGACGGACGGCGTCGAGGTATCTCGACGCCGCGTTATCCGCATTACCCGCGAGATCGTACTGGCGTGCGATCGATGCAGCGAGCTCGGGCGCGTGATCGAGGTACAGCTCTTCGAAAACGTGCGCGATGCGCCGGTGGCGCGCGATCGCCCGTTGCGGCGCTACTTCGCCCACGATGGCTTCCTGCACGGCGTGGTGCGTGAAAGCATAATCGAACAAACTGCGGCCGGGCGCTTCGCGCACGATGCGGCGATCGAGGAGTTCGTCGAGCGCATCTCCCAGCGCCGTGTCGTCCCATCCGCTCACCGCGCGTAACGCGTCGACCGAAAAATAATCGCCCATGCACGCGGCGATTTCGGCGGCCGTTCGCGCCTCGGACGAGAGGCGTTCGAGACGCCGCTCGAGCGCCGATTCGATCGTCTCGGGCATTCGTTCGCGCGGACCTTCGCGCCGCTCGAGAACGAGCTGCGTTAAAAAGTGTGGATGGCCTTGGGAAACGTCCACGAGTTCGTCGACTCCAAGGTCTGCCGCGTCGCTCAACAACGAGTGCATCGTGGTAATGTCGGCTGGTGCGAGCCGGCGCAACGCAACGTTCGTAATGCCGGAGTCGCGCTGCGCGGTGGCGCGCAAACCGTGCAACGGGTGCGACAGCGGCGCCTCGTCGTTTCGATGGGTGATCAACACCATAACGCGCGTTCCGGCGAGCCGTCGCGCGAGCAACTCGATCATGTCGCAGGTGGCTTGCTGCGCCCAATGGAGATCTTCGAGGACGAGCAGTACCGGGCGCTGAGCGGCGAGGTCGGCTAATGCGCGCGCGAGCGCATCGAATAGGCGAATACGCTCGCTCTCGGCCGCCAACTCGGGAAGTTCGGGCAGCGAGCACCGGCGGCGCAATTCGGGCACGATCGTCGAGAGTGCTGCCAACGTCTGCTTTTGCGGTAACGCACTCAACAGCGGTATCGCCGAGCGCAATGCGTCGCTTACCGCCTCGTAGGGCATCGCCTCGGGAAAACTCGTCGCGCCAGTTAACACCCGACCGCCGCGGTCTTCGACTGCATGTGCGAATTCGAGCGATAGGCGCGACTTGCCGATCCCGCCTTCGCCGCCGACGAACGCGACGTTTCCGCGACGTTGTACCGCCCGGTTCCAGCACTCGAGGAGCTGAGCGAACTCATTCTCACGGCCCACGAACGGCAACACCGGCAATGCAGAAGGAGACGGAGGCAGTGCTTCGGGCTCTTCCGTCGGCTCGGCGCCGCGTCGAATCTTATCGGCGAGCGCGGCCGTCTCGGCCATAGGCTCGGCATCCATTTCAGTTCGCAAACGCTTCACGAATGCGTCGTACTCGGTGAGCGCTCCAGCCCTGTCTCCGCTTTGATAGCGGATAGAGATGATGCGGCGGACGACGTCCTCGCGGTACGGATCGAGAGCCAGCGCCTTGCGCGCGGCTTCGATCGCAGCGGGGAAATCGGCCTTGGAACGCGCCGCCGATATGGCGGCGTCGAGGCAACGAACGTACGCGTTGCGATACGCTTCGCGCCGTGCCTCGATCCACTCGTCGTATAGCTGCGGCAAGAGGTCGCCACGATAGAGGTCGATGGCGGTCGATAAGCGCTGTGGATCTGCAGCGGCAGCGACGAACGCGTTGAACGTCCAGCCACAGCGGTGCTTCGGGATTCCAGCGCACCTTATCGGTGTCGACGATCACGTACTGCGCGAAGGGTGCGGGCAAAATCTTCGGCATGTCGTTCAGCGTCGCGCGCAATTTCGCCCGAGCGGATGACTCTTCGTCGTCGGGATACAGCATGAACGCCAAATATTCGCGACCGGCCGGCGCGCTGCGATTGAGCAAAAGATAGGCGAGAACTTCGAGCGATTTGCGCGGCGTCGAAAACGACACCGGCACGCCGCCGAGACGAATCTCGAGCTGTCCTAACAGACGGATTTCCAGCGTTTCGCCGGAGGCGGGGTGCTCGGACGATGTCGTCATGACGGATTCAAAAAAAGGCCGTATTTGCGATGAGCGGCTCGGCGAGGATCGACGCCGCAACCGGTGGCTCCATCATAATACGACACGCTTTCCCCTTGGGAACCGATTAACCGCTCGGCAAGAGCGCCCTAGGCGGGGCCGTAGACATAAATTCCACCAAATGAGCTAGGCAACCGGGCCGCACGGGGAGGCGTTTCGAGCCCGCGGGCGCGCTCCCCGGACGACGACACCTAGAACAGTTTGCGCCAGATTCCGGCCGGTTCGCCATTGCGGGCGCGGAGCCGTAATCCGAAAACCTCGGCCCGCGGATCGGAAGCGTGCGCTTTACGAGCGGCTTCACCTTGCGTCTCGCCGGTGTAACTGGCTCGCTGCGAGCCTCCACGCCGGGCGGTGTAGTCTCCGCCGTCACGGCGTTCTACATAAAAGTTATTCTTGCTGAGGCGGCCTCGGGGCACGTTAATTCCTTTCGATGGCATGCGCCACTGGTTTCTCACGAACGTATGTCGACCTATAATAGCACGGCGCGGTCGATTGCCGGCGTCGGCCATCGCATTTCGATTAAGCCGCCAATCCCGCGGGTACTACGAATCCGGAGGTATTTGCTATGCAACGCGATCCGGATGTTATCGTTAAACAAAGTTCGGGCGGCCCGGTTGCCGCGGTTATCATTGTCGCGATCGTCGTCGCTGCGGTTTTGGCGGTGCTGTTTTACTGGCACCCGTGGGCGACGACTTCAACGACGAACACGACGACCGTAACGCAACCTGCAAACGGAGCCGGAAACGGCAATGCAGGCAGTGGCCAGCAAAGCGGCAACGGCGCCCAGCAGAGCAGCAGCAGTTCGACGACGAACACGCAACCGCATTAATGCATCGTCGAATAGGAGGGCTTCATGCCGACCGTACATTGCGGATGCGACGCTTCGGGCTGTAAGGCCACGCCGCACGCAGGTAAAAAGGATTGTTCTTCCACTGCGGACGCTCCCTCGTGGGGCGAAAGCGCCGGGTGGGGAGAGTCCGAAGGCGCGTGGGATGGCCCGCTGGACTGGAACGTGCGACGCGGAAAGGATAAGCTCGTGCCGGTGTGCCGCGAGTGTAATTTGATGATGTCCGTGACCGAAGGCGGCTGATCCGCTACGTTGACGCGAATACGCTACATCCACAACGTCTTTGTAGCGATTGAGATCGCGCACTCGCGGGTAGAACGGAAGCAGAACGATTGAAGCAAGAACGTGTGACTGAGCCGAGTGGAAGGTGGAACGAATGGGGTTAAAAGACGAGATCGTCAAGGGTGTGAAGGACGTCAAAGATGCGATCACCGAGGCAACGCATCGAAGTAACGCGGAAGCGGAACAAGTCAAACGAGATGTAGCCGGCGATCAGATGACGGCAGGTGAGAAGGTCGGCTCGGTCGCGAACCAAGTGAAAGAGTCGGCACAGGCCAACTACGATGAGGCGAAAAGAAATGTGCGAGACGCCACCTAACGAGATACTGTCTTGAATGGGAGAGAGAGGTTGCCGCGACGCGGCGGCCTCTCTTTGTATCCTGGGGCGGAGCGGTCAGGCCGCTAAGCGAAGCAGCCGCCCATGCGATGGGTAGTTCTTCGGCTCACAGCCATTTTTGCGTGCGCGGCAGCAGCCGCGGTACCTTGGTCCGCGCGGGCCGTCGAGCATATTCCCTTCACGATGACTGGTGGCGCGCTGACCGTCCAAGCGGCCGTTAACGGCCAAGCCGTGCCGATGCTGGTGGACCTTGGGTCTGGCATCGACGTTCTTTCTCGGCACTTCGGTACTCGCGAGATCAACATCTACGGAAAATACGTCACGCTGAGCTTAACGGGCCAGCGGGTTGACTTGCCGATCGGCACGGTCGTTTCGCTCGCGCTCGGCGAATTCAAGCTCGACAATCAGACGATGGGCATCTGGAGTGGTCTCGATGGCGGTACGAATCAGGGCATCGTCTCGGCGACTGCGTTTCGGACCGTCACGGCGACGTTCGATTACCATGCCAATCAAATCACGATCGAGGATGCCGTCAGTTTTCCGGAACGCCGCAGAACGTCGGTCCGCGTGCCCTTGGTATTACAGGACGAACTCGGCATCGCACTCGGGCTCTTCGCCCAGTTCGATCTCGGCCACGGACAAACGGGTACGTGCGTCGTCAACACCGGATTTCCGCAGATACTCATCGACCGCCGGTTCGCGCCCAAATTGGGTGTCAATTTGAACGCCCCGGGGCTGCGGCACGTGAAAACGCCGCTCGGCGATGGAATCGAAACGACGATCGCATCGCTGGCTTTGAGCGCCGCGCCCGGCGAAGTGTTGCGCAATCCTACGGTTGTTTTCGAAGATCTCGTGTACGATTGTAACGTCGGTAACAGTTTTTGGGGCGATAAAGTCTTCACGCTCGATATTCCCGAGCGCGCGATGTACCTGGCAACCTAAAAAGAAGAGGAACGCACGATCATGACCACGTCGACGCGGTCGCAAGCCGAATCCGCGGCTTGGAGCGCGCTCAGCGCCCATCACGCGGCGATCTCGGGCAAACATCTGCGCGAGCTTTTCGCCGGCGACCCGCAGCGCGGCGAGCGATTGACGCTCGAAGCCGCCGGCATCTATCTCGATTATTCGAAGAATCGCATCGACGATACGACAGTCTCGTTGCTGCTAAAACTCGCCGAAGCGTGCGGCTTGCGCGAGCGGATCGACGCCATGTTTGCCGGGGAAAAGATTAACGTCTCCGAGCGGCGCGCGGTTCTGCACGTTGCATTACGCGCCCCAAAAGACGAGCAAATCCTAACGGATGGTGAAAACGTCGTCCCCGGCGTACACGCCGTGCTCGACAAGATGGCGGATTTCTCCAACCGCGTTCGCGATGGCAAGTGGCTCGGCCACACCGGTAAGCGGATCGTCAACGTGGTGAACGTCGGCATCGGCGGTTCCGATCTCGGACCGGTCATGGCCTACGAGGCGCTGAAGCGGTATAGCCGCCGCGATATGACGTTCCGTTTCGTCTCGAACGTGGACGGCACCGATTTCGCCGAAGCCGTTCGCGATCTCGATCCGGCCGAAACGCTGTTCGTCATTTCTTCAAAAACGTTCACGACGTTGGAGACGATGACGAACGCCCATACCGCCCGCGACTGGTCGGTTAAAGCGCTGGGTGATGAGTCTGCGGTGGCCAAACATTTCGTTGCCGTGTCGACCAACGGACCGGGCGTTGCGCAGTTCGGCATCGACACCGCCAACATGTTCGAGTTTTGGGACTGGGTCGGCGGCCGGTATTCGATGGACTCGGCGATCGGTCTCACGACGATGCTGGCCATCGGGCCCGAAAACTTTACGGATATGCTCGCCGGCTTCCACGAAATCGACGAGCATTTCCGCACGGCGCCGTTCGAGCGCAATCTACCGGTGCTGTTAGGCTTGCTGTCGGTATGGTACAACGACTTTTTCGACGCGCAGACCGTCGCGGTGTTGCCGTACGAGCAATACTTGAAACGGTTTCCGGCGTACTTGCAGCAGCTCACGATGGAAAGCAACGGTAAGCACGTCACGCTCGAAGGCGTTGCCGTCGATGCCGACACCGGCCCGGTGTATTGGGGCGAGCCCGGAACGAACGGGCAACATTCGTTCTATCAACTGATTCATCAGGGAACGCGGCTCATTCCGTGCGACCTCATCGGATTCGGAAAGACCCTCAATCCGCTCGGCGATCATCACGATATTTTGATGTCGAACGTCTTCGCACAAGGGCAAGCCTTAGCGTTCGGCAAGACACCCGACGAAGTGCGCGCCGAGGGCAGCCCGGACTGGCTGGTCCCGCATCGCGTATTCGAGGGTAACCGGCCGACGAACACCCTGTTGCTCGAACGCCTCGACCCGAGGTCGTTGGGCAAATTGGTGGCGTTGTACGAGCATAACGTTTTTACGCAAGGTGCGATTTGGCACATCGATTCGTTCGACCAATGGGGCGTCGAACTTGGCAAAGTGCTGGCGAAGAATATTATCCCGGAGCTTACTGCGGCCACCGAGCCGGACCTCACACACGATAGTTCTACCAACGCGCTCATCCGGCAGTACCGCCGTCTCAAGGAGAAGTCGTAACATGCAACTCGGTATGATCGGCCTCGGCCGAATGGGCGCCAACATGGTTCGCCGTTTGATGCGTGACGGGCACACGTGCGTCGTGTACGATCGCAACGCCGACGCCGTCGCGGCACTGGCGAAAGACGGCGCGAAAGGCGCCGATTCTCTCGAGTCGTTCGTCGAACAGCTCGACGCTCCACGCTCGGTGTGGCTTATGGTGCCGGCCGGCGTCGTCGACGGCTCGATCGGCGAACTGCAGCCATTACTGCAGCGGGGCGACGCCTTGATCGACGGCGGCAACTCCTACTATGTCGACGACATCCGGCGCGCGCGAGCGTTAGCCAACGACGGCATCGATTACGTCGATGTCGGAACGAGCGGCGGCGTGTGGGGACTCGACCGCGGATACTGCATGATGATCGGCGGTCCCGATAAAGCCGTGCAACGCCTCGATCCGATCTTTCGAACGCTCGCTCCGGGAATCGGCTCGATCGATCGCACGCCGGGACGCGACGGTGCTCCGACCAGCGCCGAACTCGGCTATCTGCACTGCGGCGCGAACGGCGCCGGTCACTTCGTCAAGATGGTGCACAACGGTATCGAGTACGGAATTATGGCAGCCTACGCAGAGGGCCTCGGCATCTTGAAGTCCGCCAACGTCGGCAATCAAAAACAAGAGATTAACGCCGAAACGACGCCGTTACGCGATCCCGATCTGTATAAATACGATCTCGACCTGCCGGATATCGCCGAAGTCTGGCGGCGCGGAAGCGTGATTGCGTCGTGGCTCCTGGACCTCACCGCCTCGGCGCTGCACGGCGATCCGGTGCTTTCGAAGTTCGGCGGCCGGGTATCGGATTCGGGCGAGGGACGCTGGACGATCAAAGCAGCCATCGACGAAGCGGTACCCGTTCCGGTGCTGTCGTCGGCGCTATTCGAACGCTTCTCTTCGCGCGGAGAAGCCGACTTTCAAGATAAGCTGCTGTCCGCGATGCGTTTCGAGTTCGGCGGGCACCTCGAACAGCAATGAGTCAAGTACATTCGGACGCGCTGGTCTTCTTCGGCGCAACGGGAGATCTCGCGTACAAGAAGATCTTTCCATCCTTGCAGGCGATGATCGTGCGCGGCAAGCTCGACGTGCCGGTCATCGGCGTCGCGAAGGCGGGCTGGAACCTCGACCAGCTCAAAGCGCGCGCTAAAGATAGTCTCGAGGAGCACGGGGGTCTCAATCCCGATGCGTTCGCCAAACTGTGCGCGTTGCTGCGCTATGTTGACGGCGATTACGGGGATTCCGAAACGTTCGCCGAGCTGAAGCGCCAGCTCGGTTCGTCGGTGCATCCCGCGCACTATCTCGCGATTCCACCGTCCATGTTCGAGACCGTCGCCGAAGGCTTAGCCAAGGCCGGCTGCTCGACCGGCGCTCGAGTCATCGTCGAAAAGCCGTTCGGGCACGATCTCGCTTCGGCCCAGCAGCTCAACCTTGTGCTGCATCGCTACTTCGATGAAAGTTCGATCTTTCGCATCGACCACTATCTCGAAAAGCGACCCGTTCGCAACATGCTCTTTTTCCGCTTTTCGAACCCGCTGCTGGAGTCGTTCTGGAACCGCGATTACGTCGAGAGCGTGCAGATCACGATGGCCGAAGATTTCGGCATCCAGGGGCGTGGTGCGTTTTACGATGCGACCGGGACGATCCGCGACGTCATTCAAAATCACATCTTTCAAGTACTTTGCAATATCGCGATGGAGCCGATGACGCGCACCGATAGCGAGTCGGTGCGAAACGAAAAGGTCAAGGTGCTGGAGTCCGTGCCGTCGCTTCGTGTCGAAGACGTCATTCGCGGTCAGTTCGATGGCTACCAACACGAGCCGGGCGTCGCGCACAACTCGACCACGGAAACGTTTGCCGCGGTACGCCTGTTCGTGAACACGTTCCGCTGGAATGGCGTGCCGTTCTACATTCGAGCTGGAAAAAATCTACCGGTAACGGCGCTGGAGATTCTTATCCGCCTTCGCAAGGCACCACACATCTTTACGGTAGCGGCCGACTACAACTACGTGCGTTTTCGCCTGAGCCCCGACGTCGAGTTTGCGATGGGCGTTACCGCCCTATCGGAGCACGACGATGCGGCCCGGCCGATCGAAATGATGGTCAGCCGCCGGCCGACCACCGAAGAAGAAGACGCGTACGAGCGCGTCTTGGGCGACGCGATGATCGGCGATCAGACGATGTTCGCACGCGAAGATTACGTGGAAGAGGCGTGGCGCATCGTCGATCCGATTCTCGGAGACGTTACCTCCGTTAATGCCTATAAACCCGGCACGTGGGGACCCGAGGCCGAGCAGTCGCTCGCACCTCCCGGCGGCTGGAACGATCCAATCGTTACGGCGAGCGAAGCGTAGCCGCCGGCGACGGCACCGGAAAGGCATAGTTCGTAAACGATGCGTCGGCCGACATCGGCATGTGCGGGTAATCGACGTCCGCGGTGAGCGAGACCGGTACGACGTAACCGTTGACGCTGTCGTTGGTAAGCGTCATGTGCAGGTGCATGCCGCCGGAATAGTGCGCGTTGACCCAGCGCGCGGTTCCATCCGGTGCTAACGCGACCGTCGCGCCGCGCATCGACGGATCGTCGAGCGCGCTCAACACATAGATCGTGCTTCCGCCGGTGTCGGATTGGCGTGCGTATCGATATCGCTTCGGCCACATCGCGGGGTCGATCATCGAAAGATCGATGTCGTGCATCTTCGAAAACAGCGCCGGAGTTTGTGTCAGATGGACGACGTACCGGTCGCCACGCGTATAGTCGCCGCTGCCTTCCATATGAAAATGGAACCACGGGAAATGGCGCATAGCCATTTGGATTCCCATGTGAAACGTGTACGTAGCGGGAGCGTTTTGCGCGATGTCTGCGGCGGGCCGTGCGGGGGTGCCCGCCGTTGCGGCGAGGGCGCCGACCATTAAAGACACGAGCCAAGCGTTCATACGTTCTTCTGTACCGCAGTATATCGCAGTCTGGACGTGAAAGCATGAGTGCGGCCCGGCGCTTGGTTACGTTGACGATTTGACGACCGGGCGGTATAAGAACTACATGCGTACGCTTGCAACGATTTCCGTGCTGCTGGCCGCCGGGCTGGCTGCATGTTCGGGAAGTACCGCCAAGGTGAACGATGCTCTGCCCGTCACGCCGCAGACCAACCATGCCGGGTCGAAGGCATCGGCTGCGATCGCGGTCGATCCGTCGAATCGTGGAGCGACCGTGTCGTCGCTCGTTTTGGGTGCCAATATGGCCACCTGGTACGATGTCACCCAGTCCAACTTGGCGCCGGGCTTTACGACCGCCGGAATGACGGCTACGCGCTGGCCCGGCGGATCCGAGTCGGATGTGTATCACTGGCAAACGAACTCGCTCGGGAGCGGATCGTGCAACGCCGGTTACATTAATCCGAACACGACGTTCGATAGTTTCTTGCACGACATCGTCAACCGGGCGAAGCTCGACGTCGCGATCACCGTCAACTACGGCTCGAATCCGGCGTGCGATGCCGGCGCCGATCCCACCGAGGCGGCCGGCTGGGTGAAGTACGCGAATACCACCAAGAAGCTTGGGATCAAGTGGTGGTCCGTCGGCAACGAAGAATACGGATCGTGGGAAACCGATTTGCACAGCCAGCCTCACGATCCGTCGCAGTACGCCCAGAACGTTGCAAGCGATTTCTATCCGCAGATGAAGGCGGCGTCGAAGTCCCCCATCAACGTGTGCGTCGACGTCGATCCTCAAACCGCCGGTTGGGATTCAACGGTACTGGCAAATGCTAAGTACGATTGCGTCGAACTGCACTACTACCCGCAAGGGACGACGGTTGACGATCCGTTCCTGATCGAGAAAGCGGCTCCCGGACTCAACAAATCCCTCGGCGCCTTGAAGAGCGAGTTAAAGGCCGCCGGCCGCGCCAACACGCCGATCTACGTGGGTGAAATCGGCTCGACGTACGGGACGCCCGGCAAGCAAACGATGTCGATCACGCAGGCCCTCTATGCCGGACAGGTTATTGGAGAGCTGCTCGAAAACGGCGTCGCGCGCGCGACGTGGTGGCTCGGTTACGGCGGTTGCAACGCCGAGGGCGATGGCGGCGACTTCGATTCGAGCCTGTATGGATGGCAAGATTTCGGCGGGTATATGCTCTTTTCTGACGGCACCGTGCAAGAGGGTTGCTCCAGCACGGACGTCCCTCGCGGAACCATGCTTCCGACCGCGCGCGCGTTCGAAGTCGCGTCCAACTTCATTCGCGACGGCGAACGAATGCTTGGCGTAAAGGTTGTGTCGGCTCCGCACGTGCGCGCTTTCGCGTCCACCTACGACGGCGGGTACGCGCTCATGCTCTTCAATCTCGACAAAGGATCCTCGATTCAGGTTCCGGTCACGATCGACGGCGTGAGTTCCGGATCCGGTGGCACGACGCTGTTGTACGACAAAGCGCTCTACGACGCGTCGAAGAAGAACGTTTGGAAAAAGCCGTTAACGAAGGCGCTCGCTGCATGGAATGGGAGTTTCACGGTCACGCTTCCGGCGTGGAGCATGATGACGGTCCGCACGAAATAGCCGAGTTGAAACCTCGTTCGACGGCGAGCATCGGCGGCGTCGATCTCGAATACGCGCTCGTAGACGGCGATCGTTCCAAGCCGACGCTGGTATTTCTCCACGAGGGCCTTGGGTCGGTTTCCACTTGGCGCGACTTTCCGTCGAACGTTTGCGCGCGAACCAACGCTCCAGGGCTGATCTACTCGCGATACGGCAACGGTTTTTCAACGATGCTCGACCGAGCGCGCCGTCCCGAGTACATGCATGAAGAGGCGCTGCAGACGTTACCGGTGCTGCTGGATGCGTTGCGGATCGAGACGACGGTATTGATCGGGCATAGCGACGGCGCGTCGATCGCGCTGCTCTACGCCGCCGAATATCCGCGCGGCGTCGCCGGCCTGGTTCTCGAGGCGCCGCACGTGTTCGTCGAAGATATTTCGGTTCGCAGCATCGCGGCGATTCGATCCCAATACGAAGACGGACCGCTGCGCGCACGGCTCGGCCGCCATCATGCCAATGCCGATAGCACGTTTTACGGTTGGAACGACATCTGGCTTTCGCCCGAGTTTGCACGTTGGAACATCGAGCCGGCGGCCGCCCGGATAACGGCCCCTATGCTTCTGCTACAAGGGCGAGACGACGAATACGGAACGCTCGGCCAGATCGACGCGATCGTTCGCCGCTCTCGCGGCGTTGACTCGCTCGTCCTCGCAAACTGCGGGCACACACCGCACCGCGACCGCGCCGCTTTGGTGGAAGCGACGATCGCGAACTGGATCGTCGAACGCAGCGGCCTCGCCTAGAGGCTTAGCGCGGGGGCGGATTCGGCAGCAAGTGCAATTCGCCGGCGTCGTAATCGAACTGCACCGTGAATTGTTGCAAGAACGCCGCGCCCAGATGCCCGAGCGCCGTGCCGTGCAGCATTTGCGTGGTGCCGATCGTTTGCCGTCCGGTCTGATATGCCCCAATCGTGACTTGCGGAATATTGCCCATGAGCTCGACGCTCTCGCCGCCGATGCCGCCGACGAGCTTGCGTTCGGTCACCGAAAACAGGGTCGAATGCGACGTGTAAAAACCGTACGACAAGTTGATGTTCGACTCGTCGCCGGTGTTGACCGCCAGGCGCGCGTTGACGTCGCCCAAGCGTACGTTCACGACCGGCACGAAATTTTCGAACGATAGGGGCACCGAGATCGAGTTGGCCGCTACCGATTTGCCCAGAGAGACGGTGTGATTGTGAGCGTCGATCGTCAAGCCGCTGGACGCGACGAAGTCGGCCCCGAGAACGGCGTCGTACCCATAGCGCGAAATGTCGTTTAAAACCACGTAATAGGCGTCGGGAAAGGTCGCGTTTCCAACGAGCAGCGGGCCGGCTCGCACCACCTGAGTGGCATACTCGCCCAGTCCGCGAACGTGATATGTGCCCAACACGTCGGTGCCGAGGCGGGCCGCAAGCTCGGTGCTCATCGACATGCCTGAGTTGCCCGTATCGATCAGGCAGCGAATCGGAACGCCTGCCACGGTGCAGTTGACAACGGGTGTGACGTGTGCGGGATCGGTCTTGATTGGTGCGGGCGTCCCGGCGAAGCGCGGCGATAAGCCGTGCGGAGCGTGGAACGCCGACGCGACGGCGGTCCGGTCGTCGTACCGTTCGAGCACGTCTCCGTTGTGCAGCACTTCATAGGGGACGGCAAATCCGTCGGCACGCCGATAGTCGCGATACTCGAACGTATCGTCGCCGTTCAAGTCGCGAGCGTACCGGATCAGGGCGTCGTGCGGGTTGACGTATAAGCGCAGCGGTATCGCGATCGTATCCGTGATGTAAATCGTCCGATAGCGCACCCCTCGATACGTTGCCATCCCGCCGTCCACGATGCGGCCGTTTTGCTGCGACGAGAAGGATGGCGAAAGAAAGCTCAGCGATGCGATCAATCGCAACGATCGAAGATACGGTTCGGGATCGGCGCTTCGAACGGCGCTGTCGTTGATGTTGATTGCGTAGAGGTGCGCGCCGTCGAAATACGACCCGGCACACAGTTCGCCGTTACACCGCCGCAAGACGAATGCCAATCCCCGGCTTTCGCTGGCGACGACGGTGCTTTGCCCTTCGAGGTTCAAACGGGAAACCGAGACGAAGTGTGCGTTCCATACCGGGCCGGCCGCAACGCGCATACGATCGAGGAACCGCCCGAGATCGCTCGGCGGAGCGGCGGCAATTGTTCCTAGAGTCAGCACGCAGAGCACGGCAGCGCGGACGACGAAGCCCATCCCATGGATTTCGAGTTGATCGACGGCTATCTTCTTGACGGCCGCCCGGCGAAGGCATCGGTCGTCGAACAATTGGCAAAACTGCCGTCCTCCGGACCGGCGGCCCCATTCCTAGAGGGCATACGCTTGCTTGGCGACCGAACGCCGGATCTGGCGCTCATGGCCGTGCGTCTCGTTTTGGCCGGCAAGGTTGCCGATGACGCCGCGGTGTCGGCGGTGCGCGACGCCGTGCAACGCGTCCGTGCCGGTGACGAGTCGGCCAGGCGAGAGTACGCCTCGATCGTCGGCTGAGTGTCACTCGATATTCTCGACGTCGTCGCCGGTTACGGCGCGAACGGTCCCCCTGCGCTCGATCGCGTCTCGGCCACCGTCCCACGCGGAAGCACGTTGGCGATCGTCGGCCCGTCCGGCGCGGGCAAAACGACGTTGCTGCGCGCGATCGCCGGCCTGCTGTCGATTCGCAGCGGCGAGATCGAGCTCGACGGACGCAGCCTGCTCGGCGAGCCCCCGCAGCGCCGGCGCATCGCCGTCGTGTTTCAGGAAGACGCGTTGTTCGCGAACATGACGGTCGAAGCGAACCTTCGATTCGGTTCGCATTCGAAAACGAGCGAAAGCGACATGGCGGATGTCGCCGAAGCGTTGCACGTCGCGGATCTGCGCCGCCGCAAGCCCCGCGAACTGTCGGGGGGCGAACGCCAGCGAGTCTCGATCGCGCGCGCGTTGCTCTCCGATCCTCTCGCGTTACTGATGGACGAGCCGCTCGCGCATTTGGACCCGGAATTGCGACGTTCCGTGCGCGACGAAGTCGTCGGTATACGGCAACGCTTTGCCGGACCGTTGATCTACGTGACCCACGATCACGAAGAAGCGTTAGCCGTGGCAGATTCACTGGCGGTGCTGATCGACGGGCGCATCGAGGACTCGGGCGATCCGCAGCGCGTGTACGACGCGCCGCGCAGCCTCGCGGCGGCGCGCGCGATCGGATCGCGCCCGATGAATTTTCTCGACGGCGAGACGATCGTCGGTATCCGTCCGGAACGCGTGGTGGTGGGTGCGGGTGGTGCGTTACACGGACGTGTCGTACGGCGCGAGCGCACCGGAGCGGATGCGTACGTAACGGTCCAAACGCAACGGGGAATCCTGGCCGCGCGTGTTGCGTCCGAATCCACCGCCGCCCCAGGCGACGAGGTGGACGTTGACGTGCCGGAACGTTTCGTCGTGCGATACGATCGCGCGACCGGCGCAGCGATATCGTGACCGGCCTCGCGGAACTCGCGCGCGGCGTCGTCTTTGCCGGCATCGATCGCATCGTCGAGACTTCGAGCGTGCCGTCGTTTGGCGGATACGTGCTGTTCGGTCGCGACAATCCATCGATCGACGACGTACACCGGTTGACCGCCCAGTTGCGGGAACGGTGCGCGCCGGAGCCACCTCCCATTATCGCGATCGATCAAGAGGGCGGACGCGTCGTCCGATTGCGCCGCGGCGTCGAACCGATGCCGTCGATGATGGCGCTCGGCGCGGTGGGCGATCTCGAGCTCGCGGCTCGAGCCGGCGAGCAAGTAGCGTTCGATCTGCGCCGGGCCGGCGGTACTATGAATTTCGCGCCGGTTCTCGATCTCGCGTTGCAAGCACGGAATACTGCGATCGGCACGCGCTCGCTCGGCTCGGATCCAGAACGCGTCGGCGAGCTGGCCGCTGCCTTTGCCCGTGGCTTGGAACGCGGCGGTATCGTGCCGTGCTACAAGCACTTTCCGGGCCACGGCGACACGACCGAAGATTCGCACGAAACGGTGCCGGTGATCGAGGCCGATATCGATACGCTGCGCCGGCGGGATCTCGTTCCGTTCGCGCGGGTTGCTGCCGGAGCACCGGCGATGATGCTCGCGCACGTCATCGTGCGATCGCTGGACGAGAACCGGGTCGCCAGTGCGTCCGAAACGATCGCAGGCAGCGTGCTGCGCGGACTCGGCTTTACCGGTATGGTCATCACCGATTGCCTGACGATGGCCGGTGCGGGCGACTCGGCGCAAGCTGCCGTGTCGGCATTGGTCGCCGGTGCCGATGCGGTGATCGTGAGCCGGCCGTGGGACGCCGCTACGATGGCCGTCGATGCGATCGTTCGGGCCGTCGCGGAAGAACGACTCACGCTCGAACGTCTGAGCCACGCCTACGACCGAGTCTTGCGCGTCCGCGCGACCGCGAGCGACGCGATAGCAGTCGGCGAGTTTCCTCCGCATCCCGGCGTCGGCCGTGAAATCGCGCGCCGCGCCGTTACACTGGTGCGCGGACTGGCGCACGCCGATCCGCTGACGAGTGCTGTGCTCTCGTTCGAGGGAACGACGGCCGATGGGGTGGTCCCGGATGACGTACGCCGTCCGTCGTTGTCGGCGGAAGCGCCGGCACTCGCATTCATCGCATTGCCGATCGATCCACTGCCCGGCGCGCTCGATGAGGCGTTCGCAATGCTGTCGCACACCGGCCGCCGTCCGATCGTACTCGCGCGTCGCGCACATCTGTACGATCGGCAAGCCGGCGCTATCGGGTCGATCGTCGCGCGTTACCCGGATGCACTCGTCGTATCGGCGCTCGAGCCGTTCGACGTGCCGCTCTTCGCCAGCGCGCAACACGTGGTGGCCTGTTATGGCGACGACGCTGCGGCGATCGGCGGGCTCGCGGACGTGCTGTTCGCAAACACGCTGCCGGAGGGCCGCATGCCGGTCGAGTTGTCGCGATGACGCGTGCCGCATTTGCCGAGATCGACGCCGTGCTGGATGCAGCGACCGGCAAGCAGTACACCGGCGCCGTGGCACGCATCGAACATCGCGGCCGGCCCGTGTACGAGCGCGCCGTCGGAGCGACGAGGGCCGACGGGCTCGCACGCGACGTTTGCGTCGATTCGCGTTTCGATTTGGCGTCGTTGACCAAGCCGTTCGTTGCGACGCTAGCGCTCGCGCTGGTAGACCGATCGATTCTGGCACTCGACGCATCGTTGACGGCGCTCGTGCCCGAGTGGTCGGGCACCGCCCACGCAGCGATTACGCTGCGGATGCTGCTGGCGCACGATTCCGGGATGCACTCCGGAGCCGATTATCGCACGATCCTCGATGAGAACGTCGAACGGTTCGCCGTACTTCGTGCCCTCGACGATACGCCGGGAAAACGGGTCACCTACAGCGACTTGGGGTTCATCGCGCTCGGGACGATCCTGGAGCGCGCGACGAGCCACAGCTTAGCGGCGTCGATGCGCGAGCGATTCGATTCCGCGACCTTGCGTTATGGGGTGCGCGTGAACGAGCGGCCGGCAATTCCGGCGACCGAGAGCGACGCGTGGCGCGGCCGCGTGCAAGGAACGGTGCACGACGAAAAAGCGCATTTGATGGGCGGTGTCGCAGGACATGCGGGTCTGTTTGGAACCGCGGCAGACGTCGCCGCACTGGCCGAAATGTATCTCGCGCAATCGAACGGCCGGGGAGCGCGCGGAATAAGCGCTGCATTGGCGCGCGAAGCGATCTCCGAGCAGGCATTCGATCCGGTATTGCGGCGCGGATTGGGTTGGGCGCTCAAGACGCGGGATGATAATTCGTGCGGACGTTTTATGCATCGCGAAAGCTTCGGCCACACGGGGTTCGTCGGGACGTGCGTCTGGACCGATCCGATCGCCGACGTCACCGCGGTGCTCCTCACGAACTCGGTGTATTTTGGGCGCTCCGATACACGGCCGTTGCGAGCCGCATTTTTCGAGGCGGCGATGCGAGCGTTGGGTTTCGCATGAGGGTTATCGGATTGATGAGCGGCACGTCGTTGGACGGGATCGATGCCGCGCTGATCGAGCTGATACCATCCGGCCCGGGCTACACCGCTAGAGCTCGAGCGCTTCGTAACCGTTCCGTTTGCACGAGATCTCTACGCGCAATTGCTCGACGCTTTGCCGCCGAACGTCGCCAACGTCGCGATGGCGGCATCGCTCCATCGGCGGCTCGGGAATGCGTTGGCCGATGCCGCGGCGACCGTTGCAGAAGGCCGCATCGACTTCGTCGCGTCGCACGGTCAGACTATTTGGCACGACGGCGCCAACGCGTTGACGGTACAGATCGGCGATCCTTACCTCGTTCGCGACCGCATCGGCGCCACGGTGTGCTTCGATTTTCGCGCTGCCGACTGTGCCGCCGGAGGTCATGGCGCTCCGCTGGTGCCCTACGTGGATGCGTTGTTATTTTCACATCCAGTCGAAGATCGCGTCGCAATCAACATCGGCGGGATCGCAAACGTAACGGTGCTCGCCGGCGGCAGCGGCTCGGTGGCCCGCGCGTACGACAGCGGTCCCGGAAACATGCTGCTGGATGCCTTCGTTCGCTCTCGCTCGAATGGCCGCCTAACGATGGACCGCGATGGAGCGCTGGCTGTGCGAGGAACGGTTGACCGGGAGTTGCTTGCCGCGATGTCGAGCGATGCCTATTTCGCGCTGCCGCCACCCAAAAGCACCGGTCGCGAATACTTCGGCGAACGGTTTTTGGCACAGCACGACGCGCGATTGCGGGAGCTCGCCGATGCCGACGGCGCCGCGACCCTGGCCGAATTGACGGCTCGCACGGTCGCGGACGCGGTCGCCGCAACGGCGTTCGGAGCTCCGCGCGTCATCGTTAGCGGCGGTGGCTCGCGGAATCCGGATTTGATGGCGCGCTTGCGGCGCAACGCACCACATGCTCGCATCGGTACGTCCGACGATCACGGGGTGTCGAGCGAGGCGAAAGAAGCGATCGTCTTCGCGATTTTGGGTTACGAAACGCTGCGGGGCCGGCCGGCAAACGTTCCGGCGGCGACCGGCGCGCGGGAGGCAACGGTATTGGGCGCGATCGCGCCGCACCGGTTATCTGAGTTGCTGGGGCGCGTGGAGCAAGAATGCCGCTCGACGTAGGCGTTGACGCGGGCGGCAGCCGTACGATTGCGGTCGCCGGCGCCGGCGACGCGCGCAATCAAGTAGAAACTGCTGCGGCCAATCCGACGTCGGTCGGGCTGGATGCGGCGGCCGCGACGATCGGCGACGCAATCGTCGCGGCGCTCCGCTCCGAGCAACCGCGCTCGATCGTGGTCGGCTGCGCCGGAGCTGCGCGTGCCGAGATCGCCGGCGCGTTGCGGGACGCGTTGCAACGTCGCTTCGCTAACGCGCGCATTCGAGTGATCGACGACGCGCAACTGGCGTTACACGCCGCGGACGTACGGGATCGCGGGGTGGTGCTGATCGCCGGAACGGGTTCGAGCGCATATGGTGAAAACGCCGGGCGGAGCGCGCGCTGCGGAGGTGGCGGATACGCCATCGGCGACGAGGGATCCGGTTACGCGATCGGTTCTGCCGGGTTGCGATTGGCGTTACGCGCGTCGGATGGCCGGGGGCCGTCGGATCGCACCGTCGCGGCCGTTCGCGAGTACACGGGAGCCGCCGATCGAGATGCACTTCTCGCGTTTGCATACGGGGATGCTTCGCCGGTCTGCGCGATCGCCGGCGTCGCCCCGGTGATTCTGCAGTGCGCCGACGACGGCGAACGCAGTGCGTTAACGATCGTACAGGCGGCCGCGCGCGATTTGTTCGATCTGGTGCGCGCGATCGTGCGGGCGATCGATGCCGGCGACGAGACGCCGCTGGTGTTACACGGCGGCTTGCTCCGAACGCCGAGCACGTTGACATATCTGCTGGAGACTCGCCTGGGTAACGAACTCCCGCAACTGCACACGTTGCGCGCGGCGCACTCCGCGCATGAAGGCGCGTTGCGTTTGGCCGGAACCCCGCTCGATTGAGCGCCGATGTGCCGGCGACCGAGCGCGAGCATCCGCAAACCGCCCGGCTCGATGTCGTCTCTACCGGCGAATTGGTCGAGTTGCTGGTTGCCGATCAACAACGCGCCGCCGCCGTCGTAGCGGCGAACGCCGAGACGATCGCCGGCGTCGTTGACCGCACCGTGCAGCGGCTGCGCCGGGGTGGCCGGCTGCACTACGTTGGGGCCGGAACCAGCGGCCGTCTCGGCGTTCTCGACGCAGCCGAACTGTATCCAACCTTTCGCGCCGGCGACGAATTGGTTGCGGCGCATATTGCCGGAGGCGCTGCCGCCCTGACGCACGCGATCGAGGGAGCCGAAGACGATCGAGCGGACGGCGAACGAGTAGTGCGCGACTGCGTGGCCGCCGGCGACGCCGTCTATGGAATATCCGCCGGCGGAGCCGCTCCCTTCGTGGTCGCTGCGATCGCGGCGGCGACCGCGGCCGGCGCGTATACCGTCGCGATCGTTAACGTTACGAACAGCCGGTTGGCCGGCGTCGCGAACGAGACGATCGAACTTGCAACCGGACCCGAGGCGTTGACTGGCTCGACGCGGTTAAAAGCCGGAACGTCGCAGAAGATCGTGCTCAACACGCTCTCTACCGCCATCATGGTGCGGCTCGGGAAAGTGTTCGGCAATAAAATGGTCAACGTCGTCGTTGCTAATGCCAAACTACGCGAGCGCGCGATCCGATTGGTAGAATCGATCGCCGAAGTTGACCGCGAACGAGCGATCGGGGCGCTCGAACGTAGCGATGGGCGCGTGAAGATCGCGATCGTCTGCGAACGCCGCGGCGTCGAGCCCATCGCCGCTGCGGAGCTGCTGGAACGCGCCGGCGGCATGCTGCGCCCGCTGCTGTGAACGTGCTGCACGCGCTGTCGTTGTTGGCGACGATCGCGTTCGTGCCACTCGACGATCGGCCGGTTACCGCGCAACTTCCGATGCTACTCGGACGCATCGCCGGCGTCACGGTGACGATGCCGCCGCGCTCGAAACTGGGCAATTACCTGCAGCCGGGCGATGCCGACGGGATCGTCGATTGGCTGACCGCTCGTTCGAACGATCCTCATGTCGGCGCCTACGTCGTTTCGTCCGACATGCTGGCGTACGGTGGGCTCGTCGCATCCCGCGTGCCCGGCCCATCCTACGCCGATGCGCTGCAGCGGCTGGCCGTATTGCAGACGATCCGTCATCGCCGTCCGGACGCGTGGATCTCGGCGTTCGGTACGGTCATGCGGCTCGCGCCGACCGGCGTTCCGGCCGGAACGCCCTATTTCGCCGCATTCCCCGAATGGCAAGCATTGCAAAAGTACGCCAACTTGCACGATCCGTTGCTGCCGGATGAAGAAGCGACCGCCGCGGCCCTACGCGCCTCGTTGAATCCCGCGACGTTCGACGCATACCTTGCGACGCGGCGGCGTAATCTCGATGTTGACCGCCACTTGATTGCGATGCGAGCTTCGGGGACGCTCGATCGGCTCGCGTTGGGGCAAGACGATGCCGGTCCGGTCGGCCTACACGTCGCCGAAGTGAAGCTGTTACAGCAAGAGGCGGCCGCGGTTGCGGCTAGTCCGGCGCCGGCCATCGAGCCGGGAGCCGACGAGTTGGGAATGGCGTTACTGGCGGGCGCGATCGCGCGCGACGCACGTTGGATGCCGCGCGTGCAAGTGCGATACTCGCGTCCCGGCGGAGATGGATTTGTCGATCCGCTGGAGTTCGCTCCCATATCGGTCGCCATCGACGGCCTGGTTGCGTTATGCGGTGGCCGGCTGGTTAACAGCGATCCGGACATCGTGTTAGCCGTTCGAGTCCCGCAAACGAGTGTCGCCCAGGACGACGCGTTTGCATCCGCGATGCAGGCCGATAGTGCGTCTGGCCGCAGCGTCGCGCTTGCAGATCTCGGGTTTTTCGATTCCTATGCGTCGCAGGCCGGCTTCGCAAATCGAGTGTTGACGAGCGGTCTGGCCGCTCGTCTCGACGCGTATGCCTCTTGGAACACGAACGCCAACACCGTCGGCACCGCATTAGCCGAAGCGGTTGCCGCCGGCGCCGGGCGCCGCATGCACACCTACGACTCGCTCGCGCACCGCACGTTTACGTTCGTGCGATTCGTTGACGACTACGCCTATCACGACGAGGTGCGGCCGCAACTCAACGCGTGGCTCGACCAACGGGGTATCGCCGACCACACGTTACTCACGCCGGCCGATGCCGCCGTCGTGGCGAATCGAAACCGCGCGTTGCTCTGGAATAGAGCGGCGGCGATCCTTCAACAACTGGATCCCGGATATCACATCGCAGCGATCGATATCTCGTTGCCGTGGCGCCGAACCTTCGAAACCGAAGTCGACGTCGGCATAGCGCCGAATCTCTGACGTTGCCACGTTCGTGACGCCGCTGGTATGATGGGCTAGATATGGACGTCCGGTTCGCGGCGACGGCATTCGCCACCGCAATTACGATTATCGATCCGCTGGGCATGATCCCCATGACGCTGGGTGCGACCGCGCGCATGCCGGCGAAACGCCGCAACCGGATCGTCGATCAAGCCGTGATCGTGGCCGCGGTCGTCATGGCGCTGATGGGTTTCCTCGGTCGAGAAATCTTGGGGTATCTCGGCATCACGTTACCGGCGTTTACGATCGCGGGCGGTGTGCTGCTGTTCTTGATCGCGATCGATATGTTATTCGCGCGTCCAACCGGCGCCAAGCGAACCGAAGCCGAGGAACGCGAAGCCGCCGAAGTGGAGAATCCGGCCGTTTTTCCGCTAGCCATTCCAATGATCGCGGGCCCCGGAACCATCGCGACGGTACTGCTTCTCGTTAGTCTCGCGCATGGTGACCGCGCGAGCTTGACGATCGTCGCGGGCGCCTATGCTGCAGCGTTGTTCGTGACCTGGATTTGTATGCGCGGATCGACGCTCTTGTTGAAACTAGTCACGACGACGGGAGTCCATGTCGCGAGCCGGTTACTCGGGATAATTCTCGCCGCGCTAGCGGTGCAGTTCGTTCTCAACGGATTGGCGCAAACGCCCCTCGTGCATCGTTAGTGCGCGACTTCGGCTTCGTACCGTTGGTACGCGTCTTTCTCCAGCGGCGGTAGATCCGTACCGGCCGGGAGGACGAATCCCAACATCGGCAATGGAAACGCCATCGGATGCGGTGGTAGATGGAACGGATCGGAACCTGGGTCGTAGCAGATGGGCCATACGATGGTACCGTCTTCCATCGCGCCGGTCGGGTACGTGAATTCGTAGCGCGCAAAATAGCAGTCCTTGCCGCCCGCCTGCCAGCTTCGGACCGGCGTGATGATGCCGTTTCCGTGATCTGCTCCCTGGCTGGTTCCGGCCTGAAACGCGTAGTCTTTGGTGGCCGATCCGCGCGCCGCCGGGTCGATGGTCGGAATCGCGTGCGGATCGTCGCCCTTGTTGAGCTGTGCCACCTCGGCGGCGAACGCCGTGCGATCGTGCTGCAGCTTCGAGACGGCCGTCGTTCTCGGGACGTTGATGGCCACGTGTTGCGGCGGCGGTTGCGCCGGTGCGTTCGGATTGTCACGAGATAGCTCGTGTAAGGCGGGTAGGGGCGGGGATGTGATTCGATGCTTGGGGTGCGCCTTGTTGTGCGGCTTGGTCTTCTGGCGAACCTGATGCTCGAGCGAAAGCGACGTCGTTTCCGAGATGCGTTCGCCGCTGCCGGCCGGCGTCATCACGATCGTTTTTACGAACGCAAAAAGCAACGCCAGAACGAGGACGTGCACCAGAATGGAGGCGATCGTCGAGCCGGCAATCTCCCGGCGGCGCCGCTCGCGTGGACCCGAAATCAAAGCGGCTCACTCCTTCGTCGCGTAGTGTAATCGACCCGGCTTGGAGCAGGCTGACGAACGAATCGCCGAATGGATTGCGCCCCCCGGACATGTCCGGGGGGCGCAGCGTGGAGGTGGAGGACTGGAAGGCAGGTTACCGGTTCGGCTTAGGCCGGCGGATGATGGTGGTCGCCGCCACCGCCGTTTCCGTTGCCCGAGCCACCGTTGTTACCGCCCGAACGGCCGGCGGGAGGTGCCGCTCGCTGCTCGGGAGGCCGGGACTGATAGTTCTGGTTCTGCTGGGCCCGGGGCTGCTGATTGTTTTGCTGCGGGTATGCCCGGGGCTGCTGACTGTTTTGCTGCGGGTATGCCCGGGGCTGCTGATTATTTTGCTGCGGGTATGCCCGGGGCTGGTACTGTTGCTGTTGGTACGCACGCGTCTGGTAGGCGTTGTTTTGCTGTTGCGGTTGGTACGTGCGCGTCTGGTAGGCATTGTTTTGCTGTTGCGGTTGGTACGTGCGCGTCTGGTAGGCGTTGTTTTGCCGTTGCTGTTGATACGCACGCGTCTGGTAGGCGTTGCTCTGCTGTTGCGATTGGTACGCACGCGTCTGGTAGGCGTTGCTCTGCCGTTGCGATTGGTACGCACGCGTCTGGTAGGCGTTCTGCTCTTGCTGCGGCGCACGAGCTTGATACGCGTTCCGCTGCGTCTGCGCCGCTTGTACGTTGCGGATCGCGGCAGAAGACGGAGCACTGACGTGCGCGGCGTTCGTTACATGCGGGGCTTCGACGTGGGCCGCATTCGCTTGTCGCACTGCAGCGATATGCTGGGCGGCGACATGATGGGCGGCAGCGATACGCTGAGCGGCGATATGCTGGGCAGCGGCGATACGCTGAGCGGCGATATGCTGCGTTGCGATTCTCTGATCGGCCATCCGTTGTGCTACCGCACGCTGAGCGGCGACGTGCTGCGCGATCGCATTGCGAACCGGCCGCGCGTTGTTGTGCGCCATTTGCGGTGCTTGGCGAAGGTCGTTCTTACCGCCGCGCTGATTTTGCATGCGGTTTTCTTGACGATGGATGTTCTGTCTGAGCTTCTGGATCTCGGCTTGATGGCCGCCTTCGGCTTTCAACTGAGCGATACGATTCTTGTCCTGGGTAATCCAGCGGTTTTCGTTGCGGAGTTCCTGGTGAACGATCTGGTTGTTTTTGTTACCGTTACCATTACCGTTGCCGTTGCCGTTGCCGTTGCCTTTACCGTTTCCGTAGTACTTGTAGATGTTGTACGTGTTGCCGCCGTAGTACGTGCCACCGCCACCGTAGCCGTAGCCCGAGGACGGATAGCCACCGTATCCACCGTAGCCGTACGGGCTATATCCGACCTGACCGTACGGGCTGGAGCCGTAGCCGTACGGGCTGGAGCCGTAGCCGTAGGGGCTCGCGCCATAACCGTAGGAGGGCGCGAAGGCCGACGAGATGAGCGACGAGGCTGCTACTCCGAGCACCATGTCGAGAATCGGGCTGCCGGTTAACGAGCTGCCGTAACCGTATCCAACCTGGCCGTAGGGGCTGGAGCCGTAGCCGTAGGGGCTGGCGCCGTAGCCATAGGGGCTCGAGCCGTAGCCGTACGGGCTGCCGTAACCGGAGCCGTACTGCGTGCCGTAGCCGTAACCATATTGCTGACCGTACTGATACGGCTGACCGTAGCCGTAGGCCGACTGGTATCCATAGGGGACGCCATAACCGTATTGCGTCGGATTGCCGTACGGCGATCCATAACCGGCGCCATAGGTGTAGGGTGTGCCGTAGCCATAGGCATACGGGCTAGCCGGCTGGCCGTATTGATAGGGCGATCCGTAGCCGTACCCCTGAGGGATGACGGGCGGGACGTAGGCGACCGGCGTGCCGTAGGTATACGGCGAGCCGTACGCTGCGTACGGGTACGGCGAGTTATACGAACCGTAGCCGTAGGGCGTTTGGTACCCAATCGGCTGCTGGTTGTAGTACGGCGCATAGGCGTACGGCTGCGGGGCAGCTACCGCGATGGTGTTCGGCGGCGCGATCGTACCCATGCCGTAATAGCCGGACAGGGCCGCTTGGCCGACCGGCGGAGCATATGCGACCGCAACCGGCGGGCACCACGTCCACGTGTTATTGATGAACGACCACTGCCCGTTGCCGTAGAGCGGGCAACCGGCGGGTTCCATTGCCGCCACGACGGGGGTGAGCGGGGAAACTCCGGGCGGCGCGTAGACTGCTTGCGCACTTGCCGGAATCGCTGCCATGGCTGACGTCGCTCCGATCGACGCCGCTAGCAGACTGAGAAACCAGTTTTTAGTCATTGATGCATGTACCTCACGGATATTGTCACCCAAAATGGGTCGAGGTACGCGCGGGATACGATTAGTTCGCCGTTAGAGCGGGGTTAAAAGCCCTTTCACTCGTGCGAAATCCGCTGACAGAGTTCGATCAATACGCCATTTGTTAACTTCGGATGCAGAAACGCGATCGCATTTCCATGCGCGCCCCGGCGCGGCGTTTCGTCGATCAACGCAACACCGCGCGCACGTAGCTCGGCGAGTTTGGCCGGTAGATCCGGAACGCGATACGCCGTGTGGTGAATTTTTGTTCGCGCTTGGCCCAGAAAGCGCAGCAGCGGCGAATCCGGATGCAGCGGTCGCAACAGTTCCACGATCGACTCACCCGCCGATAAGCCGACGACCTCAACGCCCTGGTCGATCACCGTTTCGCGATAACATTGTTCGAAGCCGAGCGTTTCCGTGTAGAGGCGGACCGTTTCGTCGAGATCGGCGACGACGATGCCGATGTGGTCGATGTGCATCAGGCGACGACTTCCTTCGCGCGATACACACCGAATACGTCGCGCAACACCCCGCAAATTTCGCCGAGGGTCGCGCCGGCGTCGGCAGCCTCGATAAACGCCGGCATCAAATTTCCCTTGCCCGACGCGGTCGCGCGGATGTGTTCGAGCCGGCTCGTGACATCGGCCGTATTGCGGCGCTCGCGGCTCCGTCGTACCCGTTCGACCTGTTCGCGCTCTACCGACGCATCGATCCGTTGGAGCGGAATACTCGTATCGGACTGGTCGTGCTCGACGAACGCGTTCACGCCGACGACGACCGAATCGCCGTTCTCGACGGCTTGCTGTGCCCGATAGGCCGACTCGGCAATACGCGACTGCATCCAGCCGCTTTCGATAGCGGCGATGCTGCCGCCCAGCGCGTTGACTTCGGCCATGAGCGCGCGAGTGCGTTCGACCATCGCATTCGTTAAGGATTCTACGTAGAACGAGCCGGCCAGCGGATCGGCGACGTCGGTGACGCCCGACTCGTACCCGACGATCTGTTGGGTCCGCAGTGCGACCTTCGCGCTGGCGGCGGTGGGCAGCGCGAGCGCTTCGTCTTTACCGTTGGTATGGAGCGACTGCGTTCCGCCGAGCACTGCCGCGAGTGCCTGCAGGGTCACCCGTACGACGTTATTGTCCGGCTCCTGGGCGGTGAGCGTTGACCCGCCGGTCTGGGTGTGAAAACGAAGCGTCTGCGAGCGCGGATCGCGACAGCCGAACTCGTCGCGCGTCACGTGCGCCCAGATCAACCGGGCGGCGCGGAACTTCGCGACCTCTTCGAAGAAATCGTTATGTGCGTTCCAGAAGAACGAGATGCGCGGCGCGATCGAATCCAAATCGATCCCGGCATCGCGAGCGGCCTGGAGATACGCTTTGCCGTTGGACAGCGCGAAGGCAATCTCTTCGACCGCCGTGGAGCCGGCTTCGCGAATGTGATAGCCCGACACGGAGATAGCGTTCCATTGCGGTACTTCGCGCGCGCAGTAGGCCATGACGTCGGTGATCAGACGCATCGACGGAACCGGCGGATAGATATACGTGCCACGAGCGACGTATTCTTTGAGTACGTCGTTCTGAATCGTTCCGCCCAAGCGGTCGAAGGGGATGCCGCGGCGGCGTGCCGTTGCGAGCAAGAACGCAAACAGAATCGTCGCCGGCGCGTTGATCGTCATCGAAACCGTAACGCGATCCAATGGAATACCGTCGAACAGCGTCTCCATGTCCTCGATCGAGTCGATAGCGACACCCGCCTTTCCGACTTCACCGCGAGATTGCGGAGCGTCGGAGTCGTAGCCGAGTTGTGTCGGAAGATCGAAGGCCACCGATAGGCCGGTCTGTCCCCGGTCGAGCAGATAGCGGTATCGAGCGTTCGACTCGGCCGCCGTTGCGAAACCTGCGTATTGGCGCATCGTCCAAAGCCGCCCGCGATACATCGTCGGATAGATGCCGCGTGCAAACGGGAAGGCGCCGGGTTCGCCCAGCTCGAGCGCTTCACCGGTGGGTGCGTCGTACGACGTCTGGATCGGAATCCCCGAACTGGTCGAATCGCGTGCCATACGCCCTTATTCGATGGTCAGCAGCGGGCTGCCGGTTTCGACCGTGGTGCCGGCTGGTGCGTGGGTCGCCGCCACCGTGCCGCTCTTGTGCGCCCGGATCTCATTCATCATCTTCATAGCCTCGACGATCGCGACCACGTCGCCTTGCTGCACCGCATCGCCCGGCGAGGTGCGCAGCTCGACGACGATGCCGTGCATCGGCGAAACGACGTCGTTTCCCGTGGCGTGGGCGGAAGCCGATCGGGTGCGGCGTTGCGTCGAGGGGCGTACGTACTGCGCCCCGCCGACAGGCGCGGACGCGAGCGGAAGGTCGATAAGCCGCACCCTATACAAGCGATCGTCGACTTCAACCCGGACGATGCTGCGATCCGGCGGTTCCGCCGTTGCCGGTGGCTCCGGCGGATCGGCCTGCGGCTCGGCGATGGTGCGAGCGAACGTCTCGAGCGTGGTCGTATCGTAGCTGCCGTCCAGAACGTGCGGCTCGTCGCAGAGCGCTCGCAGCAGCGGAAGGGTTGTCGGGACGCCTCGTACCGTGTATTCGTCGATCGCACGGCGAAAGCGCGCGATCGCACGATCGCGCGTCGGCGCCCACACGATCAGTTTTGCGACCAGCGAATCGTAATCGGTCGGGATCGTCCAACCGGGATACGCAGCCGAATCGACGCGCACACCCGGGCCGCCCGGCTCGCGGTATTCGGAAATGGTTCCGGGAGCCGGACGAAACTCTCGAGCGGGATCTTCGGCATTAACGCGGCCTTCGATGGCACAACCGTTAAAATGAATGTCGTCTTGGGTGAAGCCGAGCGGCTCGCCGGCGGCGACTCGAATCTGCTCGCGAATCAGATCGAGGCCCGAAATCATTTCGGATACGGTGTGCTCGACTTGGATCCGAGTGTTCATTTCGAGAAAATAGAACTCGCCGTTTTCTACCAAACACTCGATGGTGCCGGCGGAATCGTAGCCGATCGCGGCCGCCGCACGAACCGCGGCCTCGCGCATGCCGCGACGGGCCGTATCCGGAACCACGCCCGGAGCTTCTTCCCACACTTTCTGGTGGCGACGCTGCAGCGAGCAGTCGCGCTCGCCGACGTGAACGACGTTGCCGTGCTTGTCCGCGAGGATTTGAATCTCGACGTGTTTCGGATGCGCTAAATAGCGCTCCGCATAAATGACGTCGCTTTTGAAGTACGCCTCGGCTTCTTTCCGGGCGGTGGTGAATGCCGACTCGACTTCGTCCAGCGTAAAAGCAACTTTTAGGCCTTTCCCACCGCCCCCGCCGGACGCTTTGAGTGCTAGCGGCAAACCGATCTCGAGCGCGGCCTTGCGTGCCGCGCGTGCGTCCTCGATCGGTTCGGTCCCGCCCGGTACGAACGGCACCCCGGCTCGCTGCATTGCTTGCCGGGCGCGAATTTTATCGCCCATCACATCGATAGCATCGGGGTGAGGGCCGATCCAGACCAACCCGGCGGCGACGACGGCGCGAGCGAACGCGGCATTTTCGGCCAGGAAGCCGTAGCCGGGATGAATCGCTTGTGCGCCGGAGCGCAGTGCGACGTCGATGAGTTTGGCCGAATCGAGATAGCTCAGCGAGGGCGATGCCGGTCCGATGAGATAGGCTTCGTCGGCCATGCGAACGTGTAATGCGTCGCGATCTGTCTCGGAATACACCGCGACGGTGGCGATGCCCATTTCGCGGGCCGTGCGAACCACGCGCACCGCAATCTCGCCGCGGTTGGCGATGACGATTTTTGAGAACATCGTTAGCGGCGCGTTCCTCGCCGCAGCGCGACTATTTCGTCGAGCGATAACTCGGGACGGCGCATCGCGATCGTCCATGCCGGCGTTTCGACCGAAGGCCGCGACTCCGCGCGTCTCGCCGACAATGCGACGGCGATCGCCGCCAATACCGCCCCGTCGACGCCGCTCAACCGCCGAAGTCCGGCGGATACATACCCATAGCGTGGTAGCCGGCATCCACGAAATGCACGTCGGCCGTAATCGCCGATGAAAGCGGGGACGCCAAGTAGACGGCGACGTCACCGATGTCGCCGGGCGTGACGTTGCGGCGCAGCGGCGCGACCTTCGGCACCACGTCGAGAATGCGCGAGAAACCTCCAACTTGCCGCGAACTAGCCGTCGATATCGGACCGGCCGAGATCGCGTTGACGCGTATACCACGATCGCCGAGGTCGAACGCCAAGTAGCGTACGGTCGCCTCGAGCGCGGCTTTTGAAATGCCCATCAGATTATAATTCGGAACGATCTGCGTCGAGCCCAGGTAGGTGAGCGCCATAACCGATGCGCCGTCGTTCAGTCCGTCTCGCAATGCGTCAACCAGCGCGATCAATGAAAAGGCCGATACGTCGAGCGACAGACCGAAGCCCGAACGCGACGTGTCGAATACCTTACCGCTCAAATCTTCTTTGTTGGCATATGCGATCGAATGGACGAGAACGTCGATCGGCCCGAAGTTCGCGGCGAGATCGTCGCGAGCCGCGGCCAGCGATTCGTCGGACGACACGTCGCATTCGACCAAACGGGTGCCTTCGAGTTCGGCGGCGACCTTTTCGACCGATCCGCGCAGGCGCTCTCCCTGATACGCGAGAGCGATCTGCGCTCCGTACTCGTGGAGTTTTTGAGCGATGCCGGTGGCGATCGACCAACGATTGGCGACGCCCGTGACCAGCGCGCGCTTACCTTCGAGAAGCTTCACCTGCGCTAGATACCATCGGAGGCGCGGGCGTCCTTCTGCAGAGCCCTAGAGCGGGATGTTGCCGTGTTTGCGTTTCGGTCGCTCGACGCGCTTTGTGGCCAGCATCTCGAGCGACGTGGCGATCACGCTCCGGGTTTGCGATGCCTCGATGACGTCGTCGACGTAGCCGCGCTGCGCGGCGATATATGGATTGGCAAAGCGCGTCGTATACTCGTCCAGAAGCTCGCGGAGCTTTGCGTCCTTATCGTCTGCAGATGCCAGTTCGCGCTTGAAGATCGTTTTGACCGCACCTTCTGCACCCATGACGGCGATTTCGGCCGATGGCCATGCGACGTTGACGTCGGCGCGAATGTGTTTGCTGGCCATGACGTCGTAGGCTCCGCCGTATGCTTTGCGCGTGATGACCGTGATCTTCGGAACGGTGGCCTCGGCGAACGCGTACAACAGCTTTGCGCCGTGCAAGATGATGCCGCCGTATTCTTGGCTGGTTCCCGGCAAGAATCCAGGAACGTCGACAAAAGTGACCAGCGGAATGTTGAAGGCGTCGCAAAACCGTACGAACCGCGCGGCTTTGACCGATGAAGAAATATCCAACACTCCGGCCATCACGTTGGGCTGGTTTGCGACGATGCCCACCGTCCGGCCGTCGACGCGTCCGAAGCCGATGACGATGTTGCGTGCGTACGACGGCTGAATTTCGAAAAAATCTTCGTCGTCGAGGACCGTGCGAACGACGTCGAGCATGTCGTACGGCTTGTTGGGAGAGTCCGGGATAACGCCGTCGAGGGAATCGCACGAACGGTGCGGATCGTCGCCGGTCCGCAGGCGTGGCGGCTCCTCGAGATTGTTTTGCGGAACGTACGATAGCAGCGTGCGCGTGAGATCGGTCAGATCGTCTTCGTCTGCGGCGACCAAATGCGCGACGCCGCTTCGCGAAGCGTGCGTCGTGGCACCGCCGAGCTCTTCGAACGTCACGTCTTCGCCCGTGACCGTTTTGATGATCTCCGGCCCGGTGATGAACATTTGGGAGATCTTATCGGTCATCAAGATGAAGTCGGTGATGGCCGGCGAGTACACCGCCCCGCCGGCGCACGGGCCGGCGATCAAGCTGATCTGCGGAACGACGCCGCTGGCCGCGACGTTGCGCCAAAAATTTCGGCGTAACCGCCGAGCGAAACGACACCCTCTTGAATGCGCGCGCCGCCCGAATCGTTGATGCCGACGATCGGCGCGCCGGTTCGTACGGCGAGATCCATTACTTTGCAGATTTTTTCGGCATAGGCTTCGCCCAACGAACCGCCGAGAACGGTAAAATCTTGCGAAAACAAAAAGACCGGCCGCCCATCGATAGTGGCGTAACCGGTGAGCACGCCGTCGCCGAGAAACTCTTTCTCTTCGAGACCGAACCCATTCGTACGGTGCGTCACGAACCGGTCGAACTCGGTGAACGATCCTTCATCCACCAGCGCCGCGACCCGTTCGCGAGCGGTGCGTTTTCCGCGCTCGTGCTGGCGGGCGATCGCGGCTGCGCCGCCCGGAGCTTCGGCCAGTTCGCGCTTTTGCCGTAGTTCTTCGTATCGTTCCCGCTGGCTCATCAACGGTCGGCGTTTGTACGAAGCCTCGAAAGCGCCTTTCGCCATCGAACATTTCGAGGCACCCGGCGGCGGCGCGTCGTAATGCCGCGGTAAGAGCTGCTGTTGCCTTCCTGGAGGTTTTTTCATGTCGCGTTGGTTGATCGCGTCGCTCGGTCTGGTTTTGGCGGCGGTAGCCGCCGGCGGTCCCGGGCGGACCGCGACGGTGTTTCCAACCCCGCCCCCGCTGCCGGCGCCGAGTCCCGTGACGGAAAACTTTTTCGGCACGAACGTGACCGACCCGTACCGGTACTTCGAAGATATGAGCAATCCGGCGACGGTCAACTTCTTCAAGACCCAGAACGCATACACTCGCTCGGTTCTCGACGTGCTGGGCGCGCCGCGCCAGCGATTGTTCCAACGTATCAAACAGCTCGACAACGTCGTGGCTTCGGTTTCGAGCGTCCAGGTGGCTGGATCGCACTACTTTTACGAAAAGTTGAAGCCGGGCGAAAGTACGCCGAAGCTCTACGTACGCGACGCGAGCGGCGGCGCGGAACGCGTGTTGGTCGATACGGCCGCATTGGCAACGACCGGCAAACACTATTCGATCAACTACTATACGCCGTCGCTGGACGGCAGCAAAGTAGCGTACGGAATCTCGGAAGGCGGCTCGGAGGCCTCGGTGATTCACGTCGTCGATTCCGCAACCGGTCAAACCCTTCCGGATCAAATCTCGCGGGCGTACTTCGTCGGCGTTACCAGTTGGCTTCCAGACGGAAAGTCGTTCTACTACGTGCGCTTTCCGGAGCTCAAGCCCGGCGACCCCGCGACCGATAAAGAGACGCGCGCCGTTAACTATCTCCACGTATTGGGAAGCGATCCGGATCGAGACGTGCCGATTTTCGGCTACGGTGTAAATCCGAGCGTTCCGTTCGATAAGACGGACTTCCCGATCGTGGTGTACTCGCCGGTTTCGCGGCACATGCTCGGCCTCGTCGTTCACGGCGTGAAGAACGAGCAAACGATCTATTCTACCGCATCGTTATCGGCGCCGCCGAGCAACAGCACGATCGCATGGACGAAGATCGTATCGGACGACGACGACGTCGTCTCCACGGATCTCAAAGGCTCGACGCTCTACATGATGACGCACCGCGGCGCACCGACGTACAAGGTGCTCGCGATGTCGCTCGATGCCCCGAATGTGGCGAACGCGAAGGTGATCGTGCCGGCAAGCAAGTCGATCGTGCTGCAGATTTCCGTCGCCGGCGACGGACTGTACGTGCGTTCGCGCACCGGCGGTTTCGCGAAGATCGACCGGCTGAAATTAGCAGCCGACGGCACGCCGGGAACGCGCAGCAGCGTTCGTTTGCCGTTTGCCGGCGCGGTCAACGTCATGGCAACCGATCCGCAGACGCCGGGGGCGGTGTTCGGTTTAACCGGTTGGCTGCACTCGCTGTTGTATTACCATGTGAACGCCGCCGGGCAAGTGGCCAATACCGGCATCAAACCGCGCGCCAACATCGATGTTTCGGCCTACACCTCGCAAGAAGTGCAAGCGCGCAGCGCCGACGGGACGCTGGTCCCGATGTCGATCGTGTATCGGAAGAATCTCAAGCTCGACGGCTCGCACCCGGTCAATTTGGAAGGCTACGGTGCCTACGGTATCACCGAAGATCCGGGCTTCAGCGCGACCGGAATCGCCTGGATCGAACGCGGCGGCGTCAACGCGACGTGTCATTCTCGCGGCGGCGGCTGGTACGGCGACGCGTGGCATACGGCCGGCATGATTGCGACCAAGAACCACACGTGGGAAGACTTCGTCGCGTGTGGCGAGTGGCTCGTCCAACATAAGTTCACGTCGAAGGCGCATTTGGGCGGACAGGGTACGAGTGCCGGCGGCATTTCGATCGGCCGCGCGATTACGTCGCGCCCGGATCTGTTCGCGGCAGCCCTCGACGTCGTGGGCGTCAGCAATGCGATGCGTTCGGAATTCACGCCGAACGGGCCGCCCAACATTCCCGAGTTCGGCACGGTTGCGAACGAAGCGGGCTTCCGCGCGCTGCACGCGATGGACGCCTATCAGCACGTCGTCAACGGAACGGCGTATCCGGGTGTGATGTTGATCACCGGCTATAACGATCCGCGCGTGTCGTCGTGGGAACTCGGCAAGTTCACGGCGCGTTTGCAGCAAGCCTCGACCAGCGGACGGCCGATCTTACTGCGCGTCGATTACGATGCCGGTCACGGTTTCATGGCTTCGTCGCGTAACCAGAGCGAACAACTCCTCACCGACGAGTATTCGTTCTTACTCTGGCAGCTGGGCGATCCGGCGTTCAAGGGAATCCCGGTGAAGATCGTGCCGGCAAAGACGGCGGCGAACCCGTAGCGGAACCTTACTCTAACGCGACCGCGTGTGCTCCGGCCGGTGCTTTCGCCTGCCGGAGCAAGAACACGAAGGGCGTTAAGATCAGCGTGATCGCTCCCAACCCGAAAAATGCATCGGCGAACGCCATCGCCGATGCCTGCTGGCGAATGAGTTCGCCGATCGCGATGTGGCTGGCGCCGCGTTGTAGTGCTTGCGCGACGGCAGGATGCCCCAGCGTAACGCTGGCCGCCAAGTGGTCGAAGTGAAATGCCGTCCGCCGATCCAATATCGTTACCAGCGTAGCCGTCGAAATCGATCCGCCGAGTTGCTGGCATAGGTTCATCAGCGACGTTGCTTTTTGCGTGTCCGCGCCCGTGACGCTGCTCAATACCGTAACGGAGAGCGGCACGAAAATCATTCCGAACCCGATGCCGCCGAGCAGTAGTGGAAAGACGAAGGTACCAAAATCGCTGCCCGTCGTCAGGACGTTTGCGGTGCCGAAATTCGCCAGCGCCACGATGAGATAGCCGATGCCTAACAAGATCGTCGCTTTCACGTGCAGACGACCGAGCAAGAACAGTGTGATCGGCGTCATCACCATGATCGCCGCCGCGCGCACGAGGATCGACTGGCCCGACAGCGTGGCCGTAAAATTCAACAGGGACTGCTGAAACTGCGGCGCCAAGATGACGCCTCCGAACAATCCGAACGCCAGCACCATTGCGAGGATGCACCCCACCGTCACCGTCCGATTGCGAATTAAGATGCGGAGGTCAACGATGGGATTTCGTACGGCGCGCAGCTCCCACCACGCGAACCCGACGAGCGAGCAGACCGAGAGGACGGCGGTGGCGAGGATGTTGCGATCGCCGAACCAATCGTAACGTTCGCCTTCGTCCAAGACGTATTGCAAGGATGCCAGGCCGGTCGCCATGAGTGCCAAGCCGATGCCGTCGACGCTCGGGCGGCCCGTGCGCTCCGGGTTGCGCAACAACGAAGCGCACAAGACGGCCGCCGCGATTCCGGGCACGATATTAATGTAGAAAACCCAGTTCCACGACAGCTGGTCGGTCAGCACGCCGCCCAGGGTGGGGCCGATCGACGGGCCGATAATCGCACCAATGGAAGTGAGCGCTTGGCTGAGTCCGAGCTGCCGGGCCGGGAACGTGTCCCGCATGATCGCTTGCCCGGTTGCGATCAGGCCGCCACCGCACAAACCTTGCAGAACGCGAAACGTGACCAGCTCGCCGAGCGAGGTCGAGATGCCGCACAGCGCCGACGTGATCGTGAATCCAATGATGGCCGCTACGTAGTACTGGCGCCGTCCCATGAGCTGCTGTAGCCACGGGGTCAGCGGGATGACGATGACGGCGGCGATGATGTAGCCGGTGACGATCCACGCGCCCTGATCGAAGTTGGCGCCGACGTTACCTTGGATGGTGGGCAGCGCGACGTTGACGATGGTTGCGTCGAGCACTTGCAGCAGCGTCGCGCCCATGACGCCGGCGACGATGAGCCAGCGGCGGGCGCCGTATTCGACGAGTTCCCCGTCGCGTGGCTGCGCTGTGGAGGCGGTCAGGTTACCAGATACCGAGTAACACCTTCACGTCTTCGGATGCCATCGTCTTCGGATCCCAAGGCGGGGTGAAGGTGATATCCACATTAGCGGTCTTGACGCCCTCGACCGCGAGCGCGTGATCTTCGACGGACTTTTTGAACATCGGCCCTACGGGGCACATCGGTGACGTCAGCGTCATCACGACGTTGACGTGTTCGCCGCCTTCGCCCTCGACGCTGATATCGTAGATGAGCCCGAGCTCGAGAATTCCAAGGTTCAGTTCGGGGTCGTTGACGGCGGATAGCGCTTCGCGAACTTGCTCGACGGTCGGCATAGATGTCGGATTCCCTCGACCGAAGGGTAAACCCCTCAGATGCGGCATAGGTAGGAGGCGGCGAAACTTGCAGGCGCGCTTCTGAGTTTATATTGTTGACGCCCGGAAAGGAAAACCAGAGTCGATGTCAATGTGGGAGCCCTTCACCGAGCGAGCACGCCGTAGTATCGTCCTCGCTCAAGAAGAAGCCCAACGCCTAGGAAATAACTACATCGGAACCGAGCATATTCTGCTCGGAATCATTTCCGAAGGTGAGAGCCTAGCCGCGAAAGTCCTCGAGTCGCTCGGGGTCAATTTGTCCAAAGTTCGTCAGGAAGTCGAAGCCATCGTCGGACGAGGCGGCCAAACCGTTCAGCAAGAGATGGTCTTCACTCCGCGCGCAAAACGCGTGATCGAACTCGCTTTCGAAGAAGCGCGGCAGCTCAATCACAATTACATCGGCACCGAACACTTACTGCTCGGTCTGATCCGCGAAGGCGAAGGCGTCGCGGCCCGCGTGCTGACGAATCTCGGCGTAGATCCCGCCAAGGTCCGCGTCCAGACGACGTCGCTGCTGGGTGCGGAAGGCCAGCCGCCCGCTCCCAAAGGGAAGAGCAAGACGCCGACGCTCGACGCATACGGACGCGATCTGACCACGTTGGCGCGTGAGAACAAACTCGATCCGGTCATCGGCCGTAACAACGAGATCGAACGGGTCATTCAGATTTTGGCGCGCCGCACGAAGAACAATCCGGCGCTCATCGGAGAACCCGGCGTCGGCAAGACGGCGATCGCCGAAGGGCTGGCGCAACGGGTCATTAAGGGCGACATCCCAGAACCGTTACGCGATAAACGCGTTATTACGCTGGATTTGGCGGGCTTGGTCGCAGGCACGAAGTATCGCGGTGAGTTCGAAGAGCGTATGAAGCGCGTTATGGACGAGATCCGCGGCGCTGCGGGCGAGATCATTCTCTTTATCGACGAGCTGCACACGTTGGTTGGCGCCGGCGCGGCCGAGGGTGCGATCGACGCCAGCAATATCATCAAGCCGGCGTTGGCCCGCGGCGAATTGCAGTGCATCGGCGCAACCACGCTCAACGAATTCCGCAAGCATATCGAAAAAGACTCGGCGCTGGAACGCCGCTTCCAGCCGGTCATGGTTGGCGAACCGACGCTCGAAGAGGCCGTCGAAATTCTCAAAGGCCTGCGCGAACGTTACGAAGCGCACCACAAAGTGCAGATCACCGATGAAGCGCTCGTCGCTGCCGTGAAGCTGGGCGACCGCTACATCACCGATCGCTTTCTGCCCGACAAGGCCGTCGATCTCATCGACGAAGCCAGCTCGCGCGTGCGCCTGCAGGCGACGTTGCCGTCACCGGAAGTTCGCGAAATCGACGCGCAGTTACGCCGCGTCGTCGCCGAAAAAGAGTCGGTCGTTCGCAATCAAGAGTTCGACAAGGCCGCATCGATTCGCGACAAAGAAGAAAAGCTTCGGCTCGAGCGGGCGCGCCTAGAAACCGATTGGCAAGAACGCAAAGCCGCGACCGATCGCGTGCTCAAAGTCACTGCCGATAACATCGCCGAGATCGTTTCCGCCTGGACGCGCATCCCGGTCAGCCGTTTGGCGGAGGCCGAAACGGCCAAGCTCCTCAAGATGAAAGACCTGCTGCACGAACGCGTCATCGGCCAAGACGAGGCGATCGAGGTTGTGACGCGAGCGATCCGCCGCTCGCGCGCGGGATTGAAGAGTCCGTCCCGCCCGATCGGGTCGTTCATCTTCCTCGGACCGACCGGCGTCGGCAAAACGGAAGTGGCACGCAGCGTTGCCGCGTTGCTGTTCGACGACGAAGAATCGATGATCCGTATCGACATGTCGGAGTACATGGAGAAATACTCCGTGAGCCGCCTCGTCGGCGCACCGCCGGGATACGTCGGGTACGAAGAAGGCGGTCAGCTGACCGAGGCCGTGCGACGCCGCCCGTATGCGGTCGTGCTGCTCGACGAAATCGAAAAGGCTCATCCGGACGTCTTCAATTTGCTGTTGCAAGTGTTGGACGACGGGCATTTGACCGATTCGCAAGGGCGCCAAGTCGATTTCAAAAATTGCGTGATCATCATGACCTCCAACGTCGGCGCGACGGGAATGACCACCACGTCCGACATCGGCTTTCGACCGCAGAAGAGCACTGCCGACGACGAAGCCAAAGCGTACGAGCGTATGAAGAATAAGGTGTTGGAAGAGGTCAAGTCAACCTTCCGTCCCGAGTTCCTCAATCGCGTCGACGAGATCGTCGTTTTTCATCAGCTCACGCGCGACGAGATCGAGAAGATCGTTACGCTCGAACTCAATAAGGTCATTCGCGAAGTCCGAGCACAAGAAATGGAGCTCAAGGTCACCGAAGCTGCGAAGATTCTTCTGGCCAAAAAGGGCTGGGATCCGCAGTTCGGCGCGCGGCCCTTGCGCCGCGCGATTCAACGGAATGTAGAGGACGAGCTGGCCGAGGAAATGCTCAAAGGCACCTTCAACTCCGGCGATCATATTCTAGGAGACGTCGATCCGGACGATCCCGAGAAGATGAAGTACACCAAGATTCCGTCGGTCGAACCGCCGGCGGCTCCGACGACCGAAGCCGCCGTTAACTAATCGCCGGCTACGGGGAGTTCCCGTACGCCGGCCGGGCCGGAACGACCAAGTTGGGTATCTGCGTCATGACCGTCAATCCGTGTTGATTGACGGTCTCGATGCGTATGCGCACGATTCCACGGGCGGGGCGATGGGGGCGCGGGCGTACTTCGACGACCTCGCCACGCAGGTGCAGCTCGTCCCCGGGCGCTACCGGCGCGAGCCAGCGAAGTTCGTCGACGCCGAAACCGATGACGCCAATCTCACCCATAACGCCGCTCTCGACGAAGAGCCGCATCGTGAGAGCGCCGGTGTGCCATCCACTGGCGACCAATCCGCCGAAGAAGCCGGCCCGTGCCGCCGCTTCGTCGAGATGAAACGGTTGCGGGTCGAACGACTCTGCGAACACCAGAATGTCGCGGGCGTTCACGCCGATCGAGGCGGTTTCGAAGACCTCGCCCACGGTGAAGTCTTCGAGGAATCGTTTTCGAGACGGCGTCGATTTGTGCATGAAGCCTCTTGGGCGATGGCGGATACATAGCGATGCTCCACGCTTTATTGGCCGGACTCCTGGTCGCGCAGCCGGTTCCGCCGCCGCCCGGCCAAACGGCACCGCTCCCGTCGCCTTCGGCCAGTCCAGGCGTGCTCTCCGTATCGCCGGCGACGTTGCAACTGAATCCGGCGCAGCAACGCATGCTCCAAGTTTCCGGGGCGAGCGGACAGGTGACAGCAACGGCCGAGCAGCGTCTGGTCACCGTCGCCGTCGATCCGGCGAGCGGCTCGATCGTCGTCACAGCGACCCAAGCTACCGGAAGCGATATCGTACACGTTGTCGATTCCGGCGGCGGCGTCGCCGACGTCCCGGTTCGCGTTGCGTTCGATGCCGGAACGATCGTATCGCAAACAACGCTACAGGTGACCGGAACGCCGGCCGGCGACGCATGGTTGGCATCGACTATTCGCGCGGCCGTCCTGCGGATAACGCCGCCACAATCGGGAGCGCGCACCACCGTCGCCGACCCGCAACCCGCAACCCAGTCGATGCAGCCGGGTGCGCAAGCGACGTATTCGGTGCCGGTAACCGTCGGTGGCGATCCGCGCTATTTCGACGTTGCGGGCAGCACGCAAGTCGGCGTTCAAAACGTCGCCGTACCGCCGTTTTCGCCGGACGTGCTGTTCTATGACGACGATCCCGAGCACGTGCTCGGTAACGGCGTTCTTTTTTCTGGGCAAGTCCAGAGCGGCCGTCCGGCGCGTCTCTATTACTACCACGACGACGCGCTCGATCCGCACCGCATCGTCGTACTGCTATCGACGACGTCGCAAAGCCCAGCCAGCGTGCAGATCATCGATGCTGCAGCTGGCCCCAACATCGATGTCCTGTCGGTCGGCCATTCGGTTTCACGCACCGTGCTCGACGTTCAGCCGCACAACGAAGGCATCGTCGCAGACGTTTCGGCCGACCGGCCGTTCGTACTGCGAGACGAGGTATTGACGGCGAGACAAGGCCTTGCAGGCAGCGTCGATGTCAACGTTATTTCGGGCGGCCCGGTAACCATAACGGTCGCTTCGATCGGGCTTGAAGACGACGTGCGCAGCGTCCTAACGCTCGCGCCGTTGCCGCGCGACGGGCATCACCGCAGCGGGACCTTCGTGCTCGGGACGTACGGAAACTCGGCGTTGCAATATGCTGCCGGCGGTCCGGACGCGACGGTCACGATCGGCGACCGCGAACCTGCGCCGCAAAACGTCGATCCGGCGGCCGACGGCCGGGATTACGGCGACTACGGCGTGTTGCACCGCATCGATATCGCGCTGTCCAATCCGGCGGCGCAACCTGCAACCGCGTACGTGTATTTCCGGCCGATCGTCGGGATCGATCGCGCGAGTTTCTTGGTCGATGGCAATCTGGTCGAGCTGGGTTGCGTGCGCCGGCCGGTTCCGTACCTCGTCGCGGCGATTGCGTTAGCGCCCAACGCGCAAACGACGTTGACGGTGCTAACCATGACCGACGGCGGTTCGTTTTTTCCGGTCGAGCTGGGCGTCACGGGGACGCCGCCGATACCGCAGGCGCCGCCGATCAATGCGCCCGACGGCTGCTTTCCGAAGCCGCAATAACGACGCGTGGACGCCGCCGAATCGAAGATCGTCTTACTCGTTCGTTTGCTCAATGCGATCGACGAAGGGCGTCATTCGTTTGAGGCGCTCAAAGAGCGCGTCGCCGAGGGTGCCCGGGCTCCCAGCACGCGCAGTCTGCGGCGCTATCTCTCCATTTTGTCGGACGCCGGCTTTCCTTGGTATTTCGATCGATCGGTCAACGCTTACCGATTTGCGGGCGGCTATAGCCTCAAACGAATGGATCTCTCGAGCGGGGAACTGTTCGGCCTGGTCGCGCTCCGTTCGTTGGGTGCGAGCATCGGCGGCACCATCGGTTCGTCGATCGATGCGGCCACCGACAAACTGGTCGGGACTGCCGGGCGCGGTGCCGAGGCACAGGTGGCCACGCAATCGCCGGTGGCGTTTCGCCTTCCGGCGATCGAACGCGACGAGCGCGTCGATCGCTTTTTCGCGTTCTTATCCTTTGCCGAACGTGCCTCGCGGGCGGTGCGATTTTCATATCGAGACAAAGACGGTAAAGCCAGCGTGCGCATCATCGAACCGTACGGATTCGTCGTCAACGGTGGACGCGTGTACTGCGTCGGTCACGACCGCGGCCGCCGGGATACGCGAACCTTCGCAATCGACAGCATGGGTGACGTTGACGTGCTGGCATCGACGTTCGTGCGACCTTCGGATTTTCGAATCGAGGAGTTTGCGGCGCGCTCGATCAGCGGCGTTTTCGCAGGCGGACCCGTCCTGGACGTCCGCGTCGCGTTTGCGTCCCGAATCGCGAAAGCGGCCATCGCGGCGCGCGTACTGCCCGACCGGCACGTCGAGCGGCGCGAGGATGGCGGAGTCGAAATCGTATACCGCGTGAGCGATGTTGACGAGTTCGTGCGATGGGTGCTCGGTTGGGGCGCGCAAGCCGAAGTGCTCGATCCACCCGCAGCCCGCGAACGCGCGGCGGCGCTAAGCCGCGAAATCGCAGATAAGTATCGAGCCGGCCCCGGGACATAACGAAACCCGCCCAAACGTTCGTCGTGGCGGGTTCCGACGTAACCTCACACCGAGTTCGGTGCCGCTGCTCTCGGGTGGGAGAGCTTTGGCGCTCCGGCCGGCGGTTCGAGCGCCGCGCCCGCAACGTGCTATGCGCAACGTTTTGATGCACGGACATTCGCGACTTTTACGTGTGTCGCGCTTCGTAATCCGAAGTGAAGGTATCGTAGCACTCGGTACGTTCGGCGGCAATGCGGACGTCGGGCAATGAACAGCCTCTCCACAAGAATTCTGCCTTATGCACCGGCCCCGGTTGGGTTATCCACTACGCGGGTCGAAGTCCGGGTTTATGCCGATTCTTGGAATCGTTGCGATGCTCGTCGCACAGAACTTCTATGGCAGTTTGCCGATCGACGGAGTCGATTGTAATCCGACCGAAGGCGTCGCCGAACACGTGCACTCGCAACTTCAGCTGTACGATCGCGGGAAGCGAATCACCGTGCCGGCGAGTATCGGGATGTCCGAAACGGCGGGCTGCCTTTACTGGATCCACACGCACGATAGCAATGGCTACATCCACATCGAAGCGCCCGTGATCAAGAACTACACATTAGGGCAGTTCTTCGATATCTGGGGGCGCCAACTCAGTTGGACGCACGCCGCCGGCGTCGCAGCGTCCCATGGAAACCGGTTGTCAATTTGGGTTGACGGAAAAAGCTGGCATGGCAGCGATCCTCGCACGATCGTGCTACGCGACCACGAGAGTATCGTCATCCAGAACGGACCGCCGTTTGCGAAACCGGCTTCGGCCGATTGGAGAAACCTCTAACACGTGAGCGCGACGCGCCCTGAAGGAGTGGTCGAACTCAACGGCCGCAACTGTTCGCTCGAGTCGATCGGAGCCATCGCCGACGGCGCCCGCGTTCGAATCGCCGATTCGGCACGAGTTGCGGTCGCTCGAGCGCGCGAGTTCGTCGAGGATCGGTTTGCTAGCGGAGAGGCGATTTACGGCGTCACGACCGGCTTCGGCCGGCTCGCGCACGTTCCGGTTGACCCGAGCAACGCAGCCCAACTGCAGCTCAACCTCGTGCGTAGCCATGCATCCGGAACGGGACCGCCGCTCGATCCCCGCATCGTGCGTGCAGCCGGCGCGTTACGTGCGAACTCGCTGTCGGCCGGACATTCCGGCGTCGCGCCTGCGACGCTCGACTTGATCGTCGAACTCTTGAATCGCGACGTGACCGCCGTCGTTCCGTGTCAGGGTTCCGTCGGTGCCAGCGGCGATTTGGCGCCGCTCGCACATATGGCGCTCGTACTCATCGGCGAAGGCGAAGCCTACTTTGAAGGCGAGGCGCTGCCGAGCGCGGTCGCACTCGAACGCGCCGGCCTCACGCCGGTGACGCTCGGTCCCAAAGAGGGCCTAGCGCTCATCAACGGCACGCAAGTCATGACCGCGATTGCGGCCTTAGGCATCTTGCGATCCGAGCGTCTTGCTGCCGCCGCCGACGTGATTTCAGCGATGTCGCTCGAAGCCTATCTCGGAACGGAACGCGTTTTCGACCGGCGCCTCAACGCGCTGCGTCCTCATCCGGGCCAAGTCGCCGTCGCACGCAACCTACAGGCACTGCTTGCCGGGTCGCAGATCGTACAGTCGCATGCCGAGTGCGGCCGCGTGCAAGACCCATACTCGTTTCGCTGCATTCCGGTCGTGCACGGCGCCGTCCGCGATGCGATCGCGCACGCACGAAACGTCACCCACGTAGAGGCGAACTCGGTTACCGACAATCCACTGGTTTTCCCTGACGATGGCGTGTTCATCTCCGGCGGCAACTTCCACGGCGAGCCGGTCGCGCTCACGCTCGATTACATGAAGATGGCGATCTCCGAGATCGCTTCAATCTCCGAACGCCGCTTGTATTTGCTGCTCAATGCCGAGGATCGCGACCTTCCGTTGTTTCTCACCGGACGCTCCGGATTGCAATCCGGATTGATGATCGTGCAGTATGCGGCCGCCGCACTCGTCAACGACAACAAAGGCCTGGCGTGGCCGTCCAGTGTCGATTCGATCCCGACCTCGGCCGGTCAGGAAGACCACGTCAGTATGGGTATGACGTCGGCAAACAATTTGATTCGCGTACTCGACAACGTCGAAGGCGCGCTGGCGTGCGAGCTGCTCGGTGCGGTGACCGCGACCGATTTTCGCCGGCCGCTACAATCGGGCGCAGGAACGCAAGCCGCCTACGACGTCGCGCGACAAACGATCGCACCCTGGACGGAAGACCGTTCGCCGGCACCCGATATCGTCGCCGCGCGCCGGCTCATCGCCTCGGGATCGTTGGTCGCAGCCGCCGTTGCGGCCAGCGGCTGCGCGTTAACGTCGTCGGTCGAATCTGCTTAGATTTTGACGTTGACCGTTAGGTAGGCGTTGAACGGTCCGGGAAGTACGAAAGAATTCGCGTCCGCATATGCCGGGATATACGATTGCGAAAACGCGGGATTGAGCGCTACCCCGTTGGCACCCCGGTCGTTGGGTGACGTTCCGTTGTAGAAATTCGACACGTAATAGTAGTTCGAAATGTATCCGCACGTGTAGGAGTTCGGCGGAAATTGTTTGGTCCACGGTTCCGAAGAACCGCCGAAGCACGCGTTCGCAAGATTTGCCAGCAGCAAGTTGGCTTTGATCCTCGGCGTGATCTGATACCCCATCGACATGCTCAGGTTCAATTGTGACGGCTGCCGGAACGCGCCGAACGAATCGAACTTTGCCGTTTGCGGATTCGGGATGTAGAGAACGCCGGCGGACGTACCGTTTTGCGTCGCCGCCAACCCGCAACTCGTGTAATCGGCTTGCAGCGGGTTCGTGCTATGGATGGGAGAGTTAACGATTTTCGATGAGTTGGCGGTGCACGTTCTCGGGTCGATGCCCATGGTATCGGCGGGGTTGCCGTAGGGCTGGCCCTCGTTGAACGTCAGCGCGGGCGTGATCGAGAACTTATGGTGTTTGTAATTGACGACCGCGCTGAGCACGCTCGGAGAGAGATATCCATAATCGAGTCCGACCGGGTACCATCCGTTCCGGTCGAGCAGCGGTTGCTGCTTCATCCCGTAATAGGGATTGGAGATCGGCGGATTGTACCCGCGTTTGAGCTGCGCGCAGACGGGATCGGGATAGACGTTTCCGTGAGCTTGTCGTTTTCGTAGCAACGCGAACCGCCGCCGCCCTTGGTGAGGCCGTTGAAGTTCGCGATATCTTGATTGTATGGGTCGATCGGGTTGATGGACGTTCCCGGGAAGTTGGCCCACTTCTCTGCCGCGTTGGTGTATGTGTAGGAGAGAATAAACGAAAGCCCATCTTTATTGAAATCACCTTTGGTAAACTCGAACTCAACGCCGTCTACTCGCTCGATGCCGCTGTTGAGGCCGCCGCTTAGACCGAATGGAAGCCCGACGGTATAGACCTGGTTGGTGGCGTAGCGGTAATACGGTGAGAGTTTGATCGACATGTCGGTGCCCTTGAACCGCTTTTCGAGCGACGCGTCGAAGTTGTTCGACAGTTGCACGGCCGGATCGTGGCGCGGCGTCGTATAACCGTATTGCCAGAATGCTTGAAACAGGTCGTACGCGAGGTTGTTGTCTTTTGCGTTGTACTGCACTTGATACGTTTCGGGTTCTTGTGCGAAGCGGCCGGCCGAAAATCGCAGTACGGTGTCGTTATCGATCGTATAGGTTCCACCGAGTTGCGGCGTAAACGCGTTATCCGACACGGTTGGAGCATACGAGTTACTCAACAGAAGATGCCCGTCTTTGCCGTCGGGGTGCACGGTCTGCACCGGATGCGCCGGGATCGAGCTATCGACCGGACAGTCGAACCCGATGAACGGATTGTTCGGCCGTCCGCTCGCCGGCGGCACGGGAATGAAATACGGCTGGAGCGTTACTGGGTTATAGCAAAACTCGCGCTGTCCGGCGATGAACCAAAAGTTCTGGCCGTTGCTGGATGTGTTCGCGAGGTCGTACGAATAGATCTCGTCGCGCAATCCCAGATTGAGGATCAGTTTGTCGGTGGGGCTCCATTCGTCTTGCAGGGCGATCGCCGTAAAATTCGGGGTGACGTTATTGACGAAGCCCGAGTTTCCCGTGTTGGTGATTTCCCATTGCGCTCCGGGAAACGCCGGCTGCGGCTCGGGATTGCGAAACGTTCCGCTCGTTTCCGGGCTGTTGCACGGCGCGACGTCGTGCGTCTTCTTGTCGAAGCATTCGGTACCGTTCGTCAAATTCGTGACGTCGGTTCCGAGCAAGTTATTGAAATTCGTATTGTTATACCGGTTGGTGCTCGCGGTCGTAAAATTAGCGTTGAAGGTAATCAGCGATTTCGGGTCGATCTGGTCGGCGAACTCCATCGCGACGCCACGCGTGTGCGATTCTAATTCGTAATCGTAGCTGGTCACGCCGAAGCCGTAGAGTTGCGACGCGTAGCTGAGCGGGCTGGTCTGCAACCAGTCGGAGTAAAACGAATAACCGTATAGGCGCAGGTACGCGTTCGAGCCGATGTTGTGTTGGTACTGAAGCTTGAAGATCGAAGCGTTGTTCCAAAATGCGTCCTGCGCATTGTTCGGAACCGCTGAAAAGTCACCGCCGGCGCACGCGTTTGGAAGCGCCGGCGGGGCTCCGGGCGCGCGATACGGCGTGATGTTCGCACACCGGCCGGAGGGCGAGCCGGGCATGTAGTAGGCGGTCGGAGACACCTTGCCGGGGCTTTCGCCGAAGTACGTCCCGGTGGGCCAAGTCAAGAAGTCGCCCCATACTTGCGGAATGTTGCGACCGTAAACGACTTCGTTCAACTGCTGCACGAGGTGCGGTCCAAGGTCGTTTTGCGAGCTGTAGAACGAGCTCTGCATTGCGGTAACGTTGAACAACACCTGAACGTCGTCGCGACCGGCATCGTGGCGATGAGGAATTCCAAAGTGGAAATTCGCAACGTTTTCGCGGTCGGCGATCCAATTGTAGCTAGCGTACGCCGGCGTTACGGTTTGATAGCAGCCCGGATTTCCGGAAACGCCCTTTGGCAGTGCGACGTACCCGCGCTGGCTCTGGCTTAAGTCGAACGGATTGTACACCGGTGATGCGTTCGGCCCTTGATAGAAACCCGAGCCTTGCGGCGCAGTGTAACCGCAGGTTGGGAAAACGCCGCCGAAATCACAGATTGGCAGTGTTGTCGGCGATAATCGAGTAGCCCCAAACGTCGCCCAAATTCGAGCCGTTGAATTGATCGAGGTAGCGGTAATCTTGGTTGTAGCCGCCGACTCCGACGTAGTAGGAGAAGAGGCGGTCGGGCGTCGCACCGCCGGCTTCGACTTGTAGGTTGTGGTAGAACGTCGGCGAGCCGATCCCGGCGCTCACGTTGGCATAACCGGGAAACGTTCCGGTCTTGATAACCTGATTGATAAATCCGGCGAGCCCGCTGGCGCTTTCTCCAGCCGTGCCTCCGCCGGCGTACACTTGCAACTCTTGCTGTCCGAGGGTGCCTGCCGTGCCGCCCGGATAGTTGTCGAACGACCGGTTGACCGGGACGCCGTCGAACTCATAGCCGATCTGGTCGTAACTTCCGCCGCGAATATACACCACCTGATCCCAGCCTTGCTGGTTTGGCGGAACGAACGCGCCGGGCACCGTGGCGATGGCCGAATAAGCGTTGTTGAGATTGCCACCGCCGCCCACACCCTGCACCGCTTGGCTGACGGCGGAGTTAACGGAATACACATCGCTGGTGGTTCCCGGTTTGACGACGTCCATCGACGAGCGCGTCATCACGGTCGCAATCGTCTTGAGTGCCGTTTGCATGCTCAAGCGCAACGCTTGCGATTGATCGGCGAAGACCGAGATGCCGGTCGTCGTGACGGTTTGGAATCCGGCCTTGACGATCGTAATGGTGTACGTGTCCGGAGCGAGCGAGAGCATCGTAAAGTGACCGGACGCATCGGTCGTAACGCTGCTGCTCTGCGACGGGCTAACGGCGGTCACGTGCACGGCGCCGACCGGTGCGCCGGTGGGAGTGGTGACGATGCCGGTTATGGATCCGGTTGTTCCGGCGAAAACGCATGTGCGGCCGAAAAAAACGATGGCCGCGCTCAGAAAAACGATGACGCGGATGTTCATCGGCAAGCCTTCGCTCAAGGCATCGTGCATCCCCTGATGGAACGCTCGCCCATTATGGCGACTACGGTCAACTCGCGTCGAATTCGCGCGGCGCGCGGCACGGAATTACGGTGTAAAGGCTGGCCGCAAGAAGCGGCGTTGCGAATGCTCGAAAATAATCTCGATCCAGAAGTGGCAGAGCGCCCCGACGATCTCGTCGTGTACGGCGGTAACGGCCGGGCGGCGCGTTCTTGGGAAGCGTTCGACGCAATCGTTCGTACGCTGCGCCGTTTGGAATCCGATGAAACGCTCGTGGTGCAAAGCGGCAAGCCCGTCGCGGTGTGGAAGACGCACGCCCGCGCGCCCCGCGTCATCATTGCGAACTCGAATCTCGTTCCGAACTGGGCCAACTGGAAGACGTTTCGCGAGCTCGAGGCGCAAGGCTTGACGATGTACGGGCAAATGACCGCTGGTTCGTGGATCTATATCGGCACGCAAGGCATCGTGCAAGGAACCTACGAGACGTTTGCCGAGCTCGCTCGCCAGCATTTCGACGGAACCTTACGTGGGCGCATCGCGCTAACGGCCGGCGTTGGCGGCATGGGCGGCGCGCAGCCGTTAGCGATCACGATGAACGGAGGCGTCGCACTCGTCGTCGATGTTGACCGTAGCCGCCTCGAGCGCCGGCGCGAGTTGCGCTATCTCGACCGGGTGGTCGACTCGCGCGACGAAGCGCTCCGAGAAGCGCTGGCCGCTCGTGCTGAAGGGCAAGCAATTTCGATCGGATACGAGGGAAATGCGGCCGTCGAGTTCTCCGCGCTGTTCGACGCCGGTCTGCGCCCCGACGCCGTAACCGATCAGACGTCGGCGCACGACCTATTGAACGGCTACGTTCCGGCCGGTCTGACGTTAGACGAAGCCGCCGTCCTGCGCGCGGGCGACCCGGCCGAGTACGAACGGCGAGCGCTGGAAAGTTGTGCCGCGCACGTCGAAGCGATGGTTCGTTTTCAAGACAACGGCTCGGTCACGTTCGATTACGGCAACAACATTCGCGCGCAAGCGCAGCGCGCCGGCTTCGAGCGGGCATTCGCGTTTCCCGGGTTCGTGCCGGCATTCGTCCGGCCGTTGTTCTGTCGCGGATCCGGTCCGTTCCGGTTTGCGGCGCTCTCCGGCGATCCCGACGATATCGCGCGCTGCGATGAAGAGTTGCTGCGCTTATTTCCGGACGACCATTCGCTGGCGCGGTGGATCGGTCTCGCCCAAGAACGAATCGCGTTTCAGGGTTTGCCGGCACGTATCTGTTGGTTGGCTTTTGGCGACCGCGCAAAAGCCGGGCTCGCATTCAACGAGCTCGTCCGTACCGGTGCAGTGAAAGCACCGATCGTCATCGGTCGCGACCATCTCGATACCGGCAGTGTCGCCTCTCCGTATCGCGAAACCGAAGCGATGAAAGACGGTAGCGATGCGATTGCCGATTGGCCGTTGCTGAACGCAATGTTGAATACTGCGGCCGGAGCGCACTGGGTGAGTTTTCACCACGGCGGCGGCGTCGGAATCGGTTATAGCCTACATGCCGGTATGGTGGTGGTCGCCGACGGCACCGACGAAACGCGCGAGCGTCTGGGCTGCGTGCTAACGACGGATTGCGGTATGGGCGTCGTACGGCATGCCGACGCCGGCTACGAAGAAGCCATCGAAACCGCAGACGCAAAAGGCATCGATTGGCGTCTCTGATCGTACGCGCGCGGACCATCGTTACGTGCGACACCGACGCGCCGCAATCGCGCATCGACTTCGACGCGATGGGCACGATCCACGATGGTGCGATCGCGATCGAGAACGGGCGCGTCGCAGCCGTGGGTCCGGCCGTCGAAATTACGCGCGAACGGCGCTCGGTTGAACGTCCTCGACTTGGGGCGGTGTGTGGTGGTTCCGGGGATGGTCGATGCGCACGCCCATCCATTTTTTAGCGGCGACCGAGAACCGGACTTTGCCGCGCGAGTATCCGGGCTCCCGGCACCACTGGGGATGGCGTACACGGTCGAGCGCACGCGCGAGGCGTTGCTCGATCCGCAGCGGTTCTATCGCGAGTTGCTCGGCCCGCGGTTACACACCATGTTGCTGCACGGGACGACGACGCTCGAAGTAAAGAGCGGATACGCGTTGCACAAACCAGGCGAAGCGGCCCTGCTCGACTTGATCGATCGCCACCGAGCCGATGCCGGCGTGCCGGCACTGGTGTCGACGGTGCTCGGCGCCCACGCGCTTCCGCCCGAGTTCGAACGCGAAGGCAACGATGCATTCATCGATTATCTCATCGATCAGCTACTGCCGGTCGCGGCGGGACACGGCGCTAAATATGCGGATGCGTTTTGCGAGCCCGGCTTCTTTTCGCCGGAACAGACGCGTCGATATTTGCAAGCTGCGCGCGAGAACGGCTTACGCCTGCGGGTTCATTGCGACGAAATGTCGTACGGCGGTGCCGCGGCGATGGCCGTAGAGTGCGGGGTCGATGCCGTAGACCATTGTAACTTCATCACCGAGGGCGATGTCGCGTCGATCGCCGGCCGCGGCATCGTAACCGTCGCCTGCCCGGCGACGATTGCGTACCTCGATCTTCCACGCCGTGCCCCAGTGCGTGCGTTGTTAGATGCGGGAGGCAGCGTGGCGCTAGCGAGCGACTACAATCCCGGTACGTCGCCGTGCTTCAACCTTCAGACGGTTGCCTATTTTGGCCGCAAGCTCTTCGGACTGTCGGCGGCAGAAGCGCTGTACGGCGTCACGCGCGCCGCGGCTATCTCGTTGCGCGAAGATGCCGGAACGATTCGGCCCGGAAGCGCGGCCGACTTGGTTGCGCTGCAGATCGGCTCGCCAGATGAATTCGGCTGGCAGTTCGGTGGCAACCTCGCGGCCTGCGTTGTCAAGAACGGCGCGATTGTGAGCGCTTCTTGAGTGTCAGCGAGTTGGTACAGTGCGCGCGGGCGCTCGTCGGCGGCGAGCCACGCTACGATTACGGCTTTGCGGTGCGCGACGGCGCGATCGTCGAGGCCGGAAACTTCCGCGACGTCCGCGATGTCGCCGGCGACCTTCCGACCAGATCGTTCCCCCCAGATCGTTTGGTCGTTCCCGGATTCGTCAACGGCCACAGCCACGCATACCAAATTCTTTTGCGTGGTTGGGCCGATGATTGGACCTTCGAGCGGTGGCGGAGAGAGGCGCTGTATCGCGTCGTTCCTCAACTGACGCCCGAGGACGTGTATTGGACGTTCGTGGCCGCGTTTTCGGAGATGCTATCCGCCGGAATCACGACGGTTGCGGAATTCTTTTACCTCAACGGTGAGGGAAACGAACGTGCCGAAGCGGCGATCCGCGCCGCCGCCGACACCGGAATTCGGCTCGTCTTCGCCCGCACGTGGATGGATGCTCCGTCGGCGCCGCCCCAGTTTCGTGAATCGATCGACGACGCGGCGTCGCGCACGGCCGAGCTGGCCGCGCTGTTTCCCGACGCCAACGTATGCGTCGCGCCGCACTCGCTGCATGCGGCATCGCCGGCGATGATTCGCGCCGCGGCGGCGTTCGCGCGCGAACGCGACTGTATGCTTCACGTTCACGTCGCCGAAGCGTCGTATGAGGGCGAGCGGACGATCGCCGAACACGGTACGACGCCGGTGACGCTCCTCGATCGCCTCGGTGCGCTCGACGAACGAACGGTTGCGGTACACGCGATCTACATTAGCGACGAAGAAAAGGATCTGCTCGCACGGCGCCGAGCCCGCGTCGTCCACAATCCAATGACCAACCAATATCTTGGCGACGGAATCTGCGACGTCGTCGGGTTGCGCGCGCGCGGCGTTCCGATCGCGCTCGGTACGGACGCCGATGTCAAACCATCGCTGATCGACGAGATGCGATCGGCCTCGCTGCTGCAGAAAATTCTCTACACCGATGGAAGCGCGCTGGGTGCATCCGCGTCGTTCGCGATGGCTACCAGGGAGGGTGCGAATGCATTACGAGTCGCGACCGGCGATCTAACGCTGGGTAACCGGGCGGATTATGTCGTGCTCGATGCCACGCGGATCGATCCGTGGTCGCCACCCTGTAACGCACTGGTATATCGATCTGAAGATCGATGGGTTCAAGCGGCGTTCGTCGACGGAAAACGGGCGTACGCCGGCGATTATTCGACCCACGCTCGGGAAGCCTGGCAGCGCGTTGGCGCGATCGCGCATCGTCTACTAGCGTAGCAGCGCTTACACCCATCGCCGGGGAATACGGCCTTCGATCTCGCGATGCGCGAATGGTTCGCCCCCGGAGTAGGTTTCGATGGTGGCGCGATACTGGAACTCGGGGTGCGACGGCGTTCCAGCGGCACGCATTTCGGTTGACGTGACCGCGCGGATGTTCCACGAGCCGCGCTGCAGCCGCGAATCGTACCGCGACGTCGCAACCGCGCCGAGCGGACCGCTCGCGTCCATTGTGAAGCGTTCTTCGGCGCGTTCGTCGACCAGCAATCCGTCGAGGAGGCCGCCGTACACGAAGCTGCCGGAGTCGAGCAGTTTGTGCACGACGATTCGTGCTGCGGATCCGCTGCCCGCGATGTGAGCGGTCCTAACGTTGGATTCTTCGCGCACGGTTTTGAGAATCGGAGCGTACGTCGACGGATCCACGTAGGACGTCTCGGACGCTGCAAAGCGCCGTGCGATGCCCGCGTCGGCGGTGCGCGCCTCTCGCAACGGTAAGACTACAGCGCTTGCGTTTGCGCCGGCTAGAACGCCGATCTCGAACGGCCGCGCATCGGCCCACATTGCCGGCGTAAATGCGGGCGAGATCGCGAGACGAATCCGCCATCCGCGCAAAAAAACGTGCCCGATGACGTCGAGCGGCAGCTCCACCGAAAAGGGCGTGCCGACCGGGACGTCGGCCGGCGGCTGCAGTTCGCCGTTGCGATACGCCAGATTCCAGAGATTCCACGTGACCATATGCGAACGCCCGGTTAAGGGTTCGATTTCGCACAAGCGGACCGCGATCGACCCGAGGGGTCTGTTGCATCGCATCACGAGTCGCACCAACGGACGGCCGAAACACGCAACGTCGGTCGCCAAAGCGGGCGTGTCGAACGTGAGAGACGCTCGATCGTTCGCGCGCTGGTCCCCGGGAAGGTCGGGGTTGCCGCACTCGCCCCACGAGCTCGTTTCGAGAACGTCGGTTCCGAGCAGCGTTTCGGATGACGCCTGCAGCCAACGCTCGTCCGATCGCGGTGGAACCGCCGATCGAACCGTCAAGCGCGCTCCGGGAAGCAGCACGAGTTCGAGCGGCAGAATGCGTTGCTGCCAACGCCAATCTTCTGCGACCCACCGGCCGCGCTCCCGATAGTCCGGCGTTCGTTGCGGCCCGCGCGACTCACCCATCCAAATCAACAGTTGCGGGCGTTGTGTGGCCGCCTCCGGCGTGCGCCCCTTGAGCCAACGATCCCACCAGTGCGTCACGATGTAGTCGAGCCACTCGATACGCGGTCCGGGAAAACCATCGAAGGGGTATTTGTGACCCCAAGGACCGATCGTGCCTTCGACGGGAACGCCGCGCTCGCCGAGCGCCGACAGGATGCGGACGGCGGGGTTTTTATAACCGTCTTGCCAGCCGGAAAGCACGTAGACCGGTACGCGGACATTCGACATGCGATCGCGCACGCTCGTCGCGCGCCAATATGCATCGCGCGTCTGGTGCTGCGCCCAACGGTCGAACCAAAAATTTGACGCACCGATTCGATCGCGCCACATCGATTGCCAACGATCGCCGACGACGGCGGGATCCGGCGGCATCGGCATCCATCCCCACATCGATTCGGCCCAACTGACGTTGTCGTACATCATGCTGCCGCCCTTGTAATGGACGTCGTCGTTAAATCGATCGTCGGTGCCGCAACAAAAGAGAACGGTGCGCAACGCTTTTGGCGCGTCGTCGCGTGCGGCGACCATGAGCGCGTTGATCGCGCTCCACGATTTGCCCATCATCGCAACGTTGCCGTCGCACAGCGGAAGGCGCGCGATCTGCTCGAGCACTTGCACGCAGTAGGCGAGTTCTTCATCGGAATATTCGTCGTACAACAAGCCGTCCGAATCGCCCGACCCTTGCAGGTCGACTCGGAAGCACAAATATTCCTTGAATGCGAACCACGGATACATCATGCTATCGACGTACAGCATCCCGTCGCGACGCCGATACGGATTGAGTTCGACGATCGCCGGAAGGCGCCGCCCGGCGTGCCGGGCAGGCGCGTTATACCAGAAGTGTCCGCGAAGTTCGATCGGAGCCTTACCGGGATACGCCACGCGGAACGATATCGTTTCGGGCTGTGGAACGACCTCGAGCGGCACGTGTAACAAGCGTACGCCGGCGTCGCAATCGAATGCCGACGCTGCGTTCGGCAGCAACGGCGTGGCGAGCAGTCCTCCGGCGGTCAAATTGAGAAACGTTCGCCGATCGAGCGGCGAGCGTTCCGTCACCGGGTCACTGTTTCGTGCAGATACCGTTCACGGTGATGGTACGTCCGCTGCCGGTTTCGACGAACGACGAAGACGTAGTGAACTTCGAGGGTGTCTCTTTGGTTACGGTCGTGTCGCTGCTGGACCGTATCGCCGCCCCGGGCGCAAACGCGGCATCGTGCCACACGATCGAGCTTCCGGTCCAGCCCGGCGACGTCGTGAAGCCGTACGCACCTTGATCGCCGTAACTCACATCGATCCAACGCTTCGTATCGGCATCGTACGTGATCTTGTCGTAGGTACGAAGCGCAGTCGGTTCCCAGGCCGGCGGTTTGACGGTCGTCGTTTCGGCTAACCAATAGCCGGATGCGTCCCGGGTGTAGCTCGACGTCGTTATGTAGGCTAGCGGTCGTCGCGAGCTTTTCGTGCTGCAGCGCCACGTTCCGATCAAAAATTCATCGACGAGAAGTTGGGCTTTGCCGCTGCTGGAATCGGCGTACTTTCCACCTGCGCGCCGGCCGAAAGCGGGATGGCTAGCGCGGTTAGCGACAGCCAAAGGGAAAAACGAAAATTACGCATCGTCAATCTCCTTACGTAGGCGTGCGCTACGACGAGCCTACCCTGTTTCCTGTAGTTGATTCCGGCTCGACCAATGCCAAGCCGGTGACCTGCGCGCGAACACCGGTCACCCGCACATCCTCCACTGACGTATCCGCTAGCACGAGGACTTACCAACATGAAATGGTCCCTGGTCACGCTGGTATTGGCCACCGTTGCGGCGCTGTTACTCAGCGCTTATAACGGCGGCAGTTCCCGTTCGAATGGTCTATTTGCTGGGCCTTCCAAAGCGTAAAGCGCTTTAAGCCGCGCCATGCCTGGAGAACGAACTGCAGCTCGCTGTTCTTGCCGGTGTGATGGCGAACGTGCTCGCGCGGTCGCCGACTGCTGGACCCGCACTTGGAATTTTTCGCAGACGACGGCGAACACGACCGTCAACCCTTTATTGCCGATCCGCGGTGCGAATTTGTCCCCTCAAGGGCTGCATCGCTATGCGCGCTATCGGTCACACAAACCAACCTTGTGTGAGCACTTCCCGTCTACGCTCGACCCAAAAGCTCGCACGTACGCGAGGCTTCTCTCCAATATTTGACCCGACCTCACAAGGAAAATCGTTCGCAAGCCGTAATCTGGCCGATACAAAAAAATGACTTAGGTCATCTTTTGTGGAGGCAGGGCTTCCAGTAATCGGCCCGCGCAGTGGTCTCCCTTTCATTGCGTAGGTCGATCCGACGGCAGCGGTTCCGGTGGGGTTAGGTGTAACCGGAGGGTTGGCGCCGGCGGGGTTGTGGCGGTCGTTCCTTGGCCGGGCGCGTATGTCGCGTGCGTCCAAGGGGCACGACCGCTACGGCTTTGCATTGGTGCGATGCTCCATCGTGTGGGTACGCTGGCTACCGATGCAGGATCGCAAGAGAATTATCGCGCTCGCCGCCGCGGTCGCCGCAGTGCCGCTCGGATTCCGCGCCGTTCGCGCGGCTCGAGCGCGCAATCGCAGGCTCGACGGATGGATCGTTGCGATCACCGGCGGGTCGCGTGGACTGGGATTGGCGATGGCGCGTGAATTTGGAGCGCGCGGCGCCTCGATCGCGATCTGCGCGCGCGATCCCGAGGTGTCTAGAACGAGCCGCAGACGATTTGAAGGCGCGGAATATCGACGTTTTCGCTCTGGATTGCGACGTGCGCGATCGCGCCGATGTCGAACGCTTCGTGCAGTCGGCTCTCGACCGTTTCGGCCGAATCGACATCCTGGTGAATAACGCCGGCACGATCGAAGTCGGCCCGGCTTCCGTGATGAACGACGGCGATTATTCCGACGCGATGCAGACGCATTTTTGGGGAGCTCGCGGCGCCATCGAGGCGGCGCTCGGATCGATGCGCGCCGTACGGAATGGGCGTATCGTTAACATTGCTTCGATTGGCGGCCTGGTCAGCGTTCCACACCTGTTGCCATATTCTGCAAGCAAATTCGCGCTGGTCGGATATTCTCTCGGGCTGCGGCAAGAACTGGCGCTTGAGGGAATCTCGGTGACGACCGTCTGCCCCGGATTGATGCGCACTGGAAGTCCGCGTAACGCCACCTTTAAGGGCGATCACCGGGCCGAGTATGCGTGGTTCGATTTCATGGCAAGTTCGCCGTTCACGTCGATTTCCGCAGCCTCCGCCGCCCGCGCGATCGCCGATGCGACCGTGGCGCGCCGCGGCCTCGTTGTCCTTTCCGCGCAAGCACAGCTTCTGTACCTGGCAGCGCGTTTAGCGCCCAATGCCGTGTCGATGCTCAATGGGGTTTTCGCTGCGGCGTTGCCCAAAGGTAACGGAGATACGGGCGCCGCGCGCGGCTCCGAAAGCGAATCCGCAACGACACGTTCGGCTCTAATGACGCTCGGCCGCCATGCGGAATCTGACCTGAATCAGCTTCCAGCAAGGTAGCGCCCGGCGGGACTGCCGAAGCGAGTTCTATGAAGTTAGCGCATATCGCCGCGGCGTCGCTCGCCGCATGCATGATCGCGCCGGCGCCGTTGTCGGCCGCTCCGCTTCCGCCGGTGCGACACGTGTTTGTCATCGTTTTGGAAAACGAAGGTGTGGCAACGACGTTCGGTCAGAACTCGCCGTCGCCGTATCTGTCGTTGGCGTTGCCGAAACAAGGCGCGATTCTGTTGCAGTATTTCGGTACCGGGCATTTGAGCAACGATAACTATCTTTCGATGATTAGCGGTCAGGCCCCGAATCACGATACGCAATATGATTGTCAAACCTATTCCGACTTCATCGGCAATCAGGTTGGCGAGTACGATCAATTACTCGGATCGGGTTGCGTATTCCCATCTAGCGTGAAAACCGTCGCGAATCAATTGAACGACGCGCACCTCACCTGGAAAGGCTACATGGAGGACATGGGTAACGATTCGCAGCGCGAGGCGGCAACCTGCGGGCGTGCGGAACTTGGGCAGCCCGATCACACGCAGCGTGCCGAGGCGCCGAACGATCGCGTTCCCAACGGAGATGCGTATGCATCGCGCCACGACCCGTTCGTCTATTTTCATTCGATCGTCAACGATGCCGCGGCGTGCAACGCAAGCGTCGTGACGCTCGCTCATCTTGGCGCCGATCTGCAGTCGGTCGATACGACGCCGAATCTGACGTACGTCGTTCCGAATCTGTGCAACGACGGGCACGACGCGCCGTGCGCCGACGGGAAACCCGGCGGACTCATTTCCGCCGATCTTTTTTTGAAACATTGGGTTCCGCTGATTCAGGCATCTCCCGCCTTTAAGAAGGACGGCTTGCTCGTTATCACGTTCGATGAAAGCGAAATCGTCTCACGGATCGACCCCGACGAGCCCAAAACTCGAGGCGCCAGCGGAGACAGCAGCGCGTGCTGCAACGAACGTGCACCGAATGTCGAACACGCCGGCATCCTCGGGCCAGGCGGCGGTTACATCGGGGCGGTTGCGCTTTCGCCGTTCATTAAGCCCGGCACGGTGTCGTCGGTGCCGTACAACCACTACTCCCTGCTCCGGACGATCGAGACGATCTTCGGACTATCGCCGCTGGGGTACGCCGCGCAACCCGAAATTACGCCGTTCGGAACGGACGTGTTTACGGCGCGCTAACTGGCGCCGAAGCCAAAGCGTCGCGGCGCCGTCGCAGATAGTTTTGTTCGTCAAGATTTCGGGCGAGCTGTAGCGCTCGCTCGAATCGCGCGAGGGCCTCGTCCGTGCGTCCGCGTTCGAAAAGAACCTCACCCAGTGCCGCGTGGTAGAAGGGATAGCTATCGAGTCGTTCGTCGCCTTCCAGCGCCGCGATCGCCGTTAAACCGGCGGCGGGACCGTCACGCTGACCGATCGCAATCGCGCGATTGAGGGCCACCACGGGCGACGGCACGATTTGCAGTAGCGCATCGTACAAACCCGCGATGGCGTTCCAGTCGGTGTCGTCGAAACGCGCGGATGCCGCGTGCTGCCAGGCGATTGCAGCCTCGAGATGATAGCGCGTAATACCGTCGCCGCTCGCCGATCGTTCGAGCCACGCTCGGCCTTCGTTGATGAGGCCGGAGTTCCAGCGCGAACGGTCGTGATCGCGGAGCGAGCGCAGGTTTCCCTCGTCATCGAGTCGTTCCGGTAATCGCGCTGCATGCAAACACATCGAGGCGCAAAAGGCATGCGTTGTGGGCGAACTTCCAATCGGATGCTGGGCGATGAGGCGCGCTAATCGCAGCGCCTCGCCGCACAATTCACCGCGAACGGCGTGCTGCGACGACCCGTGGTAACCTTCATTGAATAGCAGATAAATTGCATCGAGCACGGCGGGAAGCCGGCGCTCGAAATCGTTGCGATCGGCAATATCGAATAACGGGCCGCCGTTCATGAGGGTTCGCTTCGCACGGGATAGCCGCCGTTCGACCGCGGGTCGTTGGGCGACGAAGCCGGCAGCAATTTCGCGGGCTCCGAATCCGCACAGCAATTGCAAAACGAGCATTGCTTGGGTCGATTGCGGCAATTTCGGATGGCAGCACGAAAACATCATGCGCAGTTGATCGTCGGCGATCGCCGTCTCGTCGAAGAGTTCGGCGACCACGCCGGACACGGTCCACTCGGTTGCGAGCAAACGGCCGAGGTCCGGCGCAAATGTTCGTGCGGTACGTTCGCGGCGTACGACGTCGAGAGCGCGGTTGCGCGCGACGCGCATCAGCCAGGCCGGGGGATCGTTTGGTACCCCGCGATACTTCCACGTTTCGAGCGCGCGACAGAAGGCGTCTTGCACGACGTCTTCTGCCAACTCGAGGTTGTGTATTCCGAACACGCGCGTGAGGGCGGCGACCATGCGTCCCGCTTCGTTGCGGTACGGCAGGTCGCCGGAGTTCACGTCACATGCCCATGTTGAGAATCGGACGAACTTCGATCGTGCCGCCGGCGTCGAAGATCGGACAGCCGGATGCTAATTTGCACGCCTCGTCGAGGTTTTGTGCGTCAACCAGCGTGAAGCCGCCAACCAGATCCTTGGCTTCAGCGTACGGTCCGTCGGTCACGGTGCCGGACGCGTTCCTTACGACTTTGCCTTGCGGCTCGAGCGGCTGTCCGGGATCCTTAAGCTTGCCGGCATCGGTCAGCGACTTCATCCAGGCGACCCAGGCTTGCATCACTTTCTGGCCTTCGGCGGGATCCTCGGGTTGTTTGCCACCGCGATATAAGAAGAGATATTCGCTCATGTTGTAGAGCCTCCGTAGTTGGTTGAGATACTGAATAGACGTTCGAGGTCGAGCGAAACGGACAAGCGACGCAAAAGTTTAGTGGATGCTTTCGTCCGAGGCCGGGTCGGCATCGTCGGCATCATCGAGCGCGTCGCGGTCGTCGCCGTTCTCGTCGATCTCGTCGGGGGTATCGGGAAACTTCGTAGGTAGATCGCTTTCCATCGTGGTGCGTTGCGCGCGGCTATACCGATTGTCCTGGGCGCTAGGCGCGACGGCGGCGGACGAACGGTCCGGCTTCCTGTCGGGGCAGCTTCTGCACGTTCGGAACGCCCGGTCGAGGCAAGAGCGCGACTTGCCGCTCGACGGTAGCCAATGCCGCCGCCGTCGCCGGGAGATTCGGAACCGAAACGTCGGGAGTCGTCCCAAATCCGAACGCCTTCGTGAGGTCACCGGTGGTTTCGCGACGCCAGCGGCTGACGTTTGGCACCTCGACGCCAAACCGTGCTTCGACCAATCGCAAGCACGACGTGTGATCCAAGGTGCCGCCATACGCGAATCCGCCGCGCGAAAACGGCGAGATCACTAGGCAGGGTACGCGAAAACCGAGTCCGATCGGCAGGCCGTGCACGTATTCGCCGGCCGTTCCGGGAGGTGGAGTGGGGGGCACCACGTGATCGAACAAGCCGTCGTTCTCGTCGTACACGATCACGAACGCGGTGCGCGACCACAACCGGGGATTCGACCAAAACGCCTCGACAATTTGGCGAACGTAATTCTCACCGGCAGCCGGAAGCATATCCGGATGTTCGCACAGCTCGTAAGGCGGCACGATCCACGTCACTTGCGGCAAGTTGGCAGTTCGAATATCCGAGAGGAGGGCGTCCACACCGCGTAATTTGACGGCGTTTTCGTAATACGGCGAGGTAGGCGTTGCATCCGCGAACGCCGGAAAGTTCATGATGACGTCCAGTCCTACGGGAAACTCCGGCGTACTTTCTGGGCGATAGATGCGCCAGCTGATGCCGGCTTTCTCGAGCCGTTGCGCGTACGTCTCCCACGTGTATCGTTTGTCCCGATTGTTGGTGACGGGGCCACCGTGTTCGCCGTTGGCATCGATCGATGCGGTCATCCAATAGTAACGGTTGGGATCGGTCGGACCCATTACCGAGGCGTGATAACCGTCACAAATCGTGAACGCGTCGGCCAGAGCGTAGTAGAACGGGATGTCTTCCCGCCGGTAATAGCCCATCGTTAAGGGACCACTCGTGCCGTCGCTCGCACGGTGCGAGCTGACCCATCCGTCGAACTTTCCATCGTTCCACGAATGGTGCAAGGTGGACCATGCATGACTGAGATCGTGCAAGCGTTGCGCGCTCGTGGTTTTGGTATCGAGGTGAAACGGCAGCACGTAACCGTCGGCATTCAGCGCGTCCGGCTGGTAAAAAACGGGGCGGCCGGTCGGTAACATCGTTGCTGCGGCATCGTCGTAGCCGCGAACGCCGGACATCGTTCCGAAATAATGATCGAACGAGCGGTTTTCTTGCATCAGAATGACGATGTGGTCGATATCGGTGAGTTTCGAGGGCGCGGCGTGGGCGAGGGCCGGACGGACCCAGTCCACCCGGGATGCGAGTGCCGCGGCGGCGGCGCTCGAAAGAAAGTGGCGACGTGACAACGGGCGCATACCGGCACCGTTCTCAAAGCGCAGCGTGCGGCGCCTGCCGGAGGTTAAGGCCCATTATCAACCTCGGTGCCGGCGGCGCACAAACGTCACGCTCGGCCTCCGCACGTCGTTTTAGAACTATGAGGGAAAGGCAACCGCGTTGGTATTGAGTGCGGTTCTCGCGGCCGCGTTATCGATGCCGGCATTCTACACGCCGCCGGCGCCGCTCCCGGCCGGAGGGCCCGGGACCGTCATCCGGTCGCAAGCATTTTCCGGCGGATCGGCGCTGCCGTCCGCCGCTCGTAACGTGCGCGTGCTGTACGAGGTGTCGGCGCCGGACGGGAGCATGGTCGCCGTCTCGGGCACGGTGGCGACACCACGCGGGCTTCCGCCGCCTGGAGGCTGGCCGCTGATCAGTTGGGCACACGGAACGACCGGAAACGGCCCGCAGTGCGCGCCATCGCGAACCGACGGGCCGAATGTCGAGCAGCGCATGCTCGACGCCTTCGTCTCTCGAGGGTACGCGGTGGCGCAAACCGATTATCGCGGGAACGGTACGCCGGGCGTGCATCCTTACATGGTGGCTCCGTCGTTGGCGCGCGACGTTGCAGACATGGTTCTCGCGTCGCGAAGCATCGAACCGAACATCGGCGTCGACTGGATCGCAATGGGTCATTCCGAAGGTGGGGCGATGGCACTCGCCGCTGCCGCACTCGGCCAGCGTTTGCTGCCGGCGGAACGCCTCGTCGGCGTCGTGTCGTACGCGCCGTTCGCCTTTCCGCAAGACGTACAGACGGGCGAACAATTTCGACTCCGACCCAAACTATGGATTTATGGTGCTTGCGCTGATGGTCGAAGGGTTTGCGACGATCGATCCGCGCATCGTCCCCAGCCGGATGTTCGAAGCGCAAGCCGCCCGTCTGTTACCGCAACTCGAAACCCGCTGTTTTTCCGAGCTCGCTCACGACGCCGAGTGGAACGCGATCGTTCCCCGCGCCGCCGCGCGGTTCTCCGCCGATAGCGATTTCGCCGCACTGCACGAAGATCTGGTGGCCAACGACGCCGCGAACTTGCGCATATCCGTACCGGCTTTGCTCGTGCAGGGCGGCAACGACAATCAAATTTCCGCGGCGAGCACGATGGAAGTGCAAAGCCTGTATCGAGCGCGCGGGACGAGCGTTTCGACCTTGAGCTACCCCGGGGCAGATCATGGATCGGTGCTGCTGCAATCGATCGACGACGTCGCGCCGTGGGTGGCCCAGCGCTTTGCCGCTGCCCGAGCCGTGCCGTAGCTGCCGCGATATCTCGCGCATGTACAATGCGTGCCATACGGTTGGCAGCGCCGATGGTTATGCTCGATGAATGATCGACCGTGCCGTGCGAACCTGCCTGTATCCGGCGCCGCACGAAGCCGCGCATCTCGCAACGCCGCGCGGTTCGTAACGGCCGAACATGGATCCACTTTCGTATCAGGCATACCTGATCGCGCACGACCGCGGTGCATCGAGCAATCGGCCGTCGTCCGGCTGCCGAACATCGGCGCTTTCCAAACTGCTGATGACCGCGTTCGTAGTCATCGCCGGATCGCGTCTTCGTCGCGCAAATATCGGTCACGCTCGAAGCGATTGTGCTTTGCGTTTGGTCGGCAGTACTACTGACGGCCGGCTTCTGTGCCGGTAGCGGAATAGCAGCAAAGAGTCGTCGCAAGCACCTGCGTATGCCGCACGACCTGCTGCCGCGCGTGCTCCCGGCAGCGTTGCCGCCGTCGCGCGAATTGATGAAACGCTGTCCGGGTCCAATCGATCTCAGCCGTTGCCCGTGTCCGGACGCCGCTCGCATTGAAGAGCGAGCGGCGCGATGCGTACGCTGCGCCCGGCTTCGACCGGCGCATCTCGACGAGGACTGATTAGTGCGAGCGCAAGCGGGATGGCAGGCGCCGCTGGCCTCGGCCGCTAAGGCAAGCGTCACGGTCGCTCGACACGACGCGGTAGTCTACCGTGCGTTCTTGCAATGCGTTTGGGGGAGAAACGATGTTCGGTACTCGCGGGCAGCTTCGTCGCCTTTGTATGGCGGCGGTTTTTACATCATCCAGCGCCCTTTTGCTGGCGGGATGCGCTTCGCACGGCTCTAATGCCGGACTGGTGCCGAATGCGCCGGCCGCGCTTTCCGGAGGCCCTGGGGTTCACGGCATCATTATCGTAAAAAACCTCCGAGACTCGGGTCCGGGTTCGTTGCGCGACGCAATCGAGCGCGCAAACTCCCATCAAGCGCGCAACGTACAGATCTCGTTCTCTGTGCGAGGCGTCATTCGGCTTGCGAGCGACCTCCCGAAGATCCTTACGCGCCTTTCGATCGATGGGACGACGGCGCCGAATTACGCCGGCCATCCGGTGGTAGAAGTGAGTGCTAACGGTCACGCCGGTTTGGATTTCGCTCCGGGATCGGACAATTCGAGACTGCTGGCGTTGGCAGTCACCGGCGCGAGCGGCAACGGCATCACGCTCGAAGCGAGCTCGATCGAATTGAACTTCGACTACATTGGGTTAGACCTCAAAGGGGCACCCGAAGGCAATGCCGGCGACGGTATTTACGTTACTGCCCAATCCTCTGGCGATCGTATCGGGCGAAACGTTACGGGCGCATCTGGTGCGGTCGGCAACGTTATTTCGGGCAACATCGGCAACGGCGTAAGCTTGCACGGCTCGTCAAAGAACGTGATCGCGGACAACTGGATCGGCACCAATAACAAGGGTAAGAGCGCCATCGCTAACGGCGCCAACGGGATTTGGTTAACCGGCGGTTCGAACGACAACGAGATCGGTGGACGGCGTTTTACCGACAGCGCGACCGGCGACGTCAACAATCCGACCGGCAACAAAGGCAAGGACCCGGCGGTATTTGTCGTGCCCCCGGACGGAAACTTGGTATCCGGAAACGCTGCCGACGGCATTCTCATCGACAGCGACTCCGAAAGCAACATTCTCAACGGCAACTTTGTCGGCACGACTGAGAACGGCGACGGCACCATCGCCAACGGCGGCGACGGCGTCCGTATCGATAGCTCCCCAAAGAACGCACTGATCGGCTGTAAATTCGTAACGAATCCGTTCGTCTTTTACAACGTCGTGAGCGGTAATCGCGGGAACGGCGTGCGGATCAGCAGTTCGGACGACGTTACCGTGCAGGGCGACTTTTTCGGCGTCGGTGCGAATAACACAACCATCATCGCCAACGGCGGAGACGGTATTCTCATCGACGGGTCGTCGCAAAACACCCAAGTCGGCGGAGTGATTCCCCTCGGGAACGTGTCGGCCGGTAACATCAAAAACGGCATCGAGGTCGCCGATACGGCGGCCGGCTTCATCACGTTCAACACCTTCGGCGGCTTGTTGGCCTTTAAGGGTGCGGCTCCCAACGGCAACGACGGCGTATTGATCACCTCAACCGGCGGGGGTCAAACCGTACGGACCAACGTCCTATCGGGCAACATCAAGAACGGCCTGGAGATCGGCGGCGACGCCTCCGGCGTGCTGGTCGGCCCGAACATCATGGGTTTGAGCACGAACGGACAATCGTTGCTGCCCAATGGCGGCGACGGATTGCGTCTCGACGGTACCGCGCACGGCAACTCGATCGGCGACTACTACCAATCGGTCATCCCCCAAAATACGTTTTCGGGAAATTTCGGATATGGCATCGACATCTTCCAAGGCGCCCACGACAACGAGATTTTTAACGGCGTCGTCGGTGCGAACGTCCTTGCAACGGTGGCCTTGGGAAATCGTAAAGGCGGAATTTTCGTCGGCAAGTATGCCAGCCATAACGTGATCGGCGGCCCGAGCAACGATCCAAAGAAACCGCGTAAGAACATCATCAGCGGCAACAACGGTAACGGCGTGACGTTAGGCAATGGCAGCAGTTATACGTCGCTCATCGATAACTGGATCGGCCTGGACGGCCGCGGCGGCAGCTTGCCGAATTCCGGGAAGCCGATCGTCGTGAAGCCGGGAAGCGTCCACAATAAGATTCGCGGCAACATAACGCAGTAGTCTCGATTATTGCGAATCGGAAGAGAAGGCGGAATGAGAACGATCGTCGCCCGCATTCCGCTTGCGTTGGCGGCGATCGTTTTCTTCGCAACGGTTTGTCCCCAGACGGCACGTGCGGACGAATCACAATATCTGCTGGTCAAGATGCCGAGCCAAGTGTTGTCGAAGTTTTGGGGTGAGCCCGTCTCGATCGTCGCGCACGTTTTTCTGCCCGACTCCTACCATAAGAACCCTACGCGGCGCTACCCGGTGATGTACTTCGTTCAAGGGTTTGACGGGATTGGCGATCCCAAGGCCGACGAAACGTTGGAATGGCAAAAGCCGATGCGCGCACTGCATCAGGAATTCATCTTGATCTTTCTCGACGGAATGTTTAACGGTGGCCATCAAGAGTTCGCCGACTCTGCGACCTACGGCCCGTGGGGAACGGCGCTTACGACCGAATTCATCCCCAAGACCGAGTCGTACTTCCGCGCTGTCAACAGTCCGTCGGCGCGGTTCGTGAGCGGCCATTCGTCAGGTGGATGGTCGGCACTCTGGCTGCAGGTAACGTATCCGGCGATCTTTGGCGGTGAGTGGTCGATATCGCCGGATCCCGTCGATTTTCGCGATTTTATGGGCACCGACCTAACGGTCTCCACACCGCACAACTTCTTTGCTACGTCGTACACGATGCTGGGACTGCCGATGGGCAGATTCGTCGGTTACGAAGATTGGGAGCGGCGGCAGTTTACGTCGTTCGAATCGGTGTTCGGTCCGACGGATGCCAAGGGCAACGTCGAACCGCTTTTCGATCGCACGAGCGGCGTCATCGACCCCAGCGTTGCGAGGTATTGGGAAGCGCACTACGATATCGCCCGCATCCTGCGAGACGAATGGCCGCAAGTTGGGCCGGAGCTGCGGGGCAAAATCCACATTTTCGTCGGCGGCGCCGACAACTTCCATCTCGAAGCTCCGGTCGTACTACTGAAGCATGAACTGCAAACCTTGGGAAGCGATGCCGAGATCGAGATCGTCCCCGGACGGGACCACTGGAGTATCTTCGAAGCGCATCATAGTCTAACGAGCTACATCGTCGGGGAAGCGACGGCGGCGTATCTCGCGACGTTACCGTCCACCGCTACGCCGGCGGAAGCGCCATCGGCTCGGCCCAGCGAATTTTGGCGGTAACCTGCATCGCGACGAACAACGTGACGATGGCCCCGAGCGTGATCGTCAGACCGCTCCAGCCTTCGTTGAATAATGCGAACGAAAACAGCACCAGATACACAAACTGCGCCAGACCGCTCTCGACTGCTGCGAAGCGCCAGCCGGCCACGAGCCGCAGGTAGGTAATCGTTAGAAACATCGACGTTAGCGAACAGATCGTGAAGGCCGCGCCGATCGAGATGCGGTCCACGAGATATGCGAACAGCAGATGGAACGCGAAGAACGCGCACGCGAGAAAGAAATAGTTGACGGGGTGAAGGTCAACTTCGCGCACTCTGGTGATGATTAACAGAACGAAAAAGTAGAAAAGGAGCGCAACGGGCGCCCAAAAGGTGATGCGAGCCGCGAGCGGCCCGGGCTGCATCGGAGTCGGCAGCGTGATACCGGCGGTGTTGCCGGTGAGCAACTGTGCGTAGTGCCAGCGCAGATTCCGGCCACCGTGCGTTGTCGCTTCGGTCGTCGGTAGCAGCGTTCGCGCCGGAAAGTCGATCGCTTCGAAATTGGTCGTAACGTTCATCTCGAAATCGGTGACGGCGGAAACGCCGTCACCGAAACGATAGAGCCATTGGTCGCGCCCTCGCGAGGCATAGCCGATTTCTATCCAAGCCGACCGGCCGGGATCGAGTTCGAAACGCACGTCCGCACCATTGTCGGCAATCGTGCCTTGACAAGTGCGGCCTGCGATGCGACAAGTGAAGTTTGAAAATGTGCCGGCGTCCGAGGGTAACGCGAACCGCAATGTCAGCCGGCGCACGCCTCCCACATTGCGAACCAGATAGCGACCGTTAAACTGAACGTCGTACAGGTTATACCAAAGCAGGCCTTTCTGGCGCTGCTCGAGGTTGAGGGCGACATCGATGCGGCTTGCGGCGATCGGTAGTGAAAGCCTCGCCTTCCCGCGCAAGGGACTGGTGATGGTCGGCGCCGCTTGTTCTTGCGACGATCCCCATTGTGCGCTGAGGCGACTCGATTGGCTGTCATCAGATGCCGCGGTTCGAGTCAGCAACGTGCTGCCGAGGACCGTCCAGGCGGCCGTGGAGCACAAGAAGATGAGCGCGACGGCAGCAAGTCCTTTGGGCATCGTTCCCCCTTACCGAGAGTAAGCTTTGTATAGCAAAGTATTCACTTTGTATCACAAAGTTGTGCGGGGCGCAAGGCCCGATCGCGTGGAAGCGCAGGCGGCCGTGGCGAGGACGTTGAGAGCCGGCGGGCAACTCAGCTAACGTGGTTGCTCTCGTAAACGACATCCGGCTATGACGCCGGAACTAACTCCCGCGACGCGGGTTGCTCGACGAGATTGGGGCGAAAGCGGCACGTTGCTGTTGTGCGTCGTGCTCTTTCTGAGTTTGAGAACCCGGTACACGCTCGGACCGCCGACGGTCACGTGGTGCTTCGGGCTCCTCGTTCTTGCAGTCTTCCTGCTCTCACTTTTCTGGACGATCAAAGGCGAGCGAAAGGCGACCCGAACGGTTATGGCGCTGAGCGCATTCGTTTTGGCTGCCGGCGTTGGAACGTCGTTAGCCAAGGTTGTCTATCTCGTGGTCTATCAAGCTTCAACCATCGACCCCATCCGCTTAATCGAAACCGCGCTGGTAATTTGGGTCGGAAACGTCGTCGTGTTCGCGATCATCTACCACGTGCTGGGCGAACGCGAGTTCAACTTTCCTCGCCGGGACGCGCAGGCAACGGTCGAACCGATGAACTTTCTCGACTACGTCTTTCTCTCGTTCACGACTGCTACGGCATTCAGCCCTACGGACACGTCACCGCTGACGACGCGGGCGCGAATGTTCGTCATGGTCGAATCGATCATTTCGTTGATCGTTATTGCGATCGTGGCCGCCCGCGCGATCAACATTCTTCCGCAATCGGCAGGCAGCTAAGAGCGTCGATCTACGTTACGCCGAGGTGCGCGAACCCGCTATGAGGATGTTGACGAGTCTCTTGGCGCTCGGCTGCCAGTCCGGTGCGATCGCGACGTTTGAAACGCCGACCATGGCGCGGAGCAAATCCATAGGGTCGAGGTCCTTGCGAATATCTCCGCTCTCGATCGCGCGGTCTACCAACGCGTTCAGCGCTCCGATGATCTTTGGGCCGGAAGACTCGTACAGTTTCGACGTATCCGAAATCAGGGAGTTCAATGCAGGCGCGATCAGCTGCTTCGTAGCGATGTAATCGACAAAGAGCAGCATCCAGGCTCGTAGGGCTGCGACCGGGAGCATCGACGCGGCGTACTCGCGCTCGGCGCTTGCCAGCGTTTCGACTTCGGCGCGATAGACTTCGGCGAGCAGAGCATCGCGGGTCGGAAAGTGCCGGTATAACGTCCCCGGCCCCGTCCCCGCCTGCTTTGCCACGTCGTCGAGGCTGACGTCGGCTCCGTAGCGCGTGAAGGCTTCCTTGGCCGCCGCGAGGAGGCGCTCGCGGTTACGCTGCGCGTCGGCTCGCGGCTTACGACCTGTTTTGGCTACTTTTTCGGCGTTCGAACGCTTGGTCGTCATTTTTCGCTCTTTTTGCAACCGGAGAGACTCTCCGGTTTTCTCATGTACCGGAGACTGTCTCCGCTTCCACTATAAGTTACGAGGAGCACGATATGTTCGGTTACACTTCAACGACGGATGAGGTACTGTCCGGGACGGACCTTTCTGGAAAAAGAGTCCTAGTCACCGGTGTCTCGGCCGGGCTCGGCGTCGAGACGGCACGAGCGCTGGCTGCTCGCGGAGCGCACGTGGTCGGCGCCGCCCGGGATCTGGCCAAAGCCCAAACGGCTACGGCCGTCGTTCGCGGCGCCGCCGCCGCTCATGGTGGCAGCTTCGAGCTGATCGAACTCGACCTTGCCGATCTCAAAAGCGTCCGCGAAGCCGCCGATCGCCTGCTCGCGAAGGGCGACCCCTTGGACGTCGTCATCGCAAACGCGGGCGTGATGGCCACGCCGTTTGGCCATACCGCGGATGGCTTCGAAACGCAGTTTGGCACCAACCATCTCGGTCACTTTGTCTTCGTCAACCGCATCGCGCCGCTCATTCGTGAGGGCGGGCGGGTCATCAACCTCGCTTCCTCGGGTCACCGATTCGCGAACGTCGATTTGGAAGATCCACATTTCGAGCGAACCCCGTACGACCCGTTCGTCGCATATGGCCGGTCGAAGACGGCGAACATACTCTTTTCCGTCGCGTTCGACGCACGCCACCGTGGACGCGGAGTCCGTTCCGCAGCGGTCCATCCCGGCGGTATCCAAACCGAACTCGGCCGTCACCTCGACGCTACGGCGTTGCCCGCCATGATCGATCAGATCAATCAACAACTGGCGGCCGAAGGTAAGGGACCGTTCGAATTCAAGACGATACCGCAGGGCGCAGCAACGTCGGTCTGGGCCGCAACCGTCGGCCGCGCGGAAGAGATCGGCGGACGGTACTGCGAAAATTCCCACGTCGGCGAAATCGTTTCGGATGACGCCGTAATCAGTCCGCTGAGCGAAGGCGTTCGCGCCTACGCACTCGACCCGGCAGCTGCCGAAGCACTCTGGGAAAAGAGCGAAGAGCTCGTCGGCGAGCGCTTCTAACTAGGAGCGCTCCGCGAGCACGTCGCCCGTTTCGATGTGCAAATCGGCACCCCGCCATCGAACTGCGCGCCCACCAAGCCCCCATGCCCATAGGGCAATTCCGAAGAGATCGCGCGGCAGAATGAGCCATGGCGAAGCGGGTGCTATGCGTCGCGCTCGCGCGGACGCGCGTTGCAACGCGACCCTGGCCACCGCGGCAACCAATACTAGAAGCACGTTTTCGAGGCGTGGAGCGAGTAAGAAAGCGAGGATCGCGAGCGGTAACGGATAGGTAAGAAACATTCCCGCATAACCGGCGGGTTGTACTCCCCGGATCGTCCGGTGCCAACGCAACTCATGATTCCAGAGCGCTGGAAGCGTCGGATCCGAAACGATGGTTTGTATGAAATAGCGCGACAGGACGACTCGCAGGCCTGCGGCTGCGACGAAATTACCCGAGCATGTAATCGTCGGCGAGATGCGGCGCCAGCGCTTCGAAACCGCCGATTTGGGCGAGAACCTCGGAGCGAAAAGCATTGGTCGGCCCCAAGCAGTGTCGCGATGGCCCCAAGAGACGGCTGACCAATACGGATGGAATAAACTGTTCGTTTATGAACATCGCGCCGAGCTTCGAAGAAAACGTGGCCTCGGGAACACCGATGAATGGGCAGGTTACCACACCCACATTCGGATCGCGCAATGGTGCCGTGACGGAACCGATGTAGCTCGGAGTTACGCGTGTATCGCTATCGGCCAGGATCAATGTCTCATGGCGAACGAGCCGCATCATCGAAAGAACGTTGGCGATCTTTGGATTGCGTGCACCCGCTACCTCACCGATGTCGATATCGATATTCCGATGGGGAAGCGCCGCTGCGACGCGTCGTGCGATTGCGAGCGCGGGATCGTCGGACCGCGCGACGCCGAGAACGAGTTGAAATTCGGGATAGTCCTGCTCGGCGAACGAGCGCAGGTTATCCTCGAGACCGAACTCCGCACCGTGGAGTGGAACGAGCAAGCTAACCGGCGGGGTCAGATCGGATTTCGGTGCCCGGGATTCGCGCCCGAAACGCGCGATGCAGACGATAGCGATGACCGTATACACGATTGCCGCAATTGTGACGAACGCAAAAGCTGCCGCGAGCAGCCGTTCTAGCGGCATACGTTTCGATTCGTCGACCGCGAGAAGCGGGCCTTGCTTACTTTTGCGAAGAAGGCTGGGACCGATTTGGCGGTAACACGATTTCGTTGACGCGACCACGTAGCGATCAACGCACTGTGGGTCGGGGTACATTTTCAGGACGCTGCACTGATGTCGATCATCGTGCCGGCGTTTTTGCTTGTGTTGGCACCCGCCAACCACACCTACGTGCTAGCGGTGCTGTCAACGGTCGTCGCCATTGCGACCGCGATCGTGCCGCCGCTCGCCGGTGTCTATTCCGACCGCCTTCGCCGGCGTGGGGGCGATCGTCGTCGTCAGACCGCGCTCGTGCTCGCGATCGACGCCGTCGCACTCGTCGCGATGGCGTACGCCTCGACGATTGTCGACTTCGGCGCCGCCACGGTTATCGCTACCGTGGCGTTGATGAGCGGATCGGTTGTGTATCAGGTCCTCGTGCCGGAGATCGTTCCGCGAGGGCATTGGGGAACGGCCGCGGGGTACCGCGGGGCGATGACGCTGCTCGGAACCATTGTGGGCCTGATGCTGGGCGCGCTGTTACCGCCGCGCGAAGCGTTATTAGCGGCGGCCGCCGGCGTCGTTGTCAGCGGGTTGACGTTGCTGATCGTCCCGGCGTCACCCGCGTTTTCGGCGACGTTGCGGCGCGAAGTCGCCCGCGTGCGCGACTTACACGATCTGATCGTGACGCTGGTCGCACGGGCCTGGATCGTCATGGGGATGACGCTGCTCAACACGTACGTACTCTATTTCTTTCACGACGTGCTGGGCGTCCGTAATGCCTCGGCCAGCACCGGGCTCATCGCTGCCGCTGCGATGGTCGGAGCGGTGGCCTCGAGCATTGTGGCCGGAATCGTCTCGGACAAGTTCGATCGTCGATGGGTCGTTTGTCTATCGGGGCTGCCGATGACGGCCGCTGCGTTCGGTTTCGCATTGGCACCCGATTTGCGTTTTGTGTTCGTGTACGCGCTCTTATTCGGTCTCGGCTACGGAGGAGTGTTTGCGGTCGGCTGGGCGCTCGCGCTCGACTCCGTTCCCGAATTGGGTGACGTCGCTCGCGACCTTGGCATTTGGGGCACGCTCTCCAATTTGCCGATGGTAATCGCTCCGGCCATCGGCGCGATGATCATTGCGCGCGGCGCAAGTCCGAGCGAAGGCTATCGCTGGCTGTTCGCGAGTGCGGGTGCATGCTTTTTGCTGGGGTCGCTCACCGTGCTCGCGGTGCGCAAAGTCAACGCGGTGAAGCGATGAAGCCGAACTGGACGTTGCTGGCGACCACGTACGTCATACGCCAAACGTATCTGAAGTTCAAAATTCGCGTTCGACAATGGGGCCAGTTACCTGCCGATCGCGGCGCAACGGTGTTGATAACCAACCATCAGCACATGGACGAAGGCGAAACGATTACCGGGCGTACGTTCCTCTTACACCCCTGGAAGCCGCTGGTTATGTGCAACTCGCGCCGGACGTTCGAGACGGGATTCATCGCTGCGCGGCTACCGTTTACTGCTCGCTTCACGCGAGGAATGAATCTCAGCTGGTTGTGGGAGCTCTTGAGCGTCCTGCCGGTAGAAAACCACCTATTCTCACGACCCCTCATCAGCCTCGCAGAAGAGTTGCAGGCCGCGCATGGCGATCTGACGATCGACGAGATCTTGCCGCCCGAAACGGTCGCAGAGCTAGGTTTGCACGGCGTCACGTTGAGCGAACTGTGGAAGCTCGAGAATTTTTCGAAGGCGCAGGCATGGATTAAGATCGCAAAACTTAAGCCGCCGTACCGGCACGAAGTTCTGACGAACCTACGGGCCGTAAACGAACGCGATATTGCCGCCATCGTCGAGCGTGTAAAGGCCGGTGCGACGTTCTATATCACACCGGAAGGCGACTTTAGCCGCGACGGCCGCCTGCATTCTATGCGCAACGGAATCGTGGGCGCGCTCGCGTCGTTCGCCGATCTCTGGATATGCGCCGTCGCGTACGATCCATTCCGCACCGGGCGGCTTTCGATGCTCTATCGCGTGATTCGGTACCAGGACGCCGCAGATCTCGGCGTGTCGGTTGCGGCAGCTCGGCCGGTCACCAACTCGGCATTGCTGGGCTCGTTTTTAAATAACGCTTCCGAGACGTTCGATGCCGAAGAAGCCGTCCGAGCGGTCCGCGCGCAACTCGACGCCCTACCGGGCAACGTTTTCGTGGATCCGGAACTGCGTGACGCGACGGAAGCGATTGTCGCGGACGCGCTTTCGGCGCTGGTTACGTGCGGAACGCTGATCCTCGACGGTGGAGGCTACCGCCTGACCGCGAAGCGCACCGATCGAAGGTTCGATCACGTGCCCGATATGATCGCATTCCAGAGCAATATGCTCGAAGAAACGCTGGCCGGCGCTCGACGCCTCGAGCTGCCGGCCTAACGCTCCGCTACGAGCTTACGTTGCGGCGGTTTCGAGCCGGCGTTCGACGCCTTGGGCGCGTCGTGCCCGCAAGTAACCGAAGAACTCGCCGCCTTCTCGCAGGCGTCGAACCATCATGTGCCGGCTCGTTACCATCTCGGCAACGATCTTGGCAATTTTCTTCGGCCGGAAATAAAACTCGCGGTACATGCGCTCGACTGAGTCTTCTATTTCTGCAGTCGAAAGCGTGTCGTAACGCAACGTTGACGTCTGGATGCCTTTTCCGGAGACTAAGTCGTCGCGCGCAAACCAACCGTTCGCCATCGCCTGGCTGTAGAGCTCGGTTCCGGGATACGGCGATGCGATCGAAACCTGAATGGTATGCGGGTCGAGTTCTTTGGCAAACTCGATCGTTTCGCGCACCGTCTCCGGCGTGTCTACCGGCAAGCCGATGATAAACGTGCCGTGCACCTTGATGCCGAGCTTGTGGCAGTTCTTCATGAACTCGCGCGCCATCTCCAACTTGAGACCTTTTTTGATCCGGTAGAGAATCTCTTGGTTACCAGATTCGAAGCCCACGAGCAGCACGCGTAAGCCGTTATCGCGCAGCGTCTTGAGCGTATCGTAGTCTACGTGCGCACGGGCGTTGCAAGCCCAGCTCAGGTTCAAGCGTTTCATATGCTTGCTAAGCGCGATCGCATAGTCTTTTTCGTTGGTCAACGTGTCGTCGTCGAACATGTACTCTTTGACGGTCGAGCCGAAGATCGACTTTGCTTCTTCGAGGTCGCGACCAACTGCCTCGGCGCTCTTGTGCCGGAAGACGTGGCCGCCGATGGTTTGGGGCCAAAGACAGAACGTACATTTCGCCGTGCAGCCCCGACCGGTGTACCACGAAACGTACGGGTGCAGAAGATACCCGTTATAATACTTGTTGACGTCGAGGAACTTCGCGTAGATCGGCAGCACGCTCGGCATCGCATCCCAATCGGCGATCTGGGGCCGCTCTTCGGTGCGCTGGAGTTCGCCGTTGGCATCGCGATACGACAGTCCGAGGATCTCGTTCCACGGGCGGCCTTCGGCGAGTTCCTTACACGTGTAGTCAAACTCGTTCCGGCAGACGAAATCGATGAGCTCGTGATCGCGCAACGTCTGCTCGGGAAGCACGGCCACGTGGGCGCCGATGAAGCCAACTTTGACGTTGGGATTCTGTTCCTTGAGCCGGCGAGCGCACTCGACGTCGTTGGGAAGCGACGGAGTGCTGGTATGCATGATAACGAGATCGTGATCTTTGGCGATCTTCAGCACGTCGTCGATCGTCTGCTCGTGCGGAGCCGCGTCAACCAGCGTGCTACCCGGGACAAGCGCAGCCGGCTGGGCCAGCCACGTCGGGTACCAGTACGAGGTCACTTCTCGCTTTGCTTGATATCTCGCCCCGGCTCCGCCATCGAAGCCGTCGAAAGAGGGGGGACTGAGGAACAGGGTTTTCACGTAGTAATTTCTTCCTGTGGCAGCCGCCGGCGCCGACCGGCGTGAACATGATAATGGATGGGTGCTTGGTTAGCGCAGAATCCCGCGCCTCCGCATTCTATCCCTGCTCGATTTGAGACATGCTGCTGCCAATGAATACCAGATGTCTTGCCTCGACGCGCGGACGCAACGACGGGTAGGCTGAGCACTTCGTTGAAATGGGTCGGACGGAGCGATTTGCCGATACGGCATAAAATTCCGATAAGGAGCAACCTTTTTTCATATGAAGAAGCTGTTGAGTTCGGCCTGTCGTGCTGCTGGTATCGGCGGGGTCGTCATGATCCTTGCGGCCTGCGGAGGATCGCAGTCTCCGGGAAACGTGGGCGCGGTTCCCCAAGGCGCAGAGGCGGGCTTGACGAGGGATGCTCGAGTGACGCAGCCCGCAGCATGCTCCTGGAAGGTCGGCAAGACCGTTGATCCGGGAAGCAACAACCTTTTTAACGGCGTTTCCGGCTCCTCGCCTTCGGACGTTTGGGCTGTCGGAAAGTACCTGACGTCTTCGTCGGAGCCGGCGACCCTAGCAGAACACTGGAATGGAAACGCCTGGAGCATGGCGACCACACCGAACCTGGGTGTGGGCAGCGTTTTGAACGCAGTCTCGAGCGTTTCCGCGAAGAACGTCTGGGCGGTCGGCCGCCAGATCCCCAGCTCGGGTTCCGTACAGGCGCTAATTCTGCATTTTGACGGGAGCAGTTGGAGCGACGTGGTCGCGCCGGCCATTCCGGGTGATTCCACCGCGTTTTACGATGTGAAGGCGATTTCTGCGTCCGACATTTGGGCGCTGGGAAACGCAACCAATCCGAGCGGTTTGCCGGCGCCATTCGCGGCGCATTACGACGGCAAGACGTGGAAAATCATTCCCACCGCGAATCCCGGAACATTCGGAAGTTCTCTCGATGCGCTTGCAGCGTCCGGACCCAACGATGTGTGGGCTGCAGGCGGTACGTTCACGAACGGTTCGCAAAGTTCGCTGGTAACGCTAACCGAACATTGGAACGGAAAGCATTTCAGCGTCGTGAAGAGTCCCAACGCAAACAGTGGCGACAACGTCTTAAACGGCGCGGTCGCGCTCGCGTCCAACGACGCTTGGGCTATAGGCGACTACTATACGGGGACAGTTTTCGCCACGCTTACCGAACATTGGAACGGAAAGGTCTGGAGTATCGTGAAGTCGCCCAACGCCGGAACGCACGGCAACGGGTTGTATTATGCCACGGCTTTCTCGTCAAAATCGGTGTGGGCGGTGGGCCAAGACTTCACCGCGACCGGATCGACAACGCTGTCAATTAAATGGAACGGAAAAACGTGGGCCGTCGTGAAGAGCCCGAATCTGCCGGGAGGAAACCCTGACCTGTTCGCGAGCGCTGCTGCGATTCCAAAATCAACGACGCTTTGGGCGGTTGGCAATAGCACCTATCCTAGCGGCCCTGCAGATCAAACCTTGGCTGCGAGCAACGCCTGCGCCGGCTAGTCCACCAGACGGGGATCAAACGTCCATGCGTCCAAAAGACACCCACCACTCAGGACAGGAGAGAGCATGAAACAGCCGCGTCAACGTTGGGAACGTCCCGACTTCCAGGAGCGTCCTCTCGGCGCCGAGGTAACGGCCTATGTGACTGCCCCGGGACCGGAAATTTAGAACGGCCCTAGACTCCGTAGCGACCGGCGATCTCACCACGCGCTTCGAAGCCGTGGGCGAGGATCGCTATCACGACAAGCATCCGTTTCATCGGCATCTGGTTGCGGGCACATTAACTCGCGACCAGGTGCGATCGTGGATCGCCAATCGATACGCGTACCAAAAGGCTATTCCGATCAAGGATGCGTTACTGCTCGCAAATTTGCCGAGCGCGCAACACCGGCGTTTATGGATTTCTCGCATTACGGATCACGACGGGCGCGAGGGAGAAGAGGGCGGCACGCGACTTTGGCTGGCGCTGGCTCGCGCCGTTGGACTCGACGAAGAACAAGTCCGGTCCGAACGCATGGTAGCGCCCGGGACTCGTTTCGCGGTCAACGCATACGTACACTTCGCGCGATCGCGCCCCTGGATCGAAGGGGTTGCCTCCTCACTGACCGAGATGTTTGCGCCGTCGGCCATGCGCCATCGGATCGATGCGATCGTGGCAAATTATCCCTGGATCGACCGTTCTGGCCTGGAGTATTTCGAGCAGAGAATTCCACTTGCCAAACGCGACTCGGAGACGGCACTCGCCTGGGTGATGGCCGAAGCGACGACCCCGGAAATCCAAGACGCATGCGTAGACGCGTTACGCTTCAAATGCGACGTCTTGTGGAGCATCCTCGACGCAACGGCGCTCGCAAGTGGAGTCTTTGGTGAAGCTTGACGCTCGCCCGGCATTCGGCAAGGGTGTCCGGTTGCGCCACGAGCCCGACGGTACGGCCATGCTCTTGGTTCCCGAAGGTGCGCTCGTCTTGAATCCGTCTGCTGCGGCGGCGCTCGACCTCATCGATGGCCGGCGTACCGTCGCGGACATCGTCACCTGTTTGGTTGAATCGTTCGAGATCGGGGAGGATGATGCACGCGCCGACGTCGGGTCGTTATTCGACCGTCTCGTCGAGCGCCAAACGTTACGGTTTCTCTAATGCCGGAATCGCTTCGCCCGCTTTCGATCCTGTGTGAACTGACCTATCGCTGCAATCTCGCCTGTCCGTATTGTTCGAATCCGATCGAGTTGGCCCGCTATCGCGACGAGTTGCACACCGACGACTGGAAGCGCGTGCTCGATGAGGCTGCAGCGCTTGGGGTGGTGCAAGCGCATCTCTCTGGTGGTGAGCCGACCCTGCGACGCGACCTTGCAGAGATCGTGGCGCACGCGGTGCGCGCCGGTTTGTACACGAATCTCATCACGCAAGGTACGTTTCTCGACGAGAAGCGGCTCGACCAGCTGCTCGTAGCCGGCCTCGACCACATCCAAATCAGCGTTCAGGCGCCGAACGAAGCGTTAGCCGACGAGATCGCCGGCACGCACGTTCACGCGCGCAAGCTCGACGCTCTGGAGCGAATCGCGAGCCGCGACGTCGCGCTTACGCTGAACTGCGTTTTGCATCGCCGCAACCACGACCGGTTAGAAGAAACGATCGCG
>CAWAZM010000017.1:0-151832 GCA_963786515.1 Vulcanimicrobiota bacterium | reverse complement strand
ATACGGTGCGTCGGTGTGCCCTGGATCACATAACCGCTCTTCGTCGTAATGCGGCGCGTCGGTTCGATTCCGTTGATGAAGAACTTGGTCGCGCGTTGGTCGCCGTCATCGGTGAGTACGCGGAAGTTGACGTCCTGCCATTGGTTGCCGTCCGGGTTGCCCAGGCGGTTCAAGCGCGCGAGACCCCGATCCGTCGCGACCATCGTGTTGCCGGTTAAGCATCCGGTTGGCGCGATCACAACGGTTTGTGCATTTCGATAGCCGGCGACTTCACCGATCGACAACGCATCGTCCCACATGCGGCGAGCGAGCGCCCACGTTTCTTGCGTGAACAGCGACGGTGCGTGGGTGACCGGTTTGGCCCCTAACCCTTCGTAATCGGCGTTCGGCGCATTGTACGCTGCGCGGCGATGGTTGCGAATGACGCGCAGCATCGAATCGCGCGTTCTTTGCTTCAAAACGCGCGGGTGGTCCCAACTGCTGTGCCATCTCAGCCCTGACGCGCGATACGCAGTGCCCGTCATCAATGCGGAAATAGCGGCGCACCAGCCGTAGCCCTCCTCTGGAATCATAGGGCAGACCCATACGCATTAGTAGAGTGCCCATGTTCGCGTAACCGAGGCCAAGCGTGCGATAGCCGTGATTTTTCTCGGCGATCTGCTGCGACGGCATCTGCCCCATCGTCACCGAGATCTCGAGTGTCGTCGTCCAAAATACGCGAAGCCGCGGCAAAGCGTTTAGCGTCGAAGTTTCCGTCGTCGTTCATGAACTTAACGAGATTTAAACTTGCGAGGTTGCAGTTATGAGCGATCAAGCCTTCGGCGATCACGGAATGTGTCACGGGCTCCGTGATGTCGTAAACCATCGTCTTCCCGTCGGGAACGATCGAGATAACCTTCGGTGAACGTGGATTCTTGAGCTGTCCTTCGAACGGCTTGCTGAGGATTTCTTCGGTTCGGGCTTCCTTCGCGGGCGAGCACGGAAAGCCGACGAGGGACAAAAAGTTGCGCGCTTGCTGGATTGAACAAGTGCAACTGGCCCTGCGGGTTCGTGCGGCCCAAAGGATGCATCCAAGTGATCCGAACCGTCATGCCGAGATCGGGGAAAAGAAGTCGCACCGAACGCAGCAGCTCTGGTGCCGAGGATGCGAGCATGACCTCGGGCGATACGCCACCGTTATTGCGACGGATGCACCCGTCGGGACAGAAAAGACCCTGCAAGTACGCGATCTTTAGATCATCCGCCACATTATGAACGGCCGAAGGCACATATTCTCTGTGTGTAGCCGTTCCTCTGGAGAACCCGTATACGCTTTCCAGGTGACCAACGAGCGATGTTTGCGACGTCGTAGTTTGATGAACGCCGTTACGCTGGGTGTAAATGTTGCATTGCCGAACGGTTTCACCGGCCGCAATAGCGCAAGACGCCTTTAGTTCATTCAGTTCTGAGACAAGGGCTTCAGCGGCGCGCCGCTCGGTCGGACCAAAGACGAGCGCCACGGTATCTTTGCTGAAAACTCCATCGCCCGTAAGCCAACCCAGCATCTGCCAACGCTTTACATCTTTGGCGTCGAGCGGTATGCGATCGCGCTCGCGGTCTCACGAATCGAAATGCGGTCAGACAACGGAGTCAGTTCATCTACGCGCTTCCACTCGCCATCGTTCGTCAGGAAGCGATGGTCGCCGGTCGTGCGAATGATGCGGCCGTCCGCCAATGTCATTTTGAGGACGTCGCGTTCGCCGACTTGTGTGACCAACGACGGATAAATGACGGACTCCTACACGACGATGATCGTGCTCCGAATGGATATCGGTCGTTACGTAGATCTCTTCGCCGTTCTGTTGCGCGTTGAACAACGCTTCAACGGTGCGCAGACCATTGATCGTGCTTATGCGGCGTCTTTGGAGCAAAGCACGCGGTGTCGTCGACTAAAACGTACTCCGAGCATGGGTTCGTTGCATTGATGCGATCGTCGTTGGCACATGTGTGCCAGTCTTGGATCGTGTCGTCGAATTGCAAACCGGGATCGGCACACTGCCACGCGGCGAGAGCGATTTGCTCCCACAGGTCACTGGCTTTCAGACGCTTGACCGTGTCACCGGTCGTGCGCGCCGTAAGGTTCCAATCCTCATCAGCGTCGAGTTTGCGGAAGAACTCGTTCGTCAGGCGCACCGAGTTGTTCGAATTCTGGCCAGAAACCGTAACGTATGCTTCGGAATCCCACGCGGTGTCGTACTGGTCGATTTCTACACGGGTGTAGCCCTGTTTCGCATAGTCAAGCGCATTTTGGGTCGCGCCGGTCGGCACGCCCAATTGGATCGCTTCACGAATCGTGCGGCGCAGATTCGGATTGAGCGCCGGATCCATGCGCGCGTGTTCGGGGACGCGCGTGTCGTGCGCGGCCGCAACGATGGCGTTGATCTGCTGTTCGAAAATGCGCGATCCGACAACGAGATCGGCGACCTTACGCTCTTCGCGAACCTTCCAGTTGACGAAGTCTTCGATGTCGGGATGATCGGCATCGAGCACGACCATCTTGGCCGCGCGACGCGTGGTGCCACCGGATTTGATCGCGCCGGCGGCGCGGTCGAAAATCTTGAGGAACGACATCAAGCCGGAGCTGGTCCCGCCGCCCGTCAGCTTTTCGCCCGAGCCGCGGAGTCGCGAGAAGTTGGCCCCCGATCCGGAGCCGCCCTTAAAGATGCGCGCCTCGCGCAGAACGCCGTCGAAGATGCCGCCTTCGTTAACGAGGTCGTCCTCGATCGACAAGATGTAGCATGCCGAGACTTGCGGATGTTCGTAGGTGCTGGTGGAGCGCTTCGTGTTACCGTTTGCCGGGTTGACGTAAAAATGACCCTGCGACGGGCCGGCGATACCGTACGCCCAATGCAACCCGGTGTTGAACCATTGGGGCGAATTGGGGGCGCCGATCTGACGCGCCAGCATGGCCCGCATCTCGTCGAAATAAATCTGGGCGTCGGCCTCGGAGTCGAAATAGCCGTTCTTCCAGCCCCAGTAGGTCCAGCAACCGGCCAGTCGCTCGAATACCTGCCAGCGTCCGTCTCCGGCCGAATTGGTCGTTGCGCGAGACCTCGTTCAGAGCGGCTTCGTCGGGGATCGAGCGCCACAGCCATTCGGGCACGTTCTCTTCCGGGACGGGGCTCGTCGCGCTGGGCACCCCGGCCTTCCGGAAATACTTCTGGGCCAGCACGTTGACGGCCACCTGACTCCAGCTGGAGGGGACCATGACGTCCCTGGCTTCGAAGATCACGGAACCGTCAGGATTGACGATCCGCGAGGTCCGGGGACTAAAATCGACGCCGGCATATGCATTGTTCACGGAAGAATACGTGCGCTCAAACTTCATGGTCGGTCCGCTCCTTGGAGTATCCATTGTGCCACGTTTGGCTGGGAACCACAAGATATTGGGGTGAAATCGTATTTTCTTGTGGGAAGGCTGCGAACAAGACCGGGCCGGCAGCGGATAAGCTGCGGATAGGCGCCGCCCACCTGTCCAACATGTGGACAGACCCGAGGATACCGGGGATAACCGGTGCAAGGGGGACCTTGATGCTCGGACCCGACCGCTTCGCCCCGCGCCTGCACGACGTACTGCACGAGGATCTCGAAGCCGCCGGCATCCGGGGGCTGATCGTGGACCTCGACAACACCTTACTGGGCTATCGGGAGACCGAATTGGCCCAGGAGCACATCGCTTGGGTCGAGCGGGCGCACGACCGCGGCTTTCAGATCATCATGCTGTCGAACAATTTCAGCGAGCGGGTTACCAGCATCGCGGCCCAGTTGAACGTCCGCTGCATTCCCAACGCCCTCAAGCCGCTGCCGTTTGGGTTCATGCGGGCGATGCGGGGCTTGAATCTCCACCGGAGTCAGATCGCCGTTGTCGGCGACCAGCTCTTCACCGACGTGCTCGGCGCCAAGTTCTGCGGCCTCTACACCATCCTGACCGAACCGATCGAAGCCAAAGATCTGCCGTTGACGACGTTCTTCCGGTTCTTCGAGCGGATCATGTTACGCAATCTGCGACCGTGAAACTCGCGCTGATCGGCGATCCGGTCGCCCATAGCGGGAGCCCGTTGCTGCACGCCGAGTTTCTCGAGCGTGCCGAAATCGAAGGCAGCTATTCGGCGTTGCGCGTTCGAAAAGGCGAAGGCGCGGCCGCCATTCGTCGCTTGGCGGATGAGGGTTACGTCGGCTGCAACGTCACCTTTCCTCTTAAAGAAGAGGCGCTATCGGCATGCGACGAGCTTACCGAGGAAGCGCGACGCGCACGCGCCGTTAACACGATCGCGTTTGGGCGGCGGATCGTCGGCACGAACACCGATGGGATTGGCGCGCGAGTCGCCTTCGAGGCGGCGGTCGAGCAGCCGTTAGCGCTCAAACGGGTCGGAGTGCTGGGATACGGCGCGACCGCCCGCGCGATTCTGGTCGAACTGCACGACAACGACGTCTACACCTTCGTTTGGGGTCGCGACCCACAGCGGGTAGCGGCAGTATGCGCCGAGTACGAAGCTGCGCCATGGCCGGACGACGAGCCCCCCGAGTTCGTCATCAGCACGCTGCCGCCCGACGCCCAAATCCCCGACCGGCTCGCCGAGCAGCTACGTTCGTCTGATGCGATTCTCGATGCGAATTACGACGAACGCGCGACGATGGGTGCGCGGCTCAATCGCGAAGTCTTCGACGGCAGAGCGATGTTGCGCGCGCAAGCGCACGCGAGTTTCGATTTCTGGCTAACGTCGATGCGAGGAGCGGTCGAATAAGCGCTCGCGCGTCTTGGAGTTGAACATGTACCAGGGCCTCGTCTTCATCCACGTCTTGTGCGCCGTCGTCGCGGTCGGCGCGAACTGCACGTACCCCGTGTGGCTGGCGCGTGGAAAAATGCAGCGCGATCAGTTATTGTTCGTGTTGCGCGGCATCAAACTGATCGACGGACGGATTGCCAATCCCGCATACGGCCTGCTGCTGATCACCGGCATCGCGCAGGTGCTCATCTCGGGCCGCACGTTTCATCAAACGTGGCTGGAATGGGCGATTCTGCTGTGGGTCGTGTTGGCTGCGCTCGCCTACGGAATGTATTCGCCGGGCCTACGTAAGCAAATCAAAATGCTCGAAACGAGCACCCCCGATAACTCCGGCATACGTCGCACTCGATAAGCGTCAAAATGTCGTCGGCGGCGTGCTGTTCCTGATCGTAATCGTGATTCTGGCGCTGATGGTATTCCGCCCGGGCGGCGGCAGGGCTTCGGAGAGGGGGAGATTCGAACTCCCGATACCTTGCGGTATGCTCGCTTTCCAAGCGAGTGCATTCGACCACTCTGCCACCTCTCCGCGACCGGCGGGGCGTTTTCGAGGGGCCGCCCGCGCTTCCCCGCGAGGCCCCTGGATCGCGACATTCGGTGAGGCATCCGGAACCATTTCGGGCGACATGGAACAATTTGGCGGTCGAAGAAGAACATGCGAATGACATGCACGACCTGCTTCAAGTTAGTTAACCGATCGAGCTGACGTTGGTCCGCCACGGGGCCACTGAATGGAACGCCTCGGGGCGCTTTCAGGGGCATAGCGACGTGGAACTGTCCGAACTGGGCCGCCGGCAAGCGCGGGCGATCGCGCATCGCCTGCGGTCCGAGTCGTTCGATCGAATCTATGCGAGCGATCTATCACGCGCTCGGACGACGGCCGAAACCATCGCGGCATCGCACGGCATCCCTGTTATTCCCGACCCGCGTTTGCGCGAGTTTGCGTTCGGCGAGTGGGAAGGCCTGACGTGGTTGGAGATCGCCGAGCGAAATCCCGAATTGAACGACGCATCCGATATTATCGGCGCATACGCGCCGCCCGGCGGCGAAACGATCGCCGGCGTTATCGCGCGCTGGCGGAGTTTTCATGCCGATCTGCGGCGCGCCGGCAACGCGCGCGTGCTGGTCGTGACGCACGCAGGCATGTTACATGCGGCGATGCGTTCGATGCAACCGAAGGGCGCGGAAGCAGTGTTCGTCGGCCGCTTTAAGTTTACACCGGCGTCCTTATCTCGCGTCGCATTCGACTCGAACGGTGACGCCGAGGTAATGGAACTTAGCGATGACCGGCATCTTGCGGCGGATTCGCCGCACTGGGTTCGATCGAGCGAATCCAGCCCGCCATAATCTCAGCGGTGTTGACCAAGCGAGGTCCGGGCCGGCTCGCATAGGCGTTGCCGTCCATCGCGAGGACTCGGCCTTCGCCTACCGCGCGCAATTCGCGCCACGACGAATTATCTTCGAGCATCGCGATCGCTTCACGCGTTTGTTCGATACCAAAGCCGCAGGGTGCTACGACGATTGCGTCGGGGTCGCTCGCGGCGATCTCGTCCCACCGCAAGCGGCGCGAGTTACGAAACGGATCGGCCAGCACTGGCTCCGCGCCGGCAACCTCGACGAGTTCGGGGATCCAATGTCCGGCGCTCATCGGTGGATCCGTCCATTCCAAAAACAAAACACGAGGGCGCAGGTGACTCTGAATCCCTTGCGCAGGTATGCGAAGCGCATCCGTGCGAGCGCGCAACGAAGCGACCAGGGCCGAAGCACCGTCGCTGTGACTGGTGAGTTCGCCGAGCGTCACGATCGTGCCGAGCACTTCGTCGAGCGACGACGGTTCTAACGAAACGACGCGTGGATCGCAGCTGAGACGGCGCACAGCGGTCGCGACCTGCTCGTACGAAACGGAGCAGACTTTGCACAGCTCTTGCGTGACGATCAAATCGGGGTCGAGCGGCGCGAGCGCTTCTGCGTCGAGCGTGTACAGGCTCGATCCAGAATGCAAGCCGGCGCGCACGTGTCGATCGATCTCGGCCGGAGACGACGACGACGGAATCGCCGATGCCGTCAGTCGCGGCAGTGCCAACGCTTCGGGTGGAAAATCGCATTCGTGCGTAACGCCGACGACCTCGGGCCCGGCACCGATTCCAAACAGAATCTCGGTGACGCTCGGCAATAGGCTGACGATACGCACGATCGATCCTCGGCTTCGTTACTCTCCCTGCGCGAGCGAATAACCGCGCTCGCCGTCGAACGTATATAGACCCTCGGTCTTGACGACGTCGAATCCGGCGCCGCCGATCGCGGCGATTAAATCCGCGACCTGTTTGGCTCCGAACGAACCGCCCTTGGACGCTTCGAAACGACAGCTCCAATGGTCGCTCCAGAACGTATCGGGATTCCCGTTCGGCCACACTTTGGTTCCGCGATTGCTGATGACCGACAGTTTCGCGCCGTTGACTTTACATTTTTGTAACGCGGCCGCCAGTTCGTCGGGATTACCATCCGGACGATCGAGGAACACGTTGACGCCGACGTGACGCTTCTCGGCACGCTTGCCGGCCGGACGAGCGGAAATATCCATCGTCGCGTCTTTTGCATATACCGCGGGATGCAGATGCTGGGGACGTTGACCCATGCGTTCGATGATGGCGTCGGCAAACTCGCGCGTTCCGACTTTCTTCTTCGAGACGCCGTCCGCATGAATATCGTAGGTGTGGATGCCGTCTTCGATGGTTCGCAGCCAGGCGTTGTGGACGCGTTCGGCCACTTCGCTCTGGCCGATGTGCACGAGCATCATGACGGCACCGAGGAGCAGGCCCGAAGGATTGGCCAGGTTCTGTCCGGCGCGGCGCGGGGCCGAGCCATGAATCGCTTCAAACATCGCGACATTGTTCGCCGATGTTGGCCGAACCCGCGAGTCCGACCGAGCCGGCGATCTGTGCCGCGACGTCGGAAAGCACGTCGCCGTAGAGATTCGGCATGACGATGACGTCGAAGACTTCGGGCGTGTCGGCCATCTTGGCGGCGCCGATATCGACGATCCAATGTTCGTTCTCGATGTCCGGATACTCGGGCGCGATTTCGTCGAAGACGCGGTGAAACAGTCCGTCGGTCATCTTCATGATGTTGTCTTTGGTGAAGCACGTGACCTTTTTGCGGCCTATTGCTGCTGCGCGTATTCGAACGCGTAGCGAACGATTTGTCTCGCAGCCGGGCCGCGAGATCAGCTTCAGGCATTCCTCGACCTGTCGGCGTCTGGCGGTACTCGATGCCGGCGTAGACGTCTTCTTCGTTCTCGCGGACGATGACGACATCCATTTTCGGGATGCTTGGTATCGACGAACGGATGATACGAAACGCACGGGCGCACGTTGGCGTACAGGCCGAGCGTTTTGCGCGACGGTGACGTTGAGGCTCTTGAAACCGCCGCCCTGCGGCGTGGTGATCGGCGCCTTTAAGAACACTTTTGTGCGGCGCAACGATTCCCACGACTCGGCTCGATGCCGTGCTGAATCCCCGAGATATACACCTTTTCGCCGATCTCGATGCGTCTCGATGTCGAGCTGCGCGCCGGCCGCCTTGATGATTTGCAGCGTCGCTTCCATGATCTCCGGTCCGATGCCGTCGCCATACGCGACCGTCACCGGCACTTTTTTTGCAGTCGCCGTGGGAGTCGTCAAAGTCGTCATGCGCGACGCTTCGACAGCCCTTAGCGGGCCCACTCCTGGGCGTTCCAGGCCTCACTAGTGCCGTTGGGCGCAAAGTTACGTAAGTCGGAGGCATGCGCGTAGCGTAGCGGTTGGTAGTACAAAAATGCCGCCGGCGCATCTCGCAATAAGAGCGTTTCGATGCCGGCGTAGGCGCGCGTTCGCACGGAGCGATCGAAGCTGGTGGTCGCAACGCGCTGCAGCGCATCCATCGCGGGCGAACAGTAACGCGCGACGTTGTTGCCGGCCGGCGGTATGGCGTCGCACGTCCACTGCGACGAGTTGTCGGGATCGGCGCCGGAAATCCAAGAGTACATGGCGATATCGAACTTGCCGCCGTTGATAATTCCACCGCTTTCGGCCGCCGCGTAGAGATTGGCGTAATCGTAGCCTTTCAGTTCTATCTCGACGCCGAGCGGACGGTACATCTGTTGGATTTGCGTGACGATGTTCCGTATCAGTTCGCTTCCGATGCCGTACACGAGTAACAACGATAAACGCTTGCCGTTGCGCGTTCGGACGCCGTCGGGACCCGGATGCCAGCCGGCTGCATCGAGCAGCGCCTTGGCTTGCGCGGAATCGTATGGAATCGGTTTGAGCGAACGGTCGAACGCCCAAGAGTAATAAGGTGAAAGATCGGCGACGGCCAGGGTCGATGTCCCGTACGTATCGTCGCGCACGATCGTCGCTCGATCCATTCCAAGCACCAATGCCCGGCGCACGCGCGCGTCTTGCATCACCGGTTGCTGGGTGTTGAAGTCGGCGGCGGTGTAGACCGGAGTCTGCGCCAGCTGGCGCGTGATGCCGTCGGCATTCGCCAAGGCCTGATACACCGGCGCCGTTATTTCGAGGCCCAGGTCCGTTTCGTGCGAGCGCAGTTCCGCGCCCACCGTGGCGTCGTCGGGAACGATCTGCAGCGTGAGATGTTGGATATGCGGAGCGCCGCGAAAATACGATGGGTTGGCCTCGAGTTCGATGTGGTCGCTGCGCAGCCAGCGCACGAACCGGTACGGCCCCGTGCCGACCGGCGCGGCGTCGAACGCAACGTGATTGAGGTCCGGGTATTTCTCGAGTAGATGCGCGGGCAACACTCGCGCCGGCATATCGCTCTCGCCAAAAATCGTATCGATTGCGGGCGCGAAGCGTTTTTTCATGTGCATCACGACCGTGTAGGCGTCGGGCGTATCCATCGAGCCCACCAAATCGAAGCCGCGGCGATCGACGACGTTGTTGCGCGAATTCATGATCGCGTGCCAGGTGAAGACCACGTCGTGGCTGGTGAACGGCGCGCCGTCGTGCCAGCGCACGTTTCGGCGCAGATGGTACGTGAGCGTCAAACCGTCGCGGCTGATGCCGCCGTTCTCGAGCGTCGGTACGACCGCCGCGAGATCCGGGATTTGCCGATGCTGGTCGTCGTGGGTTACCAGCATATCGAACATCAGGCTGTCGGTGAAGCCTTCGACGGAGTTCTGCGAAAGAATCGGATTGAGTTGGGTGGGGTTGATGGGGAGAGCGATGCGCAGCCGGTCGCTCACGGGGCCGCCGGTCCGGTCGGACTTCGAACAGCCCGTGCCGGCGACCATCGCGGCGATTGCCAGTAGACAAAGGCCGCGGGCGAACATCAAGCGACGCAGCGGAATTTTGCGAACATGTATTGGTAGTCGTCGTAGAACCAGTTGCGGAAGCTGCGGCGCACCATGCCGCGCGCCGTCACCGGCGACGCCCCCTTCATCACGAAATGACGTTGGTCGAAGAAATCGGCCGAGTATTGCGGGTACGAAGCCATCGGCTCGAATCCGGGCAGCGGTGCGAACGGCGTGTCGGTCCATTCCCATCCGTTGCCGATGAGATCGTGAATTCCCCACGCGCTCGCGCCGGCCGGATGCGCGTTGACCGGTTCGGGATCGTAGCGCTGAAAATCGAAGTTTCCGTGTTCGGGCGCCGGCGGCGCATCGCCCCACGGAAACGCTCGTTCGGAGCCGGCGGGAGTACCGTACGCGGCGCGGTGGAATTCCGCTTCGGTCGGTAATCGCAGGCCTTTCCACGCTGCATAAGCGCGAGCGTATTGATGCGAGACGTACACCGGCCAGGATAACTGCAGCGGCAACTCTTCGAACGTTGTGCGCAGCATCCACTTGCCATCGCGTTGCACCCAAAACAGCGGTTCGGGACCGCCGTCGGCGACGAACTCTAACCAATCGGCATTCGTAACCGGGTAACGCTGGATCGCGAACGCAGGGACCTCGATCGTCTGGCGTTCGAATTCATTGTCCCATCCGAACTGCAGCTCGTCGCGGTTTGCGCCGAGGGTCGCGATGCCGGCCGGAACCGTGCGAAATTCGTTGACGGGGGGCTTGCCGTCTCGGTGGGTTTGGACGACGTAGCGCTTGAGCGCTCGCTTCAAGCGATGCACGATGTACATCGTCGTCTCGTGATGCATCTGCTCGTGCTCGATCACGGTGAACGCCGATTGCGCGCGCACGAGCCGTGGATTCGACGGATCGTCCAATCGCGCGTGCGCGTACGCCTGTTCGACGCGTTCGTCGCAGGCGCGACCGAAAGCGGCGATTTCCGAGCGGGACGGCCAGTCGTTGCGTTCGTGCCGCCGCGCGTCGCCAACCGAACCGGGATCGATGCCACGTTCGAAGAGTTTCTCGAGCACGGGGTCGAGTTGCGCCTCGCCCAACGCTCGTTCGTTGAGTATGAGGAAGCTAAACGCCGGCAGATGCCCTTCGTAGAACGCGAAGGGATGGCGGAGCGGAATCGGCCGGGTGTAAAACGCTTCGTCGTTGACGAACGAGAAGATCTCCGCCGAACGCCGGCGATTTGCGCGATACTGCTGGATCAACCAGTCGCGGTCGAGTCCGGTTAGGGTGGCGTTCACTAGAGGGTTCCTCGTTTCTCCTGTTCCCGTTCGATCGACACGAAGAGTGCCTTAAAGTTGCCTTTTCCGAACGAGAGACTGCCCTTGCGCTGGATGATCTCGAAGAACACCGTCGGGCGGTCTTGCAGTGGCTTGGTGAATATCTGCAACATATACCCGAGATCGTCGCGATCGACCAGAATACGCTGGTCGCGCAGCAAATCGATTGCCTCGTCGATGTGACCGACGCGCTCTGCCAGCATGTCATAGTATGAATTGGGTGTATCCAAAAACTCGACGCCGTTGTCGCGCAGGGCTTGCACCGTCGCGACGATGTCGTCGGTGCGGATGGCCATGTGCTGCACGCCCGACCCGCGATAAAAGTCGAGATACTCCTCGATCTGCGATTTCTTCTTGCCTTGTGCCGGTTCGTTGATCGGGAACTTCACGCGATGCCGCGGGTCGGTCATGACCTTCGAGCGCAAGGCGGTGTAGTCGGTGGAGATATCTTTATCGTCGAACGAGACCAACTGCGAAAAACCGAACACGTTGGCGTAGTAATCGCCCCACGCGTCCATCTCGCCCCAGCCGACATTTCCGACGCAGTGGTTGACGAACAGCAGATTGGGCTTGCGTACGGACGCGATGGTCTTGCGCGCTTCGACGAAGCCCGGCATGAAGATGCCGCGATAGCCGTCGCGCTGCACGAACGAGTGCACCGTATCGCCGTAGGTCGCAATCGCCGAGCGGACGATGCGGCCGTGTTCGTCGTCGAACGTGGCCGGGTCCATCAGGCTGCGAGCGCCGCCGGCAACCGCCTGTTGGTGCGCGGCGCGCACGTCGGCGACGACGATGGCGACGTCTTTGATGCCGTCGCCGTGCAGTGCTACGTGCCGAGCGATCTCGTCATCCGGAACTAAGCTCGAGGTGAGCAAGAAACGCAGACCGTTCTGCTCGAGCAAATAGCTAGCGCGGTCTCGTACGCCGGTCTCGGGGCCGGCATACGCGATCTGGTCGAAGCCGAACGCCGACATATAGTAATGCGCGGCTTGTTTGGCGTTGCCCACGTAGAATTTGATGTAATCCCAGTCGATATGCGACAGCGGATTGCTGCGCGATTCGGTTGCCGTAGTCATATGGGAGAGCCTTGGCGGAGCCCGCGAGGCGCCCCTGTCGGTCTGCTCGAAGCACGCGAGTACCGTGCATGAAACGACGCTGCTCCCGCCGGTTCGGGCGGCCTTCGAACGCCTGATCGATTACGCCGGACTTTTCCCGCCGGCGGCCCTGGACGGGCGAGCCGCGCTCGAGGAGTTCGACGCCACCGTGGCCGGCCCGAACGCGTGGCTGGTCGGGCGCTTTGTGGCGCCGCTGTCGCGCCTCGAGTCGCTGGCAGTGCTGCGTGACGCGGAGCGGCCCCTACCCGTAACGCTGATCCTCGACGTCGAGCGCGACGCGCGCCGTTGGTTCGATTCGCTCGGTGCAGCGGTTTCATTGGCGGGTTCCATCCGGGCCGAAGGTACCGAAATCGCCATTCAGGCGATCGAAATTCCGATGGCGATCGTGCAAGCCGCGCGCGAAAGTGCCGACGCGCCGATCGCGCAGGCGGCGGCGCTTCTCGGCCGATCCGAACTGCGCGGCCTGCCGACCTACCTGGAACTCCCGTCCGGTATGGAAGGCGAACGCCTCGATACCGCGATGCACGCGCTGCAACGAACCGGCCTGCACGCCAAGCTTCGCTGCGGTGGAACGGTCGCCGAAGCGTTTCCGAGCGTCGAACGCGTGGCGGACTTTATCGCCGCTGCATCGCTCCATGGAGTTGCATTCAAGGCGACTGCCGGTCTGCATCATCCCGTGCGACACCTCGACCCCGCTACCGGATTCACGATGCACGGGTTCTTCAATATCCTGGTCGCTGCCGCACTCGCACCGGATGTTTCGCCCACCGACCTCGCATTGGTTGTGGCGGAAGAAGATCCGCAGGCGTTTTCGTTCGACCAGAGCTCGCTCCGTTGGCGCGATCGTCGCGTGGACATCGGAGAACTCGGCCGCATGCGCTCGTCATTTTTCCACGGATACGGCAGTTGCAGCGTGCAAGAACCGGTTGACGATCTCACAGCGCTCGGCATCTTTCCGCCGGCCGCGCGATGACCGACGAAACGGTGTCGCCACAACTCGAGTCGTGGATCGACGTCGCAGGAGACAGCGACTTTCCGATTCAGAATTTGCCGTTGGGCGTGTTCGCTTCGAACGGCGGCCCGCATGCGGCCACGATCGTCGGCGAAACGTTGGTTGACCTGCACGTGCTTTCACAGACCGGATTGCTCGACGACGCGTGCGAGCCGGGGTTGTTGCAACGCCCGAGCCTCAACGCGTTCCTCGCTGAGGGTCGCGCTGCTGGAACCGCGCTCCGCCGCCGCCTCTCGCAATTACTACGGACCGAGGGCGATTCGGCATTACGCGAACGCGCGAGCGATGTGTTGCTCGACGGTCGTGACGCGCGCATGCTCGTTCCGGTGGACATCGGCGACTATGTTGACTTCTACTCGTCGCTCGAACACGCAACCAATTTGGGCAAACTGTTTCGTCCCGGCGGCGAACCGCTGCTGCCTAACTGGCGTTGGATTCCGATCGGCTATCACGGGCGTTCGGCGACGATTCAAATCGACGGCGAACCCGTGGCGCGTCCGAACGGCCAACGCAAACCGCCGGATGCGCCGGCGCCGTCGTTCGGTCCCAGCACGATGCTCGACATCGAACTCGAAGTCGGTTTCATCACCGGCAAGGGCAACGGACGCGAGGGCCCGATCGCGGTAACGCACGCCGAGGACCACATTGCGGGACTCGTGCTGGTGAACGATTGGAGCGCGCGCGACGTGCAGGCGTGGGAGTATCAACCGCTCGGGCCGTTTCTCGGAAAGTCGTTTGCGACGACGATCTCGCCGTGGATCGTGTCGCTCGACGCGCTCGAGCCGTTTCGCGTCGCCGGTCCCGCACAAGATCCGAAACCGCTCGACTATCTCCGCACCAGCGAGCCGAGCGGGTTCGACATTCAGTTACGCGTCGAGCTGCAAACCGAGCGCATGCGCGAACGCGGCCGGCCGCCGCAACGGATTTCGCGCACCAGCTTTGCCGGGATGTATTGGTCGATGGCGCAACAGCTCGCGCACGCGACGGTCAACGGCGCGACCACGAGACCCGGTGATTTGTTTGCATCGGGCACCATCTCGGGCACGGAACCGGACAGCTACGGAAGTCTGATCGAACTTGCGTGGCGCGGCGAGCGACCGATCGACATCGACGGCGAACAGCGTTCGTTCCTACAAGACGGCGACGAAGTCACGTTGCGAGGTTGGTGCGAAAACGAACGCGCGCGGCGCATCGGGTTCGGCACCGCGCGCGGTAGGATCGTTACGACGCCGTAGCCGGCTGCTCGAGCCAAGAGCGAAAGTACTGGGCGTCTTCACACGCTAGAACGGGTTCGGCCATCATCAACGGCGCGAAGGTGTTGACCATCACCGCGATTTCATCGGTGGACGTCTTTCCGAGGCTTGCTTCGACCGCGCCCGGTTGCGGCCCGTGCGGAGCTCCGGCCGCGTGCAGCGTGATCGAGCCCTCGTCGATGCCGCGCCGGCTCATGAAGTTTCCGCTGACGTAATAGATCACTTCGTCGCAATCGACGCTGGAGTGGTTGTATGGAACCGGAATCGCGAGCGGATGATAATCGAACATGCGCGGAACGAACGCGCAGAACGCCGCGCCGGGAGCCTCGAAGGTTGCGTGTGCGGGTGGCGGCTGGTGCAACTTGCCGGTAATCGGCATGAACTCGTTGACATTAAAGGCGTACGGATAACAGTAACCGTCCCACCCGACCACGTCGGACGGATGGTTCTGCACGATGTAGGTTGCGTTGCGGCCGGCGTTCGTGACGCGGATCTCGTATTCGCCTTGCTGCTCGTTCGGTTTCCCCAGCACGGGAACGCGAAAGTCGCGTTCGTAGTACGGCGCGTGCTCCTCGAGCTGGCCGTACTCGTTGCGGTAGCGTCGCGGAATTTTGATTTCGCCGGTGCTCTCGTGCACCAGCAGGCGCGTCGGCGACGCCGGAATCAAACGATAGATCGTTCCGGTGGGGATGATGAGGTAGTCGCGCTCGCGGTAGGCGAGTTCGCCGAACTGCGTCTCGAGTACGCCCGCGCCGTGATGCACGAATAGCATCTCGTCGCCGCCGGTGTTCCGATACCAGTATTCCATCGGACGATCGGCCTGCGCCACCGAGATCTTCATGTCGGCGTTGCCGAGCAGCGGCACACGCGACTCGATCGCGTCGCCGCCGGGCATATCGAGCGCCGCGGTCTTGAAGTGTCGATTGCGCAGCGGATCGTTCGGGACGTAGCGTACCGCCGGTCGCTCCCACGGTCGAACGTCGAGCGTCGCCGTCGGCGGTCGCAAGTGGTAGAGCAGGGAGTACGAGCTTTCAAAACCCTTGGTTGAGAACAACTCCTCGGCATACAGGCCGCCGTCGGGCCGGCGAAACTGTATGTGCCGTTTGTGCGGGACGGAACCGGCGCGGACGTAGGACGGCATGTTGCGAGGAGATCCTTTCAGCGGAACCGGCGGTTGGCCGCCGGAAAACCCGTTCGTACGGTAGTTGGAATTTCGGCGGCGGGGCGGGCCTCCCCGGTCGGAACGGCGGAAGGGCGGTGCCCGCGCCGTGTGCTATCATGGGCAAGCCATGATGGGGGTTGGGCTTCACGCGGCGCAGCCCCGTGAACCCCGCCAGATCCGGAAGGAAGCAACGGTAAGCGGAACGTTGCGGGTGCCGTGATCCACCTGATCCTCGTCGTGGTGTACTAATAAAGAAGATGCAGACAACCCTTATAGCGGCCGCGGCCGCATTCGTCGCCTCGATGATCGCGCTGCTGGTGTACCACGCCGCGCTCGTGCGCCCCGCATTGTCAAAATTGCGCGAAACGATGGACGTTCACGATGGTCTCATCGGCGGCTCGGCACGCGGAGCGTCGGCTCGGTTGAGCGAACTCCAAACCGGCCAGCAGCGCCTCGACGATGCGATCGCGGCCGCAACGGCGCGCGTCGCGACCCTCGAGGCGCTTGCAGCCACCGACGTTTCCCGCATCGGTTTCGTCCGCTATAACGCCATCGATGACGTCGGATCCGACCTTTCGTACGCGCTCGCGCTGCTCAATCGTAACGGCGATGGCGTCGTGCTGTCGAGCCTCTACTCCCGTACCGACACGCGCACGTATGGAAAGCAAGTCGAGCGTTTCGCGCCGAGCGCACAAGCGTCGGACGAAGAAGTGCAAGCGATCGCGCGTGCCAAGGACCAGCAGTGAACGGCCTCCTTTGCAATCTGTCGGTGATCGTCAACAACGTGCTGACGGCGTATATCGTCGTTCTCTTCATCTATGCGGTGGTTTCGTGGTTTCCGGGCGCGCGCGGCCGCTGGGTCGATATTCTGGCCGGGCTGGTGGAGCCGGTGCTCCGGCCCTTTCGCCGGATCATCCCGCCGATCGGCGGTTTGGACATCTCGTTTCTCGTGGTCTTCTTACTGTTGCAGTTGGTCGCGCGCCGGCTGATCGCCATGGCGATCGTCGGCACTTGTTCGCCATTTTGATAGCGCTGTAACGTGGCATTGGCGAAAACCGACCCGCACCGTATTGACGTCGCTTCGAACGTCCGCAATTTCTGCATCATCGCGCACATCGACCATGGCAAGACGACGCTCTCCGACCGGCTGCTGGAAATCACGCGGACCGATCGCATTGCGAAATGGCGGCGACAGCAGCTCGACGCGATGGATCTCGAACGCGAACGCGGCATCACCATCAGATGCATCCGGTCACGCTGGACTATCACTGCGAAGGACGGCGATACGTACCAGCTCAACCTCATCGATACGCCGGGCCACGTCGACTTCTCTATGAGGTCTCGCGCTCGCTGGCGGCCTGCGAAGGCGCGCTCCTGATCGTCGATGCGGCGCAAGGCATCGAAGCCCAAACGCTCGCGAACTATCATCTCGCCATCGAACAGGCCTGACGGTCATTCCGGTCATCAACAAGATCGATCTGCCGGCCGCCGACGCCCGAACGCGTGATGGGGGAAATCGAAGAGCTGCTCGTGATGGAGCGCTGCGAGTGCATTCTCGCCAGCGCCAAGAACGGCATCGGCATCGAGGAGATCCTCGAAGCGATCGTTTCACGCTCCCGCCGCCGAAGGGCCATCTCGACATCTGCGCGCACTGGTGTTTAACGCGCAGTTCGACCCCTACCGCGGCGTCGTGAGTTATATCCGAGTCGTGGACGGCACGTTGAGTGCCGGCATGCGCTTCATGTCGATGGCGCATCAACACGTGTTCGAGTGTGACCGAAGTCGGCATCTTTACAGCCGGAGATGCGCGCGGTCGACGAACTCGATGTCGGCGACGTCGGGCTACGTGATCGCCAACATCAAATCGCTCGGCGACATCGATGTGGGCGATACCATTACGGTCCCGTCGAATCCGGCCTACGTTCCGCTCCTGGGCTATCGCAAGGCCGTGCCGATGGTCTATTGCGGGCTGTATCCGAACGAAGGCGCCGTCTACGAAGATCTGCGCGATGCACTGGAAAAGCTCAAGCCTCAACGACGCCGCGCTGTGCTACGAACCCGAATCGTCGGCTGCGCTGGGCTTCGGCTTCCGCTGCGGGTTTCTCGGCCTCTTACACATGGAGATCGTACAGGAACGGCTCGAGCGGAATTATCGCGCTCGACTTGATCGCGACGTCGCCGTCGGTCGTCTTTCGCGTGACCAAGACGGACGGCGAGACGCTGATCATCGATAATCCGTCGAAGATGCCGCCGTCGCAATCGATTCGAACGATCGAAGAGCCCTACGTTAAGGCCACGATCATCACCCCGCCGGACTACGTCGGCGGCAATCATGGGCATCACGCAAAATCGCGCGCGGTACGCTCTCGAACATGGAGTATCTGCACGACGGGCGCGTGATCTTGACCTACGAGATGCCGCTCATCGAGGTGATCGTCGATTTCTTCGATCAGCTCAAGTCGCGGACGCAGGGCTATGCGTTGCTCGACTACGACGTCATCGGATATCGTGAAGGCGACTTGGTCAAATTAGAGATCTTGCTGAACGCGGAGCCGGTCGACGCGCTGTCGTTCATCGTCGACCGCGAGAAAGCGTCGAGCCGCGGTCGCGCGCTGGCCGAAAAGCTGAAAGTATTGATTCCGCGCCAGATGTTCGACGTTCCGATTCAGGCCGCGATCGGTGGAAAGATCGTGGCGCGCGAAACGGTCGCTGCCATGCGCAAAAATGTTTTAGCCAAGTGTTACGGCGGCGACATCACGCGTAAACGCAAGCTGCTTGAGAAGCAGAAGGTCGGCAAAGAGCGTATGAAGCGCGTCGGGCGCGTCGAGCTTCCGCAAGAAGCGTTCATGGCGGTCTTGCGACTCGGGGACGAACGCTCCTCACAGCATGCGCACGTTCGTCGCCACCAAAAACGCCGGCAAGTTACGCGAGATGCGCGCCATCTTCGAAGGCTCGCCATTGCAGCTCGAAACGTTCGCGGACTATCGGGACGTCGAGGAAACCTCGAACTCGTACGAAGGCAACGCGTCGCTCAAAGCCTTCGCGCTGTACCAGCAGCTGCGCGCTGCCGGCATCGAAGCGGCGGTATTGGCCGACGACAGCGGTTTGGAAGTGGACGCACTCGGCGGCCGCCCGGGAATCTATTCGGCACGATACGGCGGAGAGAACGTGACGTGGCCGCATCGACGCGCTCTGCTGCTCGACGAACTTACCGGTGTCGTACCCGAGCTGCGTGGCGCGCGGTTCGTATCGGCGCTGGCACTCGTCGTACCGGATGGAGGCGCGCGCACCGCGCGCGGAATCGTCGAAGGGCGGATCACCGAACGCGAAGCGGGCGAGCATGGGTTTGGTTACGATCCGGTGTTTTGGTACCCACCGCGGTCGTGCACGTTCGCGCAGCTCGAGCCCGGCGAGAAGAATCGGATGAGCCACCGGCAACGCGCGGCCGACGCGTTGCTGGCATCGTTGCGCCACGATGGATGAACTCGACGTTCGCGTGTGCGATGCGGACGACGCGGCGCGCTACGAGCGGCGACATGGTCGCGGCGATCTGGACGTGACGCTGGCGATGGAGTGCGCGCGCGATGAATGTGCTTGGGCGGCATTCGATCGCGACGAGCCGGTGGCCATCGCGCTGGCACATCGTTCTGAAGACGAACTGCTGGTCGGACGCGTACACGTCGATCGCGGGTTCCGCGGCAGCGGCATCGGACGCCGTCTCTTTTCGGCGGCCTTGGGCGCCGGCGATGGCGAGCCGCGCCTCGTTTCGGCCGCAGCCGACGACCCTGCCGCGCTCGTACTCCTGACGCGCGCCGGACTGCGTGTGCGAAGCACGGTCGTGGATTTGCGGGGCACGCTGCCGCGCGAGGATGCACTCTTGCGAATGGCGGCCGGCGAATACCGCTTCGATGTTAACCGGCTCGACCCGCGCGAGCACGGCCGATTCGTCGATGCGCTCGATCGCAGCGTGCGTGGGACCGCGCGCCCGTCGGATCATTTGCGGTTCGCCCGCGACGCTGCCGCGCTCGCTTTCTTTCTCAACGGCGAGTTCGTCGCGTACGTATACGCGCGACCGGACGGGCGCATCGGGCCGATGGCCGTTGCGTCGCCGGCGTACGTGACGCAGCTCTTTTCGTTCGCATTGGCCACGCTGCAGCGAACCTTCGGCGCATCGTGGTGTTCGCTATTGGTTCCGGCCGAAAACCTCCGGCTGCTGCGCGTCGCATTGGACGCCGGGCTGCGGGTCGAAGCGCATACGATCCTGGCCGGCGACGCCTCACTTCCCGAACCGGAACGGTACGCAGGCTTTCATCCGTTAATATTCTAGATAGGGCGGAGCGGGACGTAGCTCAGCTTGGTAGAGCGCTGCGTTTGGGACGCAGAAGTCGCAGGTTCGAATCCTGTCGTCCCGATATGCGCCCGTAGTCTAACAGGATAAGGCACGAGTCTTCTAAACTCGAAGATGGGGGTTCGAGTCCCTCCGGGCGCGAATCGCAACGTCCGTCGCCCGGGTATGCTAGACTCGGTGTTCGTGTGGTGATCGTAGCTCAGCTGGTCAGAGCGCCCGACTGTGACTCGGGAGGTCGCGGGTTCGGATCCCGTCGGTCACCCCAACGTCTCGCTGTTTGCTCCCAATCTTTTTTTGACGTAGGTACGCAGCACCGAGTCGTCTTTCGTTTGGCAGGACGTAGAACGAAACGATGCGTATCGATAGGGCGGCCTGAGCCGCGCGAGCGCCTTTAGCTCAGTCGGTAGAGCAGCGGCCTTTTAAGCCGTTGGTCCCGGGTTCGAGTCCCGGAGGGCGCACATTCGCACCGCTAGCTCAATTGGTAGAGCAGGTGACTCTTAATCACTTGGTTGGGGGTTCAAGTCCCTCGCGGTGCAAACTTGAAAGAGCCTCGCAAAATAACCTTGCGAGGCTCTTCTCTAGAACGAAGGACGCTATTTGCCGGGAACCTGACTGATCGTCGCTCCGTACGGACTCGCATTACCCGTGATGGTTGAAAGCAGCGAACCCGCGGGGAACGTGTAGGTGAACGTTTCGGACTGAAAGTAGTCGGGAGCGATGATCGTACCAGCCTTACCGGCCCCGCGTTTATAGAAGCCCCTGACGTCCTCCGAGCCGATAAACGGCGTCACGCTCCTGACGTTCGCGATCGTCCCTTTGACCGACATCTGGTAGGCCGCCGACGTTTTACGGTTCTGATAATTTTGGTCACCGACGATCAGGTAGGGAGCGGCCCATTGAATTTGCCCGGCACGTACAGGGTCGCGCCGCTGATCGTTAGGGTGCTAAAGCTGAGCGAGCCCCTGGGTAGTTCCGCTAACGCAGCAGTGCTGCTCGCATCGAAGCCGTTGACAAACAAGTTCCCTCGGTTGTCGTAGCCCGCAAAATACGGACTGTACATGTCCGGGTCGCTATAGATCGTGGGAACACCGGTTGCACCCACGTAGAGCGCGATGTTTCCATCACCGTATTCTGTTGCCGAATCGATATTCACGACGGCCAGGTTTCCGGTGGTTGGATCGACCGAGCAGCCCATGGGCTGTGCATCTGCGTCCGCAAGCACTTGGGTCGGTGTCGTCGCATTGTGCGCGTATTCGGTGACCGTCTCGTTGTAAAAATCGGGGATAAAAACGTTGCCGAAAGCATCGCTGCATGGCGCCGTCGGCCCCGAAAACCCCGTCAACGTCCCGGTTAGGGTCCAACCCTTCCTCCCGAGGTAACTGTACACGGCCACATCCTCAGTAGCTAGGTTGGAGATGTACAAAAGCGGGCCGCCGCCGGCATCCGGGTTCATCCAAGATTTGGCGTGGTTTGACTCCGGCGCCGCGCGGCCCCTGAAGCCCAGCGGCATGTAATTTCTTTGCGAGACCCGTTGCTTAACCCGCTGCGAATTTGCAATGGATTGCGCTGGGTTCGTTCCCGAGTTCAAACCGCCGTCGCAGCCGGTGAGTAAGGCGACGCTGCAAAATATCACAAAACGCTTTGCCCGCGACAGTCCAGTCATGCGTAGCTCCTTATCGACACAGGAAGGACGCGCCGTTGCGAGCGTGCCCTTGCGATTGAGAGTGTTTGTTAGTGGCTTCTTGGAACGGAAAGCTAGCGACACCCGCCGCGATCTCTATACCTTGGGCGTTTCCGAGAGTCGTGATCGGCGTTCCGCTTGGAAACGTATCGACCAACACATCGCCAGTTGACGCATCCGGCTTCGGAATGATGTCGACACCTTGATCCTGATCGCAAGCGACCAAGTCGCCCTTTGCGTCGATCTGTAGGCCGCCGGCAACCTCCAGCGTTGCACCAAGCGTCGCCGCCTTACAGCCTTTTAGACCCTTCTTAAACTCGACGATGTTTCCGGTGCCGTTGGAGTTGTTGCCGCTTACAAACACATCGCCCGCGCTATCGACGGCGACGCCTTCATTCCCTAAACCGGTCGGACACGTGGCCGACGGAGTATTCGAGCCCTGCGGGAACTCGACGACATTGTCGGCCGAATAGCCGTTGACGTACACGTCACCCTTGCTGTCGGTCGTCACGTCGATCGGATCGGCTAGACCCGATGAGTATGTGAACAACGGCGACGAGCTGCCCGGTGCGTATTCCTGTACGTTGAGTCCGCCGTAGTCACTGACATAGACATTTCCGTCGCTATCGATAAAATCGCCATCGGCTCCGTACAAACCATCGGTGATCGTTTGGCCTACTTGGTACCTTTTGTTCAATACGATCGCGTCATCGGTACCGAAATCGGTTACCACGAGCTCTAACAAGCCGCGCCCCGCCGGCCGCGCGATTGGGGCGACGACGTCGTCGATGTTCCCGAGCACCCGGCCGCCAGCGCAACAACGCTTGCTGCGGCTACGAGCGCGAAAGCCATGCGAGTGTGCATCGAACGACTCCTCAAAGCCGGTGAAGGGAAACGGTTGGGAAGCCCCTCTGTGATAGGGTGCGACAAAAGTAACTCTACGCCTGTGCTAAGTAACGAGTCAAGCGTTCGGATGAAAAAAAGAGCCGAACGTTCATCCGGCTCTTTCCCTTGCATTTTTCGTTGTGTTCGGCGCTAGGCGGGATTGCCTTCGCTGGCTCCGTCGCCGCCGTCGTCGTCGTCTACGTCATCGTCCGCAGCGTCATCGTCATCGTCGTCGTCATCATCATCCTCGTCGTCGATGTCGTCTCCGGCCGTCAGCGTGAAGTCTTGGTTCAGATCGTCGGCACCGCCGGGCATCGTTCCCGTCGCATCGTCCGGTCCGATTGTCGTCATGATCCACCTTTTCTCTGTTGATGTTGTGAAAAATCGAGTCTCGCGGCGAGCTTATACCTCAAAGCATCGCCTTCCTAACTTGCGTTCGAAAACGCGCAAGCGACGCGCATTGTGAGAGGAAATGGACCGGATGCGTTCTATAAGAGGGGGTTCGCCGGACACGGGCGTGCCGGGCATGTGGCGGAACTGGTAGACGCGCTGGATTTAGGTTCCAGTGGGGCAACCCGTCAGAGTTCGAGTCTCTGTGTGCCCACGTCGTTCCCGTTCGTCGGCGGCAGACGCGGAAGTAGCTCAGTGGTAGAGCATCGCCTTGCCAAGGCGAGGGTCGCGAGTTCGAATCTCGTCTTCCGCTCCATTTTACAGACCGCCCCCCTCGCTTCGGAGCATATACACCCTGAGCACCTCGACTCTCAACCGCCTTGCGCCGACGCAAGTCGAGCTCGACATTCCCATTGGCGCGGACGAACTGGCCGCCGCCGAGGAGCGCGCATTTCGCAAGCTCGTCAAAAACGTTCGGCTGCCGGGCTTTCGTCAAGGTAAGGCGCCGCGTAAAGTATTCGAGCAGGCGTACGGCCCGGGTGCCGTTACCGCGCAAGCGGTTGACGAAGTCGTTCCGGAAGCCTACGCACGCGCGTTGCGCGAGCATCAACTCGATCCGGTCGATCATCCGCATCTCGAGATCGTCGAAGAGGTCGACGGACGGCCGACACGCGTCAAGGCGACCGTACACGTGCGTCCCGAGATCGCATTACAACCGTACTCGGCATTGCCGGTTGCGGCCACACCAGAGCCGGTTACCGACGATGAGATCGAGCGGAGCCTCCAAGCATTGGCTCGCGAGCGGGGAACGCTCGTGCCGGTCGATCGCCCGGCGCATTTAGGCGACGTCGTGACGGTCGATTACGAGGGCCGTGTTGACGGCAACGCGTTCGAGGGCGGCGCTGCGACCGGTTCGGTGATCGAGCTGGCCGAAGGACGTTTTATTCCGGGATTTGCGAGCGGAATCGCCGGCATGAAAGCGGGCGACACCAAACACATTGCAGCGACGTTCCCAGCCGACTACAGCGTGTCGGACTTGGCCGGTAAGGAAGCCGACTTCACCGTAACGCTGCACGACGTCAAGGCGCTCGAAGTGCCGGCGATCGACGACGAGTTCGCGCGCGCTGTTGCAGATCGTCCGCTGGAAGATCTGCGCACCGACGTGCGCAAACGGCTCGAAGCGCTATCGAACGCTCGGGCGCGGCGCGCGACGGGAAGCGCGATCGTCGAACGGCTCGTCACGACACACGAAGTGCCGTTACCAGAAGTTATGGTGGAGGCGGAACTCGAGCGGCTGATGGGCGATGCTGCGGCCGCAGCGGCTCAGTCGGGCGTTTCGTTCGCGCAATACCTGGAGCGCGTCGGACAGACCGAAGATGAGATGCGCGTCCAATTGCGAGCCGAAGCCGAATCGCGCGTAAAGGGCACGCTGCTGGTGGAACAGATTGCCAAGCAGGAGAATATCGTTGCCACACCTGCCGACCTTGCCGAAGAACTCGAGGCGCTATCGCGGCAATACGGCCAGCCCGTTGCGAAAGTCCGTAAGGCGTTGGGCAACTCGGTCGTCGCGTTGATGGACGGGATCGTGCGGACCAAAACGCTCGACTATCTGATCGACCGCGCCGGGCCGGCAGCGCCCGCAATCGAAACCCCCGGAACGCCCGCGTAGTTTATGGAGCAGGCGCGCGTTGCTGCGGCGCCTCGTAATCGACCGAAGAGAAACGTGAGAAAGTAAATTTATGGGACATTTGGTGCCGATGGTCGTCGAGCAGTCGGCTCGCGGCGAGCGCGCCTACGATATCTACTCGCGCTTGCTGAAGGACCGCATCGTCTTCGTCGGCGGAGCGATCGACGATCACCTTGCGAACCTGGTGATCGCGCAGCTGCTCTTCCTCGAAAAAGAAGACCCGGACAAAGATATCGATATGTACGTCAACTCTCCCGGCGGTAGCGTTACCGCCGGTTTGGCAATGTACGATGCCATGCGATTCATCAAACCGGACGTTGCGACCATTTGCATGGGCATGGCCGCCTCGATGGGGTCGATCTTGCTGACCGGCGGAGCGGCCGGCAAGCGCTATGCGTTGCCGCACACGAAAATCCTGATCCATCAGCCCTGGGTATCGCAGATCGGCGGCCAGGCAACCGACGTCGAGATCGCCGCGCGCGATCTGATCGCGACCCGCCAAACGGTCGCCCGGATCTACGAAGAGACGACCAAAAAGCCGCTCGACCAAGTGCTGCGCGACATCGACCGCGACTACTACATGACGCCCTCAGAGGCCAAGGATTACGGGATAATCGACCACATTCTCGAAGACCGGCAGGGTCTGCCGAGCCCGACCTAGCGCGCCGAAGGAGGATCTCCCGTTCCTACGATGTTCCGGTTTGGAGAAGAAAAAGGACAACTGAAGTGCAGCTTCTGCGGTAAATCGCAGGAGCAAGTGCGCAAGTTGATCGCGGGTCCGGGCGTGTACATCTGCGACGAGTGCATCGAGCTCTGCAATGAAATTCTCGAAGAAGAGCTCTATAAAAACGTCGACGAGAATCTACGGCTTCGGAACATCCCGAAGCCGAAAGAAATCAACCACATCCTCAATCAGTACGTAATCGGCCAGGACCGCGCGAAAAAGTCGCTGGCGGTCGCCGTCTACAATCATTATAAACGCGTCAACGCGGGCGGCACGGCCGACGACGTCGAGTTACAGAAGTCGAACATCTTGCTGGTCGGACCGACCGGCTCCGGCAAGACCTACCTCGCGCAGACGTTAGCCAAGATTCTCGATGTGCCGTTGGCGATGGCCGATGCAACCTCGTTAACCGAAGCCGGGTACGTCGGCGAAGACGTCGAGAACATTCTGCTCAAGCTCATTCAAGCCGCGGATTACGACGTAAAACGCGCCGAAAAGGGCATCGTCTATATCGACGAGATCGACAAGATCGCGCGCAAGAGCGAAAATCCGTCGATCACGCGGGACGTGTCGGGCGAAGGCGTGCAGCAGGCGCTCCTCAAGATCCTCGAGGGCACGACGGCCAACGTGCCGCCGCAGGGCGGTCGCAAGCATCCGCATCAAGAGTTCATTCAGATCGACACGACTAACGTGTTGTTCATCTGCGGTGGAGCGTTCGATGGTCTCGAGCGCATCATCGAGTCGCGCGTGGCCGCGAATAACATGGGTTTCCGCGCGACCCCCGAGGGTAAGCGCGACGTGCGCGTCGGCAAGCTCCTGCAGCAGTTGATGCCGGAAGATCTGCTCAAGTTCGGGCTCATCCCGGAGTTCATCGGACGTTTACCCATCGTCGTTACGCTCGATGCGCTCGACGAGCTGGCGCTGCGCCGGATTCTCACCGAGCCGCGTAACGCACTCGTCCGTCAGTTCCAGAAGATCATGAACATGGACGGCGTCGACCTGCAGTTCACCAAAGAAGCGCTGGTGGCGATCGCCGTGAAGGCGCAGACCCGCAAAACCGGCGCGCGCGGACTACGTTCGATTCTCGAAGAGACGATGCTGGAAGTTATGTACGACCTGCCGTCGCTGCAAGGCGTCAAGAAATGCATCGTCAACAAAGATGTCATCGAGAAGAAAGAACAGCCCACGCTGATCTATCACGAGCAAAAGAAAGACATGCCCGCGTAGCATTCCCTAGCGCCGGATCACGGCGATAGGTAGAGGTGCTCGCTCTGTCCGGAGCAATCCGACGGAGCGCCCGGACAGGGAATCGTAAACTCCGGCTTGGCCCCGCTTTGCAGCGGTAGCGCGTACGCCGATAGACTTCCGGTCGAAACATCCAGCGTATAGAACACATCGCGCGGTGGATCGGCGATCAACGCGCCGACGATCGTGTCTGCGTGGGCGTTCGGAAACAAGTCTTGCGCCGGCGGGAACGGCTCCGGAAACTGCGCCATCACGTTGGATGGCGGCGGCGGCGGCTGATTGGGCGTCGGGGATGACAGCAAGCCATTGTACTGTCCGAGGAGCAACGAGTTCGGGTGCGGGTTGGTCGGGAGATATTGACTGCTATCGACGAAATCGGCTTGGGCGATGTCGAGTCCGACCGGCGACGGCGGTTTCGCATATGGGAAGGAAATCTTAAACAGCCTCGACCGATTGGTGGCCGCCTGATTGGCGTACACGTAGAGCGCGGCGCTCACGTCGAATCGCCCCTGAATCAAACCCGTAAAGCCGGCGGCTTTCGTGCCGGGCGCGCCAAACGGAATGGTGACTGCGGCGACGCTATTCTGCCGGATCGGCGCCGCAACTTCGGAAATCTCTCCACCGAGATCGTTGAACAGCCACAGATTGTTATTGGGGTCGAATTCGATATCGACCAAATCCGCGCCCGCGGGCCCCATCTCGGTAATGGCCGGCGTCAGCTTCAGCGTCAACTTCGCGCGTTTCGGCTGGAGCGATTGGATCGGCCGTCCAAAAAGGCGCACCGTCGTCGTCGTCGCCACCGCGATGGTACCGTACGGGTTGACCGAAAGTTGCGGCGTGATCGGCGAGCCGGGCGCTTCGACCAGCGTTTGCGACGGTTTCTCTCCGGCATGCAATGGGAGCGCATAGCGATACAACGTGCCGCGATGATCGACGTACAGCGTCTTGGCTGAAGGTGAAGGCGTCGCGCCAGGACCCGCGGTGTAGATCGTCGTCACGGGTTGCGCGCCGGAACCGCCGCCGCACGCCCACAACGCTAGTAGGGCACCGCATGCGAAGATGTACGCGATCGAACGATTCATTGATCGAGGCTCCCGACGACCGGTCCCAACTGTTCGCCGGGTTTCGGGTCGATGAAGAAAAGCGAGAAGCGATTGGCGGCATGAAACGGCAGCACGTTCGAGCTATCGAACGAGTTGACGTCGTGCACCGTGAGTGCGCCGCCGGTAACCGGCTTGGCGCCGTGGCCGATGTAACCGCCGAAGTTCGTTACGTGCGCGCCGAGCGCGACGCTAACGACGTTGCCGAGCGACACGCTCCCAAGCGGTTGGTATTGTGGTTTTCCGGATGCGTGAAACGAACCGAAGTCGATCTGCGGCGTGCCCGGCGAGGCGCCGTAGGCCGTCAGCGACACGTCCGTTTTCGAGTCCGGTTCTTGGAACGCGATGGCTTTGTAATGCGGATACGCTCCGATTACCGCGATCGTATACCGCTTGCCGGCCACGAGCGCGGTCGTTTTTAACGGGCCGACTTTGTACCCAACGCTGTCGAGGGCTTCTATCGACTGCGCGCCGGCCGGAAAGCTGCCGAACGTGGTGAGTGCCGCATATGGAAACGACGATGCGACGGTCGTGCCGCCGACGCTTAAGTATGCCGGTCCGATGTCGGTCGGCTGGCCGCCGACCAGGGCTTCGAGCGAGGGCGCGCCTTCGAGGAACCGCAGTTGCACCGTGCCGGACGTCGACGACGCCGGTGGCGTGGATCCGTTCGATCCGCCGCATGCGGTGAGGAGCGCTGCAGCGACGCTCGCTGCAGCAAACGATCGAGCCAACATCGTGAAAGCCTTTAAAGAGAAGGGCCTTCGCCCGCCGCGAACGGCGAGCGAAGGCAGGCGTGGAGTTACTGGAGGCAGGGGCCTTTTTTGCCCTGGCCGTTCAGCGCGGTAAGAACGGCCTTCTGGATCGACGGAGCGAGCGGAGTGTACTCCACTTTCTTGACGATCTTGGTGGCGTTGGCCGATTCCATAAACTTGATCAGGGCGATCTTGTCGCTGACGTGAACGCCGTTGTTCTGTCCGTAGAACAGGAGATAGCTGATGCCGACGATCGGATACGATTTAGCCGGCGGTGACACGAAATGCGACGGATTGACGTAGAGGATACACTCCGGACGGCTGCTTCCGAGCGGAACGCCGTCGCTGCCTTCGCCGAACGTGATGTTCTTGGCGCTGACTTTTTTCAGGGCGTCGGCAACGGCAGCTTTGGCCGTGGGATCGACGAAGATCGGGTTCGAACCGCTTTGTCCGTTTTGGAGCAGCGCTTGGGCGACCGGCGGATTTGCCGATTTCGCATACGCGCCTTCCAGGTAACCGGTCGAAAACGGCGTCGATTGGACGGCTGCTAAGACGCCCGGGTTGCCGCTTTCACCGATGAAGTTCGAGTTGGGGTCGCCGGACGAACCCGGTCCCGGCCACGTGCTGCTGACGCCGAAGGTCCAGGCAGCGCTGTGCCCCGGCGACTCGTAGGGAGCCGCATTGTACGGCGCCGGCCACGAAACGTTACAAGCCGTGTTCAGATGGTTGGTGTATTGGAAGCTGGTGCCGCTGCTATCCGAACGGAAGTAGAAGGTGATTGGGTCGGAGTTGCCGCCGCTCACCGATCCGCCGTTGTCGGCGGTGATGGCCGGGTCGTTCCAGTTCGAGATCGTTCCGTTGGCGATAGCGCAGTAGGTCCATGCGGAGAATTTGAGCTTGGACGCCGTGAAGTCTTTGGCGCGATAGCCATAGACGATCGGGCCGCCGATGGTCGGGAATTCGAACGGCTCGCCCCATTGTTGGCTGCCGGATTCACGGTACTGTTGATAGGTGGGGTATTCGGTTGACGGCATGCCGACGTCGCTGCCGACGAAGTCGAGCGGATCGACGCGTCCGCCGAAACCGGTCGGGGTCGCGCCGAGCGGCGCGCACGGTCCGGTGGGGGGGGCCGACGCGTCGTTGGGACCGCCTTCGAACGCTTTACGGCCTGCGCCGCTGCCGGTCAAGCAGTAGTAGATCGTTCCGTTGGTCGGCGCCGAATAAAACAGCGATCCGACGCCCGGTGGCTGTTGCGCTTGGTTGTAGTTTCCGACCGGTTGATTGCCCAAGTTATAGGCATATGCCGGGAAGGTCGCGCCGCCCGCGTGCAAATCTTGAGCGCCGTTGTCGTTGGGTTTGGCTTTGCCGGTCACGCCGTGCGTTGTCGCCGGCAGAGCGGAGGTGCCGCTGGGGCTCATGGCGCCGCCGTTACAAGCGCTGAGCAACAGCGCCGGAACAGCTGCCAAGGCCAGCGTGGCCAGGGTCTTCTTCATCGTGATGGTGTCCTCGTACTAGCGTGTGCGTGAAACGGAGCATGCGAAAGGGCCGGCGCGCGTGGAGCGCCGGTAACCGGCCTGGCCGGAGCCGAGCCGGAAAGCGATGAGATGGCGACGGCGATCGGCGCGTTCAGTCCAGTCGAACTGCCGGCGATCTGCAGCACTGGTTTGATGCTGCCGTTGTGTCCGTCGGGATATGCCGCGAGTTGATTGTTGAAATCATCGGCGACGTAGACGTTGGAGCCGTACACCGCAATCGACGGGTAGAACGGCTGCAACGGGCTGCGCGTCGAGACGCACTCGATGTTGGTGGTGACGACGCCTTCGAACGTCAGCACGCGCAGCGGTGGAACGTCGCCGTTGCCGGTCGTTCCGGCGGCGAAGACGTTGGCCCGTCCCTGACACGTCACGTTGCTGCTGCCGTCGCGCGTGACCAGCGAGTTTGCGACGTAGAGTTCGCCGCTGGAGTCGAGCGCGATGTTGGTGGTGTCGCCGGGCGTCAACTCGGTCGTCGAATCCCACGGAATCGTGCGCGATGGCGTCGATTGCGGGTTGTTGCGATCGATCGCCGGATTGACGTACACGCCGTACAGCGGACCCAGTGCGGTTTTCAACGCACCGGCTACATAAAAGTTGTCGCTGCCGTCGAGCGCGAGGCCGGTCGGACCGGCGTACGAGACGACGGGGGAAGCGAAGTTCCACGCGTCTTGCGGCGTGGCAGCGCCGGTCGCGCCCTGCGCATACGTCAGAACGGCGTCGCCGATGTTGGCGTTGACGCTCGTCGCGCCGTAGGTGACCAAACCTCCAGCGGCGTTGAACGTCATATACAGCGGAAAGAGCGAGGTGTTACTAGTCTTGTCGGCGGTCAAGGTTGCCGTCGGCTTGGCCGCTCCACTGGCGCCCGGCGCGTAGATCGCCACCAGGTTCTTTTGATCCGGTGTCCCGTTGGACGGATTGAACCCGATCGAGTTGTCGAGATAGCCGACGTACAGGTTGCCGGAAGCATCGACGGCGATGCTTCGTGCGTACAACTTGGCGTCGAGCTGGAGCGTGCGAGCGGGTGCGGCATTGCCTCGCGCTTTGCCGTCGTACTCGGTCACCGTCGCGCCCTGCCCGGTATTGGTTCCGAGATTCAATGCGTAGATCGTGCCAACCGGCGGCGGCGGCGGATTACCGCGTAAATCGAAGGTCGCCGTCGAACTGATTGGCTGCGGTTGGGTGACGCTGGCTTGCAGCGTTATCGATGACGCGTTCGCATCGCCGTTATAGTTCAAGACGATCGCTTGGACCGGCGTTGCGATCTGCAGCGTTTGGCCGGATTGTGACCCGGATCGCAACGTGTATGCGCCCGTCGAATCGCCTTCGATCGTCAACGCGATTGGAAATGCGTACGGGGCGCCGCCGCTTATCAGGGAACCGGCGGCATCGTAGGCACGCAGTGTCACGGGGGTCGACAGCGGCTTGCCGCGTTTGCCGGCCTTTTCGGACAACGACAGTTTGAGTTTGGACGCGATGCCGGCGATCTGACCCGAGTTTTGTTCGGAAATCGCGACGTGACCGCCGCCGCTCCCGATCGACGCTTGCACCGAGCCGACCGAAAGAACGTCGCCCGTAGCGTTTGGTCCGTCGTAGGTGGTTACCGAGAATACGTCTGTTCCGGGCGAACCCGACGTGCCGCCGGAGCAGACGAGCTGTTGCGATTGCTGCTTACAGCCATGCGCTTTGGGCGTCGTCGTGATGGTCGATGCGTTAACGCCCGACACCGAGCTGCCGTTCACAGAGGCGAGATCGATCGTGAGCGATTGCGTTTTCGGCGAAACGTAGTTCGGAGCGGCGTTGCCGGTCGCCACCGTGACGCTCACGGAGACTCCGACCAGCGTGACCGGTGGCGGCACGGGACCGCCGCCCGATCCAACCACGGAACCGTTGGGCGTGCCTGGCGATCCCGAACAACCGGTCGCAAGTGCGACGGCGAGCGCGATCGCTACGCGCGCGTCCGAACGGGAGCTCATTTCGGGTAGGTGCCTTGCAGCAGATCGGACGTCGTGATGTCGGCTTGTCCGTTGTTGCCGCGAATGACCGGGAGCTGCGATACATTATTCGGATAAGACGCTTCGTACACCGGATAGTTCGCTGCCACCGCATAAACTTGATAGGAGCCGCCGGGACAGATCGTGGCACTGGGTTGATTCGACTGCGTTTTCGGTCCGATATCGTCGGCTAACGGCAAGGTTTGCTTGCCGGCACGCTTGGCGACCAGCGTGTAGTACGCGTCGAACGTGTGCGCCTGCAAACAAACACCGTTACCGCTGTTGCCGCGAGCGCGGACGATGACGAGCGCTTCGATTGCGCCTTTGGGAACCGTAACGCCGACCGTGCCACCGCCATTGCCGTTGGCAACAAAGGCGGGAGTTTTAAACGCCGGGAGCGGCGTGATGTGGGTCACTTGCGCCGATGCTGCGAGCACGCCTGGTCCGGGCGTCGGCGTACCGTCGGGTCCCGGCGTTGGGATCGGATTTTGCGGTGTGGTGTATGCCGGCGGCACCGCAGCGTACAAATGATACGTGCCGATCACCGGCGCCACGGCAAAATCGCTGAAGCCTAACGAGTAGCCGACAAAGCCGAGGGCTTCGAGCGACGGATCGAAGTTCGGAAATGCCGGCGGTCCGCCGTAAAACAGCTCTTCGTTGTTTCCGTACACCGGCAAGTTGAAGGCTTGGTACAACGCGGCGGTACCGTTTTGCGGACCGCTGTCGGAGTTGCACGGACAGAACCCGTAGCCAAACGCGCCGGTCGTCGATGCCTTCTGTCCGCGGGGCGGACCCGTCCACTGCAGTTGGTTGAGGGTGCCCCAGGTGATGTGATTGGTTCCGAGGTCGGCGCCGGCCGACTGGACTTCATTGCCGGTCTGCGTTGACGTCAACACGTTAAAGCTCGACGGTCCGAGAATTTGCGGGACGTTGTACAGCGTACCCGACAACCCGTCTTGCTGACGTAACGTCAACACGGTGTTCAACCCGTAGGCGATGTTCTGTCCGCCGTTGGAGGCGATCGTCGCGACACCGACGGCGAACTGCAGCTTACTGGACGAGGCCGGATCGACCGCGGTTTGCGGCGGTTCGGATGCGCCACCGTTCCCGCAGCCGGCCAAGAGCGCAGAACACGCAGCAAATGCTGCGCTCCAAAGAATGCGTGTCGTCATATCGTCACCTGGTAATAGAGCCGGAACGTGATCGGCGTCTCGTTCGGGTAGGTTAGGTACGGGGCGTTACCGTGCGCCGCGGTATCCGGTGGCGCGTATTGCGGCGTACTGTACGTACACGGTGCGGAGCCGCTGGTCAGTCCCGTGGTGACCGGAATGCCGTAGCAGCCGTTCACGATTGGAACGTTGTAGAGTTGGTTGAACAGATTTTGTACTTGTAATCCGAAGACCGATTTCGCAAGCGATTTGGTCGGCGGGCTGTACTCGATCGTCATGTCTGCATCGATGCGCGGCGTAGTAAGTAAGCCGCCCGGCAATCCCGGTTCGTGAATGCCGCGCGTGGCGGCGATGTTCGGTTTGGTGCACGTGCCGGGATCGAGCGGATCGATGTAGCCGGGCGTTTGCGAGAAGATCGTGGACAAGCTGCTGCTCGGAACGATGACGGCCTTGCCGTTGCAATACACCGCGGTGTAATAACCGCCGCCATAGGGATAGCCGACGTTGAAGCCGATGACCGGATTGATGCGCCAACCGTTTTTCGTGCGATAGTTGAACGCGGCGTTGGCTTGAAACGGCGACAGGTCGGGCGAGCGATACGTAACACCGAGCGCAAGCGCGGCAGGCTGTAAGAACGCTCCCGGTGGTTCGTTGCCGAACTGGCTGATGTACGTTGCGCCGATCTGCATCGACAGGCCGATTGGAACTTCTTTGGTGTACAGCAATTCGACGCCCTCGGCTTTTTGTGTCCCGAGGTTGGAGTACGCGACATCGCCGTATACCGGCGTGCCCGTGTTGTAGTTGAATCCGATGATCTGCGCGGTCTGCTCGATCACATTGTAGCCGCGCCGGTAGAACGGGGTGATTTTAAAGGCGGCGCCGTCGCGAAACTCGTGCGCCCACGACACGTTGACGTTGGTAAACGTCGCGCCCACGAGCGGCGCCTCCAACGTCGAACTTCCATAACGGTAGTCGCGCGTCAGCCAGTAGAGCTGCTGGCCGTAGTTGGCGCACCGTTGATTGGCGTGCGGCCCGCAGTACTGGGCCGCTTGTCCGGTTGAGTTGTCGTAGGACGGTATGCGATCGTACGGCGCGTACGGGCCCATATCGACGTCGTTGCCGAGCTGGCTCGGTAATGGCGCCGCAAGCGTGTGACCGAAGCCGATGCGGATGGTATCGCGCTGGTCCGGCAGGTATGAAGCGTCGAGATGCGGCTCGTATAGTCGCTGGTGGGCGACGGCGCCAATCGTGGGCGGCGCACCGGCTTGCTGTGGAATCTGGAAGTTGTAACCGTCTAAGCGCAGACCCGCTTCAGCTTTCCAACGATCCGACATGTCGATGGTGTCCTGCGCGTACAATCCGTAGGTCTGCTGCGTCACCGTCGGCACGTCGTGCTCGTACGGAAAGCGAACGCCGTTGGGAAAATACGAGCTCAAGTAACCGCAGCCGGACTGCGCGTTCAACTGCCGGCACAACGATGGCGAGAAGAAGTCTTCTTCCAAGCCTTGTTGGGCCGCTGGATTATTGTTGGGTAATAATCCCTGATAGGTATACGGGAGCGGAAGTGGCTGGTTGGGATGCGTGATGCCGTACGTAACGATGTACGCCGGGGTGGTATACGCGGTGTAGGACGTGTAATCGTAGCGATCGCCGTACGGCTTGAGAAACTCGTAAATGCCGCCAACCTTGATCGTGTTCTTACTGCCGATCTGGGTGGTATCGTCCATCTGAAAGGCGGTACGCTGACCGCCATATGGCGAGGCGTAGATGCCCTGCGCCGGCATGTTTTGCGATTGCTCGCTAAACGTGCGCCAGTAGCGCGCGGTTAACAGTGACGAGGTTCCGAGGTTAGCACCGTATTCGAACTTGTAGGCCATGAACGGGCTGGACAACGTGTCCGGTTGCGTCACGAACGCGTAGCTGTTCGGCTGCCCCGGGAACATCGGTGTTAGAGCGTTGCAGACGAAGTTCTGCTGGGTCGTGTTGACCGGCCCTTGCGACCCAATGACGGGATAACGCGAACACTGTCCGGCGTTCTTGCCGCCCGTGATGTACTGCAGATTCTGAAATCCGCCATAGTCGAGCGTCTGGTTGATCGATTGATTCTGGATGAAGAACTGCAGCCGCTGGCTTTCGTTCTTGCCGAAGCGATAGATGAGATTGTCGATAAAGTCGTTGGACGCCACAAACTGCGGTGCGTAGTACACCGAATTCGGATCGATCACGCTACCCAGGGTGGCGGCATTCGTGCCGAGCGTGCCGAGGGTCGCCGCGGCGGTTCCGGGCGTGCCGTACTGGTAGTTCTTGCGAATGCCGATGAAGCCGGCGTAATTCGAAAGCCGTTGCTTCGGATCGGCCCAGCCCCATTCGAGCCCGAGCTGATGCAAGTACGGAAAGATCTGCGACTCGACGTCGGCGTGAAAGAACTCCGGATACGTTCCGTGCTTAGCGGTGAAGAGGATCAAGCCGGTTCCGGTGTCGCCATGGGTCGCATCGCCACCGCCCGGAATCAACTGCACGCTGCCCACGCCGTTGAGCAGGTTGAAGTTGCCGACGTTCTGCAGTGTGTTCTGCAAGTTCGCATTGGGCGTGGTGTAGTCGATGCCTTCGAACTCGTAACCGGCTTCGAATGCGAAGCCGCCGCGAATCGACACGGTGCCGGATTTGTCGATCGTGACCGACGGAATGCTGCGCAGCAGTTGGTTCTCGTCGGCATTGAACGCCTTGCCTTGCACCGTTTCGATCTGCGCGCCGGTGACGGTATAGGTATCGATCGTCATGCCGCGCTGATAGGCGCTGCCGGCCGAACGCGCGCGAGTATGGGCGATCGTTCGCAGGCTGGTTGAAAGTTCGGCGTCAACCTTTTGCTGCGAACCGTTGAGCACGACGGCGACGGCGGAATACGCGGCGTAGCCGGTGCGGGTGAACGAGATCGAATAGTTGTCGGGGAGTACGCTCAGGAACGTGTAGCGTCCATGCGCGTCGGTGACGGCGCGATAGGTTGCGCTCGGCGACTTGGCAACGACGGCCACGCCCACGATCGGAACGTGCGTCTTGAAGTCGGTCACGGTGCCCGAAATAATGCCCGAAGTATCGGCTCCAGCGGCCAACGGCGCGGCCGCAATACAGAAGAACACCACGCAAGCGAAGCGCTTGCCTAGGCGCGCAATCACGTCGAACAACAAGCTCTCCCAGTAGCAACGAGAAGCGGCCGGGGCGGACACTCCTCACCACGATGGTAGGCGAGCCTAGCGCCCGCGCGCATCCCGGGAACTACTCGGTTCGTTAATGCACTAGCGGCACTACTGATAGTTTCTTAATGATAAAGAACGTTTTCTTATTGTTCGTCCTGACGTTCGTTGACCAATTGCCAACGCGATCGAAGACCGAGCCGCGACAAGATCGAGCTGACGTGACGCTCCACGGTATGCTCGCTGATGTCCAGAACGCGCGCGACATCGCGGTTCGAGGACCCACGGCGAATGAGTTGTGCTACCTGGCGTTCGCGCCCGGTTAAGGCCAGCGCGGATGGCCGGCGGCGCGTCGCTCCGGCATCGCCCTCTTGTCGCACGAGCAGCAACATCGACTCGTTCGTCCAGCCTCGCAAACCAACCGCCGCAAACGCGCGCGCAGCGTCTCCCGCGGCGGCAGCGGCCGCATCGTTTCGCCCGGTTCGAAATAGGATGTACGCCCGCGCAAGCTGCGCGTGGGCATCAGCGAACGGGCGATTGTAGGCGGCCAGTGCGAGGAGCGCCGCAGCCGCGATGCGCGCATCGTTGACATCTCCATAGCGCGCGGTTACCGAATACAACTCGATGGTATCTAGGCCGTCGCTTCCACGCAGTAGCGCACGCCGCAGTGCGGCTGCGGCCGGCGAAGGCGCGCCCGGTTCGGACGGTTCGGCGACCGCCCAAGCCATTGCGGCCGACCCCGCGAGATGCGGCGTTTCGCACGTGAGCGCGATGCGCCGTAGATCGTCGGTGACGACCGACCGTGACGGCGCCGCCTCGTGCGTAGCCGACAGTGCTACGGCGCTCGGAGCGAAGAGCGCGTCGATCTCGGGCGATCCGGCATTGCGCGACTGCGCGACCAGTTCGGCCGCACGCACGATGTCGCCGGCCGCGACCGAGAGTCGAGCGGCCGTTGCAGCCGAACGCCAATGCCAGCTCCACGAGCGTTGCACCGGAGCCAAGAGCAACGCCGCGGCCACGGCGCGTTGGGCGACGTTGACGTTTCCAAAGAGCAATGCGTGCTGAGCCAAGCGTTCGTCGATGGCGATCGCGACATGGGCGGCACCTGCTTCGATCGCAAGCGCGGCGCCGCTTCGGAACAGACGGTAGGTTTCGTCGGCGTCTCCGCGGCATGCGGTCGCCGCACCCGCTGCGGCATAGTCGAACGCAGTCGGGCCTCCTGGAAGCGACGCCACGTAGGCGTCAACCTCGCCGGCCCCTTGAGGCGCCAAAAGTCGAACGTCCTGAATCGCGGCCAGCGCCTGTTGACGGCCCGCGATCGCGAAGACGCCGGCTGCGAGCCGGCGGAGCGATGGATCGTCGTTTTCCAAGCGAGCGCAGTCCGCGAAACGTGCCGCGTCCCACGTTCGCGCGTCGCGTAAAAGCTCGTCGACGCGTTGCTCGGCCGCCAAAGTCATGTGCGCCGATGCTAGCAAGCGTCCATTAAGGCCGGATTACGACTCGTATAAGGTTCCGTGTCCGAGGGTCCGGTCTGCGTGGCGCGAAACGCAGGCCCACCCATGGACCTTCCCAAGCAATACGACCCGAGTGCGGTCGAAGAACGCCTGTATCGCCGTTGGGAAGAGAACGGCTACTTCCACGAGGAGCCCGATCCGGCGCGGCCGCCCTTCATTATTTGCATGCCGCCGCCGAACGTTACCGGCCGGGCGCATCTTGGGCATGGCTCGACCTACACTCCGATGGACGTGCTGGTGCGCTACCATCGGATGCGCGGCAACAATGCGGACTGGTTGCCGGGCTTAGATCATGCGGCCATCGCTACCGAAGCCGTCGTCATCAAAGATCTCGCGCGCGAGGGCGTCTCGCGCGACGACTTGGGGCGCGAGCGATTCGTAGAGCGCGCTTGGGACTGGTCGCGCACGTACGGCGGCGCCATTGAATCGCAGTTCCGCGTTTTGGGATTCGGTCCGGACTGGCAGCGCAGCCGCTTTACCATGGACGAGGGTCTGTCGGCGGCGGTGCGGTCGCTGTTCGTGCGCCTGTACCGTGAAGGCCGGATCTATCGCGGCCGGCGGTTGGTCAACTGGGACCCGCGCGGCCAAACGACCGTTTCGGACGCCGAGGTCGATCGCGTAGAGCGGGATGCGACGTTGTGGCACGTCGCGTACCCGCTGCGTGACGATTCGCGCCGCAGCATCGTGATTGCGACCACACGCCCCGAAACGATTCTTGGCGACGTGGCGATCGCGGTGCATCCCGACGACGAGCGCTACGCCGGACTCGTGGGTAGCCACGTGCTGGTTCCGCCGCTGCTGGACCGCTCGATTCCGATCGTGGCCGATGCGGCCGTTGACCGGACGTTCGGAACCGGAGCGGTGAAAGTGACGCCGGCGCACGACGCGACCGATTACGATATCGGCACGCGCCACCAATTGCCGATGCCGTCGATCTTGGATCAACAAGCGCGCATCACCGGCGCGGAGATCGCGGTTGGACCGTACGACGGCATGGATCGTTACGAGGCGCGCAAACGCATCGTCGAGGATTTGCGACGCGACGGACGCTTGGTGAAAGAAGAAGCGCATCGCATGTCGCTGGCGGTGAGCGAACGCACCGGAGATACGATCGAACCGATGCTGTCGCTGCAATGGTTCGTGCGCATGGAAGAACTCGCCAAGCCTGCGTTGGACGCGTATCACAACGGCCGACTCCGTTTTATTCCCGAGCGCTACGGCCGCACGTACGAACAGTGGCTGGAGAATATTCGCGATTGGAACATTTCGCGACAACTGTGGTGGGGCCACCGGCTCCCGGTGTGGTACGTGCCCGACGGAACTCCGGTCGTGGCCGAAACCGAAGAAGAGGCGCGCGAGATCGCGTTGCGCGACTTCGGCAGCGGCGTTTTGGTGCGAGATCCGGACACGTTAGACACCTGGTTTTCGAGCGGGATCTGGCCGTTCTCAATTCTCGGGTGGCCGGAGTCGACCACCGAGCTGCAGTGCTGGTACCCGTCCCAGGTATTGGTCACCGGCGGCGACATCGTGTTTTTGTGGGTGGCCCGCATGGTGATGCTGGGGCTGCACGTGATGGGCGAGTTGCCGTTTCCCGAGGTATTCGTTCCGCCGCTGGTGTTCGATGCGCAAGGCCGCAAAATGTCGAAATCGCTCGGCAACGCGATCGACCCGATGGAGTTGGCCAGACAATACGGGGCCGACGCGTTCCGTATGGGCGTCCTGCGGCAGATGCGGCTCGAGGGCCAGGAGATACGATTCGTCGAGTCGCGCTGCGAAGAAGCGCGCAACTTCAACAACAAGATCTGGAACGCGACGCGGTACGTGCTAACGTTAGCCGAAGGTTTGCCGGGAGCGCGCATTCTGCCGAACACGCAGTCGCTGACGATCGCCGATCGCTGGATCCTCACGAGTTTGCACGACACCATCCTCGCGGTGGAGAGCGCGTACGATCGCTACGACTTCGGCTCGGCGGCCGACGCGTTGTGGCGCTTCGTGTGGTACGAGTTTTGCGACTGGTATCTGGAGGCGACAAAAATTGAAGCCAACCTCCCGACGCGCGCCGCGGTGCTGTCGTTCGTGTGGAACAACGCGATGCGCTTGCTGCATCCGATCGAGCCGTTCATTACCGAAGAAGTGTGGCTGGCGATTCCGCACGACGGCAAGACGATCATGACCGCCACGTGGCCGGATCCCGAAGAGGTGCCCGTCGATCGCGATGCCGCCGCGGCTTTCGAATCGGTGCAGCGGGCGGCCGAGCGTCTGCGTAATTTGCGCGCGGAGATGGGTTTGCAGCCGCGCGAGCCGCTGACGTTGGAAACGCCGGCAAACGTTCCGGCGCAAGCCGCGGCGTTGCTGGGGCACTTTGCGGCTGCGGCCATCGAGACCGCGCCTGCTGCCGGCGACACCCTAGAGGATGCGCTGGCCGCGTTACGCGCCCGCGCTCCACGCGAGCTGCTCGAGGCGCGCTACGCCAAGCAAGTGGCGCGTCTGGCTGGAGAGGTGGAACGATTGGAACGAAAACTGTCGAACGAGGCGTTCGTCGCCAAGGCTGCACCCGATGTGGTTGCGAAAGAGCGAGCCAAACTTGAGGGATACCGGTTGGAGCAAAAGAGCGTGCAATCCGCACTCGACGCACTAACGGACTCGGTCGCATGAACGCGATCACGCGTCAACGCGTCGTCATTCGGGACGACGAAATCGCCCGCACCTGTGCGCGTCTCGCGCACGAGATCGTCGAACCGTCCGAAGCGCGCGACGGGGTCGTGTTGCTCGGCGTGCGCCGCGGCGGTGAAGGCTTCGCCGCGCGTCTGGCGGCCGAAATCGCCCGCATCGGCGGCGCCGCGCCCGAGCTAGGCTTTCTCAACGTCAACTTGTACCGCGACGATCGCGTCACGCACGAGATGGCCGAGTCGCGCATTCCGGTCGACGTGACCGGCCGCACGGTCGTGATCGTGGACGACGTGCTCTACACCGGGCGCACCATTCGCGCCGCGCTCGATGCGGTGACCGATCTCGGCCGCCCGTCGGCGATTCGCTTGTGCGTGCTGATCGACCGCGGATTGCGCGAACTTCCGATCCAGCCCGATTACGTCGGCCGCGTGATCCCAACCAGCGCGGGCGAACGCGTGGCCGTGTCGCTGGGGGCGCAACGTGCTGCATCCGATGAGGTAGTGGTCGTTGCGGATACGCCATAGTCTGATCGATCTGACCGATCTCGATCCCGACAATCTGCGTTATGTGTTCGAACGGACCGCCGAGTTCGAACGCACGCCGCCCGGACGCCTGCTCGACCGCGTCGCGTGCGTCAATACGTTTTTCGAGGAGAGCACGCGGACGTTCACGTCGTTCAACCTCGCAGAACTTCGGCTCGGCGCCGATGTCGTAAATCTGTCGCCGCGCGACTTGAGCTTGGCCAAGGGTGAATCGATCGAAGATACCGCGATCTCCCTGGGAGCGATGGGCGTGGACGTTCTGGTCGTGCGACATCCGGAAAGTGGCTTTGCCGAGCGGCTCGGGGCGGTGTTCGACGGCCACGTCGTCAACGCGGGGGACGGAACGCACGCGCACCCGACGCAGGCGCTGCTCGATATGTACACGCTGATCGAGGAGTTTGGCGCTCTAAAAGGGCGTACGGTCGCGATCGTCGGCGACATCGCGCACAGCCGCGTCGCACATTCCTTGATTGCCGGTTTGAAGCGCGCGCACGCCGACGTCGTTCTCGTGGGACCGCCGGCATTTTTGCCGGACGAATATGCCGGCCCCGGCGTGCGAATCGACCGCGACTTCGATGCCGTGTTGCCCAAAGCGGATGGAATCGTCTTGCTGCGCATCCAGCGCGAACGGTTCGAATCGATGCCGCTAACGGACCAGGACTACGTTCGCGATTTTCAACTCGACCGCACGCGGTTGAAGAAGGTGCGCGACGACGCGGTGATCCTGCACCCCGGTCCGTACAATCGTGGCATGGAGCTCGACGACTGCGTGCTCGATTTTGCCGGCTGGCGATATGCCAAGCAAGTGCGGCACGGAGTGTCGGTACGGATGGCCGTACTCGACTTTTTGGTGCACGGACGGCGTTGATCGCGGGCGGCGGTAGCGTCGTCATCGCCGGCGGCCGATTGGTCGATCCGTCGATCGGCGTTGACGCCCTCCGAGACGTTCGCATTCGCGACGGTATCGTCGTCCAGATTGCCGAACACATCGATCTCGAAGAGGGCGAGGTCGCGATCGACGCACGAAACGCGTTCGTGGCTCCCGGTTTCATCGACATGCACGTCCACCTGCGCGAACCCGGGTTTCCCGAAAAGGAAACGATTGCGACCGGCACGCATGCCGCCGTGCGCGGTGGATTTACTGCCGTCGCGTGCATGCCCAATACCGAACCGGCTCTGGACGATCCCGTGGTGATCGGTGCCGTCGTTGCGGCGGCCGCCGAACGTGGAAGGTGCCGCGTGTATCCGATCGGCGCGATCACGCGCGGCCGGCTCGGACGCGAGCTATGCGATTATCGCGCACTTTCGGCCGCCGGCGCGGTGGCGTTTTCGGACGACGGCTCGACGGTCGAGGACACGGAACTGCTGGTGCACGCGGCGTTGGCGGCCTCCGGCGACGCGCCGTTCGTCTCGCATTGCGAAGACGAAGCGATCAAGGCCGGCGGCGTGATGAACGAAGGCCTTACATCGGACGATTGGGTCTACATGGAAACCCTGCGATTGCCGAGGAGTCGATCGTCGCCCGCGATTGCACGATCGCGATCGAAACGCGCAAGCGCTGGCATATCGCGCACATCACGACGGCCGCCGGTTTGGATATCGTGCGGGCGGCGAAGTTGCGGGCAAGACATATCACGTGCGAGGTGACGCCGCATCATCTGGTGTTTACCGACGAACTCGTCGCGACGCTTGGATCGGCGGCGAAAGTCAATCCGCCGCTGCGAACGCTCGTCGACGTAGCGGCGCTTCGCCAAGGCGTGCGCGACGGCAGTATCGACGCGTGCGCCAGCGATCACGCACCGCATACCGATGCGGAGAAATCGACAGACTTCGAGCACGCAGCGGTCGGATTCACCGGTCTGGAAATCGCCGCCGGTGCGCTGGCATTTGCGATCGAGGATCTTTCGCTTCCACGCTACGTCGAAGTCTTGTCGACGGCGCCGGCGCGCATTCTCAACATCCCCGGTGGATCGCTCCGGCCTGGAAGCGTAGGCGATGTGGTCGTATTTGCAGATCGGCCGTGGCACGTCGATCCGCAACGATTCGCATCCAAAGGCCACGTGACGCCGTTCGCCGGACGCACGCTCCCGCGCCGCATCCTCGCGACGATCGTCGGTGGAAACATCGCATTTCGCGAAGATTTATAACCTCGGTTATCGACGAAGCAAGCGTTCGGCATACGAGCGGGAGGACTGGCACCCGGATTTCGTAACTGAGATGTATGCGCAGGTCGTTCTTTTCGCTATGCATTGTGGTGGCGGTCGCGGTGGCAGTCGGTTGCTCCGGTACGCCGATGCCGAGCACCTACGCCGGAGCCCAAGCGTTCTCGCTCGGAGACGCCGGGCAAGGCAACAAGATCAAACACATCGTCATCATCGTTCAAGAAAACCGTACGTTCGATAATTTCTTCGATTGTTTTCCGGGAACCGATTGCGTGAAAACGGCTCCCGGCCCGGGCGCGGAGCCCGGCCCATCGTCGGTTCCGAGCCCGTGCCCCGCACTGCATACGCTTCCGCCCGGGCCGACCCCGACGCCGATCGCGCTGCAGTTCAACGTTCCACTGGTGGATTTGGACCCGAACCACTTTTATTGTCCGGGATTCAAAGTCGAATACGATGGCGGGCGGATGGACGGCTTTTATTGGGAAGCAGACTGCACGTACCACAAGTCGTGCGGGACGTACACGTATCGAGTAACGAATCCGAAGCAGATCCAGCCGTATTGGGACATGGCATCGCAGTATGTTTTGGGCGATCGTATGTTTCCGACGGAGTTCAGCGGCAGTTATACCGCGCACCAGGATCTGATACGCGGGGACACGACATATACGACCGGCAAAAGTTTGGTCGATTTTCCCTGGAATAAAGAGAATACGAGCAACTGGGGTTGCGACGACGCGCCGGATAGCAAGACGCCGTTCCTTACGTCGAAAAAGTTGTACGATCGGAACGGACCGTTCCCGTGCATGGAATACGAGACGATCCGGGATACATTGGACGCGGCCAAGGTGTCGTGGCGATACTACGCGCCGCCCTTCGGCTACGACGGCGGTCAGATGTGGAATGCGTTCGACGCCGTCAAAGCGGTGCGCTACAGCGACGAATGGCCGACGTCGGACAAGTTCAACTGCGTCGGCAGTTGCGTGTCTTGGCCTAACACGAACGTCTTGTGCGACATTTCCGGGAAAGTCGGTGGGAAGTGCCCGACTCCGAAGTCGCAGGGGCCGGCCGTGTTGCCGGCGGTTTCTTGGGTCATTCCGACCAACGAAGAATCCGATCACGCCGACGGACGTGGAACCGATCTCGGTCCGGATTGGGTGACGTCGGTCGTTAATGCGGTGGGCGAGAGTAAGTATTGGGACTCGACCGCGATTATTATTTTTTGGGACGACTGGGGCGGATTCTACGATCACGTCAAGCCGCCGCAACTCGACTACACCGGTTTGGGTTTCCGCGTGCCGCTGATCGTCATCTCGCCGTATGCCAAGAAAGCCTACGTGTCGCACACGCAATACGAGTTCGGCAGCGTACTCAAGTTTATCGAGAGCACGTTCGGGTTACCGAGTTTGGGTACGACGGATCAACGCGCCGCGAACCTCACCGACTCGTTCTTTTTTAACCAGAAGCCGCGCGCTTTCGTTCCTATTAAACCCTTGAAGAAGAATGAAAACGCGCAGTTTTTCATAGAGCGAAGGCCCGATACGACGCCGGTCGATACGGAGTAATCATCGATGTCGAAGAAACTCGTTGCTCTACTATGTCTCCTGGCGGTTAGTATCGGCGTCGGATGCTCGGGCTCTTCGACGCCGGCTTCGACCGGCAATCTTCCAGAGCTCGCCGGACAGCAAGCTAGCAGCGGGAAGATCCGGCACATCGTCGTGATCGTGCAAGAGAACCGGACGTTCGACAATCTATTCGATTGCTTCAAGGGAACGGATTGCGTGACGACCGCGCCCGGCTCGGGCGCGAAGCCGGGTCCGCGCACGGTAGCGAGCCCCTGTCCTGCGCTGAACACGCCGAGCCCCGGCCCCAGTCCAACACCCATCAAGATCAAATTCCATCAGCCGTTAGCCGGAATAAACGATCCCGGCCATACCTATTGCCCAACGTTCAAAATGGAATACGACAATGGCAGAATGGATGGATTCGCCTATGTGAACAGCTTGTACTATCCGAAAAAGAACTGGGTGTATCGCGTCACCGAGCCGGGCGATATCCGGCCGTATTGGGATATGGCGAAAAGCTACGTCTTAGGCGATCGCATGTTTCCCACCGAGTCCAGTGCGAGTTATACCGCGCATCAGACGCTGATCCGCGGCGACGCGACGTACGAGCAAGGCGAGAGCCTGGTCGACCTTCCGGAGGATCACGGCGCCAGCAAATGGGGTTGCGACGATACGCCCTACACGCAGACGCCCTTGCTGAGTTCGACGCAACAGTACAACCTCGCCGGTCCGTTCCCGTGCATGACGTACGAAACGATGCGCGACACCCTCGAAGCCAAAGGCGTCAGCTGGCGATACTACGTGCCGCCATGGCCAATCGAAGGCGGCCAAATGTGGAACGCCTTCGACGGCATTTCCGCCGTTCGGTATAGCAGTGAGTGGCCGACCAAATTTAAAGTTCCGTTTACCTGCAATGCAACGGTGAACTGCGTTTCGTGGCCCAACACCAACGTGTTTTGCGACGTCGGAACGGTCACGAGTCCGTGTCCGACGCCGAACACTCCGGGCCCCGTAGCGCTGCCCGGGGTTAGCTGGGTGATTCCGACCGGCTTGGAGTCCGACCATTACACGGTGAAAAGCTACAAGTCCGTCGATACCGGGCCCGACTGGGTTGCGTCCGTCGTTAACTCGATCGGTGAGAGTAAGTATTGGGATTCCACCGCCATCATCATCGTATGGGACGATTGGGGCGGATACTGGGATCATATCTCGCCGCCGCAACTCGATTATCGCGGACTCGGTTTTCGCGTTCCGCTACTCGTCATATCGCCCTATGCCAAAAAAGGCTATGTGTCGCACACGCAGTACGAGTTCGGCAGCATCTTGAAATTTATGGAAACGACCTTTGGGCTCGACAGCTTGAATACGACCGACGTGCGAGCAAATAATCTCACCGATGTTTTCGACTTTACGAAGAAGCCGCGGAAATTCGTGCCGATCGCCCCGGAAAACCCAAGCCACGATCGAGCATATTTCATGAAGTTACCACCCGACTATACACCGGTCGACACGGAGTAGCCCAAATTGCCCAAATATACCCTGATGCCGGCGTGTCTGCTGGCAATCGCCGTGGCCATCGCGGGCTGCTCGCAATCGCAGTTGGCACCCGGGTCCAGCCAAGTTCCGACAACCTTTCTCCCGCTGCAAGCCGGCTCGAGCGGGAAGATTCAACACATCGTCGTCATCGTGCAAGAGAATCGGACGTTCGACAATTTCTTCGATTGCTTCAAGGGAACGGATTGCGTCAAAACCGCGCCGGGACCGGGAGCGTCGCCGGGGCCATACACGGTAGAGAGCCCGTGTCCGGTTCTCAGCACTCCGAGTCCCGGTCCGACCTCAACGCCTATTCAGATACGGTTTCATCAATCGTTGCTCGTCCTCGATCCCGGACACACATACTGCCCGTCGTTCAAGACGGAGTACGATAACGGGCGGATGGACGGGTTCGCCTATGTTGACGGCCTCCCGGGTAGCGCCAAGAAAAACTACGTCTATCAAGTTACCGATCCAAGTCAAATCAAACCCTACTGGGCGATGGCCAAGCAGTACGTCTTAGGCGATCGGATGTTCCCGACGGAGTTCAGCGCGAGTTATACCGCCCATCAAACGTTGATTCGTGGCGATGCGACGTACGAACCCGGCGAAAGCCTCATCGATCTGCCCCACGGCCCGACGAACTGGTGGGGATGCGACGCCAAGTCTGGTACGACGACGCCGCTGCTCAGTACGAGTCAACAATACACCTATGCGGGTCCCTTCCCGTGCATGACCTATGCAACGATCCGGGACACCCTCGAAGCGAAGGGCATCAGTTGGAGATACTACGTACCGCCGTTAGATCTCGACGGTGGCGAGATGTGGAACGCCTTCGACGGTATTTCCGCGGTGCGGTACAGCAAAGAATGGCCGAATTACCCGAACGTGTCCCCGAAACCGTTCACGTGTCCGGCGACCGCCAACTGCGTGTCGTGGCCCAACACGAACATCCTGTGCGACGTCTCCGGCACGGTGGGAACCAAAGTCTGCCCGACTCCCAACCCTTCGGGAGCCGTGGAACTTCCGGGGGTTAGTTGGGTGATCCCCACCGGCGAAGAGTCGGACCATTACAATCCAGTCAATGGAAAGCTCGTCGACACCGGACCCGATTGGGTGTCGTCGGTCGTCAACGCCATCGGCGAAAGCAAGTATTGGAATTCGACGGCGATCGTCATCGTATGGGATGACTGGGGTGGATTCTGGGATCATTTGCCGCCGCCGCAACTCGACTATCGCGGCCTTGGTTTTCGCGTGCCGCTGATCATCGTTTCGCCGTATGCCAAGAAAGGCTACGTTTCGCACACGCAATATGAATTCGGCAGCATTTTAAAGTTCGCGGAGACGACCTTCGGGCTCGATAGCCTGAACACGACCGACGCGCGCGCGAATAACCTCACCGACTCGTTCGACTTCACTCAGAAGCCAAGAAAGTTCGTCCCCATTCCGGCGCAAAACCCAGGCCACGATCGCGCGTACTTTCTGTCGCTGCCGCCATCGCACTCGGCGCCTGACGACGAATAGCGCCGGGCGACTCCGGGGAGCGCAAGCGCTCCTCCAAGGGACGCACGAGACCCGGCGCTAACCCGAACGGCCGATGCATTCCGCGCCGCCCGCCGCCCTGTTTCTCGCCGACGGAAGCCGTTTCGACGGCTACGGCTTGACCGATGGGCTGGCGCTGGGCGAGGCGGTGTTCTATACGGGCATGACCGGCTACGAAGAAGCGCTGACCGATCCGTCATACGCCGGTCAGATTTTGACGTTCACCTATCCGATGATCGGGAATTACGGCATATCGGGCAGCGCGTCCCAATACTCGCGCGCGTGCGCCGCAGGCGCTGTCGTCAAGCAGATCTCGACCCATCCTTCGCACCATCTGTCGAAGATCGATTTACCGTCGTGGCTGATCGAGCAGGACGTTCCCACCTTGATCGGCGCGGATACGCGGTCGATTACCATCGCGTTACGCGAGCACGGCACGATCGCCGGCGCGTTGGCCGTTGGTGAGGGCGCGCTGGCCGACGCCGAGCGCAAGCTCGCCGAATTCGTTCGTGGCGATACGGATGCGGGCTTGGTCGCCTCGGTCGCCACTCGAACCGCGACCGTCGAAGGTCCGGCAGACGGCGTGCCCGTGACGCTGATCGATTGTGGCGTCAAACGCGCAATTCTCCGGGAACTCCAAGCACTTGGCGCTCGAATAACGGTATTGCCCTACGACGCATCGAGTCACGACGTTCTCGCGACCGCTCCGCAGGCCGTCTTCGTGTCGCCCGGACCCGGCGATCCGACCGATTTGCCGGAGACGATCGAGACCTTGCGCGAGTTGAGCGACAGGACGCCGCTTTTCGGTATCTGCCTGGGGCACCAATTACTCGCATTGGCCTACGGTGGACGCACGTACAAACTTCCGTACGGCCATCGCGGTGGAAATCAACCGGTGAAGAACGTGTGCGGCGAGGTGATCGTAACCGCGCACAACCATGGCTACGCAGTCGATGCATCGTCGTTACCGGACGAACTGGAAGCGACGATGACCAACTTGAACGACGGCACCAACGAAGGTTTCCGTCATCGCACGCTGCCGATCGAGGGCGTGCAGTTTCACCCGGAAGCGTCGCCCGGTCCGTTCGACGCGCGTAAACTATTCACGCAATGGTTCGAATCCGCCGGCTTATCGCAGCGCTGACGATAGCGCTCGCATTGGCACCGGCGCAAGCCGGCGCGCAGTCGCTGCAGCATCTGACGGTGCAGAGCTTCACGCTGTCGTCGGACACGTCGACGCCGCACGTCAACGTCCCGTTTCACATCACCGTCACGCTGCGCGTGCGCGAGAACGTCGGCTCGATTGGAAACCTTGAACTTCCGCTGCTGGCGTCGCTCGAACTGCTTGGTGACGAGCGCCAAGTGAGTGCGGCACCCGGCGGATCGACGTATCGCGAAACCATTTCGGTCGCGGCGCACGCGCCCGGTTCGCTGGCGATCGCGCCGGCCGTTCTGCAAGCGGTGGATGCTCGCGACAACCGCGCCAAGCAATATTCCACCAACGGTCTCACCTTGACGGTGGTTCGGATCGCCGGCGACCAGTTTGGTGAACGCCTCCAGCGGTCTCGATCTGCGCCGCGCGTTGTCGATCGTCGTCTTTTGGCTGGTCGTTATCGTCGCGATCGTGGCGATCGTCGTCGCGATCGCGCGACGAAGCGCGGTCGCCGACATCCGCACCGCGCCGCCGGTAGTGGACGAAGCGCCGGCGATGCCTCCGCAAACGGTCCACGATCAGCTTGCCGATGCCTTGCTCGTGCTACGCGCGGATCCGACGCGCTTGACGGCGGTCGCGGTTCGCGGAGCGGTGTGGCGATTGATCGGTGCCGACGAAGGCGAGACGCTGTCGGCAGTGCTGCGATTGCCGCGCGCGAGCACCGAACCGATGCGTGGATTGCTGATCGCGCTGGAACGCGCAGCCTTCACGTACGATTCGGATCTTCCGGGCGCGATCTCGGATGCGTGCCTAGCGCTGGAGCGTAACGTCGCATGAACGAACGCACGCCTCACGCGCTGTCGGCGGCGCTCTCCGAAACGATCGTCGGACAGCCCAACGTAGTCGAAGCGTTGCTCATGGCGCTGTTGGCGAACGGGCACGTGCTACTCGAAGGGCCGCCCGGCTTAGCCAAGACGCTGGCCTGCCGCGCGATGGCCGCGGCGTTGGACGGCACGTTTAAACGCATCCAGTTCACGCCGGATTTGCTTCCGAGCGACATCGTCGGCACGCGCGTGTTCGATCAGCGCGAAAGCGCCTTTACCACGGTGCTGGGACCGATCTTCGCCAACGTCGTGTTGGCCGACGAGATCAACCGCGCGCCGGCCAAGGTGCAATCTGCGCTGTTGGAAGCCATGCAAGAGCGCCAAGTAACGATCGGTCCGCAGACCCACCCGCTGCCGGACCCATTCATCGTGATGGCCACCATGAATCCGCTCGATGCCGAAGGTACGTATGCGCTTCCGATCGCGCAGATGGACCGCTTTCTCATCAAAGTCGACGTGGGCTATCCGTCACGCGACGAGGAATTGCAGATTCTCGACCGGTTCGCGTTGGCCGATACGCAGCCGGTGCGCGGCGTGGCGACGCTGGCTGATGTCGCAGCTTGGCGCGTTCAAGCGCACGCGGTGCACATCGATGAGAAATTAAAGCGCTACATCGTCGAGTTGGTCGCGATCACGCGAGAAGGCGATCGCGTTTCGGTAACGAGCGCGGCGGGCCGGACGATTTCATGCGCGGAGTTGATCGATTACGGTGCGAGTCCCCGGGCGACGCTCGCGCTGGCGAATCTGGCGCGCGCTCGTGCGTTTCTCGCAGGCCGCGACTTCGCGCTGCCGGACGACGTGCGGGCGGTCGCGCCGGACGCGCTGCGGCATCGCATCGGATTTAACTATCGGCTGTCCACCGAAGGCGTCGCGGTCGATCGGGCCATCGGCGCGCTGATCTCCGCGGTTCCCGCGCCGTAGTCGCGGCGTGACGATTCGCGACGCGTTATTGCGCGGCAAGCGCCGCCCGCGTGCGTTAGGGGCGGGGTCGCCCACGGTTTACCGTGGCGACGGCTATGAGTTCGTCGAGTTGCGCGCCTACGTCCCCGGCGACGACGTGCGACGCATCGATTGGGCGGCGACGGCGCGCGCAGCAACGTTGCAATCGCGGGTGGTGCTCGAAGACGTTGCATTGACGTTGGCCGCCATCGTCGATGGGTCGGGCTCGATGCGCGTCGGCCGCCGCAGGCCGTTGTTATCCGCAGCCGCCGAAGCAACGTCGGCGTGGTTCGGAGCCGCGACCGCCGACGACCGGTGCATCAACGTAGCGTCGGATTGGATGACGCCTGCGGCACTGCAACGCTCGCGTCACGCAGCGATCGCGGCTTCGGCGCAACCGGGAACGTTCGATTGTGCACGCGTCTTCCAGACCGCGTTGAACGCGTTGCCGCGCGGCACCGCGCTGCTGGCGATCGGGGATTGGTTCGACCTGGGCGCCGGGGACGATGCGCTATTGCATCGCCTTGGGGCGCGTTTCGACTGTACGGTGCTGGTCGCGCGCGACCCGTGGTACGACGGTTTGCCGTTGGGCGGAATCGTTCGCATACGCGGGGCCGAAGGCGGAGCGATTCGCGCGTACGTCGGCCAGCGCGAGCGGCGCGCGTACGCTCGCGCCGTCCGAGCGCGCGAGACGAACGATCTTGCAGCATTTTTCGCAAGCCAACTGGCGCACCGGCCTGCTGGACGAGCGCGACGGTGCAGCCTCGCTGCACCAAGCATTCGGATTGGCGTTTCGCGGGGTGCCGGCGTGAGCGTGGAGCATCCGTGGTGGTTGCTGTTCGCCGTCGTGCTGGTTATAGCGTTCGCGATGCTGATCGTGCGGCTGCAGCGGAGGGCGACCGCAAACGACCTCGCCTATTCCAACGTCGAGTTTTTCACGCAAGCGATTCGTCCGAGGGCTTGGATTCCGCGGGCATTAACGATCGCTTTGGTGGCGGGCGTTGCCGGCTTGCTCGGTGCGGCGGCGCGACCGCACGTTACGTTGCCGCTGCCGATTCACGACGGACAAGTCTTTATCTGCATCGACACGTCCGGCTCGATGGCGTCGACGGACGTGGCGCCGACACGGGCGGAAGCCGCCAAAGCCGCCGCCCGAGCGTTCATCAACGAGACGCCGGCCGGCACGAAAATCGGCATCATTGCGTTCGCCGCCGGCGCGGAGCTGGTGCAGCCCCTCAGCGCCGATCGCGCTACCGTTTCGGCGTCGCTCGATAACTTGCCGCAGCCCGACGGAGCAACGGCGATCGGCGATGCGATGCGGCTAGCTGCGCAGAATCTGCCGGATGCGGGCCATCGCGTCGTGGTGTTGATCACCGACGGCGTCAACAACGCCGGTACGGATCCGATCGAAGCAGCGCAGTGGCTCGGCCAACACCAGGTTCCGGTGTATACGGTCGGCATCGGAACGCAACAGGGCGGCGTGATTCCGGGAACCAACGACGAAGCAACGATCGATGAAGACGCGTTGCGCCGCTACGCAGAGGCCAGCGGCGGTGCGTACGCGCGCGCCGAAAATGCGGTGCAGCTGCACGACGCGTTGGCGCGTCTCGCGCGCATAACGACCGTGCGCAAACAAGAAATCGACGCGTCGTTGCCGCTGGCTCTAGCCGGCGGCGGTTTGATGCTGTGTGCGTTCGTCACCGGCTTAGCCACGGGCCGGTACCGGTGATTCCGTACGACGTGGCTCCCGGAGACGATCCATTCGCAACGCTGACGCGCTGGATAGAAGCGGCGCGCGGGGCGCGTTCGTTGAACCGCCGATAGTATGTGTGTGGCCACGGTGGACGCAGAGGGACGTCCGTCCGCGCGAATCGTGTTACTGCGAGGCTTCGACCGCGCCGGGTTGCGCTTCTACACATCGTATTTGAGCCGCAAAGGTCAGGAGCTGAGTGACAATCCGGCCATTGCGGCCGTGCTGCACTGGCCCGAACTGGAACGGCAAGTGCGGGTCGAGGGCGTAGCGCGCGTCTCGTCCGACGATGAATCGGACGCGTACTTCGAGTCGCGGCCACGCGGACATCGCCTGGGTGCTTGGGCGTCGGAGCAAAGCGAGCCGGTCGAAAACCACGCGCTGCTGGACGAGCGCTACGAAGCCTACGAAGCGCGCTTCGAGGGGGAAGACGTGCCGCGTCCGCATTCGTGGGGCGGCTACACGATCGTCCCGCAGCGCGTCGAATTCTGGCAAAGCCGCCCGAACCGGCTGCACGACCGCATTCGCTTCGAACGATCGCACGACGGATGGAGCGCCGTTCGTCTCCAACCCTGAGCGGGTGGCACCTCGACGGCACTCGCAGGAGCGGGGTCCGGCCGCACGGCGGTGGTAGGTGCTAGCAACGAAGCTACGCTCGTGAGGTATCATCGATGTTGTTCAAAAACGGCACGAACGCTCTAGCAGCGGTGGCCACCCTAGTATTGCTATCCGGATGCGGCGGGACGAGCCCGAGGCTGCCGACTGACGCCGTCCATTAGTCCGGCAGTGACGGGACGCTTTTTCAACGCCTCGTGCGGACACACTGGGTGAATTGGCGTATGTTCTCGATTCGGCCGGCGACGTTCGATGTGTATTCGTATCCGGGCTTTGTCAGTCGCAGTCTCATATCGCTCATTCGGATTCAGACCTGCATGTCACTACAGCGGCGAGTGTGTGGATGCGGCGGGAGACGTCTGGATTGTCGATACCAACAACGCACGGTTGGTTGAATACGCGCACGGCGGCTCGCAGCCGATCGCTACGCTGAGCGACTCCGCTGGGACTCCCGCCAGCTGCGCCATCAGCTCGAGCAGCGGGACGTTGGCTGTAGCGAATATCGTTTCAAAAAGTACGGTCCAGGCAACATCGCGCTGTACCCCATGCGAAGGGCAGCGGTACGGTGGTTTGGGGTTCGGGCAAGCTTTATTTCCTAGCGTACGATTCGCACGACGATCTGTTTGGTGACGGACTGAACAGACGCGTATCAGATGGGCTATTCGGAATTGCCGAAAGGCGCAAAGCGATTTCGAATCGCTTTCGGCTCGGAGGCGCTACCATCGGTTTCCCTGGCGGGTCCAATATGTCGGGACGTTCTCAATATCCTGCGACCAAGAAAAGCCGTGAATTACGAGACGCGGGTTAAAACGATGTCGCGACCGTTACCGGCTAAACGTCCGCTGACGATCTCGAGCGGATTGCGTTGCAACGTTCATTTATAAGCATCGCCTGCTTTGCCCGGATGCCGGCTACGCAAACTTCGAAGTCTATCGCTATCCGAAAGGCGGCGCGCCGTCGAACCGTTCCCGGCATCGACCCGTCGGACGTCGTTATTAGTGTCGATTCAAAATAACGCGCGCTCGATCGTAACGATTCCTGCGCTCGGAGCTCGGCACCGGCCTCGCCGCCGGCAGCGCGGTGACTGAGTAACGAGAACCGTCCAGGACTGCGGCCATCCGCAGGCCAATGAAACGGCCCCAGCATGCCCCGGAATGTAATGGTCATCGGCTCTGGACCGATCGTCATCGGTCAGGCTGCCGAATTCGACTATGCCGGCGTGCAAGCGTGCCGGGCGTTGCGCGAGGAAGGCCACCGGATCATCCTCGTCAACTCGAATCCGGCGACGATCATGACGGATCCCGAGATTGCCGACGCGGTGTACCTGGAACCGTTGACGGTTGAGTCGATCGAACAAATCATCGCGCGCGAGCGGCCCGACGCACTGCTGCCGACGCTGGGCGGGCAGACCGGACTGAACCTGGCCGTCGAGCTCGACGACGCCGGCATCCTCGAAAAATACGGCGTCGAACCGTTGGGCACGCCGATCGAAACGATCAAGCTGGCCGAAGACCGCGATCGTTTCAAGAAGAAGATGATCGAGATCGGCGAGCCGGTACCCGAGAGCGAGATCGTCACCGATATCGAGGCCGGCGTTGCGTTTGCGCAGCGCAAAGGCTACCCGCTCGTCATCCGGCCGGCCTACACGCTGGGCGGCACCGGCGGCGGCATCGCCTACGACGAAAAGCAGCTGCGCGAGTTCCTCGATGCGGGGTTGACGGCCAGCCTCATCCATCAGGTCCTGTTGGAAACGTCCCTGCTCGGTTGGAAAGAGATCGAGTACGAAGTGCTGCGCGACAAAGCCGGCAACTGCATCACCGTGTGCAACATGGAAAACATCGATCCGGTTGGCGTGCACACCGGCGACTCGATCGTCGTCGCACCCTCGCAAACGTTGTCGGACCTCGAATATCAGATGCTGCGCACCGCCAGCATCAACGTGATTCGCGCGCTCAACGTGCAGGGCGGCTGTAACATTCAGTTCGCGTTGCGTCCGGATCGCAGCGAATACGCGATTATCGAAGTCAACCCGCGCGTTTCGCGCAGCTCGGCGCTGGCATCGAAAGCCACCGGGTATCCGATCGCGAAAATTGCGACGCGCATCGCGCTGGGCCAAACGCTCGATCAGATTCCAAACCCGGTCACCGGCGTCACCAAAGCCGCGTACGAGCCGACGCTCGATTACGTGATCGTCAAGATCCCACGCTGGCCGTTCGATAAGTTCCCACTGGCCGATACGCGTCTGGGAACGCAGATGAAGTCGACCGGCGAAGCGATGGGGATCGGCCGCACGTTCCGCGCGGCGCTGATCAAGGCGATCCGCGGACTCGATCTCAAGCGGCGGTCGTTGACGGGCGCGCTGTACGACTGGAGCCGCGACGAACTCGAGACGGAAATCGCAAAGCCGTCGCACGAGCGGCTGTTCGCGGTTTCGGAGCTGCTTCGTCGCGACATGTTTCCCGACCGATTCGATGCCAGCGACCGGCACGGCGCGATCGAGCGCATCGCCGAGCTGTCGTCGATCGATCGTTTTTGGCTCAACGAGTTGGCCGATTTGGTGGAGTTGGAAGAGCGCTTGCGCGTCAACCCATCGCCGGGCGACCGGCGTCAAGCAGCCGAGTGGGGATACGACCGGAGCATGGCCTCCGCCGAACCGGCCGCGTTCCGCATGGTCGATACCGCCGCGGCCGAGTTTCCGGCTAAGTCGCCGTATTACTATTTGTCGCGCGGCGAAAGCGACGAGATGCGCCCGGTGGAGCGCGAGGCGGTCGTCGTCGTCGGTAGCGGTCCGATTCGCATCGGACAGGGCATCGAGTTCGACTACAGTTGCGTGCACGCGGCGTGGGCACTCAAAGCCGCCGGCTTTGCACCCGTCGTCGTCAACAACAATCCCGAAACGGTTTCGACCGATTTCGATATTTCCGACGTGCTGATCTTCGAACCGCCGGCAGCCGACGAAGTGGAGGCGGCGTATCGCGCCACCAACGCCCGCGGCGTGATGCTGGCTTTTGGTGGGCAAACGGCGATCAATCTCGCCGCCGAACTGAGCGCCCGCGGCGTGCACATCCTCGGCAGCGACCGTGCGTCGCTCGACATGGCCGAGAACCGCGAGCAATTCGATGCCGCACTATCGCGTTTGAACGTCGCGCGTCCGCAAGGACACGCCGCGCGCAGCTTTCGCGAGGCGCGTGCCATCGCACGCGAACTCGGCTTCCCGGTGCTGGTGCGCCCGTCGTTCGTCCTTGGCGGCCGCGCGATGGAGATCGTGTACAACGAAGGCCAACTCGCGTCGTACGCCGAGTCCGCGCCGGACATCGTTCCGGACGCGCCGTTATTAGTCGATAAATACTTGCGCGGTCTCGAACTTGAGGTCGATGCGGTGTTCGACGGCGACGACATCTTGATTCCAGGCATCTTCGAACACGTCGAGCGAGCCGGCATTCATTCCGGCGATTCGATTAGTGCGTACCCGGCGCAGACGATCGATGCCGCCATGGAGCGTCGCATCGCCGAGGTGACCGAAGCGGTGGCGCGCGAGCTGAAGATTCGCGGGTTGATCAACATTCAGTTCGTAGTGCACGACGATCAGTTGTATATCATTGAAGCCAATCCGCGCGCCAGCCGCACGGTTCCGATCATCCAGAAGGCCACCGGCATCAATATCGTCGCGGCGGCGACGCGTGTGGGATTGGGCGAACGCTTGCGCGACATGCCGTACGGAACCGGATTGCGGCCGGCCATGCCGTTCGTCGTGGTGAAAGTGCCCGTCTTTTCGTTTTCGAAAATGCGCGGAGTCGAAACGATCCTGGGACCCGAGATGAAGTCAACCGGCGAAGTGCTCGGGATCGACGCGACGTTTGCCGGCGCGCTTCGTAAAGGGTTTATCGCCGCGGGCGTCCGCATGCCGGGCAGCGGCGGACGCATCCTCGTTTCGATCGCCGATGCCGAAAAAGCCGAAGCCGTGCCGGTTCTCCGCCGCTACGCAGATCTCGGACACACGTTGGTGGCGACGCCGGGCACGCGAAGGGTATTGGAGGCGGCCGGCATCGCATGCGAGCCGATCAACAAAATCGCCGAAGGTTCCCCGCACGTGCTGGACTTGATTTCGTCGCGCGGTGTGGACCTCGTGATCAACGATGCTGCCGGTCCGCGTGAAATATCCGATAACTACAAGATTCGCCGCGCGGCGGTCGAAGCGGGTATCGCGTGTCTGACCAGTCTGGATACGGCCCGAGCCCTCGCGGAGGCGCTCGCCAGCCGGGCGGAAGCTCCCCGCAGCCTGCAAGAGTACGCCGCGGCGCACACGACGATGGCGACGTAGAGGAAAAACCGCAGGTCTTTATGCTCGGCGGCAACGAGAATACGTTGGCCGTCGTCAACAGTTTTCGACCCAGCGGCGGCGCGATCACGGCGCGACTCGTACCGATCGCGTGGACGCCGATCGGCGCCGTCGTCGGCGATGCTTGGCAAAACGTCGGGATCGCACTTTCCGGTTTAGTCGATTGGATGGACCGCACGTTCGCGCCGGAGGACCGTCGCGCGTTCGTCGCGCCGGTACGCGACGTCGAGCTGCTGGCTCGTACCGGTTGGGAATCCGCTTTGCCCGAAGCCCTCGACGACGACGCCGTTCTCAACATCGAGGACATTCCCGAAGACGTGGCCGACGCGCTGGCCCAGCCGGCGGCATCGATCGTGCAATGCGCGGCCTGCCGGCGCCTATGCGTGCGCGACGAGTTCGTATGGAAAGAGAAGCAGTTGTGCGCCTGGGATTTTCACGCGCAAGCGTTCGGAAAGCGCGGGCCGTGGCACGAGGCGCCATACGAGACGCGTCATTTCGAAACGATTCCCAGTTGCGCGTACGTTTCGGCGCTGCTCTTGGCAGAAGGTGACGCCGAAATCGTGCTGTTGGCTTCGGCCATCGAGGACGAAACCGCGCTGGCGGCGGTCAACGTCGTCATTGGGGCCGGTAACGGACGCCCGCACATGGCCGTGCGGACGCACGGTGGTTACACGCTGTTGCGCGAGAACGTCAACGAAGCGTGACCAACCGCGCGATTCGGGCGCTGTCGGGGTTTTTCGTTTTGCTGTTTGCGATCTTGGCGGCGCGCCAAGCCTACGTACAGGTCGTCGCCGCTCCCTCGATCGCGGCACGCCCGAATAACCCGCGTCATGCGCTGCTCGACGCGGCGCGCGGACGCATTTTAGCGACCGACGGGACCGTGCTGGCCGAAACGGTCGGCGGCCGGCGACAGTATCCGATGGGTTCCTCGCTGGCGCAGACCGTCGGCTATCTCTCGACGCGCTACGGAACCACCGGCATCGAGCAAGCCTTCGACCGCGCCTTGACCCCGCCCGACAGTGCCGGCGACGCGAGCGCGCAACTCGCGACCATCGTTGCCGCGCTGCATGGCCAATCGCTGGTCGAGCACGGTGCGGACGTCGTGACGACGATCGTGCCGGCGGTGCAGCAACGCCTGTTCGATTTGCTGTCGAAGTACCCGCGCGCCGCGGGTGTCGTCTTGGACCCGCGCAGTGGTGCCGTCCTCGCAATCGGAAGCGTGCCGAGTTACGATCCCAACGACTTCGATAACGAGTTCGCACAACTATCGGCCGACACGCACAGCCCGCTGCTCAATCGCGCGCTCGCGGGATTGTATCCGCCGGGTTCGACGTTCAAAATCTTCACGGCGGCGGCCGCGCTCGACAACGGCACCGTAACGATGCAATCGCACTTCGACGATCCGGGATATTTTCAGATCGGCGATTTTACGCTGCACGACAACGAGAGCGAAGCGACCGGATACGCCGATCTCACCACCGCCTTCGCACTATCGAGCAACGTCAACTTCGCGCAAATCGCGCTGAAGATGGGCACGGACTCGTACTACCGGTATCTCGACCGTTGGGGCATCGGCGGATCGCTCGACTTTCAACTTCCGGCCGAGCGCGCATCGGTGCCGCCGCAAGCGGGCCTCGTGCCGGGCGAACTGGCACAGATGGGCTTCGGGCAAGGCGCGTTGCTCATGACGCCGTTGCAGATGGCGCTGATCGGTTCGACGATCGCCGCGGACGGCGTGGAACCGCGTCCGTTCGTGGTGCGCCAAATCGTGCGCGACGGCGTGCCGGCCAGCGTGTCCCAGTCGTCGGCCCTCGCGAACCCGGTATCGCCCGCGGTCGCCGCGAACGTAACGGCAATGATGATTGCCGTGGTTGAGCGCGGAACCGGAACCGTGGCCAAGCTGCCGCATATCACCGTCGCCGGAAAGACCGGTACCGCGACCAACCCATTGGGACGCTCCCACTCGTGGTTCGTCTGCTTCGCGCCGGCCGAGCACCCGCGCGTCGCGGTGGCGGTCGTCGTCGAAAACGTTGGGTACGGCGCGACCTACGCAGGTCCGATCGCGCGCGACGTGCTGTCAACCGCGCTGCAAAGCGGAGGTCCGTGATCGAAGAGCGGATTTTCAACAACCGCTACAAGCTGGATAAGAAGCTCGGCGAAGGCGGCATGGCGACGGTCTTCGGCGGCATCGATACGGTGCTCCGCCGCCGGGTGGCTATCAAGGTGTTGCGCGAGCAGTACGCAGCCGATCAGGAGTTCGTCCGCCGCTTCTACCAAGAGGCCGAATCGGCCGCGCGACTTTCGCATCCGAACATCGTCAACACCTACGACGTCGGCCACGAAGGCGACGCATATTACATCGTCATGGAGTTGGTCGATGGCCCGTCGCTGGCCGATATCATCGCGGCCGACGGTAAACTTCCCGAACCGGTGGCGTTGGATTACGGTATTCAAATCGCCAGCGGTTTGGCGTACGCGCATCGCACCGGCCTGCTGCATCGCGACATCAAGCCGGCCAACATTCTGGTCACCAAAGATGACGTGGTAAAGTTGTCGGACTTTGGAATCGCGCGTGCGGTTTCGACACAGACCATGGCGCTTACCAAGCCCGGCTTGGTGATGGGCAGCGTGTATTACATTTCGCCGGAACAAGCCCAAGGGCACGACCTGCACGAAACGTCCGACCTGTATAGTTTGGGCGTCGTGCTGTACCAGATGTTGACCGGAAATCTTCCTTACTCGGGTGAGTCGCCGGTGACGGTGGCGCTCAAGCACATCGGCGATCCGGTGCCGACCGTTCCGGCCGGCCGCCTGGGCGTGAGCCCGGCGCTGGCGGCGATCGTCAATCGCTTGCTGCAGAAAAATCCCGAGAATCGTTTTACGTCGGCGGCCGAGTTGGCGACCGCGTTACGCGAAGCGCGCGAGCGCCCCAGCGTCGCCGGCTATCGCATTTCCGACGACGCGCCGACGCAGCCGATGAATGCCGCCCGGGCCTTGCCGCCGCGCCGGACCCCGCTGCCCGACCGCTCGGTGGCCGAGGAACGCGAGGGCCGAAACTACACGGGAACGATCGTGCTGCTGCTGGCGTTCTTGGCGGCGGCGACCGGCGCCGGCTATTATTTCTTCGGGTCGTCCGCTGCCGTCGCTCAAGACCTCGATCGCGGTTGCGGACTTCACCAATATGAGCGACGCGCAAGCCCAACAAACGGCGGTCAACGGCGGGTTGCGCGTTCGCTTCGTCAAGAGTCCGAGCGATACGGTTGCAATGAATCACGTGATCCGGCAAAACCCGCCGGCGGGTACCAAGGTCGATCCGAATTCGTTGGTCGAGCTGGTGGTGAGCAACGGAAAGCCGACGGTCGGATTGATGGACGCGCGCGGCTTTACGGGTGTCAACGCGCAGCGCATCCTGCAGCATCTCGGATTTGCCGTAACCGTCGTGCACCAATTCGACAGCACGCTCAAAGACACGGTGATCGACCAAAAGCCGAAGGCCGGCACGCAAGTACCGCAGGCCAGCCGCATCACGCTGATCGTTTCGGATGGCCCCAAACCCATCAGCGTTCCGAAGTTCGTCGGTTTGACGTCCGACAAAGCACAAGCGCTGGCGGCCAAGCTTGGCATCACGCTCAGCTTAACGCAACAAGCCGTTACCGGCGTTCCAGCCGATACGATCGCGTCGCAAAACGTGACCGCGGGCAACAGCTCGGGCCGGGACAAGCCGTCTCGGCAGTCGTGAGCACCGGCGTACAAGACGTTCCGGCGCAACCGACGAGCGGGGCGACGACCGCCGTTCCCGGCGTGGTGGGCCGCACCTATCAGGACGCCGTCGGCGCGATCACCGGCGCGGGCTTCAGCGCGCGCATGCAGTTCCAAGTGCAAGCAAATCTTCCGCAGAACCGGCCGATCGCGGTCGTCGCCCAAGATCCGTCGGCGTCCACGCCGCTCGCGCAGGGCTCGCCGGTAACGTTGACCGTCGCCGTGTCGGGCGAGGTTCCCGATACCGAGGGCATGTTGGCCGAACAAGCTAAGGCGATGTTGGCGAGTTACGGTTATTCCGTGCAGCACGTCCAGTACACCAACAATGCCGGCGCGGGCGGCCGTGCCGTAGGTACCGATCCGGCCGTCGGAACGAGCCTCCCGCCGGGTTCGAGCGTGACGTTGATCGTCAACGGCACCGGCGCGCAATAGTTCGTTTCGTATGCGCGTATTAGGCATCGACCCGGCGTTGCGCACGACCGGATACGGCGTCGTCGAAGGAACGCACGTGCGCATGCGGCTGATCGAAGCCGGCGTGGTGCGTCCGCGCGCGAGCGACACGCTCGAACGGCGGCTGCGCGAACTACACGCCGGAATTACCGACGTAATCGCGCAGACGCAACCCGAATCGATCGTGATCGAAGAGTTGTATACGACGTACCGCAATCCAGGGACGGCGATTTTGATGGCGCACGCGCGCGGCGTGTTGTGTCTGGCGGCCGCGCAGGCCGGCCTCGTGGTGCATTCGATCGGCCACTCGCACGTCAAGCGCGCGCTGGTCGGCTCGGGCAGTGCCCGTAAGGACCAAGTGAACGCAATGGTCACGCAACTCCTCGGGTTGCGGCGCGCTCCGGAACCGGAAGACGTGTCCGACGCGCTGGCGCTGGCGCTGGCCTTCGTCAACATGTCGCCCGTGCTTCAGCGGCTCGGCCGAGTGCACGGCTGATGTTTACGCGCATCGACGGACCGTTGATCGAACGCACGCACGAAGGCGCGGTCGTTGGCGTCGGTGGCTTGGGGTACGAAATTCTGCTGCCGCCGTGCATCGCCGAGAAAATTCCGAGCGCGCCGGGCGAGCGCGTAACGCTGGAGATTTTCGCCGTCCTGAACATGGACGGCAACAGCGGCCGCTTTACGTATTACGGATTCACCAATCCGATCGAGCGCGCGTTTTTCGAATCGCTATTGAGCGTCGCCTCGATCGGCCCGCGATCGGCCGCTCGCGCCTTTTCGCAGCCGATGTCGGTGATCGCGCGAGCGATCGATCGCGGCGACCATGCCTTTCTGAAAACGCTTGCCGGAATCGGACAGCAGAAAGCGCGAGACATCGTGGCAAAGCTGCAAGGCAAGGTCGCGAAGTTCTTGTTGATTCAGGACGCTCCGCAGACCCCGCCGCCGCCCATGCCCGACTTCGCAGGCGAGGCGCTCGCCGTGTTGCTGCAACTCGAATACAAGCGCATCGAAGCCGAGACGATGATCCGCGAGACGCTCGAAGCCGATCCGTCGATCGACGACTCCGAACGTTTATTGGCGGAGATGTACCGCCGGAAGTCGTCGAAGGCGCCGGCATGACCGAAGGAGACGCGCGCCACCGCCTGCTCGGCCCCGACGACGCCGAACGCGTCGTTGACCCGCAGGACACGCTCGAGGACGAAGTTTACGGTGCGAGTTTGCGGCCGCGTTCGTTCGACGACTACGTCGGTCAGGATTTGGTGGTCGAGAACTTGCGCATCTCGCTCGACGCCGCGAAACGCCGCGAAGAGCCGCTCGAACACGTGCTGCTATACGGTCCGCCCGGTCTGGGAAAAACGACGCTGGCGGGATTGTTGGCGCGCGAGATGGGCGCGAACTTTCGCCCTACCAGCGGACCGACGTTGGAGAAGCCCAAAGATCTGGTCGGGATTCTGACGTCGCTGGAAGACGGCGATGTATTCTTCATCGATGAGATTCACCGGCTCGGGCGCGTCGTCGAAGAGTTCTTATACCCGGCGATGGAAGATTTCCAGATCGATTTCTTGTTGACCGCGGCGCGTACGCAAAAACATTAAAACTGCCGCTCAAGCGGTTTACGCTGGTCGGTGCAACCACGCGAGCCGGTATGCTGACGGCGCCGCTACGCGAGCGCTTCGGCATCGTGCATCACTTCGATTACTACGCGCCCGAACAGCTGGAACGGATCTTACGCCGTTCGGCGGCCGTTCTCGGCGTCGAGATCGACGTCGAAGGCGCGCGCACGATCGCCGCACGCAGCCGCGGAACGCCGCGCGTTGCCAATCGTTTACTTCGCCGCGTGCGCGATTACGCCGAAGTTCGGGCCGAAGGCAGAATCGATGCGGAGGTCGCGCGTGAGGCGCTGGCGCGCGAAGGGGTGGACGAACTGGGCCTCGACCGTTTGGATCGCGGGTTTCTACGCACGATTCTGGAGCAGTACGGCGGAGGTCCGGTCGGCATGAGCGCGATTGCCGCGACGTTGACCGAGGATGCCGAGACGCTCGAAGACGTCGTCGAACCATACTTGCTCAAACAAGGGTTCGTCATCCGCACCGCGTCCGGACGTCGCGCGACCGACGCGGCGCGCAAACATTTGCGCGTCCGTTGCCGCGTCGATCCAAGAGCGGCTGCTGTGACGCTCCGGCGTTCGCACTTCTTAGGATTGGTGGCGGCAACGTGCGCGCTTCCATTGCGCGCGAACGCCCAAGACGACGTCGATCCCGCCAGCAACAGCGCACGTCCCGCGTTGCGCGTGTTGCTCGGATCGGGCGACGCACAACCGGCCCCCGGCGGTGGTTTCGTGTTTGCGGGACGTTCGTATCGCGGAACCTTCGAGCGGCTGCCGAGTGGCGAGATCGTCAATTTGGTGGATGTCGAGCAATATTTGTACTCGGTAGTGCCGCGCGAGATGCCACCGTCCTGGGCTGCCGCGGCATTACAGGCGCAGGCGTTGTGTGCGCGTACGTACGTGTTGCAGCGCAGCGATCCGCGGCGAGCCTACGATTTGGTTCCGTCCGAAGCAGATCAAGTGTACGATCGGCATTTCCGAGCGAAACGCCGGCCGGCCGGGCCGCAGTTGACGCGACCGCCGGCCAGGTCGTCAAATACAACAATGCGTACGCGCAAATCGCGTACTCGTCGTGCTGCGGCGGCCACACCGAATCGTCGGCCGAGGCGTGGACCGGCGGCGGCCGTGCTGCCGTATCTCGGCGGCGTGCCGTGTACGTATTGCTCGTCTGCGCCGTATTACCGGTGGCAGACAACCATCACGCTCGACGATGTGACGCGTGTGTGCGGCCGGCGGCTCGACGCAACGGGAGCGTTACAGAACCTGCGGGTGTCGTCGGTGAACGCCAGCGGCCGGGCGCGCGCGTTCGATCTCGTGTGCGAGCGCGGGACGGTCACGATCAAGGGCGCCACGTTTCGATTGCTCGTCGGAAGCCACGCATTGCGCAGCCTGCTGGTGAGCAACGTTCGACTAGCGCCGTCGCCGCCGTCGCTGTGGTTCGAAGGGGCCGGATCGGGTCACGGCGTGGGACTGTGCCAGTGGGGCGCGCGCGGCCTGGCGACGCTCGGCCATTCGGCCGCCGACATCGTCGCGTGGTACTTTCCCGGAACGGTGATCGGCAACGCCTGACGACCGTCGCAGCGACGCATATCGCTACGAACTGCCGCCGGAACGTATCGCCCAGCATCCCGCCGAGCGGCGCGACGCCAGCCGGTTGATGGTGCTCGACGGCGACGCGATCGCGCACGCGCATTTTGCGGATGTGCCGCGTTACTTGCGCGCCGGCGACGTGCTCGTCCTCAACGAGACGCGAGTGATCGCCGCGCGCTTGTTCGGTTCGCGCGAGCCGAGCGGCGGGCGGGTCGAACTGCTGCTGTTGCATCCGGCCGGTGGCGGCCGTTTCGATCCCAACGCCGCGCGATGGGTCGCGCTCGCGCGCCCGGCGCGGCGCCTGCATGCTGGCGATCGTATCCGATTCGACGCTTCCGGTACCGCGCGCATTATCGCCGAACTGGCCGATGGCGCTCGTGAGATCGAGTTCGAGTTAGAAGAACCGTTCGAAGCGTTTCTGGAACGGGCCGGACGGTTGCCGCTACCGCCGTACGTGCACGAGGATTCTGCCTGAAAATCGGGATCGCTATCAAACCGTTTTCGCTCGCGTGCCCGGCAGCGTCGCGGCGCCCACGGCGTCGTTGCACTTCACGCCGGAGTTGCTTACTGCGATCGAAGCGCGTGGCGTGTCGCTCGCCCGGATCGTGCTCGACGTCGGACTCGGCACGTTCCGGCCGATGACCGCGGAGCGCATCGACGATCACGAGATGCACGCCGAACATTACGACATTCCGGCGGCAGCGGCCGAAACAGTCGCTCGGGCGCGCGCGCAAGGCGGACGAATCGTCGCGGCCGGCACGACCGTCGTCCGCGCGTTGGAAAGTGCTGCGGATGGAGACGGCAACATCGCTCCGGGTTTGGGACGCACGAGTCTCTTTATCTCCCCGGGATATCGCTTCCGAGCGGTCGACGCGTTGATCACGAACTTTCACTTGCCGCAATCGAGTTTGCTCGTGCTGGTGAGCGCGTTTGCGGGCCGCGAACGTGTGCTCGGGGCATACGAGCAAGCGGTATGCGAGCGCTACAGGTTTTTCTCGTTCGGAGATGCGATGTTTATCGTTCAACGTTCGGAAGCGAAAAAATTCTGAGGCGTCGTGTCGAATTCGCCGGAGCTCGTTCGACGTATGGGTAGTAACCGCCAAACGAAGGAGAGATACATGCGATTCATGGTGCTAGTAAAGCCGGGGCGCCGCGACTACGAGGATGGCGCGCTGCCCACTACCGCAGATCTTGAAGAGATGGGACGATTTAACGACGAGCTGACGAAGGCCGGCATGATTTTGGCGCTCGACGGCCTGCATCCGACATCGAAGGGCGCGCGCATTCGCTTTCAAGGGACGAAGGGGCCGGTCGTGACGGACGGACCGTTCACCGAGACCAAAGAGCTGATCGGCGGCTTTTGGATTCTTCAGGCCAAGTCGAAGGACGAGGTGGTGGCGTGGATGCAGCGCGCCCCGTTCGGAGACGGCGATGAGGTCGAGATCCGCCAAATTTTCGAAATGGAAGACCTCGAACCGGTGCTGAGTCCCGAAGCGAAAGACAGCTGGGTAAAACGGCGCGAGCGGTTATCGGGCAATACCTGACACCGATCGAGTTGCCGTGACGCACGCGGACCAGGCCCGCCGCAGCATCGAAGCCGTTTGCCGGATCGAATCGGCCAAGCTGATCGCCGGCCTCGCACGATTCGTTCGCGACGTTGGGCTCGCCGAGGAACTGGCGCAGGATGCGTTCGTCGCAGCGCTCGAGCAATGGCCGGAGTCGGGCGTGCCGCGAAATCCGGCCGCATGGCTGATGACCGCAGCGAAGCGCCGTGCGATCGATCGCATTCGCCGCGACGTACGACGAGACCGTACATACCGCGAGCTGGAAGGCGATCGATCTACGCCTTCCGGCACGCACGATCCCGAACTCGATGCCGCGCTCGATTCGATCGATGCCGAACGCGACGGAAGCCGCATCGACGACGACCTGCTTCGTCTGATTTTTATAGCCTGCCATCCGATACTTTCGGCAGAAGCGCGCGTCGCGCTGACGCTGCGCCTTCTCGGCGGATTGACGACGGACGAGATTGCGCGCGCATTTCTGATACCCGAGTCAACCGTAGCGCAACGCATCGTGCGAGCGAAACGCACGCTCGCCGCCGCTCGCGTTCCATTCGAAGTTCCAAATGCGACGGAACGGCGTGCGCGGCTTGCGTCGGTGCTCGAGGTCATCTACTTGATCTTCAACGAGGGCTATACGGCGACGGCGGGCGACGCGTGGATGCGGCCCGCACTCTGCGAAGATGCGCTTCGCCTCGGCCGGATGGTTGCGGCGCTGGTTCTCGACGATCCGGAAGTGTACGGGCTCCTGGCACTAATGGAAATTCAGGCATCCCGGATTCGAGCGCGCACGACGCCATCCGGCGATCCCATCTTACTACTGGATCAGGACCGCTCGAAATGGGATTATTTGCTGATCGGGCGCGGACTTGCGGCGCTGGCCTACGCCGAATGCTTTGGCGTGGCACTTGGCCCGTATGCGCTGCAAGCCTCGATCGCGGCTTGTCACGCACGCGCAAAAACGGCAGCCGAGACCGACTGGGTTCGAATCGTCGCGCTCTACGACGCGCTCGCTCAGCTCGCACCGTCGCCCGTCGTTGACCTTAATCGCGCGATTGCGATCGGAATGGCGTACGGTCCGCTTGCCGCGCTCGAGATCGTTGACCGGCTCATCGCGGAGCCTGCGTTGCGCGAGTATCCATTCGTACACGGCGCGCGCGCAGATCTGCTCTTTAAACTCGGGCGGAGGGCTGAAGCCCGTATGGCCTTCGAACGCGCGGCCGGCCTGACGCGCAACGCGCGCGATCGCGCGATGCTTCTTCGGCGCGCGGAGTTGTCGGCCGGCTAGATCGTGTCGGCGGGCGACACGGTTACCGTGGACGCGTGCGTGTACCAAACGAGTCCCGGCGCTCCGTTCTGTTGTTTGCGGACGTGTTTGCGAAGGGTGTAATCGACAGCTACGCTACCGCTGTGTTTGGCTTTCGAATAAAACGCAGCTAACGATGCCGCCGTCCGGACGTCGTCGCTCGACGGTTCCTCGCGATCGTCGCGTGCGAGCACCACGTGTGCGCCCGGGATTCCGCGCGTATGGAACCACAAATCGTTGGGCCGCGCGACGCGAAACGTTACGTCGGCGTTTTCGGTCGGAGAACGGCCGACGACGATACGCGAGCCGGCTTCGGTGCGAAATTCGAGCGGTACGCGTTTGCGTTTTCGCGCGGGAGCTGCGGTTGTTTTCCGAACCGCGCGTCCGTCGAGCTGGGCCGCTGCGGCTTCGACATCGGAAACGTCCTCTGGCGCAGCGCGTTCGGCTTCCCACGCGAGGGAGTTGACTGCATCTAACGCGGCGCGAACTTCGGTCTCGCGTCGTTCGATGTGCGGTATTGCCGCACCAAGTTTCTTGTAGCGCGCGAACAGCTTTGCGGCGCGATCTTTTGCTTCGTCGTGGAGTTCGGGCGCGAGTTCGTACAAGGTACCGTAAATCGTGTCACCTTCGGTGCGGAGCGCATCGCGCTCGCCCGATTGACGGCGCTTGGAGTCCAACGATCCGAGCTCGCCTTGCAGCTTTGCGGCGCGCTCGCGTAACCGCTTGATCAGTGCGGCGCGCCGTCGCGACTCGGTTTGACGCGTTCCGCCGGCGGCGCGTTCGCGACGCCATTCGGCCAGTACTTCGAGCAGCGACGATTCGCGCGAGCACGTCGCACCGGAGAGCGACGGCAGGGGTACGACGTGCGCTTGCACGAGCGCCCCGTCCTCGCGGTATACGTATAGGTCGTCACCATCCGGTTCGGAGACGGCGCGTTCGAAGGTCTCATTGGTGACGCCGGCCGCGTTCAATGCCCGGGGCATCGATCCGGCATTCGGCGGAAGCGGCGGCAGTTCGTACGGAAGGCCCGGCCTGCACGCTACGCCGCGCGTTCTCGGCCGGTGAAAATTCCTTGGCGGCGGCTACCACCTTGTCGCCCTTGGTGAGAATGATATTGCCGAATCGTGGCACCAGCTCGGCATAGACGTCAAACTCGTCGCCCACGCCGAAGCGCGAGCGCGAGGAGAAGGTGCAGCGCAGCACTCGATCGCCGTGACGCGCTTTCACCGCCGTGAGCACGGTGCCGCGCAGCGACGTCGCCAACGCTCGCACGAAACCGGGCTCGGCAAGAATGCCCAGCTCCCCGTCTTCGACCGTTACCGCGGGCGGCGAGCCGAACGGATCGAACACGAGCAATCGAGCGGTCGGGCCGCGACGAAGCACGATTGCCGTTCGGCCGTCGGGCAAGAGGCCGGCATCGGTGACCTTGCCGCCGCGCAATCGAGCGTCGAGCTCGCGCGCGAGACGGCGGACCAGCAGCCAATCGGTAACCACGGCGCTGTTGGTTCGTGCCGCGCTGGCAGGTTTCCGGGCCGGAATTCATGAATCGAACTGGCTGACCTTGACTAGGGAGCGTGCGTGATCGTCGGGCCGGGGCTGCTGTTTGTGGTATCCGGTCCTTCGGGTGCCGGTAAGGACACACTCGTCGAAGCTCTTTTGGGCAAGTTGCCGCGGCTTCGTTATTCGATTTCTGCCACCACTCGGGCTCCGCGCCCGGGCGAACGCGACGGGGAACACTACTTCTTCGTCACGACGGAAGAGTTCGAACGGCGCCGAGACTGCGGGGCGATGCTCGAGACGCGCGAGTATAACGGCAACCTTTACGGCACCCCGCGCGATTACATCGAGCAGACGGTGGCGGTGGGTGACGACGTCATTATCAAGCCCGAGGTGAATGGTGCGCTGGCCATCCAAGCCGCGTATCCAGACGCAGTGTTGATCTTTCTCGTTCCAAGCCGCTTCTCGCATTTGCGCGAACGGTTGCTCGCACGGCGAACGGAAACGAACGAAGAGATCGCGAGCCGTCTCGCAATCGCTCACCGAGAGATGGAGTCGATCCGGCGATTCGACTACATCGTGGTCAACGAACAAGACCGCCAAGACGATGCGGAGTACGATTTGGAGGCGATCCTCCGAGCCGAACGCTTTCGCATCCACCGGTACAGCGACGACTCGCTGAATCAGGTGCGACGCTCATAGCGCGCGGACGCGCACACCAAACGGAATAAGGTAACCCTTACTATCATGAAAAAATCAGTCTTCGGCGATCTCGACTCGCTGCTGGTCCACGCCGACTCGAAGTTCAGCTTGGTCAATATCGCGACGAAACGCGCCCGCCAGTTAAATAATTGGATCCGGGTACAGCAGCTGCCGACGACCGAGCGTCGTGAGTATTTCGCCAGCGAGCCGCTGGTCCACCGGGACTCGATCAACCCGAACAAGGCCGTCTCGATCGCGCTCGACGAAATCGCCGAAGGTAAGATCGCATACCATCGCACGCGCGAAGGCATCAAGTAACCCCGGGAGAGCAAACACATGTGCGGCATCGTCGGGTACATCGGCCCGAAGGACAGCGTTCCGATCATCCTCGACGCGCTCGGACGCCTCGAATATCGCGGCTACGATAGCGCCGGCATCGCGGTCATCGACGCCGACGGCAAACTCGCCGGCTCGAAGGCCGAGGGCAAGCTGTCGCGTCTAGCCGAGCGTCTGAGCAACGGAGAAACGCTACGAGGCAGCGTGGGTATCGGACACACGCGCTGGGCGACGCACGGCCGTCCGTCGGATGCCAACGCGCATCCGCATTTGGATTGCAGCGCCGCCATCGCCGTGGTGCATAACGGCATCATCGAAAACTATTCGCCGTTGCGCGCACGCCTGCTCGAGGCCGGCCACGAATTCAATAGCGAGACCGACACCGAAGTACTCGCCCATCTGATCGAAACGTATCTGAAAGACGATCCGGCCGCCGGACTCGTTGGCGCGGTGCGGCGCACGTTGGACGAAGTGCGCGGCGCGTACGCGCTCGGCGTCATCTCCAGCGACGACCCCGAGCATCTGGTGTTCGCTCGGAACGGCGCCAGCCCGTTGGTCATCGGCATCGGCGACGGCGAGATGTTCGTGGCCTCCGATACGCCGGCCATTCTGCCGTACACGCGTAAAGAAATCATCCTACAAGAAGGCGAGATCGCGGTCGTCGGCAGCGACGGCTACACGCTCACCGCGTACGACGGACGCCCGATTCATCGCGACCCGATTACCGTGACGTGGGACGCCTCGTCGGCCGAAAAGAGCGGCTACAAACACTTCATGCTCAAAGAAGTCTTCGAGCAGCCGTCGGTCATTCACGAAACGCTGGCCGGCCGCATCGATAGCGCCGGCGACGTGCATCTCGGGCGCGAGCTCGGCAACATCAGCGAAGACTATCTGCGCAGCATCAGCAAGATCGCGGTTACCGGTTGCGGCACCGCCTATCACGCCGGCTTGGTCGGGATGTATCTGTTGCGTTCGCTGGTCGGTTTGCCGATCGAACCCGAACTCGCCAGCGAGTTTCGCTACGGCGACCCGGTCATCGATCCCAGCGCCCTCGTGATTGCGATGTCGCAATCGGGCGAAACGGCCGACACGATCGAGGCGGTCCGTATCGCCAAACAAAAGGGCAGCGCCGTGCTCGGCATCTGCAACGTGCTGGGATCGCATCTCAGCCGGCTGGCCGACGGAACGCTGTACACGCGTGGCGGGCCCGAAATCGGCGTGGCCGCGTCCAAGACCTACGCGTCCCAAGTGACGGCGATGACCTTGTTGGCACTGTACCTGGCGCGCCTGCGCGGCACGACCCCGATCGAGCGGCTGCGCGAGATCGCCGAAGGCACGAAGCTGTTGCCGGCGGCGGTCGACGTGGTGCTCGACACCTCGCCGCACATTCGCAAGGTCGCAAAATCGATTCGTAAATCGCGCAGCGTGCTGTTTCTCGGGCGATTCGTCAACTTTCCGACGGCCCTGGAAGGCGCACTCAAACTCAAAGAGATTTCCTACATCCACGCCGAGGGCTATCCGGCCGGCGAAATGAAGCACGGCCCCATCGCGTTGCTCGACTCCACGGTGCCGGTTGTCGGCATCATGACCGAAGATCGCGTGCGGGAGAAGATGCTGTCGAACCTGATGGAATCGAAGGCGCGCGAAGCGCCCATCATCGTGGTCGCGAATTACGGCGATGAAGATGCGGCGGCAATCGCCGACCACGTTTTCTGGGTTCCGAAGGTCGACGAACTGTTGTCGCCGATCGTCAACGTCATTCCGTTGCAGTTGCTGGCGTATCACATCGCCGACATCGAAGGTAAGGACGTCGACCAGCCCCGCAACCTCGCAAAAACCGTCACCGTCGAATAGCGTGCAGCGCGCCGACGGGCGTACGCCCGACGAACTCCGGCCGGTCGACATCGTGCCGGGCTTCCTGAAGTATGCCGAAGGCAGCGCGCTGGTGAGCTTCGGCAATACCCGCGTGCTGTGTGCCGCGACGCTCGAAGACCGCGTGCCGCCCTGGATGAAGGGTCGCGGCACCGGATGGGTGACCGCCGAATACGCGATGTTGCCACGCGCGACGCAGGACCGCACCCAACGCGAGTCGTCGAAGGGCCGCATCGGCGGACGCACCCACGAGATCCAACGCATCATCGGCCGCGCGCTGCGGGCCATCACCGATATGAGTAAGCTCGGCGAGCGCACGTTGTGGATCGACTGCGACGTCATCCAAGCCGACGGCGGTACGCGCACCGCGGCCGTAACCGGCGCCTACGTCGCTCTCCATCTCGCACTCCAAACCATGTTCGACCGTACGGACCGCGTACGTTGGCCGTTATCGAGCGCGGTGGCTGCGGTCAGCGTCGGTATGGTCGGCGGGCGTACGCTGTTGGATCTCGCCTACGAGGAGGACAGCCGGGCCGAAGTTGACATGAACGTGTTCATGACGCAAGCCGGGCGCTTCGTGGAGATTCAGGGTACGGCGGAGGCCGAACCGTTCGATCGCCGTCAGTTCGACGGAATGTTGGATTTGGCCGAGGGCGGCATACGCCAGCTGTTTGCACTGCAATCGCAAGCGGTCGGCGATGGCGGTTGACGAGCGCATCGCGGCGTTGGCCGCGCGGGTCGGCGAGTTTCATATCACCGATCGTGCTATGCGGCGCGCCCAGGACGACTTCGAGCGCGTGCTAGCGAGTGGCGATGCGAGCGCCGGCGCCGCCTCGCGCTACCTGCAAGCCGTGCGGCACTATTTCGACGGCTTCGCACGTGAGGCTCGCGGGCATCTGCGCGATGTCGATCGCCGGCTCGTCGATCTCAATCAAGTGCAGTTCAATCTGACGGCCGAACGTGCGGTCGCGGTCAAGCGCATCGAGGGAGCCGAAGGCGTTCTGGGGCAGGCCGTGCAGCTGCTGGAGTTACCGGCATGATGCGCATGCTCGACCGCGTGGGTCGGGCCACCATCAACTTCTTCGAGTATGCCGGCGGGTTAACGTTGCTGTCGGCCGAGTCGGCCGGATTTATCATACGCTTGCGCGTGCGCTTCAACGAAACGATCGCACAGGCGTATTTGTTGGGCGTCCAGTCGACCATCATCGTGTTGTTAACATCGCTCTTTACCGGCATGGTGATTTCGCTCGAGTCCGCCCAGCAGGCGGTGCAGTACGGCGTCGGCAATTTGGTGGGTGGCGCGGTCGCGTACGGTTCGGTGCGCGAGCTGGGACCGATGCTGACGGCAGTGGTCGTCGCAGGACGAGTCGGCGCTGCGATTGCGGCAGAGATCGGCTCTATGGTCGTAACCGAACAGATCGAGGCTCTGCGCTCGATGGGGATCGAGCCGGCGCGCTACTTGGTGGTGCCGCGGCTTCTCGCGTTGCTATTGATGCTGCCGCTCTTGACGATTTTTGCCGACGTCATTTCGATCGTCGGCGGCGGCTGGATCGCCGCAAACCTACGCGCACATTTCGGTCAACACGTTCATCGCCTCGGTCCGGCAGACGATCGGTATCGGCGACGTGCTCAAGGGCTTGGTCAAAACGTTCGTCTTCGCGATCATCATCGCGATGATCGGTGCCTATCAGGGATTGACCACCAAGGGCGGCGCGGCGGGCGTCGGCGTCTCCACGACCGGCGCCGTGGTTATAGCGATCATCATGATCTTTATCTCGAACTTCACGCTTTCGTTCTTGCTGTTCGGAGGATGACCAGCGGCATGCCTGAGCCCGCTTCGAACGTTATCGCGCGTCTCGACGACGTGTCGCTCTCGTTCGGCGATCGCATCGTGCTCAAGAACTGCAACCTCGACATCGTCGAGGGCGCGATTACGTGCATCGTCGGTTTATCCGGCGCGGGCAAATCGACGATCTTGCGACTTCTCGACGGGCTGATTCGTCCGAGCTCGGGGCACGTGTACCTGCGCGGAAAAGACATCTGCCACATGACCGAGGAGCAGCTCATCCCGGCGCGGCGGAAAATCAGCCTCGCCTTTCAGTTTGCGGCGCTGTTGGACAGTTTGACGGTCGGGGAAAACGTTGCCCTCCCGCTCCAAGAGCGAGGGGGTATGAACGACGCCCAGATCCGGCAGACCGTCATGGATTCGCTCGACAGCGTCGGGTTGGAGCACACGTTCGACAACCTGCCGAGCGAGCTTTCGGGCGGCATGCTCAAGCGTGCCGGGTTCGCGCGCGCCATCGTCACCACGCCGGATCTGGTGCTGTACGACGAGCCGACGACGGGCTTGGACCCGGTGGTCACCGGCCTAATTACGAACACCATCAAGAAGTTACGCGGCAAGCTGAACGGCACGGCGGTCGTGATCTCGCACGACATGGATTCCATCTACGCCATGGCCGATTACGTAGCGATGCTGTTCGAAGGCGCCGTCATCGCCTGCGACACCGTCGAGGGTATCAAGAACTCGATGAATCCTATCGTGCAACAGTTTATTACCGGCTCCCAGGTGGGGCCGATCCCCATCTAACCGGGCTATGCAACGAGGCACTTGGAAGCGGAGGGCAAATACGCAAAAGCTATGACCAGGCAGGCGCAGGTAGGCGCGTTTACGCTCGTCGCCCTCCTCTTTTTGTTCGGCGTGTTTTACGTGATCACCGATTTCGGAACGCGCAGCACCGGCTATCAGATGGGCGTGCATTTCCGCTCGGCTGCCGGCGTGACGCGTGGCTCGCTGGTCTATTTTAGCGGCGTCGAGATCGGGTCGGTTGACGACATCAAGCTCCTCGACGACAATACCGTGGACGTCATCTTGTCCATCAGCCACGATGTCGACATACCGCAAGCGTCGCGCTTTCTGATCCAAGCACCGTTGACGGGTTCGCCCAACGTCTTGATCGTGCCGCCGGTCGGTCTACGCCCGCCGTTCGCCACGCTGGAGCGGAGCGTACTTCCCGTCGCGTTACAGCCGCAAGGCACCAATAGCGCCACCGTCGCCGACCTGCTCGATGCGGGTCAAGGCGAAGTGAAGAAGTTCGACCAGCTGATGTCGGAGCTGCAAGCGCGCACGCCCAAGCTGCTCAGCTCGCTGCAGTCGACGATCGACAGCGCGAACGAGTTGGCGGTTTCGACCAAGTCGTCGATGCAAGTGCTGTCGCAACGGTTGCTCGCGTTGAGTGCGAGTTTGGAGACCGGGTTGAGCGCGGCAAGCGATAACGTGGCACAACTCACGCAAACGCTGAACGGCGCCGCGACCACCGATTCGACCAAGGTGGCCGCGTTGCTCGATCAGTTGAACGCCACCTCGATATCGCTCAACAAGTCGATGGCGTCGCTCGAGGGTATGGCGACGGATCCGCAGCTCAAGGCCAACGTGATGGCGACCACGCAAAACATCGCCACCACGACGGCAAACCTGGCGGCGCTTACCAAAGATTTACACAACGTGACCGGCGATCCGAAGACGCAAGCGCAGTTACGCGATACCGTGGCGAATCTCGACGCGACGATGCAGCGAGCCAACTCGTTGCTGGGCGAACTGGGCGGCCAGAGCAGCGTTCCGGGCGTGGATCCCAATGCAACGCCGTATCCGCCCACCGTTCCGGGCGCGTCGCCCTATCCGGTGACGCCGAGCGGTGCGGCGCCTGCGCCGGCGCCGACGTCGGCCGCGCACGCCAAGATCACCAACGAACTTTCCACGTTGTCGCACAGTCTGATCGCACTCCAGCTGCGGTTGAGCGGGCTGTCGGTGCAGCAGAATCCCGGCTTAAATCCCGTCATGACCAAGAGCCAGGGACCGCTCGGCGACATCAATGCGATCATCTTGCCGCATGCCTCGACCAGTTTGATGGTCGGCGCCAACTCGATCGGCAACAACACGACCTGGAACGCGGTGCTGCTCAAGGGCAACAGTTCGAACTTCACCTTCGGCGGCGGCGTGCTGTACTCGCAAATCGGCGTCCTGGGCCGCGCCAACCTGATGAAGGGCTTCGGTCTCGAAACGCGCGTGTACGATCTGACGTATCCGATGATCGACCTCTACGGCAATATACACGTCCTGAAGAATGGCGAGCTATTCTTCGGCCAACGCGATATGACGCACGCCAGCCGGCGCAATACGGCCGGCTTTCAATACACGTTCTAGCCAATGGATCGCGTCCGTCCTCGAGTCGGAATCATCGGCGCCGGCGCGATGGGTTCGCTGTTCGGCTATCATTTGGCCGACTCGTGCGACGTAACGATACTCGATCAAAATGCGGCGGTCAGCCGGGCGATCGAGCGCGACGGTTTACAGATCGACGATCGTCCGCCGCGAGCGGTATCCGTGGCCGCCGAGGCGCGCGACCTGTACGGCTCGAGCGTTTTATTCCTCTTCGTTAAAGCCGTCGATACGTTGCGCGCTTTGCGCCCGTTTGCCGGCGAACTCGACCCGGCATCGCCGATCGTATCGCTGCAAAACGGCATCGGTAACGAAACCGCGATCAAGACCGCGCTCGGCGGATCGGTGCCGGTGATTCTCGGCATCACTACCGAATCGTCGCTGACCCTGGCGCCCGGACGGGTGCATGCCTCGCACGGCGGCAACTCGATCTTGGGTTCGAATGCGACATCGCAAGCCACGCTTCGTTCGGTGGCCGATCTGCTGACCAAGAGCGGGCTCCAAGCCTCCGTCGTCTACGACATCCGGCCGCATCTCTGGGGTAAGCTGGTCGCGAACTGCGCGATTAACGCGCTGTCGGCGCTGCTCGATTGTGAGTCCGGTGCGATTCCGCGCGATCGTAACGCCGCACAAGTCGCGCACGCATTGGCATCCGAAGCCGCAGCCGTCGCCGCGGCGCAAAAAATCGCATTGCCGTTTTCGAACGCTTGGGACTACGTGAAAGAAGTGATCGCACTGGGCGCCGACGCGAAGAGTTCGATGGCGTTCGATTTGGAGTCGGGCCATCCGAGTGAGATCGATCACATCAACGGCGCGGTCGTTGCATACGGACGCCGGAGCGACACACCTACGCCGGTGAACGAAACGATCGTACGCCTGATCAAAGCGCGCGAATCGGTTCTCTCCCGGGCACGTTTGTAAGCACGGCGTAACCTACGCTTGCGGGTGGAGCTTTAAGAGACGGATCGCGCCGGCTTGCGTTTCGATGTCGATCGACCGCGGGCCACCGCCGTTGACATCGCCATCGATCGTTTCGGAACGGCCCTCGGACGTACCGCGAAGATTGAAGTCGGTAAACAGCATACCGTTGTCCGTGTGCAAGCGCACGTGGAACTTGGCGTTCTCGTTCACCCACACTTCGGCGTCGCCACGACCGATCGAGTAGTGCAACGTGCCGGGCCAATCCATCGAGCCCATGGTCGATGAAAGATTTCCGTCGCCAACCGATGCTTGCGCGTACGACCGCACCATGATTTGCACGTCGCCCTTGTCGGTTCGCACGCGGACGGCGCCGGTGATATTCGTCACGTGCACGTCGCCGCTCTTCGAGTCAACCTCGAGCGCGACGCCGTCGGGTACGCGCACCAACAACGAGCCAACCGGCTGCGGCACGCCGACCGTCAAGCCGTCGCGTCCCGCCCGGAGCTTCGGCGGCGCCGATTGAGTTTTGCCTTTCTCGGCGGTGGCGCTGATCGTAAAACGGTCGCGCGGCTCGCCCGCAGACGGGGCGAAGGCGCTGATCGTGCCGCCCACGGAGCGGATCGACATCGTGGCGCCCGGGCTAAGCAAGCCAACGGTCGTTACATACGGTGCTTGATTGGAGCATCCCGTAATCGCCAGCACGAGAAGAAGAAGCGGCGTCGAACGCACTGTGAAAGGAGACTTCATCGTGATGCATCGTTCGGCTCGCACGTCCATTTTCGCTCTCACGGCGCTCATCCTGAGCGCCTGTACGGGAGGACAAACCGGCTCCAACGTTCCGCTTGCGGCGGGCGCCGGCGCAGCGAGGATCCGGCATGCCGCGGTTTGGATTCCGCCCGCGCAATCCACGTTCGCGATTCAATACGATGGAAAGCTCGACTTGAGCGTCAACGCCGACACCTACGATCTCGACGGATTCGAGACCAAAGCGGACACCGTGAGCCAGCTACATCAAGACAACCGCCACGTGGTGTGCTACATCTCTGCGGGTACTTGGGAAGATTGGCGACCGGATGCCAAACAGTTTCCGAAGAGCGTCATCGGAAATCCCGACGGCCATTGGAAGGGCGAACGGTGGCTCGACGTGCGGCAACTCTCGATCCTGGAGCCGATCATGGCTGCGCGTTTCCAGATGTGCGCGCAAAAGGGCTTCGACGCGGTCGATCCCGATAACATCGACGGGTTCGAAAACAAGACGGGCTTCAAAATAACGTCGCAAGACCAGCTGGCCTACGACGAATGGTTGGCAACCGAAGTGCATTCGCTCAACATGTCGATCGATCAGAAAAACGATAACGATCAGGTCAAAGACCTGCGCCCGTATTTCGACTTCGCGGTGTTGGAGCAATGCTATCAGCAGAAGTACTGCCAGCAATTTACCCCGTACACCGACGATAACGCACTCGTCGTCGATATCGAATATAAGGGATCGAAAGAGCAGTTCGTCAACGACGTCTGTCCCGCCGAGGCGGCGTACAAAGAAACGGCTCTACGCAAACACCTCAACCTGAACGCCTGGGAGATTACCTGCTCGAGCTAGCCGCCGGTATCGGTGTCGGTTCTTCGAGCGTATTCCGCAAGGGTAACTGTAGCGGCATCGGCGACGCCTCGTCGCCGGCCGCTCCGACGTTTTCGAACTCCACCGACGCCTGCGTGTAGATTTCGCCGGCCACCGCCATCGGCGCGCCGGCGGTTTCGCGGTCGATATACCGTTCGCCGTCGATATCGGTGAAGTCGACCAGCCACGGAATTTGGGTTCCGGGACCGCTCGTGAAGTTAATGCCGACGCGCAGGCGCCAAACGGAATAATCGTTTTCGTCAACCCACAAATCGCGCAAGCGGTATTTTCCCGGATCGCGGACCGCCCGCATTGTCACGTGATAGCATAGGTGTCCGTTGACGGTCTCCTGACCGGCGTAGCGCATGATATAGGCTCGGTGCGCTGCGACGACGACGGCGATGACCGGCGGCTCCGCGGACGGCGTCGGCGTCGGCGTTACGCGCGGATCGGGGTCGTGATATTCCTTACGGATCTCGGCAACGAGCGCGGCGGAGTTGAACGGCGTCGGTTCGGGCGCCGGCACGAACGGCGCCATTCCGAACGAATAGGTTGGAGTTAAACGCGGAACGCCCAGGAAGTCAACTTGCGGTTCCGGCTTTCCAATGCGGTAAAACCCGAACAGCGAAACGTTCAAACCGCCGGGCGGCCGGACCGGGTTAGCTCTTTCGAAATCGCTGACCGGATCCACGGATATCTCATCGCCGGTAGCGTCGAAGCGCGTTTCGTAGCGTTCCACTCGTTCTTTGCCGCCTTCGACGATCCGGACAACGACGCGATAGGCCAACATTTGCGGGTATCTCTGCGAGAGCCAATAGGATTGCGCCCGCGCGTAGATCGCGTACGGGTCGATCGGCGGAATCATTCGTCCATCTTATCGCGCGGATGCGCGCGATCGTACGCGCGTTTCTTGTGCTGCATCGACATCCGTAGATAGATACCGGTGGTCGCGAGGCTTTCGTGGCCGAGAAACTCTCGAATCGTTTCGAGGTTGACGTCGTTCTCGGCCAAATGCGTGGCGAACGAATGACGCAGCGTATGCGGGCTCGCGTGACGCTGCACGCCGCTGATCTTGTAGACCTCACGGAAGATACGCCAGACGTGCATCGGCGACAACCGTTTGCCGCCCCGGCCCAGGAACAGCGCGTCGTCGGAGCTGCGCGGGCGAACGGCCAGGTAGGCGGCGATCGCTTCGGCCGCCGAGCGGTTGATCAGCACCACGCGTTCTTTGCTGCCCTTGCCGTGAATCCGTACTTCGCGGTTTTTGAGGTTGACGTCGCCGAGGTCGATCGTGGTGACCTCGGCACGCCGGATGCCGGCGGCGTATAACAGCTCGAGGATGGCGATATCGCGGCGTTTGCGGTCTTCGGGGCGGCCGGCGACTGCCTGGGTATTCAAAAGGCCGCGAACCTCGTCTTGGTCGAGGTGCTCGGGCAGCTTTCGTTCGAGTTTCGGGCCCGGCACGATCGACGCCGGGTCGTCGTCGCGCACGCCGGTGAGTTTGAGGAATTTGTACAACGCTTTGACCGACGACAGCTTGCGGCGCACGGTGCGCATATCGTAGCCTTTGTCGCCCGAAACGTGCATCACGTAACGCCGCACGTCCGATGTCGTCGCGCCGAGCAATTGCGGATATTCCCGGCCCATCGGCGATTGATCCGCAGCAAGGCGCGCTACGTACGCGCCGAACTCATGGAGGTCGCGTGCGTATGCCTCGACCGTCAGCTTGCTGCGGTTGCGTTCCAGCCGCAGGTACGCCATCAGGTCGAGGATCCTCGGATCGACGACCGGAGTGCCCCGCCGGGTCCGAGCTGCCACTGGCGCCTCCTCTCCCGCTTACCGCCAAGGAAACATAATAACAGTTTTACTGCATTCGAGAAGACGAAGAACGACCCTGCCGCGGCAAGGGGCGCGACCGGCCTCCCCCGATATTTGAACCCGATGGATCCCAACCCCGAAGGCGCTCTCGAGCTCGATCCGGCGTACGGCGGACGGTTTGCGGCCGGCGACGCGATCGCAATCGTCTTGCCGGAACCGGGCGTCGTCTTCGCGACGATCGGCCGCCTGACGCCGGAGCGCATGTTCGTGACGACGTTTGGCCCGGCGCTGATTCGCCCGGACGCGTCGGCCGTCATGACGTGGCGCCCGGAGGGCTGGTCCAGCTGGGTCGTCGATACGGTCGGCCTTCGCGACGGCACGTATCTCAAAATGCCGGCGCCGCCGGGCATGGCGCTTGCGAAAGACATCGACATCGTGTCGCTGCCCCGATTCAAAGCAGTTGCGAAGGGTGGCAGGCGCGTACTCGCCGAGTACGACCCGGAAACGTTGTTCATTCGCGCGATGATCGATTCTGACGACTCGCCGGAGTTTCGCGACGCGCCGTCGGTCGTACCGCAAGACCCGACAACCTTCGAAGTCGCGCTCAGCCTCAACGTTGGCGTCGACACCGAATTACCGGATGCCTCGACGCTCGAGCAGATCAATAAATCGCGCCTCGTCCTTGCGATTCTTCGCGAGCAGGTGACGGGCGGCGTTGACGAGCTCGTCTTCGATCACACGTTGAGTTTTCGCAAGGCTGAGGATGCTACCACCGCGCTCGCGGAGCTACAGCGGCCCGATGTCGAAGCATTCCTATTGCCGAAATCGGGCCTCTTCAGTCAAACCGAAGTTCGCGCGCGCATCCGATCGAAGATTAACTACCCAACGGTTCGTAAAGTCGTACGAGAGTTACAGCGGATCGCCAGGGCGTCGAACGGTTCGTACGACGGCTTCGGCGCGCTGGCGGTGTAAGTATCGACGTTCAGGTCGCGTTCCAGGTCGTTCCGTTTTCAAATCGTACGATCGTAACCACGCATGACGTCGCAGCGGTGCTGGATAGATCGAGGGCGTGATTGATTGCGACTCCCGGACTGAACGTTCCAACATCGGTGACCTGCGAGCCGTCATCGAGCGTAAAGGTAACGCGAGAAATAGGTTCGGACGTAGCATCGGTAAAGCGCACGTGAAGCGCATAGCTACCGACCATATCGGAACCGTTGTCGTTCTGAACGACGCTTGGCGTCAATACTTCGCACGTTGCCAGTCCTACCGGCGGCGCTGATGAAAACCCGACGAGCGAGCTGAGTATGAGGGGAACGAGCACGATGTACATCCTTGTCTCTGTAGGAGTTGTGTTACGTGTTGTATATTCCGCCGCCGATAGCTGCGGATGAGTCGTCCAACGCATCCGCATCCGTGAGCGGCGTCCGCCGATGAGGGGACGATGGGCGTAATCGTTCTCATCGCCGCAGTGTCTGTAGCAATGTTGACCATTCGTCCGCGCGGGGTGCCCGCATGGGTCTGGCCGATCGCGGGGGCGGTAGCTATGATGGTCGCCGGTTTCGAAGCGCCGCAATTGGCCGCCGGCGCGATCGAGCGGCAATGGAACGTGCTGCTGTTTATTGGCGGATTGATGGGGCTTGGCGCCGTCGCGTCCGAGGCGGGCGTCTTTCGATCGATTGCGGGTAAACTTTTAACGTACGGCCGCGGCGAGCGACGGCGCCTGTTCGTATGGACGTTCTTGATCGGTGCTGCGATGACGGCGCTGCTCTCGAACGACGCGACGGCGGTGATCCTGACGCCGATCATCTACGACGCGGTGAGCGGACTTGGGATCGATCCAATGCCGTACGTGCTTGCCGGGCTCTTCGTCGCCGACACGGCGTCGTTCGGTTTACCGTTTTCGAATCCGGCAAACGTCGTGATTCTACCACACCCGGCTATCTGGTCGTATCTGCTGCACCTAGGCGTTCCCGAAGTTGCTGCGATCGCGATCAATCTCGTTATCTTCTTATGGATCTTTCGCAAGCAATTGAACGGGACATATGCGGTGCCTCTCGCGCACGTCGAACATCCGAAGGCGTTACGCGTCGGAGTTGGATTGATGTTCGTGACGGTTGCGTACATCATCGCGCTGATCGTGCATTATCCGCTCGGGCCCGTCGCCGCGATCGCCGCGCTCCTTCTTCTTGCACTCGCCGGCGTGTCGCCGGTTCGAGTCGTGCGGCGCATGGGGTGGACGACACTCGCGATGTTGTGTGGGTTATTCGTGCTGCTCGACGCCGTCGTTCGCAGCAACGCGGCCAACGGCGCGATTCAATCGCTCGACCACCATCAGTTCGATCTCGCTGTGGCCGCTTCTTCCGCCGGCGCGGTCGCAGTGCTTTCCAACTTGTTCAACAACTTGCCGGTGGCGATCGCGGGTGCGTACGCCGTCGCGCACGATCCTACCGGCCACGTCGCGTATCCGCTCATCGCCGGCGTCGATCTTGGACCGAACCTCACGTTCGGCGGCTCGATCGCGACGCTGCTCTGCTTAGACGTCTTACGGCGACACGGCGTGCGCGTCAGTTTGCGTCAGTATATAAAGCTTGGCCTAGCCGTCGTTCCGGCGTGTCTCGCCGTCACCGTCCTATGGTTGTGGGCACTCCACTGAACGCAGGGACGGAACTCAAACTGTAGAGCAGCCGCCTTTTTTGTTTTCAGTGCTAGGAAGTAGCGAACAACTCATGCACGATCATTCTCGTGCGAAAGTACTCTGCTTCTCCAATCGTCTTCATACCGAGCTTCGCGAGTACCCGGCGCGACGGGATATTCTCGGGCATTGTGAGACCGATGATCCGCGCCACGCCGGCGCGAGTGAATCCGTCGGCAACGACCGCCGCGGCCGCTTCGGTGGCGAAGCCCCGGCGCCAAAACGGCCGGTCGATCAGGTAGGCCACTTCGATTTCCGCCGTTTCCGCGATGGAGCTGAGCCCGGAGTGGCCGATCAGCTGTAACGAGCAGCGCTCTCGAACGGCGAGGAGACCGTAGCCCCGTTCTCGGGCGTGCGCGGAGAAGCGCTCGATGAGGCCGGACGTCTGCTGTTCGGTCCACACGCCGCCGGGGATGAAGCGCATGTTCTCTGGATCTGCGTAGATCGCGACGGCTTCGGCAACGTCTCGTGCGGTGAACGGGCGGAGTGTCAGACGGTCGGTGTCGAGGGTCACGATACACATAGGATAGATCACGACGTTCGCCGCGTCTTCAAAAGCTCTCGGTCGGATCACTTTTTTGAGCGTTTTGAGAACCTTTCCTTGAGACTTTTGGTCCGGAAAGCCGCATACTGTCGACATGACTGCATCGATGCTGCTGGCGCTTGTTGCGGCCGTGGGATTCGCGCCCGGCGCCGCTCCGTCGGACATTGCCGCGTTGCGCGCGCCGGGAGCGCCGGTTCCCGCGATAACGTTACCGAATATCGCCGGTGGAACGTTGCCGCTGCGGGATCCGCATGGGCGGGTGACGGTTCTTGTGGTATTCGCCGCCTGGTGCGACCCGTGCCGCGAGAATCTGCCGGCGATCGAGCGCCTCGCCCGAAGCAGCCACGCCCGTTTTCTGGGAATCGACGAACTCGAGAGTCCGGCGAAAGCTCGAGCACTCGTCGCCGAATACGGCGTCACATTTCCAGTCGGAGTATTGACGGCTCCGGAGTTCGATGGTTCGAACGTTAGCGACGATCGGCGCGCCGCGACGGGTCTCGATATTCCGGCCGTCTACGTGATCGACGGGCACGGTACATCGTTCAAAGCCTTCGTCGGCACGCACGCATCGGCCATATCGGAAATCGAGGCCGCTATTGGCGAGGCAAAACGCCGCTAGTTAGATCCGTCCAATCGATGTCGCGGCGGACGATCGCATGTGGTGGAATAACGAGCTTTTGTAACGAGAAAAGCGGTTTTTCATCGCTCTCGCCGGACAAAACGGAGAGATTGCATGTTGCCGGACTACGAATGGAGTCGAAGTAATAGGCGCCGTCTTGAAGGATTGCCGTATATCTGACGATGCCCTGATTCATTTCCGCGCAGTTGACGATGATGCGGACGCCGTTCTCCGGAAACGTTCCAGCCAAGCCTCCCGCTCCCGATCGCATTAACAACTGGTCTTGTCCGCGAAGCACGATCGATCGATTCTTGCCGGGCAACACGACGAGTTCGTGCGATGTGGTGCATGGCAACACGCCGGCCACGATTGTGTAATAGCCAGGATACAGCGTCGCGGAATAGGTTTGTAGACCGGATGGCTGCCGCTGCAGTGCGCCACTTGCCACGACCTTTCCGGACGGAGCCGTAATGAACGACACGGTGCTTGCGCTGCCGGCGCCACAGGATACGAAGGTTACGCTCACATGCGAGCGCGCCGGCGCCGGCGTTCGATATGCGGGAGGTGGCGGGGTGTCGGCCGCGTGCAACATATTGATGAAAACGTTAGCTTTCCAGGTTGTAAATTACATTTCCGACCGAGGCGCCGCCGCTGCGATAGCTGTCTTCGATGCCGGAGAACGAGCGCCAAACCATCACGACGTTGCCGGATGCCTCTCGCGTTGCAATCAGTGACGCTACTTTGCCGTCCGCGCGCGTGAACGACACTCCACCGGGCTGCGTTTGTAACTCGTATTTTTTTGCTGCGATGCGTTCCATGAACTCCGGAAACTTCGACCAGAATTGCGCAACAGAAACGGGCTCGTCGGAGCCGAGCGTTTTTTCTACCATAACGGGCCCAGCGTACTCCTCATTATGGGATTAGTCTAGGCGAAACCCCACCGGACCCTACTTTACATCCGCAAGCGGCTTCCGCGAGGGGCCGCTTGGCCGTCGCGGAAGCAAAGGCCGTTATGACGATTATTGCCCGCATCGCCCTTCTTCTCGCCTTCGGTTTCGCCGCGTGTAGCGGGCCGGTCGGCACGCCCAACCTTAATGGATCGGCTAACTTGCTGCCGCAACAGCGAGCCGCACAAGTACGGCCCGATCGAGCTCCTTCGTGGATGCGCGACGGAGCCAAGAGCGGCGCGTTGCTCTACGTTTCGGATACGGAAAGCGGCGATGTCTACGTGTTCGATTACCCGAAGGGAACGTCCGCGGGCACGCTCACCGGGCTCACCGATCCGGGCGGCGAGTGCGTGGATGCCAAAGGCAACGTGTTTGTGACCAACACCGGTGCAAGCAATGTGATCGAGTACGCTCACGGTGCCGCAAAGCCCACCGTCACCTTGAAAGACCCGGGCTATTTTCCCATCGGCTGCGCCATCGACCCTACGACCGGCAATCTCGCCGTTACCAACTTTTCATCGAACTCGAGCGCTTCGGGAAACATCGTTATCTACAAACACGCGAAGGGAAAGCCGGTCGAAGCCTACGCGGACGCAAACACGCCACAGTTTTTGCTCTGCGGTTACGATAACAAAGGCAATCTGTTTGCGGATGGTCTGACCAGCGCGAGCAGTTTTGCTCTAGACGAACTTCCGGCTGGACAGAACACGATCGTTTCGGTCGCGCTCGACAAGGGCGTCGGCAATCCCGGCGCGGTGCAGTGGGATGGGAAGTTTCTCGCGGTCGGAGATCAAGCCGACAACGTCGTCGATCGATTCGCAATAACATCGGGTAAGGGTACGCTTCGAGACTCGACGGCGTTAAAACACGCCGTTCACATCTTTCAGTTCTGGATCGAGCGGGGGAGTATCATCGGCCCGGATTCCGGCACGGCCTCGGTCGAGATCTGGAACTACCCCGCCGGCGGCAAACCGACAAAAACCGTCCGCGGACTCTACGCTCCGCTGGGAGCGGTCGTCAGTAACCCCTAGACGCTTGTCGCGTGGCGGTTACTGGGACCGGAACCGTCGCAGGGACCGGCTTGCGGTGGAGCGCCGCGGCCGGCGGAAGCTTGATCGAATCGGCGAGCCGGAGAAACTTCAACGTTTGGACGCTCCACCAGGTCGGGTCGACTTCGAACCACTTCAGGCCGTGGCGCGCCGAATACGGGAAGGCGTGGTGGTTGTTGTGCCAGCCTTCGCCCCAGGCGAGTAATGCGACCCACCAGCAGTTCGTCGATAGGTCGCGCGTCACGTACGTACGATACCCGAGCGAATGCGCTGCGCTGTTCACGAACCACGTGACGTGGTAGCTCACGACGAGTCGAACGAAGATGCCCCAAACGATCCAACTCCAGCCGCCGAACGCGAACAACAAACCGGCGAGCGCGAAATGCGCGATCCACTGCAGGTAGGGGAGGGCTTTGTAGAAACGATCGTTGGCCATGTCCGGGACATACCGGACGAGCTCTTCTTCGTTCATAAGCGCATCGTTGGGCTTGTAGAGCCAATCCATATGCGACCACAAGAAACCGCGATCCCGGCCGTGCGGATCGCCTTCGCGGTCGGCGAAGGCGTGATGTTTGCGGTGGATGGCGACCCAACGGACGGGGTCGCCTTGGAGCGATAGCGTCCCGATCGTTGCGAGTATGTATTCGACCGGCTTGAGAAGTCGCACCGACCGGTGCGTGAGCACCCGGTGGTAGCAAAGATTGATGCCCAATCCGCCGGTCACCCAGAGTAAGACGAAGGCCACAGCGACCGAGCTCCAGTGCGTCATACCCGGTAAGAATGCGGCGAGTGCGGCGATGTGGATCAGACCAATGCCGACCCCGTTTGTCCAGCGCCTAAAGGTGACGTTCAAATTACGAAAATCTTTCTTTGGGGGTCCGGTTTGTCAGCTTATACCCGGATTGCTATGAATATCCTTGAAAGCGTGCGGCGACTTCAGTCGGTCCAAGCATGCGTGAGCATCAACCAAAACGCCAAGCCCGCATAATCGCCGTATTTCGCGTATGCGCGGCGGATGGTCGAATCTTTGGCTTGTTTCTTTTTCTCGATCTTGAGAAACGTGGGACGCGTCCACGAATCGAGGACCAGATTGCGATGGCGGCCGAGCAGTTGCATCACGTGGGCGGCGCCGTACGGCCCGATTCCGGGCAACTCCAAGAGTGCGGCCTCGACGTCGTCGTCGCTTCGTCCGGCCGACGACAGAAACGATTCCAAATCGAGCGAACCATCGTCAACGTCGCGAGCGATCGCACGCACGTACGCCCCGCGATAGCCCATGCGCGCGACGTCTTTGAACCATGCGTCCGGCGTTCGCGCGAGCAACGCCGGCTCCGGAAATGCGCCGTCACCGAGTTCGGCGAGCGCGTTCGTCATACGGATCGTTGCAGACCACGCACAGTTGGTGGTGCAGATCGTCTTGATCGTGTCTTCGAATACCGTCGGGCTGGCCAACATGCGTCCGGCCCCGGCGGCCGCCCAACGCAGTCGATCGTCGCCGGCAATCATGGCATAAAACGGCGCTAAATTGTCGTCGAAGCGGAACATGCGCGCCACGACGCGTTCGATTTCATTCTTGGCGACGCGGCCCGCGCGACGGTTGGAATCGATGTGCAGGTTACCATCGCGCTCGGTTAGCGCAATTGTAACGAGCGCGCCATCGACCCGAAGCGTGCGGCGGTACGCCAGTGGTGGACCCTCGACGATCTGCGCCGGTAGGAGGCGCGCCACGCCGTGCGAGTGGACGGTACGCGCAAACGAGATCGGTTCGCCGCCGGCGCCGCGTAGCGGCAACGTCGCTATCTGCGGAATCGTGCGGTCTTACGCGACATACGAAACATTGACGGGGACGCCGGCCGCTTTTGCCTGCATCAATAACCCGTAGACCGCCTCGAGTTCGTCTTCGATGGCGGTGATCTCTCGCGCGCTCACGTGGAATTGCGCGGCGTTCTGCCACAAGATGCCGCGCGCACGTTCCAACGCACTGTGCAAGCGTTCGGGCGTAGCCTCGAGGACCGCCCAGTCGAGTTCGCCCTGCGCCGGAATAACGCGCCACCCGCTGCCGTAGGAACGCGAGCCGTCGCGTCCGGTCTCGAAGGCGTGCGGGATGGCGGCCAGGATCTCGACGGCTTCTTGGTCGAGGGTTGCCAGCGGTAATCCGAGTTCGACTAACCGGAGGATGTAGTGAAAAAACGCCGCGCTTCCGATCGTGTGCGCGCCGGCGGTGCAGGCGACGTTGACGTGGATCGACTCAACCTCGTTTTCACCGTCGCGAAAGCTCACGCGGTACCGTGCGCGATGTCGAACGGCAGGTCCAACTCACCGCCCAACTTCTGCAACCCGCGCCACACGGCTTCGTGCACCGGAACGCCGTTGGCGCGATGGTGCGCCGTCTTTTCATGTTCCGGCTCGCCCGCGACGTAGATTCGATCCTCGCCGGGCGCGCGCGAACTCTCCTTGAAGTAGCGCAGCTCGCGGTCCATATCGGCCTTAAACGCGACGATGTCGCGGAAACCGTTGACGCGAAACGCGCCGAACCAATGCGAGATCGCACCCTCTCTGACGTCGGTCACCACCGGCAGCGTCGGACCGAACGCGCCACCGGATAGCACGCCGCACAGGATGTTGACCAGCAAGCCCAGGCCGTACCCTTTGTGGCCGCCGCCCTCGGTGCCGAAACCGCCTAGGGGCAGCAGCGCGCCGCGCAGCGCTTCATCCGGGTCGTTCGTCATCTGGCCTTTGTTGTCGATGGCCCAGCCCTCGAGCAACGGCTGGTTCTTTCGCTTGTACACTTCCAGCTTGCCCTTCGGGACCGTCGTCGTCGCAAAATCGAGGACGAACGCCGGCTCTTTTCCGGCCGGAATCGCGAACGCGAGCGGATTGGTGCCGAGCAAGACGTCGCGGCCGAACGTCGGCGCGCCATACTTCACCGAGTTGGTCGAAGCCATGCCGATCATATTGCGCTCGAGGCCCATCATCGCGTAATAGCCGGCGATTCCGAAATGGTTGGAATTACGCACCCCGCCGAAGGCGGAGCCGTGTTTAGCGGCCTTCTCCAGCACTTTTTCCATCGCCATCTTGCCGACCGGGTGCCCCAAACCGTTATCGGCGTCGTAGAGCACCGTCGTTTCGGTCTCGCGCACGATTTCGTAATTGGGTTTTGGATTCAAATGGCCGTTGCGGATGCGGCTCACGTAATACGATTCGAGCCGCGCCACGCCGTGCGATTCGATACCGCGCAAATCGGCGGTGACGAGCACGTCGGCCACAACGGCCGCTTGTTCGGCCGCAACGCCGGAGCGAACGAGTGCTTCGGTAACGAAACGCCGCAGGCGGTCTTCCGACGCGAGATTATAGTCGTTAGTAACGGTGTGTGACAACGATGCAAAGCCTCCAAATCGATACTTCGCGTGGGGGAGCGTGCGGTCATGCAGGGCGAACGTCGCAAGCAATGATCCAACCGCCGCCATCGGGTTTTTCCGGTGAGGATCGGCCGCCCGCCGACGTGTTCGATCGCTGCATTCGTTGCGGCTTTTGTCTTCCGACGTGTCCGACATACATAGAAACCCTAATCGAAACGTCGGGACCGCGAGGCCGGATTGGATTGATCAAGGCGGTTAACGAAGGGCGCCTCGACCTCTTGAGTCCGGGCTTCGTGAATCAGATGCACGAGTGTTTGGATTGCCGCGCGTGTGAGACGGCCTGTCCGTCGGGCGTAGAGTACGGGCGCTTGGTCGAAACGGCGCGGGCACAAATCCGAACCGCGCAAGCTGCCCGCGAATCGCCGGTACGAGGCTGGGCGCGCGGCCTCTTGCTCAAAGCACCGTTTCGCAACCTCGCTTTGATGCGCGCGATGGCCACACTCCTACGGTTCGCCCAGCGCACTGGGTTGACGTCCGTGGCCTCCGCCATCGGATTACGCGATGCCGTCGCGCTGGCACCGGCGATGCCCGAACGCTTCTTCCAACCCGAGCAGCGCCGGATCGACGCCGAACGTCCGGTGGGCGTGGCGTTTTTGCATACCGGCTGCGTGATGCAGTTCGCCTTCCCCCAGGTCCACGAAGCGACGATTCGGATGTTGTTGCGAGCGCGCTTATCGGTCGTGATTCCGCAGGACCAGGGTTGCTGCGGCGCGATCGGGGTGCATGCCGGAGAAATGGAGTTCGGACGCGAGTTGGCAACGCGCAATATCGCCGCGTTCGAACGCAGCAAGGCCGACGTCTACGTCGTCGACGCGGCCGGCTGCGGTTCGGCCCTCAAAGAATACGGAACGCTGTTTGCCGCGGATCCAGAATGGGCCGAGCGCGCCAACCGTTTTTCGCAACGCGTCCGCGACGTATGCGAAGTACTCGACGCGAGCGAACTCGATCCGGCGATCGGCGAACTACACGTTCGCGTCACCTACCAGGAACCGTGTCACCTGGTGCACGCACAGCGCGTCAGCGCCGCCCCCCGGCGGTTACTGCAACGTATACCGGGTCTGCAACTGATCGAGATGAACGAAAGCGATTTGTGCTGCGGTAGCGCCGGAATCTACAACCTGACACGGCCGGCGATGTCTGCGCGCTTACGCCGGCGCAAAATCGACAACATCGAAACCACCGCGGCCGACGTGGTGGCTACGGCGAATCCGGGTTGCGCGATGCAGGTTGCGGCGGGATTGCGCGAGGCCGGTCTTAACGCCGGGGTCAAGCACGTCGTCGAACTGCTCGACGACGCCTACGCTGCTTACGGAGCTGCGGTAACCCGAGCCTGATCGGCGAGCGCGTCCTTGAGGTCGTGATAGACCGAGAACACGCGCAACAATCCGGTGATGTTGAGCAGCCGAGCGATCGGGCCTTCGGTCACGACTAAACGCAACGAACCATTGTGTTCGCTCGCGCGGCGGTGAGCGCCGATCAACGCACCTAAGCCGGTGGAGTCGAGAAACTCGATCTGCGTGAGATCCACGACCAGGTGGCGGTTCGCATCGCCGGCCGCATCGGTTAACGCGGCGCGCACCGTCGGCGCGGTCGCGAGATCTAAGCTGCCACGCAGTTTGAACACCAGCGCTTCGCCGTGTTTTTCAGATTTGACGTCGATCGTCAGTTCGTCGTGAGACATAGCCTCCAGCACTCTAGGACGTGGGGAAAAACGCTCTAAGGCCCGGCGCCTTCGCGTCTGCTTCGATGCGCGCCTGTCCGCCGTGTCGCCAAGTAGCCGCAGCCTCATCTTTTCGTAATCCGGGCTAGGCACTTGGCGCTGCCGCTATTCATACGACCTCGCAACCGGCGGGTTCGCGAACGCAAAAGCGCACGCGAGAATCGCGTGCGCAAAGCGGAGTACTGGGGTGGCTGGATTCGAACCAACGCATGGCGGAGTCAAAGTCCACTGCCTTACCGCTTGGCTACACCCCATCGGCAGTATCGCCATTTGGCGATGGCCGGACGGAGCCCCTTGAAGCCGAGCGGCTTCTAACGCGTCGCGACGAGACGTTTCGCGCCGAGATAGCGCGAGGACCAATACGATTCCGAAAGGTGGCTCACCATGACGCCGTGGCTCGAGCTGGCGTGTACGAACTTGCCGTTTCCGAGATAGATGCCGACGTGCGACACGCCTTCGGTATACGTCTGAAAGAACACGAGATCGCCCGGGCGCGGTCCGCCGACGGCCGGTTTGCCGACGTCGTATTGTGCATCGGCCGTGCGCGGCAACGCGATGCCGGCCATGCCGAACACGTGCTGCACGAATGCCGAGCAATCGAAACCGGCTGCGGTGGTTCCGCCGAAGACGTACGGCGTTCCCAAAAAGCGCAGGGCGCTGTGCGTGAGCAGGGTTGCCATCTTGGAGGTGCGGGCTAAGATGCCACCCGCGAACCGGCCAAAGCTGGCCGAATGACGCGCCGGTGTGGTGATCACCAGGCGCTGGGTCCACTCAGCAACGTCTGGACTGACGGCACGCTGGCTCGTCGTCGTGGACGGTGCGGTGAACGCGATCGTGGGGGAATTTTGTTGGGTATGAGCTTGAGCGAACGTGCCTGTAGCGGCAATCGAAAGGGCGAACGCTCCGGCAGCTAACGCGTGACGCAAGAAATAGATACCTCTCTTTGACGACACTTGCGAGGTTAGTTGACGGGTTCGGACGGAAAGAGTCGCCCTAGAGCCGACCGGCTCATTCACCCCACCAGAGAGTCCCCCGCTCGGATCCTCGCTGGGACCCGATTCAGTGATCTTGTGCAGGCGTAACGTCACTCGAACCGGCGCTGTTACTTGCCGGACGATGACGCTGGTTAGGTTTCTGTCTAGGCTTTAATCTCCCTCTCAATCACACTGACGACCCTGGCGACTACATCGTCCACGAGCGCTCGCTCGCTACCCTCGGCCATCACTCGAACCAGCGGCTCGGTTCCGGACGGACGCACTAAGAGCCGGCCGTCGTTCCCTAAGCGCGCCTCGGCTTCTTGGATCGCACGGCGAACGGCCTCGCGCTGCAGCACGTCTTTGGAACGTGTCTTGACGTTCACCAAAACTTGCGGCGCGATTACGACTTCGCGCGCGAGATCGTGCAAACGAACGCCGGCGCGCGCGGCAATGCCGAACAGCGTAACGGCGGTCATCGGGCCGTCGCCGGTGGTATTGGTGAGCAAATCGATGATGTGTCCGGACTGCTCGCCGCCCAAGACGAACCCGCCTTCGCGCATGCGTTCCAACACGTAGCGGTCGCCGACGGCGGTGCGCTCGAGCGCGATGCCGCGCGCCTGCAGCGCGCGTTCGAAACCGATATTGCTCATGACCGTTCCGACGATCGTGTCGCCGGGTAGCGTTCCCGCATCGTGCAACGCCGTCGGCGAGCGCGTACATCACGTGATCGCCGCTTAAACGACAGCCTTCTTCATCGACGAACAACGCGCGATCGGCATCGCCGTCGAACGCGACGCCCACCACGTTTCGCTCGCCCGCGGCGATTCGTTCGCGTACGGCGGCTTCGAGCGACTCCATGTGCGTCGCCCCGCAGTTGACGTTGATGCGCGTACCGTCGTTTTCGCAATGCAGTTCGATCACGTCGGCGCCGAGCTTGCGCAACGCATAGGGCGCGATCGCATACGCCGCGCCATACGCGCAGTCCACGATGACGCGCAGTCCGCTCAGGTCGGCCGCGCCGTCGTATAACTGCTCGTAGTATAACCGCCCTAAATTGGCGGCGATTCGCGCAACGCCGACGCCGGTTCCGGTCGGGCGTGCGCCCGTGCCGGCCGTCATGGCGGCCTCGATCGTGTCTTCCAGGGCGTCGCTCAGTTTGAATCCGTCGGCACCAAAGAACTTGATACCGTTGTCGGGCACCGGATTATGCGAGGCGCTAATCATGACGCCCGCGGCCGCGCCTTCGTGCCGCGTGACGCACGCGACGGCGGGCGTCGGAACGATGCCGAGGGACACCGTATCGCGGCCGGCCGACGTAATGCCGGCCACAATAGCGGCTTCGAGCATGGTCCCCGAGCAGCGGGTGTCTCGACCGACCACCATCGGCCGGCCGTCGGCTTCGGCTACCAGCACGGTTGCGGCGGCCGCCCGACGGCGAAGGCCAGTTCGGGCGTTAGGTACTCATTGGCGACGCCGCGGATGCCGTCGGTGCCGAACAGCCGGCTCATCGAGGCGGTTGCCCGGTGCCGGGCGTCAGCCGCAGGCGAACGCGCACCAGGTCGGGCGCGACCTGCAGGCCGAGCACTTCGGCTCCGGCCGCGTTGATCGGCACCGGCCTGACCATTTCGTCGACCGAACGGGCTTGCTCGGGCAGGGTGATGTCGGCGTGCACCGCCGCGACTTGTTCCAGCGCGGTGGTCGTGCCCTGTATCGCGACGATCGACGGCTTGAGCTGCGTCCCGGCAACCACGACGTTCTTGCAGATCGCCGACGTAGTGGACGGCCAAGGGAAAGTCGCGCGACTCGATCTTTTCGATCGTCAGGGTCACCGACGCCGGGCTCAAACTCTGCACGACGATCTGCGGCGCGACCAACGCGACCGGCACGTTGTAGACGCCCGCGCCTTTGCCGGCGAGATCCAGCACGGCCTTAATTTCTTCGGGTTTGATCGCGGCTTCGCCGCGCCGGGGCGCGACGGTGACCACGGCTTCGCGGTCGGTAAAATGCGCGACGTACCCGGCGGTAAGGTTTACGCTCGTGATCGGTACCGACATTTGCTGGTCGAAACGTGCGGTCGCCACGACCGGATTGGTCGCGAATCGCACGTACGCCCAGCCGACGATCGCCAGCGTCAGCGCCAGAACTTTAAGAGTGAAGTTCTTGCGGATGATCTGCATGTGGGGCCTCGCGCACGCGGCGCGACGACAGGCGCGAACGTAAATGTGAAACGAGATCGTTGGGCGAGCGGCGATCGCGGCGTGCCGGGCGGGTGACGGCCATCAACATTTTTGTCAGGCGCTGTTCTTCTTCGACCGGACGCGTGAGTTTGCCGTCACGCGCGATCGATACGCCGCCGCTCTCCTCGGAAACGATGATGACGACGGCGTCGGTTTGTTCGCTCAACCCGATCGCCGCTCGGTGGCGCGTGCCGACGCGCGCGGTAAACGAATGCTCGGCCAGCGGTAAAAAGCAGCCGGCTGCGATGATACGGTTGTCGCGCACGATCACCGCGCCGTCGTGGAGCGGCGAGCGAGGCGTGAAGATCGTCAGTAACAGTTCGACCGTCAATTCCGCGTTGAGCTGCGTTCCGGTTTCGCAGAATTCTTTGAGGCCGCTGTGTTGTTCGACCGCGATCAGCGCGCCGATTTTGTTGCGCGACAGCAGAAATGCAGCACGAGCGAGGAGTGCGAGCGAGCGATCTTCGGGTCGCGTGATGACGCGCGACAGCGGGTCGTCGGCGTCGATTCGAAACACGCCGCCGCGGCCGATCTGCTCGAGCGCGCGCCGCAACTCGGGTTGAAAGACGATCGGAATCGTGACGGCGGCGCCGACGACCACCAGCTGCAGAATCGTAACGAGGAGATATAAGTGCAAGACGTTGGCGATACCGAGAATCGCCAAGAGCACGATGATGCCCATGAGAATTTGCACCGCTCGCGTACCGCGAATGAGCAGCAGCAAATAGTACACCAACACGCCGGTGACGGCGATGTCGAGGAGATCGGTGATGCCGATATACGATCGTAGCGACTCAAACATCGAGACCAGCCTTGGTTACGAGCGTCTCGAGAATACGATCCGCCGCAATCTCGGGGCAATGCAGCCCGTCGGCTGCGATCTTGGCCAGCCACGTTTCGGTGAGCGGCGTCAGCAACTCGGTGCGGCGGCCGCTGTGAAAGCGGTCGAGTTCGGTGTCGATCAGATCGAGCACCAAGGTAGCAGGCGTTCGGTCGAGGTCCCACTCGAGGACGGCCGCACCACCCGAGGCACTGCATCCGAGAACCCCCGACGGACGCCCCGGTCCGTCCAGCACCTCGATCAGCGACGGCAAGGCTTCGGCGACGGCAGGGTAAACAGCCAATGCAATGATGGGCGCAGACTCGGTGAACGAAGCATCGGTTTCGATTGCCGGCGTATCTCCATCGCCGGGAAATTCGACCAACGCGTACGCGCGGTTGACGTCCGGCGAGACGCGCCAGTGCGCAACGCCGCCGCGCAGAGCGATGCCCGCGTCGATTGCGGCGCGCCGGTTGACGTCGAGCGAATTGCCTCGTAGCATGCGATATTGCACGATACCCACTTCGTTAGGCGCGAACGCATTGCAATCTTGCGCGTAGGCGAACGCTGTAACGCGCTCGTCGTATCGACGGGCAAAAACTCGGCGTGGGTTTCGATCGAGGGCGAAGACGCTCCACGCATCGCGCAACTGAAACGCATGACCGGCAAGCGGTCGATGCCGGTACCCGGCGACGTGCTGCACGTGCGAACGCTGGAAGATGGCGACGTAGTGGTTGACGGCATGGAAGAACGCAGCATGACGCTCCAGCGCCAGACGTCGGAAGGCCGCTCGAAGACGATGGCAGCCAATTTGGATTTGCTGGTCACCGTCACGGCGCTGGCAAATCCGGCCCCGCGCCTGCCGACGCTCGATCAGTTGCTGGCTTTCGCCGAGCTGCAAGACCTCGATGCCGCGGCCGTCTTCACGAAACCGGACCTCGCGCCACCCGAACAAGCCAAGGAATTGGCCGCGCTGTACGGCCGGCTGGGGTACACGACCGTGGTTATCAACCCCAAACAGGGCCAGAACGTTGACGCGCTACGCGAGCTGATGGCGGGCAAGCGCGCACTACTGGCCGGCAACTCGGGCGTCGGGAAGAGCACGATCTTTAGCGCCCTCGGCGGCGAGGCGACCGTCGGAAATGTTTCGCGCTACGGCATGGGCCGGCAGACCACGACGGCCGCACGACTGTACCGCACCCCCGGCGGATTTCTGATCGACAGCCCCGGCCTGAACGAGTTCGGGCTCGGCTTGCTCGAGCCGCGGGAGCTGGCGCTCGGCTTTCGCGAGATGGCCGAACCGCAACAGCATTGCCGCTTCACCGATTGCCGCCATATGCAAGAGCCGGGCTGCGCGATCCGCGAGGCCGTGGGCGCCGGAACGATCGCGGCGAGCCGCTACGACAGCTTCCGGGCCATCTTAGCTAAGGAAGACCGTTAGGGCCCGACCGAGCTCCCTAGACACAAAACCGCGCGGCTGATATACTTCACGCCGTCGTTACCGCACGAAAGAGAGCCAAATTTGCCCAATATCAAAGCCGCCGAGAAGTGGATGCGCCAGTCCGAGACGCGCACGATTCGTAATCGTGATGCCAACAGCCGTCTGAAGACCCTCTTCAAGAAGGCCGTTACCGCGGCGGATGCGCAGACGACGGCGACCGTCGAAGGCGCCTTCGATTCGGCTGCCTCGAAGGGCATCATTCACCCGAATAAGGCTGCGCGCAAGAAATCGCGCTTGTCGAAGGCGATCACACGCGCCGCCGCCGCCCCGGCCAAGCCGGTGAAGGCGAAGAGCACGAAATCGAAGACCGGCCGCAAGACCGCCAAGAAGTAAGCTCTTCGAGCGTCTTTGGCGCTCCCGATCCGCGCGAAGTCTTTTTGTCGACCCTGGGTCGCGAACTGCACCGGGCCGGCATCGCAACCGATGCAATCGAACAGACGCTGACCGAAACGGCAGCGTCGATCGGGTTGGACGCACAGATCTTCGCCCTACCCACCTACATAACGATCGCGATCGGACCCAACTGGCAGCAGCGAACGTTGATGATGCGCCTCGAACCGGGGCGCGTCAGCTTACGCAAGATCGCGCTGCTCACGAACATTTACGATTCGCTTCGAGCCGGCGCCATCGATTACGACGGTGCGACGCGTTTGCTATCCGAGGTCGATCAGCGTTGGCCGAGCTTGCCCGCGTGGCTCGAAATCCCAGCCCTCGCACTCATCGCAGTGGCGGTCGCGCTGATTCTCGGTGGCGGCCCGCACGAGATCGTCGTGGCAACGTCGATCGGTATCTGCACCGGCATACTGAGTAGCCTCGCGTCGCGCAACGCGGTAATCGCGCGTTTGTTCGCCGTCGCTGCAGCGTTTGCCGCGACGCTGATCGTCGCGCTCTACACGAGGTTTTTCGGACCGACCAACATGTTTGTGTCGCTGATTGCCGGCATCGTCGTCTTGCTACCCGGTTACACGTTGACGCTGGCGCTGCACGAGTTGGCGAACGATTTCTTAGTGGCCGGCGTGGCACGATTGGGACGCGTTCTATCGGTGCTGCTGGCGTTGGGTTGCGGCGCGTTTCTCGGGTTGGCGTGCGTGCCGTGGGTTGCGAGCATGGGAACGGCGGCGACGCATCCGGTCCCCGCGCTATGGTGGTTCGTTGCGTCGATTGCTATGGCGATCGGCATATCGGTCAATCTGGACGCGCGCCTGCGCGACGTGGTGTGGGTGTTCGCGTCGAGCTTCGTTGCGCTCTTGATGACCCACGTGTTGGCGGCAACATCGGCGCACGCGGTGTCGGCGTTTTTAGCCGCCTTCTTCTGCGGCGTGGTCGCCAATCTCGGCGCGCGCTTCCTGCGCGTTCCGCAGGCCATCATGCTCGTGCCGGCGCTCATCGTGTTAGTTCCCGGCAGCTTGAGTTACGAGAGCGTGCTGTTCGCCTTCAACCACAACATCGACAACGCGCTCATTCTGGCCGGAAACGCAGTCGTCGCAGCTATTCAAATCGTCGCGGGCCTTCTTCTTTCGCAGTTAGTACTGCCGACGTCGACGTTGCGGTCGACGGGCTCTACGCGGTTGCGCTAAGTTCGGGTTGCTCGGCGAGAGCCGCAATTCGCGAGGCCATGTTTCCGAAGATGAGGCCGTGGAACGGAAACACGACGTACCAATACAGGAAACCGGCTAGACCGCGCGGTTCGTAAAATGCCGTTTGCGTGAGGCGCGTCCGGCCGCTACCGATATCTTCTGCATCGAATTCCAGCCAGGCTTTTCCCGGGAGCTTCATTTCCGCGCGCAGCCGTAACAGACGGTCGGGAGTGATCGCGTCGACGCGCCAAAAATCGACCGCGTCGCCGACCCGCAAATCCGTGCCGCTACGACGTCCTCGACGCAATCCGACGCCGCCGACGAGACGGTCGAGCCAGCCGCGAACTCGCCACAGACGGTCGCCGTATAACCAGCCTTGCGCTCCCCCCAACCGCATGAAGACCGAGGCTACCTTGCGCGGCGTTGCGTTGGCGATGCGCTCGCGCCGATCGATCAGCATACCTTCGCGCGCCCCGGCAAACGTGGCCGGGAGCTTGCGAATATCGAACGCGTCGAACCAGGTCGTTTCGGGGCCGCTCGTGCGATAGCGATCGAGTGCGTCCGAAACCGCCGGATCGAAACCGATCGGCTGGATTTGCGGGAAGTCGCGTTGCGCGGCAGTGTCGCGGACGATCACTTCGTTGCTCAATCCTAAGATGAGCGGCTGCGCGAGACGTGCTGAGATCGGCGTAACGATATGCACCCAATACGACGAAAGGCGCGGGGTGAAAAACGGCACGATAATAATTTTACGCTTGAGATTACGCAGTCGCGCATAGCGCAACATCATGTCGCGGTACGTTAGGACATCGGCGCCGCCGATCTCGTAGATACGCGATCCGCCGCGCGGCAAGTCGAGAGCGAGCAGCAGGTAGCGCAAAACGTCTGCAACAGCGATCGGTTGGCAGCGCGACATCACCCAACGCGGCGCGATCATCATCGGCAAGCGTTCGGTGAGATACCGTAACATCTCGAACGAGATGCTCCCGGCTCCGATGATCATCGCCGCGCGGAACTCGATCGTTTCGACACCGCTGTGGCGCAGAATCTCGCCGACTTCGTGACGGCTCGCGAGATGGCGCGAGAGCGACGCGTCGTCGGCGCCTAAACCACCCAGATAGACGATGCGCCGGACACCGCACTCGCGGGCGACTCGGCCGAAGGTTTCGGCCGCGCTGCGATCGCGTTCGCCGAAACTGCGCGAATCGCTCATGGAATGAACGAGGTAATATGCGATGTCGATATTCGCAAATGCCGCGCGCAGGCTGTCGGCGTCCAGCACGTCGCCGTCGACGATCTCGGCTCCCGGGAATCGGCCGGCGAGCCGCTCGGCGTTGCGCGATAGGCATCGAACGGAGTGACCGGCTTCAAGTAAGCGCGGCGCCAGCAGGCCGCCGATATATCCGGTTGCGCCGGTCACCAAGATCTTCATACCGTCAAACCGTTCCCCGAACGGGACGGTTCATCACTTATTCGGCGTCGGGAACGCGATCGTCGGCGGGCTCGCTTGCGAAGTACTGCGCCTTTTGCGGCGCGGCAATCGGTACGAACTTGCGCGGCTTCTGCTTAAAATCGAAGCAATCGGCAGCCGGCGAGGTAGCGCGCGCATCCGAAGCAGACAGTTGCGCTAGGCCGAAGAGATCTTCGGCGAATCGCAGCATGCTGGCGGTTTCGTACTGCGTGTGCGAGACGTAGTTTTTCTTCGCATAAGGCGAAATGACGAGCAACGGCACTCGAAAACCTAAACCGTCATAATCCAGGTGCGGCGGTTTCACGTGATCGTATAATCCGCCCCAATCATCCCAAATCACGAAGATCGCGGTGGAATTCCAGAATTTGCTCTGACCGACCGCGTTCACGATCGAGGACACCCACGACGGCCCCCCGCCGCCGCCGCACGAGCTATGATCGGAATCGCGACAGAGCGGCGTGATCCACGTCATACTAGCGAGGTGACCGGCGGCGACGTCCGCGAGAAATCGCTTCTGCGGGTGGATCACGTCCTTGTTCCAATCCGGCCCGCGAAAAATATGGTGTACGGCCTGATAGCCCGACCAGAATCCACTCACCGAGCCTTCATACGGGCTTGTGTAAAAGCGCCACGACAGACCGGCCGCGTCGAGTTCGTCGCCCAGAGTTTGATAATCGAAGCAGGGACGCTGCTCGGGACCGTACACGCGTTTTGGGTCGAGTGTTTGCACCCGATCGCTCGGGCCACCCGGACAACCCCACAGCGACGTCGGAACGTTGACGCTCCCCTGCGCCTGCGCCGCGATGACGTATTGATGTGCTGCGAAACTCTCGTCCAGCTGCGACGGGAACATGCGGTTTCCCAACACCCACTCGTGCGCCATGTCCCAATACGGCTGCGCTTCTTTCTGCGGAACGTAGGAATACTGCGCGCCTTGCGGTCCCCCGATTTCTTGCTCGCGATTGAAGCCGTTCATCCGGCAATCGGTACCCGGCACTTTGCCGGTGCCGTTGCATGCCTCAAACATCGCAAACGCAGAATGGTCGATCTCGTACTGCGTTTTCAGCGATACCGGTTGCAGCGCGATCGTGTCGCCACTTGAATCTTGTCCGCTCGACACCGTGTCGGCGCCGGGATATCCCTGGAACAAGTTATCGACGGTGCGATTCTCTTGCACCACCCATACGACGTGTTCGATCTTGCCGGCCCCGGTCGGAGCGAGCACCACCGGTACGTCGGCGCCGCCGCGGAGCGGCAACGACGGCGACTGCGAGCAGGCCGAAAACGCGAGCGACGCGGCCAGGAGTAGCGAAAAACAACGAGGTTGCACGATAAGAATTCATGCCGCGCCGCGAGGCGTAGTCCTTCATACTTTTTGTGCTTGGTAAGTAAGGCACTTGGGTCCGCAGGCGTCTTCTTAGGGATTCCTAATATTGCTTTTTCACGACCGGAACTACATCAACTTGAGGAGTTGTCCATGACTAAACTATTTAAAGTCGTCGCGCCATTATTGGCGTTGACGATTGCCGCCTGTAGTTCGGGCGGTTCTTCTAGCGTGCCGGTTTCCGGCATGACGCAGGTGCCGAACGGCGTGCACACCGGTGTCCCAAAGTGGCAATCGGAGCATCTGGCGCGGGCCGAATGCCCGAACATCCCGGGCAAGCCGGTGTGTCAGGCACTTCGCGTGCTGAAGGACGGGATCCAACCAGCTACGTGTAGTCCGTCGTCCAGCTGCGGTTTCACCGCGCAACAACTGCAGAGTGCCTACAATCTCACCAAGAAGCTCGGCAATGGCGGTAACGTCAAGGTGGCCGTTGTCGAGGTCGGCGATTACGCTTCCGCCACGAGCGATCTCGCGACGTACCGTTCTCAGTACAACCTCGGCACCGCGACCTTGAACCGTTATAACTCGTCCGGCCAGCAATCAAACTACCCGCCGAGCTGTCAACAAGCCAGCTGGTGCGTCGAGACTGCGCTCGACATGGACATGGTTTCGGCAGCGTGCCCGAAGTGTACGATTTACATTATGGAAGCCCAGGACACGATCGGCGACATCGAAGCGAGCGAAGTAGAAGCCGTGAAACTCGGCGCTACGGTTCTGAGCAACAGCTTCAGCTGCCCTAATAACTGGGACTGCGGCGACCCCAACTTCCCGAATGCCTTTAACAGCAAGGGTATTGCGTACTTAGCCTCCACCGGCGACTACGCGTACAACTCGATCGGCGGCCCGTCGGTGTTGCCAACCGTCATCGGCGTGGGTGGCACGCAACTCTTAGCGAGCGGCAAGAACTTCACCGAAAGCGTTTGGGCTGACGCCTCCTCCGGTTGCGGAAGCTCGTCGGTCGTGGGTGAAAACGTTCCCAAGCCGTCGTGGCAAAAAGATCCCGGCTGCACCAGCCGTACCGACGGCGATATTTCGGCCGAATCCGGCTGTCAACCCGGCGTCGCGATGTATTCCGGCCTCTACGGCGGCTGGATCGGCGAGTGCGGTACGAGCGCCGCTTCGCCGTTCCTGGCGGGCGTCGTAGCATTATCCGGCAACGCGGCCAAAATGAATGGCGGCGAATATGTGTGGAGCATGAGCGCCAAACAAATGAAGGCGCGTCTGCATCCGGTTCTCACCGGTAACAATGGCAGCTGCGGTGGCAGCTACCTGTGCACCGCCGGCACCGGTCAGTTCGGCAACTATTCCGCTCCTGCGGGATGGGGCTCGCCGAAGAACGTGAAGGCGCTGTAAGGTTCTAACGAACCAAACAACCGCGAAGGGCGGGCGCTAATGCGCTCGCCCTTTTCGTTTGTCGCCGCGTCGCGCGAGCGCGCAGAAATTCATGAATTTGGCGCTTGGTAAGTAAAGCACATGCGTCGCAGGCGTCTTTTTAGGGATTCCTAATAGTTCGTCTTTACGATCGGAAAAACTATTCAACCTGAGGAGTTGTCCATGAGTAAACTACTTAAGGTCGTCGCGCCATTATTGGCGTTGGCGATTTCCGCCTGTAGTTCGGGCGGTGGTTCCGCAAGCGTCCCTGGAACGACCGCTTCGGGCGCCGGCACCACACCGTTCGCGGCGGTTCGACAGATCACGGCGAAGCCCGAGTGGCTGACCAAGGGTTTGGCGCGTCCCGAGTGCCCGCAAGTTGTCGGCAAGCCGACCTGCTTAGCGCTACGCGGCCTCAACCACGGCGCCGTTCCCGCCGCCTGCAACCCGTCGTCAACCTGCGGCTTCACGCCCGCGCAGATTCAGAAAGCCTACGGTTTAAACGCGAAGCAGATCGCCAAAGGCAATGGCATTCAAGTCGCGATCATCGAGGCCGGCGACTACGCGAATGCGACCTCCGACATTGGGACGTATCGTTCGCAGTTCGGGCTCGGCACGGCCAACATCACTCGCTACAACCAAAACGGCCAAACGACCGGGTTACCGTCGAGCTGTCAAAACTTTGGTTGGTGCGTTGAAACCGCGCTCGACTTCGACATGGTGTCGGCGACTTGTCCGAAATGCACCATCGACCTGATGGAAGCCGATGGATCGATCGCCGGCTTCGAAGCAGCGAATCAATCCGCAGTGAAGCTCGGCGCCAAGATCATCAGCAACAGCTGGATCTGCTACGGCAACTGGGATTGCGGCGACTCGAACTTCCCGAACTCCTTTAACAATACCGGCGTCACGTTTCTCGCTTCGTCGGGCGACGAAGCCTACAACGAGATCGGTGGCCCGTCCGTTCTTTCGACCGTTCTCGCGGTTGGCGGAACGCAGTTAGAGACGAGCGGTAAGAAGTTCACCGAAACCGCGTGGAACGACGCCGGCTCGGGCTGCGAAACGTCAGTTTCGAAGCCGTCGTGGCAATCCGACCCGGGTTGCTCGGGACGTACCGATTCGGACATTTCGGCCGAGGCTGGTTGCCAGCCGGGAGTCGCGATGTACTCAGGTCTGTACGGCGGTTGGTTCTTTGAGTGCGGCACGAGCGTGGCATCGCCGCTGCTCGGTGGCGTTCTTGCGCTCGCAGGCAATACCGCGAACCTGAATGGCGGCAAGTACGTTTGGTCGCTGCCGACCGCGAAAAAGATGAAGGACATCCACACGATCAAGAGTGGTAGCAACGGCAGCTGCGGTGGCAGCTACCTGTGCACCGCCGGCACGGGTCAGTTCGGCACCTACTCCGGACCGGCCGGATGGGGATCGCCGAAGAACGTGAAAGCGATGTAAGGTTCTACCGAACCCGAACTTCGCGAAGGGCGGGCGCAAAAGCGTCCGCTCTTTTCTTCCAACAAGGGAGCCAGAATGAACGCATCTTTGAAGATTGCTCTTCCGCTCATTGCGGTGTTTGCAATCTCAGCCTGTAGCTCGGACAGCGGATCCACGAGTGTGCCGGGAACGCCCGGCGCTACTGCCGCCACCAAGCCCTTCGCAGCCGTCCAGCAGATTACGGCTAGGCCTCAGTGGTTGCTCAAAGGTCAAGCCCGTCCCGAGTGTCCGCAAGTCACCGGCAGGCCAGCATGTTTGGCCTTGCGCGGCCTGAAGAACGGCGTTGCGCCGGCTGCGTGCAATCCGTCGTCGAGTTGCGGCTTCACGCCCGCGCAGATTCAATCCGCGTACGGACTCAACACGAAAAACCTCGCCAAGGGCAGCGGTATTCAAGTCGCGATCATCGAGGCCGGCGACTACGCGGATGCGACCGCCGACGTCGGTACGTACCGCAAGCAATTCAAACTGCCGAAGGCCAACATCATCCGTTACAACCAGAACGGGCAGACGAGCAATCTACCCGAAAGCTGCGAAGACTTCGGCTGGTGCGTCGAGACCGCGCTCGACTTCGACATGGTATCGGCGACGTGTCCGAACTGCACGATCGACCTCATGGAAGCCGACGGATCGATCGCAGGTTTCGAAGCCGCGAATCAGGCCGCAGTAAAATTGGGTGCCAAGATTATCAGCAATAGCTGGATTTGCTATGGCAACTGGAATTGCGGCGACTCGAACTTTCCGAACTCGTTTAACACGAAGGGCATCACCTACCTCGCTTCGTCGGGTGACGAAGCGTATAACGAAATCGGCGGACCGTCGGTTTTATCGACCGTGATCGCGGTTGGCGGAACGCAATTAGAGACGAGCGGTAAGACGTTTACCGAAACCGCGTGGAACGACGCCGGCTCGGGCTGCGAGACTTCGGTCTCGAAGCCGTCGTGGCAAACCGATCCAGGTTGCTCGGGGCGCACCGATTCGGACATTGCAGCCCAAGCCGGTTGCCAGCCGGGCGTTGCGATGTACTCGGGCCTATACGGTGGCTGGTTCTTCGAGTGCGGAACGAGCGTCGCTTCGCCGCTTCTGGGCGGCGTCGTAGCGTTGGCCGGAAATGGAAGCAAATTAAACGGCGGCCAGTGGGTTTGGTCGCTGGATGCCAAGCAAAAGACGAATCGATTGCACGTGATTAGCAGCGGCAGCAACGGGAGTTGCGGCGGCAGTTATCTGTGCACGGCGGGAACGAATCAGTTCGGCGTCTATTCCGGTCCGGCCGGATGGGGCACACCGATCGTCCCGAGAGCGCTGTAGCGCCGGCATTCGCGTACGAACGAAAGGCGGGCGCAAAACGCGCTCGCCTTTTCAAAGTAGAAATGGCTCGGATCGGCTACCGATTCGTAAAGCTACGGTTCGACTTGGTAAGGCTATGGGTTGACGTTGATTGCCAGACGCGTGTTGGTATCGGCGTGAGCGAGTGGGACGATGCGTTCGCGGATCGCGGCTCGTACGAGCGCCGGCTTGAGGGTCGCGATTGCGAGACGGTAGCGCCATTCGCGATTAAGTCGTGCGATCGGGTACGGAGCCGGACCGAGCACGCCGGTTCCCTCGGTGCTTTTGAGTAGGCCGGCGTACTTGCGCGCGGTGGATAACGCAAGCTTCTGATCGCGGGAGATGATCCCGAGATACACCAACCTCCGGGATGGTGGGAAACCCGCCGCGGCGCGCTGCTCCAGTTCGGCGTTTGCGAAGCCTTCGTAATCGTGCGCTGCGGCAGCCAAGATCGCTGGGTGCTCCGGTGAAAACGTCTGCACGATCGCCTCGCCCGGTCGAGCGCGGCCGCTGCGTCCGCACAGTTGCGCGATCACGCTAAAGCTCCGTTCCGATGCTCGAAAATCCGGCGCGTTCAATCCGATGTCGGCAGCGACAACAGCCGCCAACGTGACGGTCGGAAAATCTAAGCCCTTGGCCACCATCTGCGTTCCAACGAGCACATCGCCGCGTTCGCCGAACTCGGTAAGGATGCGCGCGTGGTCGCCGACGTGCGTTGTGGTGTCGGAATCCATACGCACGACGTGCGCTTGCGGAAACAGCGCTCGCACTTCTTCTACCACGCGCTCCGTCCCAACACCGTATTCGTGTAAGCCGGCCGCGCCGCAGTTCGCGCAAACCTCTGGAACGCGCATTTGAAAATCGCAGTAATGGCAACGCAGCAGTTTTTCGCCCCCATGCGCTGCGAGCGAGACCGTGCAGCGCGGGCAACGCGGCACTTCACCGCAACTGCGGCACAACACGAATGCCCCGCTGCCGCGCCGGTTGACGAACAGGACGGTCTTCTCGCCACGATCGAGCCGTTCGCGGATCCCTTGCAACAATGGCGTCGAAAACACGCGATGTCGATCGGCGCCGAACTCTTCGGCGAGGTCAACGATCCGCACCGCGGGTAGCGGCAGCCGGGTGGCGCGTTCGTGCATTTCGATCAACGCGATGCGCCCGGCGCGGGCTGCAGCGTAGCTCTCGATCGAGGGCGTAGCGCTGCCCAGCACCAACACTCCGGCGACAGCGCGCATCCGTTCGCGGGCCACGGCCACTGCGTGGTAACGGGGTACCGTGTCTTGCTTGTACGACGCTTCGTGCGATTCGTCAACGACCACAAGCCGGACGTTTTGCAGCGGCGCGAAAACGGCGCTGCGCGCTCCAACCACGACATCGATGTCGCCGGCAACGCACGCCTGCCAGGCATCGAAGCGCTCTCGTTCGGAGAGCGCCGAATGCAGTACGGCGACCCGATTGCCGAATGCGGATTCGAACCGATGCGCCGTTTGCGGCGTTAGCGAGATTTCGGGAACGAGCACGATGGCCCGTCCGCCTTCTCGCAGTACGCGAGCGATCGCGTCGATATAGACGAACGTCTTGCCACTACCGGTGACGCCATGCACCAGCAACTCGTCGTAGGCGTGCGCGTCGAGCGCAGCGGCGATGCGATCGATTGCGATGCGCTGTTCGGACGTCGCCTCGAAATCGGGTAGCTGGATCGGCGGCGTCTGGCTACGTCGCACCGCCAGTTCTTCTTCTATCAAGACGCCAAGTGTCACGGCGCGCCGGATCACCGCTTGCGAAAAGCCGGCGAGCAACGCGTCGGCGCGCGGCACCGAACCGCTTTCGGCCACAAACTCTGCCAAGGCACGCGCTTTCTTGCCGGTTGCTGCCGCGCTTCCAAGCGACAGCGTGCGCACGCGATATTCGCTGGTTCGAGGTTTGACGAACTCGCGCGTGCGACGGAGCGCACCGCCGCGAACGAGTTGCTGAATGGCGCGAAGCAACGCAGCGCGATCTCCCGCTCGGCGCGCTTCCGGGTGACGCAGCAATTGCGGTAGCGGAGTCTCCGCCGGTAAATCGCGCCAGATCAGCTCGATCAGGCGTTGCGGTACGCCGCCAAAGCGATCCGGATCGGGTAGCTCGGGCGACCGGTGGAGCGTATCGCGGACGTGCGGCACCGCGCCGGCCAGTACCGCGGCGCCTAGCGCTTCGCCTAACGTACAGATATAGCGATCGGCGACGAACTTCGCCAGATGGAGCGCTTCCTCGTCGAATGCACGCGGCACGTCGAGACGTTCGAGCACCAGCTTAAGTTGGCGTTCGCCGGACAGCTGCTGACGCGGCGCAGAAACGATGTACCCGACGACATCGCGTTTACCCAACGACACGCGGACGACATCGCCGACCTGCAATTCTAAATCGCCGGCGTCGTAACTGAGCGGCAGATCGAACCGCGACGTGCGCAACGCCGCCAGGACCTCGACGACGCGGATTATCCCTCGTCCTCCAAGGCTTCGTCCGGCACGCATAGGTCGCACAACGTTGTCGTAGGCACTTTATCCCAGTTACGGTACGTGCGTGATGGCGGGTCAGGTACGACGCCTAAACGATTCGCGATCGATATATCTTGTGCCGCCTCCCACGTCCCATCCGGCAATTCGCCGAACACGTCGTGAATTCGGCCAGCATCGAGGTTAACCGTACCGATGCGTTCGAATTCCAACTTCTTTAGGTGCGTGCGACTACACGTCCCGGTGCCTTGAAAAACCCAAGCGCGTTGCTTGAGGTCCGCGATTGGCGGTATTACCGCCATAGCGTGTTTGGCAGTTAGTATCGTGTACCAAGAGAAAAAGTCGAAAGCGCGGCCACGGTTTAAGATGATGCACGAGGCCCAGGCATCAGGCTTCCAGTCGAACTTTCCCCTGTAATCGGGGAAATACGGGTTGATGGCATCTCCTCTAAGGACCGGATAAATGAAGACGTCGCCGATATCCAGGATGAATGTTTGCGGTTTGTTCAGTTGTGGGGAACGATTCCCAGGTGGGGTATCCAGGAGACGCGTCCGCAGTTCCGACAATTTCCGCGAGCGCTTTTGCAGGTTGGCTTCGGACATTCCGAGCTCGCGCATGTTGGTCGCGTCTACGCCCGAATCGATGATGGCTAGGGCGACGTCCCTAGGCCGATCGCTTGCAATCCCGCGCTTGTGAAATTGGTCCGCGAGGACGAGCCAGAAGGTCGGATAATCGGTGCTTTTTGAGTCGTTCGCCTCTTCGGGCATTGATTCACGAGCGATTTCTAAAATACGGTCGCCGTCGAACGGTAAACGCGCAAGCGCTTTGAGCGTCGATCGCAAGTCGAGCGCGAAGTCGTTGGAATACAGCCCCGGTCCCCAAGCGCCCATCAGCCTTCCTCACCCGGCGTTCGGCCCATCTGCTCGAGCACCGCGCGCACTTGTGCGGTCGTGCATTCTACGCCGTACTCGACCTCGCCGATGGTGCGGGGCAACACAAAGCGTAGTTTACCGTTACGCTTCTTCTTGTCGCTTTGCATGGCTGCCAAGACGGCGTCGGAATCGAGGCGCGTTTGCATCGGCATTCCGAGCAGCGTCAATAACGTCAGAACCCGTAGGTGGTCGCCTTCGTTGAAGCGTCCGGTCCGCAGCGCGAGCAGCCCCGAAGCCCGTAACCCGAGCGCGACGCCCGCGCCGTGCGAGATACGATAGTTCGACGCACGTTCGAATGCGTGCCCGAACGTGTGGCCGAGATTCAACAACGCTCGCGATCCCGCTTCGCGACGATCGTCCGCGACGATCGACGTCTTAACCGCTACGGCCGCCGCAACACATTCGACCCATGGCCAGCGCCAGAACGGATGCGGCGAGATGTTCTCTAACGCATCGAAGAGATCGCCACCGGCTATGACGCCGCACTTGAGGATTTCAGCCAAACCGTCGCGCAGGTTGTGAAACGGAAGAGTGTCGAGCGCTTCAACCGGACAGAACACCGCGACCGGATCGGAAAACGCGCCGGCGAGGTTTTTTCCGGCGCGTAGGTTCACGCCGGTCTTGCCGCCGATCGCAGCGTCGGCCATTGCGACGAGTGATGTCGCGACGTGTCCGTACGCAACGCCGCGGAGATACGTGGACGCCGCGAAGCCGAACAGGTCGGCGGCAACGCCGCCGCCGACGCCAACGATCAGAGTAGAGCGGTCAACACCATTCTCGGCCAGTCCGTCGAGCACGCCCTCGACCGTAGACCAACGCTTATGCGCTTCGCCCAGCTCAAACGGCAGAACTCGCGCGCGGCCGAGCGCCGCTCCAACGCGTGTGGCGATCGCGCGCACCGGCGGGGCGGCATCGCACAGCACGATAACCGAATCGCCGCGATCCCGCACGAACGCTCGCAACTCCGAATCGGTATTCTCGGCGACAAACACCGGATAGCCGAGCGTGTCGTTGCGAACGGTAAGGGTTAGATCGCGATCTTGCGCTCGCGAATCCATTCCACTATTATATCGACGATGCGCGGGGTGGCGACGTCATCGGCGTGAACGATATACTCCGCAGCCGAGTAATGCGGCAGCCGCCGCGCGTAGAGTTCTTCGACGCTCTCCCAGGTCGGCTCGGCGCCGAGCAGCGGCCGTGACACGCGGCTACGGCGTAGGCGCTCGTAGGCACGTCTCGGCGACAGGCGAACGAACACGCGATACGCGTGCTGCTCTAATAGTTCTCGATTCTCCGCATCGCCAAGGGTGCCGCCGCCTAACGATACGACGGCGGGTGTTTTCGGCTTGAGAGCTTTGGCGAGCGCTTCCATTTCGTAACGCCGGAATGCAGCTTCACCTTCGTTGGCGAAGATCTCGGCGATCGTGCCGCGACTGCGCTCAACTATGGCATCGGTGTCGTAGAACGCGCAGTCCAGCCGGCGAGCGAGACGCTGTCCCACGCTCGATTTTCCGGACGTCATGAACCCAACGAGCGCAACGTGGCGCTTCATGGTTGCGCTGCAGGTTGCGCGAAGAGCGCGGCTGCGGCCTCGTTGCTACGGCGCAGGTTATCGAGCGTTTCTTCCATCGAGTCGCCGCCATATTTTTCGAGAATCGGTGCGGTCAACGCGAGACGCACCATCGCTTCGCCCACCAACGACGCAGCGGGGACGACGCACACGTCGCTACGCACCACTCCCGCCGGCGCGTGTGCCTTCTCATGCAAATTGACCGACGGCAGGGCCTTGCGCAACGTCGGGATCGGTTTCACCGAGACGCGCACGACCAACGGCTGCCCGTTGCTCATGCCGCCCTCGATGCCCCCTGCCCGATTGCTGCCGCGGCCGACGGCATCGCCATCCAGGTGAAACGTGTCGTGCGCTTGCGAGCCGGAACGACGTGCCGATTCGGCGCCAAGGCCGATCTCGACGCTACGCGCGGTCTGCATGCCCATCAACGCGCCGGCGAGAATCCCATCCAGTCGTTGATTGGGCTGACGATTGCTGCCGATACCAGCCGGGACGCCGTCGACGCGAATAACGAAACGCCCGCCGAGTGTATCACCCGCCTCCCGCGCGGTGTCGATGGCGGCCATCATGCGTCGCGCGGTTTCTGCATCCGGCGCGCGCACTTCGGAGGCGTCCACATCGTCCTGCTTCCACTCCTCGATCGACGGCGCCTCGACGTCGCCGATCAGGTCGACGCAACTGTGCGTAGAAATACCGATGGCCTCGAGAAACTGCGCGCAGATCGCGCCGAGACATACGCGCATCGCCGTTTCGCGCGCGCTGGCGCGTTCGAGCACGTTACGCAGATCGCGTTGACGATACTTGAGAGCGCCCGAAAAATCGGCATGGCCGGGGCGCGGATTGGTGAGCGCCGGGCCTGCGCCTGTGAGAGGGTCCATCAGCGCGCGCACGCTCGGCGTCAGATAATCGCGGTTACGCACCAGCACGGCGATCGGCGATCCAAGCGTTTCGCCGCCCCGCAGGCCGGCCAAGAACTCGACCGCGTCGGATTCAATTTGCATGCGAGCGCCGCGACCGTAGCCGCCCTGACGGCGTCGAAGCGTTTCGTCGATGAGCGCGACGTCGAGGCGCAAGTGGGCCGGCAATCCGTCCAGGATGCCAACGAGCGCCGGGCCGTGCGATTCTCCAGCCGTCAGATAGGAAAACATTCGTCTTTAGGTTTCTGCGTGGCTCGAGAGTGCCCCCGGTTGTGAAATCGAGGCGGTGGCCAAGCGGTGCCGAACGCGACGAGGTGCGAACGTCTACACTTCAAGCTGCGCTCGGAGCTGGCGTCATGCTCGCGATGCTTTCGGGATGCAGTTCCCCGATGCAGATCGGCGGATCTCGCTCGGCGCAGCAGTCGAGCGTGCGGCCCCAACAGTAGTATTCGGCCCACCAGTGCTCGCACCGGCATCTCGGGCTGGACGCCCGCCGACCTTCAGTCGGCCTATAACCTTCCCTCCGCAACGAAGGGAAACGGTCAGGTCGTCGCAATCGTCGATGCGTACGACAATCCCAACGTCGCCGCGGATTTGAACGAGTACCGGTCAACGTTCGGACTCCCGAAGGCAAACTTTACGAAATATAATCAACAGGGGGACAAAGGCGATTATCCGCAGGGAAACTCGGAATGGGGCATCGAGATCGATCTCAGCGTCAACATGGTCTCCGCAAGCTGCCCGAAGTGCACGATGTATTTGATCGAAGCGAATTCCAACAGTGCGAGCGACATCGAGGCGGCCGAAGCCCAGGCCGTAACGCTCGGCGCGCACATCGTCAGCAACGGGTTCTCCAGCTCCAGTATGGACCAATCGTACTTCGACACGCCGGGCGTCGAGTATCTCGCCGCCGGGAGCACCGGCGCGGACGAACCCGCTGCGTTCGACAGCGTCGTCGCGGTTGGAGGTACGGTGCTTTCAAAGAGCAGCGACAAGCGCGGTTGGAGCGAGTCAGTATGGGAATCGCCGGACGGATGTGCGAGCGGCGTGCCAAAGCCCAAGTGGCAACGCTTTCGATCGTATTGTGCGTACAGAATTGGGAACGACGTTTCTGCCGTTGCCAAAGACGTTGCCATGTACGACACGTACGGTTACAACGGTTGGCTGAGCGTCAACGGAACGTCGATATCGACGCCATTTCTCGCCGGCGTTTTCGGATTGGCGGGCAATGCACCGAAGCAACTTGGTGGGCGCACGTTTTGGGAAAAGGCACACCAAAAGTATCTTTATTCGGCTAGCGGTGGAAGTGCATGCTCTTACTCGCACGGTCCGTTCAACACGTGCTCGGGCTGGGGATCGCCCAACGGCATCCGGGCTTTTTAGGTGCGGTCGCTTTGTCGGCGCGACCTACGGTAGGTACGGATTCGGTTCCGGCAAGACCCAAGGCAATTCGAGTTCGAAGCTGATTGCGACTAAACCGTCCGCGAATGCGCCGGCTCCAGGTCCAACCTGTGTAAACCGCCACTGAGACGCTTCGATACCCGGGTCGCGCGTTTCGTCAACTTCCCCGAAGAAGGGAAGCTCTCCAATGTAAAAGACGCCACTTTCTTTCGAACCCACCTCTACGGTTTCAAACGCCTTCGATGGATTTATGCCGATGGTTTTGCATGCGGCCAGGAGCGTCAGGCTCAAAGTATTCAGGTTTCCAGGCCGCTCTGTAGTTTCTACACCCAGCACATTCGCAATAGTCGCCCACGGCCGGATCGGCGTACGCCGCTCGAGTACGCGGCGCGTCATACGTCGCGAACGAGCCGTCGGGAGCCCTGAGCGGAGGTAGCAATTCGTTACCGTTAGGCCACACTTACCCGTTGGGTTTGGTGACCGTCACCTTCAGGAATGTAGCGGGAATCGCCACCGCGTCGCCACCGCCGTTCTGCCGTTCGAATAGCTCGACGAGCTGAGTACGCAATTCATCCGAACGGCCGGCTTTCTCGGCGGCATCGAACGCGTTCATCGTCGGACCGTAATAGTGTTGAAACAGGTCAACCAGGTCGCTGGGTTTTCCCGCCGTTCTAAACGTGAACGTATCGCGATCGAACGTAATGTTTTCCGGCGGAATCCCGGCCGCGCCGAATCGCTCCACGACGTTCGCTTCGACGCCCCACAACATCGGGCTCACGAAGCCTTCGGGAGGCGGCGGCGAGAACGATGCGCTGATCTTGAGGATCTGCGCCACCAGCGTCGGATCGTTCGGAATCCAGTTGCCCATAACGATGCGGCCGCCTGGGCGCGTCACGCGCACCATCTCGCGCGCGACGTCGATTGGCTTCGGCGCAAACATCGCGCCGAACACGCTTACGACGAGGTCGAACGACGCGTCCGGCTAGTCCCGGCCAGCTCGCACGCGTCGCCTTCTTGAAATCGAATATTGTCAAGCCCGGCCTCTTTGGCACGCGCATTACCACGCTCGACCAGATTGCTCGCGATATCCACACCCAGCACGTCGGCTCCGAGGCGTCGCGGCGGTAGCGCGGTCGTCCCATCGCCGCAGCCGAGGTCGAGAACCTTCATGCCAGGTTTGATTCCGAGGCCGTCAGACGAACCCGGATCCGCTCTCGCGCATCGTGTCCGCGATACGGGTGAAGTCGCCTTTTTCCCAGAGGGCTTTGTTCGCGTTCATTTTCTCAATCAGCCTTTCGCCGCTGCTTCGACTGCCGCAATGTCGATCTTCTGCATCTCCATCATCGCGTTCATCGCGCGTTTCGCAGCTGCACGATCGTCGCTTTTTAGCGCCTTCAGCAACGCGCGCGGCACGATCTGCCAAGAGAGCCCGAATCGATCTTTGCACCAACCGCAATCGCTCTCGGATCCACCATCGGCGACGATCGCATTCCAATAGCGGTCCGTTTCAGCCTGATCCTCGGTGTAGACTTGAAACGACACTGCCTCGCTAAATTGAAAGTGCGGTCCGCCGTTAAGACCGAGAAACGGCATGCCCAAGACCGTGAACTCAACCGTGAGGACATCACCCTCCTTACCACTCGGGTAGTCTGACGGTGCGCGATTGACTGAATCGACGCTGCTGTCGGGAAACGTCCGGGCATAGAATTGGGCCGCGGCCTCCGCGTTGTTGTTGAACCACAAACAGGGCGCAATCTTCTCGTTCATCCCTCGGTCTTGGAACCCGGTGAGGCAAATCCTCCGACGTTTCTGGCGTGGGGCGGCGGGGTAGGAAGCGCCTATGACCGCACAAGCGTTGCCGCTCCAGAACCTACGCGTCGCCATCCTCGTGGCCGACGGATTCGAACAAGTCGAAATGACGCAACCGCGCGAGGCGCTGCACAAAGCCGGCGCCGTGACGCAGCTTGTCTCGCCCAGCAAGGGTGAGGTGCTGAGTTCGCAACACGAAGTCCCGGCCGAAACGTTTCCGGTGGAGGTCAATGTGTCCGACGCCGATCCGGCGCAGTTCGACGCGCTGTTGGTGCCCGGCGGTGTCGGCAGTCCGGACAAACTACGCACCGATAACAAGTCGATGTTGTTCGTGCACGCCTTCGAAGTGGCGAATAAGCCGATCGCGGCGATCTGTCACGGTCCATGGGTGTTGGTCGAGACGGATTTCTTGCGCGGGAAGCGCGTGACATCGTGGCCTTCGTTGAAAACCGATATCCGAAACGCGGGCGGAACCTGGGTCAACGAAGCTCCGGTCCGCGACGGACAATTGGTGACGGCGCGAAATCCCCAGGACATTCCAGCGTTCAACAAAGCGATCGTCGAGCTGTTCACGCCGCAAACCGCAGCTGCGGCGTCCGTAACGACGTAGTGACTTCACAGGAGTTGATATTTCGTATCTACGCCGCGTTTAATAGTCGAGACGTGGACGCGACCCTCGCGCTCATGAGTGAGAACGTGAGTTGGCCTAAGGCCTCCGAGGGCGGTCGAGTCATCGGAAAACAAGCGATTAGGGAGTACTGGGCACGCCAGTGGGCCGAGTTCAATCCGCGTGTCGATCCGCGTGCAGTGATCGACCGTGAAGATGGCAAGGTCGAACGTTGCGGTTCATCAGTTGGTCAGGGCTGTAAACGGCGAGGTGTTATCAGACACCGATGTGACGCATGTCTACACCATTGAAAACGGCCTCATCGAACGCATGGATATCGAGGACGGCATGGGCGCCGTCGAAGGCTCATCCGCGGCATTCTCCGGGAGCTAGCAGGCACTAGCCTTCTCGGTGAGGTGCATGCTACGATGCACGGAGCCAGGAGGACTCATCCATGCAAAACTCGCGAATCATGTCGGCGGCATTGCAAACCGGGGCTATCATAGGCCTCTGTTTTGCGCTCGGCGCGGGCGCCGGCACAGCGCCGGTGTCGTTCCAAATGCTCGGTATCACGATGACGATCGCAGTCACGGCGGCAGAGACGCACGGGGCCAGCGTGACGGTGGACACGGTGGTTCCCCCAGGCGGAGGCCCTCCGGCGCACATTCATACGCGTGAAGACGAAACCTACGTTATCACGAGCGGCCACTTTCGGTTCTGGCACGGAACGCACGTCATGGACGCGACGCCCGGCACGGTTGTGTATTTGCCGCGGAATGAAGCGCACCAGTTTCTCAACGTCGGCAGCACGCCCGGTGAGATGGTTATGACCGTCGTGCCTGCCGGTATTGAACGCATGTTCCGCACCATCTCGGATCGCGGATTAACGCCACCGAAAGATCTCGCAGAGATTGTGCGTCTCGGAAGCGAGTACGGAATAACCTACGTTGCACCGCTCGCGCCACCCACCGCTATGAAATGAGCAGCCGCACGCGCTAGCGAGCGAAAAGCACGCAATGCGCCGGTAGGAAACTAGCCTAAACGCCTAACTAGCCGGTTTCAGTAAGTCCAGTGCGCCCTGCGCAACGAGTGCAAGAGAGGCTGAGGAAATTCCGGCTTTGCCTAGGGATTCCAAGCCACGGAGTGCCGCCAGCAGCGTCACTGCAATCGTTCGAGCGTCACGATCTTGGGCGACCTCGCCGGCCCGCTGGGCTTGGCGAACGCATCGTGCAAGTTCGCGTTCCAATGCCGCGAAGGTGCGTTGAATAATTGTATCGACTTCGGGAAAGCGACCAGCCACTTCCGCGGTCGCCTTTGCCAGCATGCAGCCCCGACGAGAACTGGCCGCGCCTTTAGCGCCCGCCCGGATGTATTTTCGTAAACGAACGATCGCACCAGCATCATTGCCCCTCAAGCGTTCCTGAATATCTTGGATTGCCCAGTCACAATAATCCGCGAACGCCAGTACATACATATCTTCCTTGTTGCCATACGCGGCATACAGGCTTCCCTTACCTAAACCGGTCGAGGTCATGATGTCGTCAAGCGACGTTGCTGAGTATCCGTTATCCCAGAATACAGTCTGTATTGTCTCCAACATTTGGGTCTGATCGAACTTCGCAGGCCGTCCCATGCTCGATATCTTAGCAGAACTTGACCGTTCGGTCCAGAGTTATTGACCGAACGGTCCATATCTGCTAGCATCCGGGAATATGAAAATACAACTTGGTACGGTCTGGCATTTCAGCCTCGCCGTCAGCGATCCAGAGAAGACCGCGCAGTTTTGGACCAAGAACTTCGATCTAAAGGAAATGTTCCGCTCCAGTGAGGCCCTCGCGCTGACGAACGACGCACTTATTATCGGGTTCTTCAAAGGCTCGCCACAGCCGGAAGCGATCGACCACCTGTCGTTTCGTCTCGACGGTATGCGCGCTCTGCGAGAAGCACTCGAAACGTTGAAGAAAAATGGCGTAGATCTAGAAGATCCGGGCGACGAGATCGGTCCCACAGCACCGGGCTCGCCGCATAGGGGCCTGTGGTTTCACGATCCGGATGGCTATCGTTGGGAGCTCTCGGTTGAAAATGGCGGCTTGGAGCGCTGACCGCGCAACGCTAAACGCCACCACACAATCTGAGAACGCGAGAAAGAATGGATACATGAACAGACTGAATGGAAAGACCGCCGTGATCACCGGCGGCGCAACCGGAATCGGCCGAGCCGCAGCGCAGCGGTTCATCGAGGAGGGCGCCTTCGTCTTCATCTTCGGCCGCCGGCAGGAAGCGCTCGATGCCGCTGTAGCCGAACTCGGGCCCAACGCCCGCGCGGTAAAGGGCTCGGTCTCCGACCTGGGTGACCTCGACCGACTCTACGCGGCGGTGAAGGCCGAGCGCGGAACGCTCGATGTCGTTTTCGCTAATGCCGGTACGGGCAGCCAACTCGCGCTGGGCAATATCACCGCCAAACACTTGGACGAAACGTTCGACACAAATATTAAAGGCACGATCTTCACGGTCCAAAAGGCGCTGCCGCTGATGGGCAAAGGCGGTTCGATCATCCTTACCGGATCGAGCGCCGGTACCACAGGCGCCCCGGGAATGAGCGCCTACAGCGCGAGCAAGGCGGCAGTGCGCAACCTCGCGCGAAGCTGGGCAGAGGACCTGAAGGGTACCGGCATCCGCGTAAACGTGCTCTCACCGGGCGCAACGGCGACCGAACTGGCGAAGGAAGCGCTCGGTGAGGAAGGTCAGATCGCCTATGCCTCGATGACTCCGCTTCAGCGGATGGCCGACCCGGCGGAGATCGCGGCGGTCGCCGCCTTTCTCGCGTCGCAGGACAGCAGCTTCATGACCGCCAGCGAGGTCGCTGTTGACGGCGGACTTGCACAACTATGACGGTCCTTACGACGGCAGATCGGGCGCGCGTCTAATTCGCTCGACTGATTGCGGCGTCGTATGGCTGACACGTTCGGCCCGTGCAGCCCGGGAGTAGTTTGACGGGCTTACCGCCGGCAGGGTATTTGTACGTACTAATATTTTCAAGGCTAATGTCTGGTGCGATGACGGTGCTACCCTCGATCGCGAACCCGGCGACGTCCAAGGAACCGGTAAACGGTGTGGAACCGACGATTTTACCGCCCGAACCCGTGGTTTCGTACACACCCGATGTATACGGATATTTATTCTGATACGACTGGTCGCCGACCGCGACATACTTGCCGTCCCACCAAATCTTGCCTGGGAAGTAGATCGTTCCGCCCTTTAGGGCGATGTTCGTCAGCTGCTTCTTGCCCTTGGGTAATTCGGCGAATCCAAAGGTGACGGAGTAGCCCTTCGTGCCATCGACATACAGGTTGCCTTTATCGTCATAACCGACGAACCACACTTGGAAAAGTTGCGAATCGGTGTAGAGGGTTGGCGTGCCCTTCGCCTGCGCGTAAATCGCAACGTTGCCTTGTTGCGGATTAGAGTTGTTCGTTTCTTTGTTCGCAACGGCGAGGTTCCCCGTAACCGGATCGACGGAGCATATTGTCGGGTAATACCCGGGGTCGCTCAGGGTCGCAATGGGAGTCGTGCCGCCGTGCGCGTACTCGACGATTTCCTGCGCCGCGTTTCCGACGATCCAGACGTTGCCCTTTTTATCGGTGCACACGCCGTCGGCGAAGAAGTTGTAGTAGAAGCCGGTCAGCGTTCCTACTAACTTCTCTTGCGGATACGAGTACACGAGAATCTCGTTCCCGCCGGGGTTGCTAACGTAGAGCAGGTCCTTTGACTTCGCGTCGGGATCCATCCATGACCCGAAATGGTTATCATTCACCATCCTCGGGTTGCCTCGCAGAGCGCTCGTCGTATTAGCCGGCGGTTGAGCGACGTTCTGCTGCTGCAACTGCCCCTGCGGTGCCAGTTGCGACTGGAGCGCGCCAGCTGCAGCCGGCGAGCATTACAAACGCGATGCAGTATCCTAGCGCGTAGCGGCCAAACGCTGAAACACTCACTTGTTCTGCTCCCCAAAGCAACGCATGGACGCTCGGTTATGCACTGGGCGTCGCGGTTCGCTCCATCCTAGCATCCAAGCCGAATTCTGGAAAGTCCCGGCACGGTGGGGTCCGCACTTGAGTCAAGTTGTTATTCTGTCTTCTATTTCGAGGGCAACCTCGCTCACAGTGCGCTCTTTGACGAGCGGAAGTAATAGTTTTCCGGCTTGCGGGCGCAATACCGCGCGCGCGTACCGATACATAAAACTCCTAGAAAAATCGGGCGGCCGCAACGCGTCTCGGTATACTCCGATCCATACTCTGTCCTGTGGCATAGAGACGCCTTCGACGCCCCTCGACTGCATCGTAACGTTAACGTTCCCCACGTAAACGTCTTTCACGGCCGCCCACGGGATTGTGATCCCGTAAAATACCAGCGCATCGGGGCCGAATTGCATGACGGGATTTCGGTATGCCGGTATCTGCCATGCGATAAAAGCGAACGGCACGCATGACGCGATCGCAGCAGCGCTTACGAACCAGGTTACCCACGCCAGCTCCGGACGACCCCAACAAATCCAAATAAAGAATGCGGCCCCAAGTACCATCAACGGAAACAATATCAAACCGAGTATGAGACGCCGCGGCAGTGGCGCCGTTAGGTCGGTAGTTGGAATCGGAGCCCTCCTTTGCGACGGTCGTCTAGGGTGCGTGTCGGGCATCGCCCTCGTCGATCGAAAACGGTACAGCGCTCCGAGTCACCCTGGGAGTCGGACTCGACCGGTGACCGATCTAAAGACCGCTCGACAGAGCCGTGAACGCTTCTCATCCCGACGGGACGGCTTTTGCTATTTCTGCACCGCGACCGTGCCGAGCGGTTCGTCGAAATTCCCCGTAAACGTTGCGATCGGCGAACCACCCGCAGGATATTTGAAGACCTCTCCGTCGTCGTTACCGGCATCGGCGCAATATACTACGGAGCCGGCGATCCACGTTTGCGCGCAGTCGCTAGCGCCCGATAGCACAACGGTGCCCTTCAACGTTGCCTGCGTCCCCTTGACGCTGTAGCGATAGATTTTATTGGCGTCCTGATCGACGACAGCTAAATACTTGCCGTCCCACTGCACGGATCCGGCGAAGGTTACAGTATTACTTGTCGCGATCAACTGAAACGCGCTCGCGCCCTTCGGGAGTTCGACGAGCGCGAAGCCGATCTTACTCTGGAAGCCATCGGCAAATAGGTTGCCTTTGGGGTCGTAGCCATCGAAGTACGTATTGAGCATTCCGGTCGCTAAGTAGGTCGGCGTACCGGTCGCGCCCTTGAAGATCACCACGTCGCCGGCGCCGTTGGGAAAACCCGTTAACACTCCGAGTGCCAGGTCTCCGTCGGAGTTCATCGCGCAACTCGAGGGCATCATTCCGGAAATGGCGAGCGTCTTGAGCGGCTTCTTCGGAACGCTGTACTCGGTGATCTGTTTCTCACCGGCGACGATCCAGAACGTCTTCTTCCCGTACCCCGAGAGCACGTTAGTGCACGACTGCCCGCCGACATCGGCGATCGAGCCGATCTGCTTCACGCTCTTCGGATAGTTAAAGATGCTGGAATAGCTGCCGTAGTAGTTATTGATGTACTCGTAATACTTCGAGCTCGACTTTGCGGCCAGCTCAGGAACGAGCGAGGAGTACTGGTGTGGCGCTTTGAGATTCGGACGCTCCGCCGCCACCGGCCTCCCGTTCACGTACGCCATGTGACCAACGTATGTAACGTTGACCGAGGCCGCGGCCGGCGCGCCCGCCGAGCCGCCGCTACAGGCCGAGCATATGGCCAGGCCGACTGCGATCGCGGCATATTTCAAAATGGCGGACGTGTTCATGGCGTTGCTCCCGGGGTCTTGGACGTGACCAAGAGCGGCTTCGCGGCCGACACTCCGTCGCCCGCCAGTTCAAGGAAGCTCTCCGCAGTTAATGGACTGGGAGCGGACTACCGGGATAGACGACATGAGGGGTGATTAAAAAAACGATCTCGTCCCGTTCGTGGGTCGATTGTTTGTTTTGAAACAGCTTTCCAAGTATTGGTATGTCTCCGAGTCCGGGAGTCTTTGAGATGGTCTCTGTGCTCGTCTCACGCATTAAACCACCCAACACGATGGTTTCATTATCTCGGACGTGGAGGGTTGAATCAATCTTACGATTCGCGACGATCGGATAGCCGGTGGGAGTAAAGCCCACTAACTCGCTGTATTCCGGATGCAACTCAGCTATCACGCTTCCATCGGCTCCAATCGTCGGCGTGAGCCTGAGGTGGACACCGATATCGACGTATTGAACGTTCTGTCCGCCGAAGACGGACGTGCTATAGACGATCGGATAGGTCTCGCCGATACTCAGGTCGGCCTCCTTATTGTTGATCGTGACAAGTTTCGGCGTGGCCAAGATCGATGCCCGACCCTTGCTGACGAGTGCATTTAGTTGCACGTTCACCGCAATCGTACCGCCCGCGAATGAGTAAGCAACTGCGCCGGGCAGAGAATTGCCTTGAGCGTCAACCCCGCCGAACTCGATTCCGAAGTTACTCGAGTCGTTTACCGGCGTCACATCGGCGACGCGAACTTCGAAGAGCACCTGCGGGCTCGGGCGATCGAGTTGCATCACAATAGCCGAAACCGCGCTTTGGGCTCGCTCTCCGCCGGTGGCGAGAACAGCGTTCTGCTCTTCGTCAGCGACATACACGCCATCGGGCGCAACAGTTTTCAGCTTCGCGACGACGTCGTCGGCACGAAGGTATCGCAGCCGGTAGGCGCTGGTGAACGTTGCGTGTGCCCCTGACCCGGGAGCGACATCCAGGAGTGCTATTAGGCGGCGCGCTCTCGCAATGGTGCCCGGATCACCCGAAATAACCAGAGACCCCGTACGCTTATCCGGAACGATCACGGTCCCATCAGGCAACGCCGGCTCCAGCTCGCGCGCCACATCCTCCGGTTGTGCGCGGGCGAGTGCAATCACGACTCCATCACCAGATCGATTCATCGCTTGCACGGTGCCGACAACGAGCATGTCGCCCTGCTTACGAACGCGTAAACCGTGGGCCTCGGCTATCGCCTGCAAGGCCTGAGCGAACGTGACGTTGGTGAGGTGCACGGTGACACGCTCGGATTTTACCGAGCCGTCCGTTACGACGTTGACGCCCGACTGCGCAGCGAGAAGCGCAATGGCATCGGAAATGTCCACGTCGCGCACATCGATCGTAATCAGCCGCGCGGCGGATGCGCCTGTCGAACAAAGCGCCGCCAGCGCCAGAACCCAAAGTATCTTACAATTGCGCATCAGCGGCTTTGCGCCAACAGCAACCGCGTACCATCGGAAAGCCGGACGCTATGGGCGTCGATTTCGACAACAATCGAGCTGCCGATCCGCGAACCAACGCCGGCGAAGACCGTTCGCGCGCCAACCTGCAATAGGGCTTTTGGAATACCGCCAACCACAATCGCACGAACGGAAACTCCGATCGGGCCGGACGGCGAACCGCCATCGGCCGATGCACCGAGGTTCGGCGGAAGTATGAACCCCGGTTCCATCGCTGAAATGAGTTCCGGAGGCACAGCACCTGAGGTCGGCGGTTGCGGAGCGAGAAACGGGTCGCGGCGTAACGATAACGCTGGATACTGCAAGGGCAACAGTGAGGCGGGCGATTTGGTCTCGAGGGTCGAGGTAAACGCGTCGTCTGCGCTTGTGGGCAGCGGTCCGAATGCGAGAACGAGAGCGACGATCGTCTGGATACTACAATGTGTCGATAGTGGCATACAGGTTGACGTGTACCACCGCGTCGATGGAAGCCGACATTTTAGGATTGTGGTCGAGTCGCACGTCAACAACCCGTATCAGCGCCGGCCCCTGCGATAGTGCCGCCACCGCACGAACGATAGAACGGTAAGCTCCCGACCACTCGATCGTCAGCGAACGCGCTCCGGTCTCGACTCCAGCATCATCGGCCGTATCGAGTCGTTGCAGCGACACGTGAAATCGATTGTCGAGACCGTCGACCGCCCGTAATACTTCGGTCGTGCCGACATTACGAGCATCGGGTGGATGCATACCCTCGATCGTCGCGGCGATGCGACGCCGCGCAGCGTCGTCATGCGCGCCATCGCGCAGTTCGCGCTCATCTCCGTTCGCGCGTAGATACGCTTGGTGGGCCTCGTCTAGCAACATTCGTTCCGAGCGAAGTTCGGGTACGATACCTACGGAAATCGCAAGAACGATAGCGATTGAGAGTGCCACCCAAGGCAGCAGCACCCTAAATGCGACCCTCATCTGCGTGCGTCTTGCGGTTGCATCTGAAAGGTGAGACTGTCACCTTCACGATGCCGAGCGATCGATCGAATCAGCGTAGATGGGCTGACCTCGGTCACGATATCGGACACATGTGCTAGCTCGGCGAGCCGGTTTGTTTGCCCTGACAGCTCAAGACCATCTGCAGATTCCGAGAATGAATCCAACCAGGCGCCGGAGGGCAATCGCTCTGCGATACTTGTAAGCCGTAGCATCGCGAGGGAACCGGACAGGCGAACCGCGCGGAGGCGCTTGGCGAGCCGGAGCGCCGTGCGTAGATCGTCTCGCTCGATCTTTGATTTGGAAAGCGCAGTCTCCGCAGCGCGCAGCCTGACCTGTGCTCTGGCGTCCAGCTCGCCAGCCTCGCGCACTCGATAGGCTGCCAGGGCATAGCTACTTGCCAAAAGCGAAAAACTGAGAAGAGCCGCCAAACCAACACCTTGCCAACGGGTCGAGAATGCATTAAAAAGGCGACGTATCTCCCATTGTTGCTCGTCCAGAAAATTAAAGCGCCTCAATCGAGCGCCCATGCGGCTAGCGACGCGGCCAAGGCATAGTCGAAAGCAAACGACGGGTCGGGCGGGTAGCCGTCTTCGGATGTGTACGCGGGAGTATCGATTACGACGCTCGCCGAGGCGACGACACGTTCGAGCAGACCCGGAACGCGCGAGCCGTTTCCCGTTATTCCAAGGGTGCGGACTGTGGCTCGCTCGCGCAACGCGTCGATCGCGTCGCAAACTCGTCGAACGAACGCGTCGAGTTGGGCGTCACAAGCGCCTGCAGCACCGACCGATCGCTTTCGACTTTCGGCTTGCGCGACGTCGATCGAAAGTGCGGCGGCGATCCCGGCTGTAAACCCCTCGCCTCCACTATCGATCGACAAGGTCCGAATAGGCTGCGCCAATCGTCCATACAGCCGGGATTGTCGAAGGCCAACATCGAGGATGGCGTCGGCGTTAGGAAATGCACGCCGAAACGCAAATGGTTCGTAATCCATTGCCAGCACGGCCAATCGATTGCCGCTTACAGCACGCATTCGGTCACGAATCGTCGCTACCGGCGCGACGACGACGAGGTGGGCGTTCGTGCCATCGATCGAGCGAACTCGTACCTGCGTTGGAGTGCCGGGGTCACCCCAGGGTGCAAATGTGGCGCTCTCCAGTCGAGCCGCTCGGAGTCGCTCCGGCGCGCGCATCGGCGGGAACTCTACACATCGCATCACGGCGTCGCGCCACGGCAATGCAAGAACGCACGCGCGCCGGCGCCACCCGATTTCAGCGATCGACTCGGCTATGGCGGTGCTGATAGCAGCATATTCATTCGAGCCTTCAGCAGTCTGAACGTCGCGGGCCGCCACAGATTCGACGCGTACCGCTCCGGCGCGATCTCGCCGCATGGCAACGATTCGCAGGCGGCTTGTGCCAATGTCGATACCGAGCGGCAGGCACTGCGTCATGACGATCGAGTCGCGACGAGCGCGCACACCGTGCCGAAGCCGAGAAACGGCGCGAATGCGATGGGGGTCTTGCGGTGCGCTCTGCCCGATAGCAAGATACAAACGGCGGCGGTTCCTCCGGCAACGAATGCAGCATACAACGCCTGTATCTCCCCGGAAGTGCCCAAACCGAGACCGATTGCGGCGGCAAACTTAACGTCGCCCAGACCGATGCCGTTCCCCATCGTTAGCGCGTACGGAACGCCGAGCAACGCGATGCCAACGAGTAGCCCGAGCGTAGCATCGCTAAGACTCGCATACCGGCTGAGCGCCAGAGCGGAAGCCGCACACACCTGAACCGTGTCGAAGCAAAAGCCGGATTGGAGATCGGTCGTCCCATTGACGAATGCGAGCGACAGCAAGAGCGAAGCGGAAACTCCGAACGGGAACGCACCCGCGAGGGCCGCGGCGAGCCCGCCTGAAGCTAAGGAGATTCCCAATCCTACCGGCATCGTCAATATGTTGATGACGCCATACCTTCGAGCGGAGACGTGCGCAGCATAGGCAAGTAGCGCGGTGGCCCCTAACGTTACTGCGCCGGCTGATGCGGGATTCATCTCGATCCTAGACGAGAGAGTGCCCGGCGCGCAGGTAAGAAATCTGGAAGAAACGACAACGCCCTCCTCCAATATAATCGCGCGTCGTGTTCTCTTCCGGCGGCGCGAGCGATGAGTCCAGCGAAGGTAAGAGCGCGGGCATCGCGAGCCAGGTTGCCGTCCATCGCAAAGTCGAACTCTGCGCGGTCGAGATTACCAGTCGCCCGGAATAGCAACGCACGGTCGAAGCGTATCGTGCGATCGTTTGGATGTTGCTGCAAGAAAGCAGTACACAATCGAATAGCCAGTTGCATCGTTGGCTGGTATCGCTGTAGCAGCGCTCCGAAAGAAAATCGGTCCACGGCGACACCGTCCGCAGAGTCAACGCTAATGGCACGACGATAATACGCGAGAGCGGTGGCCGGCTGCGCGCGCAGAGCGGCCGAATCGCCTCGAACAACGAGACTGTCGGCGATCGGGCGACGAGCGAGAACGAGCGCGACTGCCGCGGCAACGATACAGATGAGCACCGACCGAACACGCTCGCCGTTCATGCCGAGATCGCGTAGTAGCCGCCGAGCCCGAACAGCACGCCACCCGTGATGGCCTCACTCACCCTCTGTGGAACGAGTCGCAGTAGCCCGGCAATGCGATCGCCCGCGACGATCGCGCCAAGAATCGGACCGGCATGCCCGATTGCGTAAGCAGCGATCAGTGCGTGCGCGTCGCGGGGAGACAACGCGGATAAGGCGCCGCCCGCAAGCGCCACCGACAGCGGTCCGCAACACGGCGATGCAACGAGCGTGCTCCCCGCGCCCGCTGCGAATGTAGCGCCGGTGGAGGCTCCAGGCGTCCGAGGCGAACACCCGCGAAGGTGCGGTTTTCCGGCCTGCCATGCCGCGTTCGCTCCTCCGGCGACGCAGACGACTGCCGCTACGGCGAATGCGACTGGAGATGTTGCGATAACGCTTGCAGCGGCGACGAGCATCACTCCACAAGCCAGATATCCTGCGATCAAACCGCCGGCAAACGCCAAAGCGTGAGCGAGGCGCTCCCGGTCGGGCAGCCGGTTTAGAAGCGCTCGCAGTAAAAGCGCGCGCGATAGGCCACACGGACCCAAACCGGCAAGCGCACCAGCTTGCAAGGCAACGAACAGCGCTACCTTCATTGCGACTTCGTCGCGGCAAAACCGGCGTCGGACGAATACTGTATATGCGTGAATTTCGTCTGGGGAGAAATGTTTTGCAACGTTCCCGGATCGTGCGTGCCGGGGCAAACGATTGCATAGGAGGCGTTGCCCGTGTCGGGCTTGTCTACGGTGAACGTGTAGAACGAGCCCGGTCCGGCCGCCGGGTCCACGGGCGTCTGTTTTAGGTATGGCGTCAACTCATCGTTGGACGGGTCAACGGAGCCTCCGTCCGGATAACGATCGTTATCCGTTTGAAACAACTCGATCGCGGTCGCGATCTCTTTCAAGTTTGACTCGCACGCCGAAGTCTGCGCTTGTGCACGTGCTCGAACGAAGTTCGGTACGAGTATGCCGACGAGAATCGCGATGATCGCCACGACGATCATCATCTCGATCAGCGTGAATCCACGCTGGAACCGTATGTTTGGAGCGTCCATCGCTCGCCGAGCTTCATCCATGATCGCCCGGTATAGTGCCCGAGACTGCAGCGCGCGCGTCACGCGCGGGCTATTTTAGCGTCTAGAAGCCGGATCCGTATTCGGTCTGGTCGCAAACGCGGCGCGCCAATCCTTTGACTCGACGCGTAGCACCCACTCGAACCGGGAGTCGGGCGGCAAGGCCAAGGGCGGAAATACGATCGCGAACGGCACGTTGATTGCCGAACCCGGTTTTATTCCGGGCGGCCTCCCGACTTCCAGGTCGTTCTCAACATGAATTCCTTGCGTACCGCCGCGACCGTCGGGAATTTGAATCGCTTTGCCATCGGCGTCGAGCAAGTCGAGCGTCCAACGCGTCCGTCGATTCGTCTCGTCCCACGGCACGTGGAAGATGATTCCGAGCGCGCTCGGACCGGTCATGGGGCTCGACGTGTGGCTCCAGCCGATACCGAGCGCGTGCAGTTTACCCTCAGAGACTTGCGCGGAGTCCGCGAGAAAAAGTGTTACGTCCAAAGTCCCGGCGTCTTAGCGCCGCGACCGGGGCGTTCCTGGGGCGATTGACCGGCGCGGCGAAGCCGCTCGATGGCGGCTCGATGTAGACGGGTAAGATGCCGCCGAGAATACCCTAATCGTCGCGCTAAATCGACCATCGTCGCGCCTTCGAGATGAATCGACCGCACGATCGACGCCTCGAGCGGAGTCACGCTTTGCAGCAGTCGCTCCAGCGTCAGTTTGTCGATAACTGCATCGAACGGGGCGCTAGATTCCCGCTGTAATTGCTGCGGAAGCAGATCGAATGAAACGACCGTACCGCTCGCTCTAAAATCACGAACGTCGCGGCGCTCCTGCACAGAGGCTCCGATGTGGAGCGCGATATCATCCTCTAGCGGCTCACGACCGAGAAGGTTCCACAAATCACGTTCGGCTGCCAACCAGCGCCTCTCCAGGTCGCGGAGGCGCCTGGGCGCGCGAAGCATTCGCTCCCCATCACGAACGAAATGCATGAGCTCCCCTAAAATTAGGACCCATGCATATGCTTCGAACGGTGTCTGCTGCGAGGGGTCGAACCGGTTGACCGCTTTAATAAGGCCGATGGTAGCGACTTGTTCGAGGTCGGCACGATCGAGATTTGGACGTACGAAGCGGCGAGCAGCTCGAGCACATAAGTATGCGTATTCGGATACGAGCCGCTCGCGATATTCGGGGCGGCGATAGCGGCACCATAGCTCCGCAGTTCGACAGCGTTTGAATCATTGAATATTTCCGATCATTGAATAGAGTGGGATGATGATGGATGCAACGATCGTCCCTACGGCGAGTCCGAGGGTGCAGATAAGAATCGGTTCTAAGATGCTGGTCAGAGCGAGGAGCGACGTTTCTACGTCGCTTTCGTAAAACCGTGCTATTCGCACGAACATTGCGTCGATCGCGCCGCTCTCCTCGCCGGACCGAAGCAGTTGCGCGAACGTTGGCTCGAACAGGCCGCTTTGCTCGAACGGAGCGACCAGACCCTCACCGCGTCGGAGCGAAGCCGTGACGCTTTTCAGACACCTGCGGTGAGCGGGTCCAACGACGCCGGTACAGATGTCGATCGACGTTACGACATCAACTCCAGCCTTTAGGAGCGACCCGAGCGTGCGTGCCAGCCGGGCCGCCGACGCTTTCGACAAGACGGGTCCCACCAACGGAAGCATAAACCGAAAACGGTCGAACGCATCTGCCAGTGGCGGATAACGGTGTCGGACCCAGAGGCCGGCGGCGATGATCGCGGCGGCGAGAGCCGCGACCGAAGGCACGAACTCGGATGAATCTATCAGACCTCCCAGCCGTAGCAGCAGGCGCGTTATCAAGGGCAGATGCGCGTGCAACTGAGCGAATGTCGCCGCGAATGCCGGTATCGTATTTCCGATTAAGAAAAGAAGCAGTGCGACCGCAGCCACGCTTACGACAGCGGGGTACGTCAGGGTAGCTACGATCTTACGCCGTAGTGCCCGATCGCGCTCCTCCCATCGAGCAAGTGTGCGCAGCGACTCGTCGAGCGATCCCCCCGCCTCGCCCGCACGAACGATCGCGATGGTCACAGGCGAAAATTCGTGTGGGTGGTCCAGCAGCGCCTGGGATAATGCGGTACCCGATTCTACCTGTGCGGATACTGTCCGCAACGCATCGATGATGCCGTGCCGCGAACGAACTGCCGTGACCGTTTCGAGGCTGCGCCGGAGTGGTACGCCGGCCTCGATAAGGGCGGCTAGGGATCGAAATGCGGCGAGGCGCGCCCCTGAGTCGCGATGAAACGCGCATCGAATGCGAGCGACGATGCCGGGAATCGTTCACGCCCCATCGAGTGCTGTGACGCATATGCCGCCGGTTCGAAGCCTCCGCAATGCGAGACCGCGCTCGGAAGCGATGATCGAACCGCACGTGCGAGAGCCATTGCTGGTAAAACCTCGATAGTACAAGAGCATCGGTCAAGCAGCCGTCGAGGGTGCGTCTTCGAAGCGGCGCGCCGCTTCGAGCGATATCTCTCCATCGGCAGCGAGCTGGGCGGCATGTTGCGCGAAGGTTTGCATGCCGTGCCGGCGACCCGTGACGATAGCGTTCGGGATGAGGTGCGTCTTCGATTGACGGATCATGTTCTTCAGCGCTGGGGTCGCGATGAGGATCTCGGCCACCGCACGGCGGCCCGCAACTGCGCCCCTTACTAGACGTTGACACACGACGGCAACCAGTGTTTCGGCTAATGCTGCGCGCGCTTGCAGTTGTTGAGCCCCGTCAAACATATCGACGATTCGCTCGACCGTCTCCGAAGCGGTTCCCGTGTGTAGCGTGACAAACACGAGGTGCCCCGTCTCGGCGGCCATCAACACGGTATGCATCGCGACCGCATCGCGCACTTCTCCGACCACCAACACATCGGGATCCGCGCGGAGCGCACCGACGAGTGCTTGCTGTATGGTCGGCGCGTCAAGTCCGATCTCACGCTGCGAAATAAACGAGCTACGGTTGTGATGGCGGTATTGATCGGATCTTCAAGCGTCACAATTCGTCGGGGATAGTCCCGATTCATATCGCCAACGATTGCAGCCAACGTTGTGGACTTGCCGCAGCCCGTTGGCCCAGCCAGTACCACCAAGCCGCGCTCGCGCCGTCCCAGCGAACCGACGACTGACGGCAAATTCAGTTGTTCAAGCGCCGGCGGCTCACGATCTAGCAGCCGAACGGCTAGCACAGGTTCTCCACCCGTTCGTAAAACGTGCATTCGCGCTCGTCCACCGTCTGCGAAATCGAACGACATACTCACGTCGCCGATCCGTTCGAACTCGGCTCGGTTTGCATCGCTCATGAGCCCGACTACCACGCTCCACAGTTCGTCCGCATCGAATCGAGTCTCGGACAGCGGCGTAAGCATGCCGTTGACCCGAGCGACGGCTTGCCGGCCGGCGGCGAGATGCAGGTCGGAGGCGTTGCCGATTCGCGCCGCATGTACGATATCTGCAAAGCGTATACCGGGATCGATTCGAGCCTTCATGCAACACCCTCGACCGAACCGATCGGAAGATATCCGTCGCGTACGGCGACCGCCCGCAACGTCTCGGGAGGCGCCTGGACGTGTAGGGCATGACGGAGTTCTTCGGAGACGAGGACGAGTTCGAAGACTCCTTCACGTCCTTGGCCGTTCGATTTTGGCCGCAGACGTTGTCCTAATACGGCCGATACCGACGCAGCCAACGTTCGAGCGCCGATCCCAAGCTCCTGAAGGCGCTCGAACGCGGTTAGCGCGTTCGTCGCGTGAAGCGTTGCGAGAACCAATCGACCACATAACGCGGCCGTCGTGGCAACGGCTGCAGTTTCGCCGTCGCGCATTTCTCCGATGACGACGACGTCCGGATCTTGACGAAGAAACGCTCGCAGAACCGTCGCGAAGGTGAGCCCCGAGCGAACGTTCACTTGCACTTGCGCGATACCGTCGAGCCGCAGCTCAACTGGGTCTTCGACACTGCAGATGTGTTCCGACTCTGCGTCGCGTTCGCGTAACGCCGCGTACAGGGTCGTTGTCTTGCCGCTGCCGGTTGGACCGCAGATTACGACAAACCCGGCACTCGCAGTCAAGACACTCCGAAAGTCACGTTGCAGATCTTCCGGCATGCCGAGGTCCTCAAGGCAACGCCCAGCACCGTCGCGGTCGAGTAGACGGATCGTTAGCCTTTCACCATCGATCGTCGGAAGTGATGACACGCGGAGATCGATCCGTTGCCCGATACGCTCGACGTCATAACGGCCGTCCTGAGGAAGCCTTCGGTCTGCAATATCCATGCCGGCCAGCAACTTGATGCGCGACACGATACGCGGCAAGAGTTCCGCCTCAATTTCGGTTACAAACTGCAAAACGCCATCGACGCGTACGCGGGCGCATCCCGCCCGAGCTCCGGGAAAGACATGCAAATCGGAGGCACCGGCATCGATTGCGTGCGCGAGGATCGCGTCCAGTAACCGGATCGCGGGCTCGTCGGTGATAGCGGTTGAGGACGGTGCGCGCAACATGGACGACCGTTATAACATAACGCTCATGGTTGCGAAATGGCCGTCGCGCGTTTTGCGATTTAATGTCCGGTGGCCGCGGAGGCGGGGAATCCTGACGAAGGTGCCGCAGAGGGTGTAATGCGCAAGACGCTCTCGAGAGCGCTCCTCATCGTGGTTACGCTGGTCGTCGCCGCGATTTACTACTTGCCGGTCGGTCACGTGGACTTCGTCGAGAACTGGGGCGAAGGCGGGTTCGGCGCGATTAACTACAATCGCAGCAACGTCGTATCGAAGATCGAACGCGGATCGCCGGCCGATCGAGCCGGGGTGCGCGTCGGCGACCTCTTAGTAGAGAATGGCTACCTCACCACCTCGTCTCGCTTCGAGCACCGTACGCCGGCGAGACCGAGCACTTTACATTCTTGCGTCGGGGCCATGCGTATAGCGTCACCCTTACAGCCGTTCCCGTCGCGCAGTTTACCATTTGGCAGCGCGTTGCGGGCATTCTCGCCTACATTCCACCAACGGTATTTCTGATCGTTGCGTTTTTGCTCGTCTTCCTTCGCCCATCGATCATGGCGTGGTCGTTTTACATTTTTGCCGTCGGTTATTTCGGAACGAGTCCCGCATTCGACTATTGGTCGCACATTTTATCGCCGCAGCAGTTCCTTGCGCTCGGCTTCGTGCTCAATACGGTGTTCGGGCCTTGGAGCGTCTTGCCGCTACTGCCGTTCGTGTTGCGTTTTCCGAACGGCGACGTGCAAGGCTGGCGCAGGCACATCGATCCGTTCGTGTGGATGTTCTTGGGCGCCACCTTCGTGCTCTACGCCTACGAATGGCGCGTGTATATCTCCACCCAATCGTTGCCCGCCTGGGATACCGTCGTTGGTTCGCTGATTCCCCTCAGCGCGTTCGCATTCGCGGGCTTGATTCTCGCAAAGAACGTCGTGATGGCGACTCCGAGCGACCGCCAACGCTGGGGCTTTTTGGCGATCGGCACGATCGCCTCGTTCATCGCATATGCGATCTATTACGTTCCCGGCGTGCCGTTCGCGGTGGGGCAGATCGTCGGCTTCGCGGTCATCCTGATGCCGCTGTGCATCGCATACGCCGTCTTCCGTTTGCGAGTGCTCGACGTGACCTTCGTCCTGAATCGTGCGCTCGTGTACGGCGTGCTGTCGGTCGGCGTGATCGCCTTCGTTTCGGTTCTCGATTGGTTCTTCTCACGCGTTGTCGCGATCGGGCGCTTTACGATCGGCGTAGAGTTACTGGTGACGATCGGCATCGGGTTCTTGTTGGACAGAATCAATCACGGGGTCGAGGGTGTGGTCGAGTCGATCTTCTTCCGCAATCGCCGGCAGGCGGAGGCCTATCTGCGCAGAGCGGCCGCCGCGCTACCGTACGCGACGGATGAGGCCGCGATCAGCGACGGTTTGGTACAGGTCCCAAATGACGCAATGGACTTGGCTGCCGCCGCGTTATACCGGCGTTCTGCGGCTACCGGCCGTTTTGAAGGCGTCGCAACCTCGCGCCAAACCAACGTCGCACCAGCGTCATTCGATCCGAATCACTTACTGGTGCGCATGCTGCTTTCCGACGAACGGATCGTCTGGCTGGACGAGGTTCGCTCGCAGTTGGACACCGACAACGCAGCCATTTATACCCTTGCCGTTCCTGTGACCGTCCGTCACGAACTCGTAAGCTTCACGCTGTACGGAGCACATGCTAACGGGGCGCAGCTCGATCCGGAAGAAGCGGCTATGCTCGAAGACCTGGCGCGCGAAGCGTCACGAGCATACACCTCGTCGAAGCGGTGCGAACGAGAGCTTTGTATGCGACGCAAAGCGGAGCGGCGACGGCATAGACATTCCCAGTTCTTTGCTCAAGTAGTGGCTACGCAGAAACCTGTTCCTGGCTACAAGCTAAGACGACCGGGCGAATGTGTCCCGGTCGTCTTCGTTTCCGTACAGAAAATAGAATGAATTCGTGTGGAAGCGCAGACGGAGATCGTCGAAAGCGGTGACGGCGAACAAGCCGCTCGAGTCGAGTGGTACGAGTAGAATATTCTTTTCCCAGCGCGGACGATCGGTTCTCGTCAGTCGCAGTTGGCCGTTGACGGCACGAATAACGATCGTCCCATAGTGGCCCGCGTATCGCGCAAGCTGGGCGTTCGAAAGCTTGACCGGATGTAGCTGCGCATTGACGCCCTGCCGCGCCCATACGTATTCGGCGCGCTGCGAAGCGGTGATGCCGGGCAGCGCCGACAGTTTGTCGAGCGCGCTGAGTTCGGCAACCGGCAACGCCGTACTACCCGGTACGGCGATATCCGGAACGACGCCCGTGCCTTCCCAATTGGTCTTCGTAATTGGATTAATCGGACGATTGTAGGACACGCTCAGAACGAACGCCGGCGCGACCGCTACCTTCTTATTGTTATTTGCGGCGCCGTACGTCGTGCTTCCGACGACGATCGCTTCCTTTGCCGCCTTCGCGCCGTACGCCACCGCTTCGGCCGCGGAAGCGACGTGGCCGTTGACCAAAATGTAGATCGGCTTGCCGGAGTTCGGGTCGATGAACGCCTTCGCAAAATAGTCGGCGGCGTCGCTGTCACCTCCGCCATTGCCACGCAGGTCGATGATGATGGCGTCGCCGCCGTGCAGAAAGCGGCCGGCATCGTCGTAGGCTGTGGTCGTTATGCCCGGCGTATAGTCGAAGGCGCTCAGCTTCAAATAACGGAGATTCCCCGGAAGAATCTTCATTTCGGTCAAGCCGCTATTTTGTCGGATCGCGATCGCCCGATAATATGCATCCATGCCTTCGCCGCTTTTCGGCGGCGCTAACAACGCGGCGTATTCGGCGGGGTCGTAGGTCAGATACAAATGGCCGTCGTGCGCCACCGACTGTAAGTCTTCGGTTATGCGATTCGCGAACACATTCGGATCCGCGGTGTCGTAACGCTGCGTAGCGGCTTCGCTATCGAGCTTTGCGATCAGCGGGGTGCGTAGTTCCGGAAAGACGTACGTCGTGCGAATGTCGTTCTCGATCGCGGCCAGCGCGGCTTGTCGCATTGCCGGCGTTAGCGCGACCGCGCCTGCGCGGGCGCAGGCACTGGGGCGATGCACGACATCGCTACCGACACGGTGAGCCCTAAGCGTACGAGCCACTGTTTCATTGGAAGACGACCGGAGATTCAACCTCTTTACGCATTTGCTGCCAGCCGCGGAAGTTCGCACGAAAACCGTCATCTTCGGCCGGGGATGCGACGTGCTCGAACGGGCTGAGATGCCGGTCGATCATCAAGCGCGCACATAGATCGAGATCTTTTTCGATTTCGCGCGTGCCGTCGTGGGTGAGATACGAAACGCGGGCGCAGCGGGCGGCCGAGACCTTCTTCTGCGTTTCCACCTGCAACGATCGTTCGTCATCTTGCATCAACGGCAGATGCCACTCGCCGATCCCGACCGGCGACGGCAGGCTCTCTCCCAGCGCTTCGCGCATGCGCACCGCAGCCGCGCGAATCTCCGGCTGTGCTTGCGGCGCACAGCGTAAGTTGAAAAAATTGTCCCATTCGGTTGACGTCACGATCACCGTGTGCCATAAGAACGGCTCGAGCAATCGATTGAGCTGCTGTTTGTGAACTTTCAACTCGAGCAGTTGGCGCGCGCGTTCGACGGCTGCATCGCGCGCTTCGAGCCAGATCCGCTCGGCGGCAACGCCGTCTTCGTATGCCAGTATTTCGTCGGACGACATGCCGGCCTTATTGCGCCCCCATTCCAACGGAATGGCGGGCTCGTCGAGCACGCGTTGGATGAGTTTGTTGGTTGGAATTGCGCGCGAACTCGCCGAGTTGCGCGAAAAGACGCGATGCGTATTGAACTCGGCCAATACGAACCGCGGGAACGTGACCTCTAAGGTGGTGAGGCGCACGCCCGCGGGACTGACCGAGTCGAGCACGACCCGCGCGGCGTACGCCATCCCCGTAGTTTCCTAGCCGCGGTAGCGGAGGAACGCCGGGACTTCGATATCGTCCATGTTGACCGGCTGCACGGTTTCGAGCCGGTCGGTCCGCTGCGATGAGAACGTCGAGGTGTTCTCGCGGAACGTGCGCGGCGCGCCGAATCCGGCCGCCAGCACCGTGACGCGAACCTTGCCGCTCATGCTCGGATCGATCGACGCACCAAAGATGATCTGCGCGTCGGGGTTGACCGCGCGGCTGATCATTTCGGCCGCTTCGTTGACTTCGTACATCGCCATATCCGGGCCGCCGGTGATGTTGAAGATCACGCCGCGCGCGCCGTCGATGGTGGTCTCGAGCAGCGGCGATGCGATCGCCTTTTGTGCGGCGTCGGCAGCGCGATGCTCGCCGGTGCCTTCACCGATGCCCATCATAGCCGAACCCGCATCGCTCATGATCGTCTTCACGTCGGCGAAATCGAGGTTGATCAATCCCGGCTGCGTGATGAGATCGCTGATGCCCTGAATGCCTTGGCGCAGCACGTCGTCGGCGTAGGCGAACGCTTCGTTGAGCGGCGTCTTCTTCTCGATGACTTGCAGAATGCGCTCGTTGGGAATCGTGATTAGCGTATCGACTTTGCTCTCGAGTTCGGCGATGCCGTTCTCGGCAATCTGCATGCGCTTCTTGCCTTCGAACGAGAACGGTTTGGTGACGACCGCAATCGTCAGCGCACCGGATTCGCGGGCGATTTCGGCGATCACCGGAGCCGCACCGGTGCCGGTGCCGCCGCCCATGCCGGCGGTCAAGAACACCAGGTCGGCGCCTTCGATGATCAAGGCGAGGTCTTCGCGCGATTCGGTGGCTGCGTCGCGACCCAGCGTCGGATTCGCACCGGCGCCGAGTCCGCGCGTCTCGCCGCCGCCGATGTGCACCGTGTTGTCGGTAGCGGCGCTACGAAGCGCTTGCACGTCGGAGTTGACGGAATAAAATTCGACGCCCGCGAGTCCGGAGCGCACCATGCGATTGACGGCGTTGCAGCCGCCTCCACCGATGCCGATCACCTTGATCGTTGCAGCATGTTCGGAATTGCCGGGGGGCGTGGAGCGGCGGGCGTCGGCCATCTTTTTCTTCGGTTCCTCCGTAGCAAAAAGTGTTGCGGGAGCTTGGGGAGCGGCGGTACGTACCGGCTCGTCGTGAATTTCCGGAACGATGCTTTCGGCGGGCGCGCCGTCCGGCGGATCTTCAATCGGCAACGGCTCGTTGACCGGCGGTTTGCGCGGCGGAGGATCCGGCAGCGGCATTTCGGACACTGGCGAATCGATCGGCGCATCGGCTTGCGTCAACGGCCTGATATCGGACGGGTCCGGTTGCGCGGCTCGTCTGCTGCGCGATGCACGCGGTTTACGCGGTTCTTCTTGCGGGCCTAATTCCATAAATCCGACAGCCATTTCTGAATGCGATGCACCATCGACCCGTTGCGCCGTCGCGCGGTGTCGGCAGCGTCGCGTTCGTCGTGTGCGCCAAAAAGCACTAAACCGATCGCGGTGGCATATTGCGGGTGCGACATCGTCTCGGTTAACCCGCCGATTCCCTCCGGTACGCCGACGCGTACCGGCAATCCAAAAACGTCTTCAGCAATACCCTCGATGTTCGGCAGAAGCGCGCCGCCACCCGTCAGCACGACTTCGCCCAAGACCAAATCTCGCGGGACGTTCTCGACGATTTTTTGGCGTGCCATGCGCAAGGTTTCGAGCACGCGCGGCACGACGATTTGCTTGACGTCCTCGGTGCTGCGTTGCTTTTCGGTGCGTCCGTCGAGCGTGCGCACCGAAAACGTTTCGGCGCCGTCCGCGTCACGCACGCCCGCACCGAAGCGCTTCTTTATTTCTTCAGCTTCCGACAACGTCGTTTTCAGACCGAGCGACAGATCGTTGGTGAGCATGTTACCACCCACCGGCAGCGTGGCGGTGTAGATTGCGCTGCCCAGCGAGTAAACGGCGATATCGGTCGTGCCGCCGCCCATATCGAGCATCACGACGCCAACCTGCTTTTCTTCGGGCCGAAGCGTCGCGATCGAACTCGCCAACGGCTCGAAGACCAGCCCGGCGGCTTCCATGCCGGCGCGATGCACGCACTTGAGCACGTTGGTGATGAAGCTGGTGCTGCCGGTAACGATGTGGGTGTCCACCTCGAGCCGGCTGCCGGCCATGCCGACTGGGTCCTCGACGCCTTCTTGGCCGTCGACCGTGAAGAAACGCGGCAGCGCGTGCACGATCTGCCGGTCGCCCGGCAAATTGATGATCTTGCTGGCATCGACCACCCGCCGCACGTCGTTGGGCGATACCTCGCGGTCCTCGCCGGAGACGGCCACTACGGCGTGATTGTTGGTACTGCGCATATGGTCGCCGGTGATGCCCACGAACACGTTATCGACGTGGATCCCCGCCATCCGCTCGGCCTTTTCGGTCGCCGCCTCGATAGAGTGGACGGTCGCCTCGAGGTCGATCACGACGCCCTTGCGCATGCCCTGCGAGGGCGCCTCGCCCACACCGACGATCTCGAGCCCGTGCGGGCCATTGACCGCCACCACGGCACACGTCTTGGTCGTCCCGATGTCGAGACCGCAAACGGTCTCTTGCCTCATGCGCCGATCACCAAAGCTCCATTATAATGCGTGAGAAGGGCGCTTGCGTTGGCCGACCCGTTCCTAAGTCCTGCGGAGCTTGCTTGCCCCACGCAGGTGGTGGTACCACCCATGGAGCATCATCGGGAAATAATTTTTTCCATTGCTGCCGGCATAATGGAGTACCACCCCGTGCTACAACCAATTCAACGACGTCTCTCGCTCGTCGCCTTCGCAGCCGCTTTGGCGGTTGTCGCCCCGATCTGCGCGCTCGCAGCCACCGTCGATGCCACCAGCATCCCGGATGGAACCTACGACGCCAAAGTCCAGAAGGTGGTTGACCCCAAACATGTGGTCGTCGTGCTGGATAACGGCAACGTGACTACGTTTTCAGCGGGTCGCGACACCGTAGACTTCACGAAAGTACAGCCCAACGATCAGATCAAGGTTTCTCTGATCAAAGGCACCGTGATGGTCTACGCGGACATGACCAGCCACTAATCGTAGCTTAGCGGTACACCACAACCGGGGTACCGGGCGCACGCAAATCGACTTCGCTCACGCGACGCTCCTTGCGCACGACCTGTGCGAGAATCGGATCGACGAGCGGCAGTTTCTTGGCGAGATCCTCGTCGTCACCGAGTAGGATCTTCACGCCTCCACGCATGGTCGCGACTAACCCTCCGAGCCTGTCGTATTCCAGTTGGAGCGGCACGACGTGGGCCGCGATCATCGTGTCGTAGTCGGTCGCCAGTGCGCTGAGGTCGTGCCGCGTTACGAACGTGCCCGGATCGAGCGCGACGCCGGGCGGCAGCGTCAGCTGCGGTAGCGCCGAGGCGTCGTATTGGGGCGCCAGCACGCGCAAGTGCCGGTTGACCAACACCGACTGCGCGTCGCTGACCACGACAGCGTAGGGCACGCGTTCGGTGACCGATATGACGACGGTGGACGGCGGGAAGCGGTGAACGCGCGCGGCGTTGACGTACGGAATCGCCTCGACGCGCTTGGCGATGGAGCGGGCGTTCTGCAGCCACATATTTACGTTCATATTCACGCCGGCGGTGCGTACGATTTCGGAAGACGGCACCAGCCGATTGCCGCTGGCGACCACATGCTTCGGATCGAACCCGGGATATAAGACGGCGAACGTGACCGCCGCCACAGCCAATATGCCGACCAGCGACAGCGGAATCCAAAAGGGACGCAGCCGGCGCGCGGTCGAGCGCTTGCGACGCCGCGAGGCCACACCCTTGCTCTTCACGCCAGTACGTACCGCTCGATGGCTTCGGCCACGCCGTCGTGCGCCACGTCGCCCACCACCGCACCGGCGACGTCTTTGAGCTCGGCCGGCGCCGAGCCCATGGCGATTCCCAGTCCGGCCGCCTTCAGCAGCGGCGCGTCGTTCCACGAATCGCCGATCGCCATCACCGACTCGCGCGGAATCTGCAAGCGCTTCGTAACGAAGTGCAAAGCGTCGCCCTTATCGACTTCCGGGTTGAGAATTTCCACGAACTCCGGCAAGCTGCGCGTTACGTACGCGCGCGGACCGAGCATTTGCGCAATCTGCTTTTCATACCGTTCGGCATCCGGAGCATCCGCGATGATCACGGCCTTGGTCGCGTCGCTAAAGGCGAAGGTTTCGCGTAACGACGGAACGACCACCGGTTCGACCTGCGCGACCGACGCATACAGATCCGAGAACCTGTTGCGCGCCTCGCAATAGTACTCGTCGTTACGATAGAGTTGGAGATACATGCGATCGCTCTGCGTGGCCGCGATCAGTTCGCGCACCACCTCGTTGGCCAACGCGCGGTGCGACAGCACTTCGTCGGTCGACGAATCGATGATCGCCGCGCCCTGATAACAGATGACCGGCGCGTCGAAGCGCAATTCGCGAACGTACGTGATGCAAGCCCGGTACATGCGCCCTGTGACCATGCAGCCGAGAATGCCGGCGTCGTGCATCTTCGCGATGGCTTCGCGAACGCGTGGCGTAACGACGTGATCGCGCCCGACCAACGTTCCATCGAGGTCGAAGGCGACGAGCCGGATGTCGCTCACGCGCTACGGTCTTCCAGCGCGCCCTCGCTGACCGAATCGCTGCCGAAGATCCCTTCGAGTTCCCCGCGCACCCGCGGATCGGCCGAAATCGTACGCGAGACACGCTGGCTGCGGCCGCGTGCGTGCAGCATGACCGGCACGTCGCCGGGCCACTCGTCGATCAATGCCGCGAGGCGATCGATTTGGCGTCGATCTTCGAATTCCACATGCCATGCGCGCGGCACCGGGGGCGCCTGCGGCAGACTTGCCGGGGCGACGAACGGCTCGACCTCGTTAACGCTGATGGACACTTCGAGCGGCGCTTCTTCACCCGGCTGCGCACCGCGTCGCTCGCGAATGCGCAGGCGGCCTTTGATCGTCAGCACCGCGTCGGCGCGGAACAGTTCGTGCACTTGGGGATAGAGCTTGGCAAAGACGATCACTTCGCAACCGCCGGTCGGGTCCTCGATTTGCGCGATCAGAATCTGTTGGCCGGTCTTGGTCATCGTGCGCCGCACGCCGGCGACCAACCCGGCGATCATGACGGGCGAGTCGTCGGATACCGTGCGGATGTCTTTGATCGGCATCGCGCCCATCCGCGCCAACCACGGCATAACGTCGGCGAGAGGATGGCCCGAAAGAAAGATTCCGAGCGTTTCGCGTTCCCACGCCAACTGCTCGCGGTTGGACGGTGGCGGCACCGACGGCAGGCGCGGCGCCAACGCCGGCGCGGCTCCGCCACCATCGCCGAACAACGATGCTTGACCGAGCTGATCGTCGCGCGCCGAACGGGCGGCGATGTCGAGCGCGGCGTCCAGTGCCGCGAGTTTTTGCGCCCGATTCCCGGGCAGCGTGTCCAGCGCGCCGCATTTGATGAGCGCTTCGAAGACGCGACGATTGGCCTGTTTGGGATCGACGCGCTTGGCGAAATCGAACAAGTTGACGAAATGCCCGTCGCGTTCGCGCGCCTCGATGATGCTGCGCACCGCTCCCTCGCCCACGCCCTTGACCGCGGCTAACCCGAAGCGAATGCGTCCCTCGACCACGGCGAAATCGACCAGCGACTCGTTGACGTCGGGCGGCAAGACTTCGATTCCAACTTTTTTCGCTTCGTCGAGATATTCGACCAGTTTATCGGTCTTGTCTCGAACCGACGACATGAGCGCCGTGAGATAGTGCAGCGCGTGGTTGGCTTTGAGATAGGCCGTTTGATACGCGATCCAGCCGTATGCGGCGGCGTGCGACTTGTTGAACCCGTAGCCGGCGAACGGCTCGATGAACTTGAAGATATCTTCGGCTAGCGATTCGCTGAGGCCGGAGTGCTCGATCGCACCGCGCACGAATTTCTCGCGATAGACCGGCACTTTATCTTTCTGCTTTTTCCCCATGACCTTGCGCAGCTCGTCGGCTTCGCCCATGCTGAAGCCCGCGATGTCGCGCGCGATCTGCATCACCTGCTCTTGATAGCACGCGATGCCGTACGTTTCGGACAAGATCGGCTCGAGCTTTTCGTGCAGATACGTCGTCTTCCGCCGGCCATTTTTGTTTGCGATATACTGCGGGATCCACTCCATGGGACCGGGGCGGTACAGCGCGACGAGCGCGATAATATCGTCGAAGCGCGTCGGCTGCAGATCGGCACACACGCGTTTCATGCCGTCGGATTCGAGCTGGAACACGCCCATCGTTTCGCCGCGCGAGAGCATCGCATACGTGCGCGAATCGTCGAGCGGTATTTTCGACAGATCGAACGTTCCGTCGACGGTTCGGCGAATTTCGCGCACGGCTTTATCCATCACCGTCAGATTGCGCAGGCCCAGAAAATCCATCTTGAGCAAGCCGATCTTCTCGACCCATTCCATGTCGTATTGCGTGTTGACGCCACCGTCGTTGAAGCGCACCAGCGGCGTGTAATCGATCAGCGGTCCGGCCGAAATCACGACGCCGGCGGCGTGGGTGCCGGCGTTGCGCGCCAACCCCTCGATCTCTTTGGCGGTGTCCAACAGCTTTCGTACGTCGGGACGCATGGCATAGAGCGCTTTGAGTTCGGGCAACTGCTCGACCGCGTCGGCGATCGACATGCCGGTCGGCCCGGACGGAATCAGTTTGGCAACCCGATCGACGTCGGGCAACGGCACGCCCAGCGCGCGGCCGGCATCGCGCACCGCCGCGCGCGCGGCCATCGTACCGAACGTAACGATCTGTGCGACGCGGTCTTTGCCGTATTTCTCGGTGACGTAGGCGATGACTTCGTCGCGCCGTTCGACGCAGAAGTCGGTGTCGATATCCGGCATCGAGATACGGTCGGGGTTGAGGAACCGCTCGAAGAACAGATTGAACTTCAGCGGGTCGAGATCGGTGATGTGCAGGCAGTAGGATACGACCGACCCGACGGCCGAGCCGCGGCCCGGACCCACCGGAATCTCGCAATCGCGCGCGTACTTGATGAAATCCCAAACGATCAAGAAGTACGACGAGAAGCCCATCTTGGTGATAACGCCCAGCTCGTACTCGAGCCGAGTGCGCAGCGCGGCGTCGTTGGCGGCCCGCTCGTCGCCATAGCGTTCGTGCAAGCCTTGCTCGCAGATTTCGCGCAGATACTCGTCGTCGCTGCGCGCGACCGGCTCTTGCGGCACCGGATATTCCGGCAGATGGAAAATTTTCTCCGGGATGCGGATGTCGATGCGGTTGGCGATCTTCACCGTATTTTCGCACGCTTCGGGCAGGTCGTGCCACAGCTCGTACATCTCGTCGGGCGTCTTCACGTAAAACGCGTCGGAATAGAACTTCATGCGGCTCGTGTCGGCGACGGTCTTGCCGGTGCCGATGCACAACAGCACGTCGTGGGCCGGCGCGTCCTTGCGATCGAGGTAGTGCGAGTCGTTGGTGGCGACCAGCGGCACGTCGAGCTCGCGCGCGACCCGCACCAGGCCCGTGTTGATGATCTCTTCCTCCGGCATGCCGTGGCGCATCACTTCCATGTAGAAGCGGTCCCCGAAGATCTCCTGATAGATCTTCGCGTTTTTCAGCGCGGTGTCGTAGTCGTTCTTGAGCAGCGGCGCCGCGACCAGACCGGACATGCAGCCGGATAGTACGATTAAGCCGTCGTTGTGTTGCGCCAGCAAATCCAAATCGATGCGCGGCTTGTAATAATAGCCTTCGAGAAAGCCTTTAGAGACGAGGGCGGTGAGATTGCGGTATCCGACTAAGTCGGCAGCCAACAGCGTCACGTGCGCTTCGTCGCGTACCGTGCGATCGAACCGGCCGCGCGGGGCGATGTAGGCCTCGCAACCGATGATCGGAGTTAGGCGCTCCTTACGGGCCGCGTAATAGAACTCCATTGCGCCGTACATCACACCATGGTCGGTGAGCGCGACGCCCTGTCCGCCGAGTTCGGCCGTGCGACGGCAGAGACTTTCGACGCGGCACGCGCCGTCGAGCAGCGAATATTCCGAGTGTACGTGCAGGTGGACGAACTGATTCAAACCGGTTTCCTTAGCACCGAAAGAGCACCGAAAGTTTCCTAACCATGCCGTGGCGAAGGACGCCCGACCGTTGGCATATCGTTCGCGATAGGACGCGCGCGGCCCCGGCATGCGCCCCCCGCCGCACAAAAGTCATGGGGAGTGTATCGCGCCGGACATAGGATAAGAAAGCAAACGTATGCGAGTTTTTGTGAAAGGCCGGCCTTGATTCAACACGACGTCGTCGTCATCGGTGGCGGTTTAGCGGGGATGCGTGCGGCGGTGCAAGCCGCCGAGGGCGGCGCCGACGTCGCCATCATTTCGAAGATGCATCCGGTGCGCAGTCACTCCGGCGCCGCGCAAGGCGGAATCAACGCCGCGCTTGGCAACCGCGAGGAAGACTCGCCCGAGGCACACACCTTCGACACGGTCAAGGGTTCGGATTATCTGGGCGATCAGGACGCCGCCGCCGCCATGTGCGAAGACGCGCCCAAACAGATCATCTGGCTGGAGCACCGCGGCTGCATCTTTTCTCGCATGCCCGACGGCCGTATCGCGCAACGCCCGTTCGGCGGAGCCGGCACCCCGCGCACCTGCTATTCGGCCGACGTCACCGGCTTAGTGATCCTGCACACGCTGTGGGAGCAGCTCGAGCGTTTCGGCGTCAAGGTGTATGAAGAGTATTTCTGCACCGCGCTCGGCATTGAAGACGGCGTCGGCTCGGGCGTGGTGGCCTACAACATCCGCAATGGCGAGCTGGAGTTCGTTTCTGCCAAGGCGACGATCTTCGCGACCGGCGGCGCGGGACGCATGTACGCCAAGACCACCAACGGCTACGCCTCGACAGCCGACGGGTTCGGCATCGCGTACAAAGCGGGCATCCCGCTGATGGACATGGAGTTCATGCAGTTCCACCCCACCACGCTCAAAGAGAACGGCGTGCTGATGACCGAGGGCGCGCGTGGCGAGGGCGCCTACTTGCTGAACAGTTCGGGCGAGCGCTTCATGTTTAAGTACGCTCCGAACAAGGGCGAGCTAGCATCGCGCGATGTCGTCTCGCGGGCCGAGTGGACCGAAATTCTGGAAGGCCGCGGCGTGGACGGCTGCGTGCTGCTCGACATGCGCCATCTGGGACGCGAAAAAATCCTCGAACGCCTACCGCAGATCCGCGAGCTGGCGCTCGACGCCACCGGCAAGGACGCGATCGACGAACCGATCCCCATTCTGCCGGGCGCCCACTACACGATGGGCGGGATCGAGACCGACAAGTGGGGCGCCACCCGCGTTCCCGGCGTCTACGCCGCCGGCGAGTGTGCCTGCGTGAGCGTGCACGGCGCCAACCGGCTGGGCGGTAACTCGCTACTCGAGACGATCGTCTTCGGCGCTCGCTCGGCGACGCACGCGCTCGAATACATCAAGAACCACGGTGGCGGCAAACCGTCCGAGAAGACGCTCGACGCCGAACGCGAGCGAATCCGGGGACTGATGTCGCGCACCGGCGGCACGCGCGCACCGCAACTGCGGCGCGCGATGAACGAAACGATGAGCGACAACACCTTCATCTTCCGCGACGCGGCCGGCCTCGGCACCGCGGTCGATGAGATGACGCGCGTTCGCCGCGAGTTCGACCAAAACGCCTACGTGATGGATAAGTCGGCGACGTTCAACACCGATTTGGTGGGCGCGCTCGAAACCGACTTCTTAATCGACGCGGCCCTCGCGCTGGCAACCAGCGCACAAGCTCGGACCGAATCGCGCGGCGCGCAGGCGCGGACCGATTTCCCCGAGCGGGATGACCAAAACTGGCTCAAGCACACGCTGGCGTGGCGCCAGCCCGACGGCCCGCCGCGCCTGGATTACTCGCGCGCCGTGACGATCACCAAGTTCGACCCACAAGTGAGATCGTACTAACCGATGGCGAACATTACGCTCGATATCTTCCGCTTCGACGAAGCCGTCGACGTCGTTCCACACCGCGATGCGGTGACGATCGACGTTCCGGAAACGATGACCGTACTCGACGCGCTGGAAACGGCCAAGGCCGATGTGGACGGGTCGATCAGCTTCCGCCGCTCGTGCCGATCCGCGATTTGCGGTTCGTGTTCGATGAACATCAACGGCGTGACGAGCCTGGCGTGCAAGACCCCGTGCAACACGGTGATGGACGCCGACAACGTCGTGAAGGTCGATCCGATGCCGAACTTTCAGCCGATGAAAGATTTGGTCGTGCACATGGACCCGTTCTGGGACAAGTACTCGCGACTCAAGCCGTACTTGCAACCCAAGGACGACGATTCGGAGCACCAAACCGAGCGCCGCGTGTCGCCCGACGACATGAAGAAGCTGGTCGACGTCGCCAACTGCGTGATGTGCGGCACCTGCTACGCGCTGTGCCCGGTGGTCAGCGTCGATCCGTCGTTCGCCGGCCCCGCCGCAATCGCGTATGCCTATCGATTTATCGAAGACGTTCGCGACGGCCAGCGTAAAGAACGCATCGCGCAGATCAGCGAAGACTATCTCTGGCTCTGCGCGCACTGCTACGCGTGTTCGTATTGTCCCAAACACGTCGACCCGCAAGACCGGATCGTGGACGTGAAACGCGCGGCCGTGCAGGATCGCGTGATGATGGATCATCGCGGGCCGCAGCACGCGCTGGTGGTCGGCAGAACGATCAAACAGACCGGCATGCTGGCCGAAACCGAAGTCATTCAAGGCACGATCGGGCGCTTCAACGTGCGCGGTCTGCTGAGCGTCGCACCGCTCGGATTACGTATGGCGCTCAAAGGCAAGATGCCGCCGCCGTTCGTCAAGCCGATTCCGAAGGTCGACGAAGTTCGCACGATTTTTGATGCCTTGGAGGTTCCCGTCAACTAAATGGCTACCGCAACGATCGATCATCTTCCCCTCGACGCCCACACCCGCACCGAGTCGGCGCGCACGCGCCGTTACGGCTTTTTCCCGGGCTGCGTCGCCAAAGAATCGTGCAAAGAACTGTTCAACTCAACCATGCTTCTAGCCGACAAGCTGGGCATCGAGTTGATCGAACTCACCGCGGCATCGTGCTGCGGCGCTTCGGTCGTGAACGACGTGAATCGCGACATCGCTCGGGTGCTCAACGCCCGAACGTACGCGCAGGCCGAAGCACTCGGTCTGGACGACGTCATTACGATCTGCTCGACGTGTACCGGCCACATGCGCGCGGCCAACAAAGAACTGCTCGAGAGCGAAGAGCGTATGGACCAAGCCAACGGTATTTTGGGCAAGTTTGGCGCGAAGTATCAAGGCAACGTCACCGTGCGCCACTTGTTGTGGCTGCTGATCGACGACATCGGCCTCGATAAACTCAGCTCGATGGTCGTGCGTCCGCTCAATGGTTTGAAAGTAGCCCCGTTCTACGGTTGCCATATCATCCGTCCTGAAAGCGTCAACGGTTGGGAATCGGCCCGCAATCCGCACTCGCTCGAGGATCTGGTTACGGCGATCGGCGGCGAGCCTGTCGACTACGCCGGCAAGACGCGTTGCTGCGGCTTCCACATTCAGCTAGAGAAGAAAAACGTGGCGGCCGACATGGTCGGTCAAAACATGCGCATGGCTGCAGACCACGGCGCCGAAGCGGTGATCACGCCGTGCCCGCTGTGCCATCTGGCACTCGATGGCTATCAAGCCGACTCGGCCGCCCGCTGGGGCCGCACCGACCTGCCCACGTTTCATCTTCCGCAACTCGTCGCGCTCGCGCTCGGCGTTTCACCCGCCAAACTCGGCTTGAACAAGCATCTCATCGATCCGCGCAACATTCTGGTCGAACGCGAACTCATCTCCTAGCGCAAACGATTACAGAATGAGATCGTTGGCCCAGCGTGCTAGCACGCTGGGCCAAATCAATTGTCAGTGATCGATGAAGTTGGAAGCCTCATTCATCGTTGGATCGAGACGTAACGCTTCGTTGGCATACTTTCGTTCTTCGTGCCCTTGCAACGTTTTGACACGAACGACGACTTCGTGCGGATGCACTTCCTTAACCGTGCCCTCCTCGTTCGTACCATCGATGTAGACTCTATCGCCGGCTTTTAACATGAACAGCTTGTTACAGGTGGCTGATTCCAACCCTTTTGCTGCGCCCGGGAGTTATGTCGTGTCTCACACTCCGTCGCGCCAGAGCGGTACGTTATTCGGGGTGACGATTTCGGAAAGCGCGCGGAACAGCGCCAACGCGGGACTCTTGCCGTCGATGTGGATATCCGTGTTGACCAGCACGATCATCGTCGCATCGTCGTCCGGCAGATAGTACGACATCGTCGTGTAGCGTGGGATCGAACCCTCGTGGCCGATCCATCCGCTCTTGTCGATGATCCCAAGACCGTATGTGTTACCCGGCTTTAACGGCGGAAGCGTCACCCACGTGAGGCGCTGCTGCTGCAGTGCGGGCGTCAGCAGTTCGCCGGTCGCGCACGCCTTGGCCCAGATCTTGAGGTCGTGGAGCGTCGATATCATCTCGCCGGCGGTGAAGGCCCAACTCGGATTCCAATTTGTCGCGTCTTCACGTTTTTGATCGAACGGGTTTTCGAACGTTCCGTGCGCGTAGGGTTCGGGCAACTTCGACGACGTGTCCGGCCAAACGGTTTGCGAGAGGCCCAACGGTGCGAAGGCGTACTCTCGAAAGAGCTCGCCCACACTCTTGCCGGTGACCTTTTGGAGGATGACGCCGAGCAGCACGGTGTTGGTATTGCTATAATTCCAGCCCGTGCCCGGCGCGAAGTCCGGCGCATGTGAGAACGCAACCTCGAGCGTTTGACTCGGCGTGTACGTTCGATTCGGATGGTCGAACAGTTTGCGAGCAAACTTCTCGTCGGCAGCATAGTTGTACAGCCCGGCGGTCATATTTGCCAACATCCGCAAGGTGATCGTATCGCCGCCCGGGACGTTCGCGACGTACTTGCTCACCGGGTCGTCCAGGGCCACGAGCTTCTTCTTCACGAGCTGCAACAAGACGGTGACCGTGAACGTCTTCGTAACGCTGCCGATTCGCACGTGATCGTCTAAGCGCATCGGGGCGCCGGTTTTCGGATCTGCGACTCCCTGCGCCGATTCGTACGTCCCTTTGCCCGGAACGTAGATTCCGACGATCGTGCCGGGCGCGTTATAGGTGGCAAACCACGCCTTCACCGCAGCGTTTATCCGCGCGACGGTTGCCGGCGGGAACGACGAGCTGGTAGGTGCGGGCGTTACCGAGCCACCGTTGCACGCAGCGATGGCGATCGTCGCAAGCAGCGATGCCCAACGCGCATACCGGCGCAAAGGCAACGCCATAACCGGTAACACCTTAAATCGCGCCGGCTAAACGGAGCATTTGCATGACGCGGTCTACCGGCATCGCATACACGGTCGCTCCATTGCGGCCGGTCAGCGTATGCGCTTCGAACAGCGCATCGTAAATCGCACCCTGCGTCGCCTCAACCGTCGCCCCGTAAATACCGTTGAGCGTATCCTCATCTTCGAGAATCGGCGTGGTGGGCGAGGAGACCGTGAAGTCTGCCGTGCGATTGAAGACGTGCGACGTCGAAAACGCTACGATGAGATCGCCGCTGCCGAGATATGACGTGAGGCCGACACGGCCCATGCCCATGGAGGCGCGCAGCGTCAGCGCGCGCAGTTGGCGGCTATCGAGCGGCGCATCGGTGGCGATCACGACGATGATGCTGCCGCTTCCGAGCCGGCCGCGGAGCGACACGTTGTGAGGAATCACCGGCTTGAGTTCGTCGCGCAGTTTGGCACCGACCGGCACCCCCAGAACGTCGAGCAGGCGGCGGTCGCTGCCGGTGTTGTCGTTGACCAGGACGCCGACGGTATAGCCGCCGAGCGATTGCGGCAGCACGCGCGACGACGAGCCGATGCCCGCCTTGAAGCCGAAGGCGTTCATGCCGGTTCCGGCGCCGACCGTTCCGCGGGCGAACTGGCCGGGCTTGGCACTATCCAGTAGACCGACGACATCGGATGGCGAGACCGCCCGCGCCTGGATGTCGTTGAGGAACCCGTCGTCGCACTCGGCCACGACCGGGAGCGGTACGTCGTCCCCCCGGCCGACGGCCGGATGGTGCTCGATCATCCAACTGACCACGCCGTCGGCGGCCCGCCCGACGTCGAGCGTGTCGGTGAGGACGACCGGCTCCTCCAGATAGCCGGCCTCCTCGATCCAGTGGGTTCCGGTCATCTCGCCGTTGCCGTTGAAGGCAAAGAACGCGGCCGCAACCTTGCGATCCCAAGGGTCCTCGTTGGGCAGAACGGCCGTCGCTCCGGTGCGGATCGACATCCCTTCGATTTTAGTCAGGTGGCCGACGCGCACGCCTGCTACGTCGGTGATGCCGTCCAGTGGCCCGGACGGATACAAACCGAAATGGAACGGCAGCGCGGCCGTTACGGGTGACGGTAGAATTGCCGCCACCATGAAAAGTACACCAAGCACATAACGGGCTTTCGACATGCGCCGACGTTTCAATTACGCCGATTCGGCGCCTGCAGGCTCGCGCGAACGAACGCGGGAAAATGTCTGGTTACGATGTCCGTAACCGTTGCGAAACCGATCAAGGCCGCCGAGCTCTGGGAGAACCTTTCGGTCCCCGAACTCATCGAGCACGCCGTGCGCCGGGGCGAGGGCGTGGTCGGCCGCGACGGGCAGTTGATCGTCGATACACGACCGCACACGGGACGATCGCCCAAGGACAAGTTCTTCGTGCGGGAGCCGTCCAGCCAAGAGCACATCGACTGGGGCGAGACCAACCAAGAAATCGACGAGGGCGTGTTCGACGCGCTTTTCGACCGCGTTTCGGCCTACCTGGGCGAACGCGAGGCGTACGCCCTGGACTGTTACGTCGGAGCCGACCCGGCCTACCGCCTGCCGATCCGCGTGTACAGCGAGTTCGCGTGGCAGAGCCTGTTCGCGCATCATCTGTTTATCACGCCGGAAGAGCGCGATCCGAACTTTGCGCCCGAATTCACGGTGGTGGACGCGGCGCTGTTCGCGGCCGAACCGCAACGCGATAACACGCGCTCGTTACCTTCGTGATGGTCAACTTCGCCAAGCGCATCGTGTTGATCGGCGGCACGCGCTATGCCGGCGAGATCAAGAAGTCGATCTTCACCGTCATGAACTATCTGTTGCCGCTGCGCGACACGCTGCCGATGCATTGCTCGGCCAATGTGGGCAAGGACGGCGACGACGCAATCTTCTTCGGCCTGTCGGGT
>CAWAZM010000016.1:0-39549 GCA_963786515.1 Vulcanimicrobiota bacterium | reverse complement strand
AGCTGATCGATTATCTCAAGGCACACGATTTCGAAGTGTATATCGTCACGGGCGGTGGCATGGAGTTCGTACGTCCGTGGGCGGAGCGCGTGTATGGCGTCCCGCTGCGGCGAGTGGTCGGCAGCTCGATCAAGACGACCTTCGAGATGCAAGATGGCCATCCGGTGCTCGTGCGCACCGCCGAGATCAACCTTCTGAACGACGGTAACGGTAAGCCGGTTGGGATTCACCAGTTCATCGGGCAGCAGCCGATCGCGGCCTTCGGAAACTCCGACGGCGATTTAGAAATGCTGCAGTGGACGGCGTCCGGCAAAGGCCCGCGACTGATCGGTCTCGGCACCACACCGACGCAGACCGCGAGTATGCGTACGACGCGCATTCTGCATTCGGCAAACTGAGCACGGCACTCGATGAAGCGCAGTCCCAGGGCTGGACGGTCGTGGATATGAAACGCGACTGGAGCACGATCTTTCCGCCCACCGATCATTCATAGGCTGTCGCTAGCTCAAGAGAGAAGCAAGCAGCATCTGTCTGGGCTCAGTGGAGGTAACCGTGCATCGCATCATATCGGCGCTCGTAATCGCTGCATTCGTATTCACAGGAAGCCCGGCGGTCGCAGCCGGCGTCACCGTGGCTGTTGACGGACAGCCCCTCTATTTGAACCCCGGACCGATCGAACGCGCCGGGCGCGTCTTCGTTCCGCTGCGGAGCATCTTCGAACGCTTGGGCGCCAGCGTGGTGTACCAGAACGGTCAGATCAACTCGACCAAAGGCAGCACGAGCGTATCGCTCAACATCGGTTCGCAGCAAGCCACGGTCAACGGCCAGCCGCAAGTCCTCGACGTTGCGCCCTTTATCATCGGCGCGACCACGTACGTGCCGTTGCGCTTCGTCGCGCAATCGCTCGGCGCGGTCGTTGACTACAACGGCAACACGCAGCTCGTCGCGATAACGTCATCCGGAGGCGGAGGTGGCGGCGGGTATATTCCGCCTCGGCCGATGCCGCCGCCTCCGCAGCCGGCGGCTCGCGTGCAGTTGCGCAATCAGCGTCCGATACCGAACACCACGGTGAACGAACGCAACCCAATCATCGCCGCAAACTTCGCGCCGTTGGCGGACGGCGGCAGCATACGCGTGCGGCTCGACGGCAGAGATATCACGTGGGCAAGCAACGTATCGACAGACGGCTTTTCTTTCCGGCCTTCCGATGCACTTGCCAATGGAACGCACACGGTGCAAGTAAGCGGCCGCGGACGATCGGGCGCGCCGTTCGACCACACATGGTCGTTCACGACGGCGGGGCGGCCCATACCGCCGCCGGTGGTAACGCCGGTACAGTTGCGCAACCAACAGCCTTCCCCGAGCTCGACGGTTGACAATCGCTTTGCGGTGATTTCGGCCAACTTCGCGCCGGAGGCTGAAGGCGCCAGCGTACGCGTTCGCTTGGACGGAAACGATATCACCGGTCGGGCCGGCGTGTGGGCGGGGGGCTTTTCGTACAAACCGCCGGCACCGCTCGACTTCGGTTCGCACACCGTACGAGTCAACGGACGCGCACGCAGCGGTTCGCCGTTCGATCACTCATGGTCGTTCAACGTGCGCCGCTCGGGACCGCCGCCACAAGTCACGCTCACGATCAACCAGCCAAGTCCCGATGCGGTGGTCGGACGTACGTTCACCGTCGCGGGCAGCACCGCACCCAATGCGAGAATCACCGTTACCGCGGGTGCGGCGCAATCCGGCGCGGATCAGTTCACCGGCAACACGACGGCCGGGCCTCGCGGAAATTTCCAAATATCGGTAACGCTGAAAGCGCTGATGGGCCAGCAGGCGGTGATCGTGAAGATCACCGCGATCGACCCGCCATCATCGCTGAACGCGCAGAAGACGCTGCAGCTTCGTTTTAGAAACGCCGCTACCACTCCATAGCCGTTAACTAGCGCGCGAGGCTTTTTCGATAACTCGAGATTGCCTCGCGAACGGCGTCGATGCCGCTATATCCCCAGCCATGCGGCATCCGCGTCGGTTCGGTATCGTCGCTCGTCTGCGCATTCCAGCCTTCGTCAGGTGTGACGAATTTGTTAAATTGATGGACGATTAGGAACGCCGGCCGCAGCTGCGCGGCGAGCTTCATGTAGGCTTCGAGTGTGACGTAATTGTGGCCGGTAGACCCGTATCGCGTTGCGACGTCGGGGCAGATCTTGTGGGGCCTGGGACAACCCCAACCTCTGTGTCCCGCCGTAGCGATCGACACCGTTAGATTTTCCGCGGCGTCGCTGCCCGGAATCGTGCTGTACGTCGGATAGTAGGCGAACTCGGGCTTGTAGCGATCGACATAGCTCCAGAATCCGTAGCGAGACGCGATTTTTGTTGGGCCATCGGGATGCCGATTCGGATCGGCCCAGAACGAAGGCTGCGCATCGAGATAGCCGCCGACGATGCGAAACGTGTACTGCGTATCGAGCCCGGTTTCACGCAATACGGATTTGGCGCCGTCGAATATCGCCGGGTTTACCGGAGTACCGACGTAGACGAGCAGCAGCGGATGACCGGCGTATATCTCGCTAAGCTCGGGATACTGCTTCATCAGACGGCCGAAGTATTCGATCTCTTTTTGGAACCCCGACTTGCCGTCGAGCCCTTTGTGTAGATCGAGCCTCGATAGGCATCCGAGCAATGGTATAAGCTTAATCGGAGATCGAAGCTTGGACCAGGCCGGATACAGATTGCCGGTGTTATCGCGTATCACACGGTTCGACTTTCGGAACGACTCGCTCGCGGGATGGCAGAATTTTACGGAAGGCGGTCCCGTGCTAAAAATGCAACCGACGTTGTTCGACACGTCGGCCGTCGCTGCGTTGACGCCCATGTATTCCATCCACTTGAGATGTTGCGCGATCACGTGCGGATCGGTGCTATCGTAGCCGCCACCGATGGCCTGCATGTCCTTCGATTGCAAGATCGGCATCGCTTCGGCTCCCTGGAAGGTAGCGGCATGCGGCCCGAACCACGCTTCGTACTCGAGAACGACGACCGAACTCGACGTCACCGGCGGATAGTGCTTCGCCGGCGGCGTTGCCAGCGTGCTCGAACAGGCTACCAAGGCGATCGAAACGACCGCGATGGCTGCACCCGTCGTAAAACGCACTACGCTTTTGGCGCGGTGACGATCCACTCGGTACCGTAGCGGTCGTGAACTACGCCGAGTACGCCACCCCAAGGTTGGGGCGCAAACGGTACTTTGACGTTGCCACCGTCTAGCAACGCGTTGTAAATGCTGCGTGCTTTCTCCGCGTCGGGGGCCGCAAGCTGGAGCGACACGTTTCCATCGTTTGGATTGACGGCTCGCTGCGAGGCTCCGTCGGAAAACATCAGCGTGAATCCCGGGCCTGCGAAGGTCGCGTGCGAAATCATCCCGCGATCGTCGCGCATGACGATCTCGTACGTGCCTCCGAAAACTGATTGATAGAACTCGAGAGCTTCGGCCGCTCTGCCGTACAGATAGACGTACGGTGAAAGGAATATTGCGCCATCAACGGTCAACATTTTGGACGATCCTCTCTATGGTATCCCAGCTTCTTGCGGTGCCGCTCTGTACGCCTAACTCCGTGGCGCGTTCGAATGCGGCTTGCGTCGAATAGGCTGCGAGCAACGTGACGGTCGTTTTACCGTCTCGCTCTTCAAACGTTATGGTGTGCGTTGCAATGCCGTCGCTCGAGACGATCCGCTTGCCCGGCAACACGTCGCTATAGGTTCCTCGATTCACGTACACCGATCCGTCGGGAAGACGAAGGTCGATGTGATACGTACCGCCCGTTCGAACGTCGAGGGTGTGGACGATCGTCGTCGATCCCTCGCATCCCCACCATTCGGCAACGTATTCCGGTTGCGTGAAAACGCGGAACACGATGTCGCAGGGCGCCTCGAACGTGCGCGTCAGCGTGAAACAGGCCGTGTTGGTTTCGATCATGACTCCGCTCCTTTCGCGCGTTTGACGACCTGCTCGATGCGATCGAAACGTCCGCTCCACAACTCGCGGTATGCTTCGAGCCAATTAAAGATGTCGTGCAGCGGCATTGCCTCGATGCGGCTTAGCCGGCGCTGCGAATCGCGCGAACGCGAAACCAGCCCGGCCCGCTCGAGCACACCGACGTGTTTGGAAACCGCGCGCTCCCCGATCGAGAACGGTGCGGCCAGCTCGCGGACCGAGGCTTCACCGGTCGCGAGCCGCGCCAAGATGGCACGTCGCGTAGGGTCGGCCAGCGCCGCAAACGTGGCGCTCAAGGCGTCGCCCTTTGAAATTCTGGAACCCATTGGTTCTGGAACCATATGGTTCTATAATAATCGAGCATACACCCCGCGTCAAGAGCCGATCACGTGCGCCTTAGGTCGAGCTAGCGTTGAGAGGGTTGCCTTCGAGTTCGGTGATAACTACTTGCGGTGTCAAGTCAATCTCTCGCCTTGATGCAACCGCCGACGGATGCGGCGCTACGTGTTGCGGTAAAGCACCTCTTTCGTCACCTACACGAACCCCGCGCCCTTCGCAAAAATTTGCTCGTCCGCCGCTTCTTCGAAGATTCGTCGATCGGCAGCTTCGGGCGGCTGCACGAGCGAGAAGTCCTTGCGCGCGTTCATCGCCTGATTCGGGAGGCCGCCGAGCACTGTCGCGACGTCGATCTCTCGAATGGTGGCGACGACGAACGCGCTTCACGCAGGCACGCGATCGTGACGCTCCAATGTCTCGAAAACCAGCCGATGGAGGCCGTTGCGGCCAAGCTCGGCGTCTCGCTTGGGTATTGTTATCGGGAACGGGCGCAGATCTGTCTACGAATCGCGCGATACCTCTCGAACTATGTCGATCGACCGCGCATTTCGTATTTGCCCGAAGTCAACGATTTTCAAGTACGCGTACACCGCGTACTGCATTACGCAACCTTCGGCGACGTCGATATTGCGTTTCGTGAATGCGACAGTCTCGTCGCCGATGCGCTGCCGGGATACCAAAAGATCGAGGCGCTGCGAGCGAACGCGTTCACTTCGATGCGCTTCGGCGCGGTCGACCGGGCCGAACACGCGTCTGCCGCCGCCACGGCCGTATGGCAACGCGAAAAGGCGGCTCAGCCGCCGGTGCAACGCGACGCGGGCGCGGCGTGCCTCGCGCTCCTGGGCGCGCAGTTTGCGTATTACCGCGGAAACGTGAACGACGCACTAACCTTGGCGCAACGCGCCGTGACGAGTTTCGAAGCGATCGAAACGACGTCCCCGCATCTCAAAGAGCTGTACGCGGAGAGTCGCGGCGAGCTGGGATCGTCGTTGTGCAATGCGGGCGAGTGGGAACGCGGCCACGACGAGTTGGCCGACGCCGAAACGCAGCTGGGGCGCGCCCGTTGCGCGTCGTCGCAGCTAGCGGCCAGGGTTACGCTTGAAGTTTGGATGCTTCGCACGTACTTGCCGCTCGGTTCGCGCAGCTGGTATCCCGCTCGCGAGCGGATGGAAGGCCTAACGAAAGCGTTCGAGCTCTCCTATTCATCCGGGTCGCTCATCGAAGCGACGGTAGCGCTTCGGGTACTCGCTGAGTTTCACGCAATGGCCGGAAACGAACGCGAACTGCTCGATACGGCACGCCAGACGATGTTGCTTGCGAAGAATCAACCCAGCGAGCGAATCCGGGTGCAGACCGCGCTCAATCTTGCTGTTCTGCTGCTTATGACGCGCCATTGGCGATCGGCGTATGCGCTCGTGCCGCGTGCGAGCCAATTGGATTCGTGCGACGCCTATCACCGGCAACTGGCCGAGTATTTTGCAGCGGCGTGGGCGTTGAAATCGGGAAGATTGCGCGAAGCCTGGAAACTCGCGAGCGGCGATGCCGGTCGGGCGGGCAGCTCGGCGCTATTGGCTCGTCGCCGGATCGTGGGCGCTAGTGCTGCATACGAGCTCGGAAAGAAACGCGACGCGCAGGCGTTGGCAGAAATGGCGGTTACCGAGGCGGAACGCTTCGGATTGGCGCCGTTGCTCAAAGAGGCATACCAAATAGCGGCCAAAGCGATCGGCGGAACGCAGTATAAGCGCCGCGCTCGCGAAGTCGCCGACGTCATCTGCGCTTAGACTTTTTGACCGAAACTCGGAGTTTTTGACCTTCACGAAGGGCTCGTTTGGGTACGTGCGCGTAACCGCGTGCTATCCCGCTACTTTGGAGATGAGCATGCAAGTTTCGACCTCTATTCGTACCGCTGCCGGACTGTGCGCCGCCGCAATGTTGTTCGCAGGCTGCGCCGGCACGTCGTCGCAGATGACGCCACAAGTTCGCGGCTTGGCCATGCAAAGGCCGTCCGGGCCGACGGCATCCGGCCACACGTGGATGGATCCCGCCGCCAAGAATGGAGATCTGTTGTACGTTTCGACGGCACGGAATAACGAAGTTGGAATTTACTCGTATCCGAAACTCAAATTGGTCGGAAGCCTGACGGGTTTACAAGTTCCAGAAGGCTTGTGCTCCGACAGAGCCGGTAATGTTTGGGTGACCAATTACCAGTTGGACGGCTACCTGCCGGGTTACATGACCGAATATGCTCATGGCGGCACCGATGTCATCGCGACACTTCAAGATGGTAAGCAGTCACCGGGAGGCTGCTCGGTCGACCCGACGACCGGAAACCTCGCTGTCGCCAATAGAATTCCGGCCACGGGCGAGTACACGTCCGGAAACATTGGGATCTATATCAAAGCCAAGGGCGATCCGGTGACGTACACGTCTCCGGACCTCTTCTTCATTTACTGGTGCACGTACGACGACAAGGGCAATCTCTTCGCCAACGGGTTCAGCAAAGCGAGCCAAGTCGTTTTCGTCGAACTCCCCAAAGGCGCCAAGAAGTTCAAGACGTTGAAACTGGACGAACCGATGAGCTGGCCGGTCGGGCTCGTATGGGACGGCAAATATCTGGCTGCCGGCAATGGCGACGACGACAATCCGTTCGTCTATCGATTCAAGATCCACGGCAATAAGGCGACCACGGTAAGTTCGATGCAGCTCAACGGAGCCGCGTCGATCGGACAATTCACCCTATTCCACAAAAAGCTGATCGTGCCGTCGGTTTTCGAGTCGATCGTTGGCGTTTACGACTATCCGGCGGGCGGAGACGCGGTCGAGACGCTCGATCCCGGGTACAACGTGGAACCGGTCGGAACGGTGGTTAGCACCACGAAGTAGGAGGACCTTACACCTTAGCCGCGGCCTTAACCATCGCACCGGTTTTGGCCGCGACGACCGAACCTCGACGTCGTCGATACCAGTCGCTTACTTGCGTGTTTGACCTCGATGGTCTACTGTGGTCTTCCGATTGCTTTTTGAGCGGTCGTTTGCTACATAGGAGCATCGAACTGTATGAAACTGCTTCGACTTGGGCTCGTTCTCGTTCTGCCGGCTGTCGCTGCCTGTAGCCAGAGCGCGAACCAATCATCTTCGTCGCCCGGTTTGACCCCTTACGCGCATCCAGCCTCTACTTGCGCTTATCTTAGCCAAGGGACGTCATCGAGTGGCGGCTTTCTGAAGTCGATGGTGTGCGGCGGCATCAAGGCGCGCATGACCTACGGTCCCGGGTCGGTTGGGAATCTCAAGATCTCGACGCAGCCCAGCCTTTCGAATCCCGGTGGCGTTCCGGTTCCAGCCGGCGAGACGCCCGTGCTGTTCGTGCAAATGCAAGTTCTGCCGGGAGATCCCGCGCCCGCGAACTTTACTCCGCCGACGGTCCCGCCGCCGGGAAACCGCTCGAAAATCATGGGCGTCCCGACCGGAACCTATCAACTCTACGCTTATATTGGAACCACGCTGCAAAGCGGATTTCCGATCAACCTGGGTTCGCCCACCGCAGGCGTATTGAAGTTTACAGCCTCGCCGTGGTCGCCGTTACCTCCGCTCGGCACGATGCCGGTCGGAACGACCGTATCGTTCGAACTCGCCACACCGTAGCGCGAGAGCGCCGGTCGATAGGGAATCTCGGCCGGCGCACTTTCGCCCCCTAGAAATGATTGGCCGCTGATGAGCGCCAAGAGGCTTGTATGTATCGCCGACTGCTTTTAATTTGCGTCGTCTCGACGCTAACGATCGCTCCGGTCTTGGCCGCGACGACGCAGCCCGTCGCACCGGTCGAATCCGTAACCGACACCCAGTTCGGGACGACGATCGTCGATCCGTACAGATGGATGGAACAAGGTTCGGCCGATCCGCGATTTCTTGCCTACCTGAAGGCGCAGAGCGACTACACCGCTTCGGTGCTCGCGCCGCTGTCGGCGCAACGCGATGCATTGAAAACCAAGCTGCTGGCGCTGTCAGCGGGCGTGGCGCGGATCTCCGCTTGGCAACAAGCCGGCGGCAAACTCTTCTTTGAGGAACTCGATCCAACGGCATCGGTACCCGTCGTTCGGGTCAAAGATACGACGGGCGACACGCGCACGCTGTTCGATCCGGCAACGTTTGCCACGGCGACCACGCACGTCGCCATCGACTACTTCCAGCCGTCGCAAGACGGCACGTACGTCGCGGTCGGCGCTGCCGAGGCGGGTTCCGAGAACGACACGATTCGCGTCGTCGAAACCGCGACGGGCAAAACGCTTCCCGACGAGATCACGCGCACGCAATACGGTTCGCCGTCGTGGCGCGCGGATGGACGCTCCTTCTACTACAGCCGGTTACAGCAACTTGCTCCCGGCGCTTCCTCAGACCAAATCTACGTGAATCAGCGCGTGTATTTGCATGTCTTAGGAACGAATCCGGACGACGACAAAGCAATTTTTGGTCCGGGCGTCGACGCGGGGACGAGCGTTCCCGCAGCCGGCTTCAACAGCGTCACCGTCGTTCCGAGAAGCGATTATCTGCTGGCGGGGCATAGCGCGGGCACGACCGACCCAGGCGAGTTTTACGTCGGCCGAGAGGGCAGTTCGGATTGGAAACTGATCCTGAGGCCCTCGGACAAACTGGCGACCAGTGGATCGAGTCCACTCGCATTCCTGGGAACGAACATGTATGCGGTGCTGCAAGATTCGCCCAACGGTCGCATCCTTCGGTACAATCTCGCCAATCCAACGGCCGCGCCCGTCATCATCGTAGCGACGAGCGACAGAATTATCGAGGGTGTATTCGGCAGCGCGGATGGGGTCTACGTCGAGTACCGCGACGGCATTTCGTTTAACATCTCCAAGATCGATATCAACGGCGCGATGACCGGGAAAGTAAACCTCCCATATCAAGGCAGTGTCTACGGCATCGACGCATCGCCGCTCGAGAAGGGCATGCGATTCGGTATCGATTCGTGGGTTCGTTCGCCCGCGCTTTTCTCGTACGACCCAGCCACCGGCGCGGTCGCCGATACTGGGGTCGCTCCGAAAGATCCGCTCGATGTTTCGCACCTTCGGGTTCGCGAAGTGATGGTTCCGTCCACCGGCGGCGCGCGAGTTCCGGTCTCGATTATTTACCGGGACGATACCGCGCTCGATGGGTCGCATCCGACGCTCTTCGAAGGCTACGGATCGTATGGCAATCCTTCGGACCCGTATTTTTCGGCGAGTTCGCTCGAATGGGTGCTCCGCGGTGGAGTGCTCGCGACGGCGCATGTTCGCGGCGGCGGCGAGTACGGCGAACGTTGGCATCTCGCCGGTCAAAAATCGACCAAACAACATACGATCGACGACATGATCGCGACGGCGCGCTATCTCATCGCGCAGAAATACACGTCGCCCGGCGCATCTCGCTGTTCGCGGGACGAGCGCCGGCGGGATCGCCGTCGGCGGTTCGATCGTGCAGCATCCCGAGCTGTTCGGCGCTGCGGTCGATAACGTCGGCATGACGAACGTGCTGCGCTTCCAGCAGACGCAAGGCGGCGCTGCGAATATTCCTGAGTTTGGCGACGTGAACAACGCCACGGATTTCAAATATTTGTACGATATGGACGCATACGTGCACGTCAAGGACGGGACGCGTTATCCTGCGGTGATGGGAGTGACTGGACTCAACGATCCGCGCGTTCCCACCTGGATGGTCGCGAAGATGATCGCGCGCTTACAGGCGGCGACGTCGAGCGGAAAGCCGGTTCTGTTACGCATTGATTACGACGCAGGCCACGGCATCGGATCGAGCCGCACGCAACAAATGAACGAGCGCGCCGACGAGTGGACGTTTCTGCTGTGGCAGTTAGGGGACCCCGAGTTTCAGCCGAAGTGACGGTTGTCAACGGTTTCTCCGGCGCGGTCGGTAACACGCCGCTGATCGAGCTGCGCGAACTTTCGCGCCAGCTTGGGCGTCGCATCCTTGGAAAGGCTGAGTTTCTCAATCCCGGCGGATCGGTGAAAGATCGCGCTGCCCGGGGTATGGTCGACGACGCCGTGGCTCGCGGTGCGCTGCAGCCCGGCGGCACGATCGTTGAAGGAACGGCCGGCAATACGGGCATCGCGCTCGCGCTCGTTGCGAACGAACGCGGATACAAGAGCATCATCATCGTGCCCGACGATCAGTCGATTGAAAAAATCGACTTGCTGCGGACGTATGGTTCCGACGTCCGCGTCGTTCCCGCCGTTCCGTTTACAAATCCCGAGAACTACTATCACGTCGCGCGACGAATCGCCGAAGAGCTGCCCGGCGCGTTTTGGGCGAATCAGTTTGAAAACACGGCTAACCGTCGCGCGCACGAAGAAACGACCGGGCCGGAGATTTGGGACCAATGTGAAGGCCAGGTCGACGCGTTCGTTGCAGCGGCCGGCACCGGCGGAACGATCGCGGGCGTCGCCACCGCGCTCAAAGCACGACGCAACGACATCCTCACCGTTCTCTGCGATCCGATGGGCTCGGCACTGTACAACTACGTTAACAGCGGCGAACTCAAGCCGGAGGGCGACTCCGATCTCGAAGGCATCGGCATCAAGCGCCTCACCGCGAACTTCAAGGGAGCGCCCATCGATCGGGCGATTCGCAAGACCGACGCGCAAGCGATCGCGATGGCCCACTGGCTGCTCGAACATGAGGGACTTTTCGTGGGCGGCTCCGCCGGTTTGAACGTCGTCGGTGCAGCCACGATTGCCCGAGAACTTCCCGCCGGCTCGACGGTCGTCACCATTCTGTGCGACGGCGGCGCACGATATTTATCGCGGATCTTCAATAACGCGTGGATGGCCGAAAATAGCTTCGAAAAAGGTCAGACGCTGGCTGGCATTCTCGATCGATGAAACGCGAACTCCACGCCCAGTGGATACCGACGCGAGAACGCAGGCCGCGCACCGCAAAAAGCGGTATCTAATCCAAAGGAAGCGAGCAAATCGCTCCCAGGAAAGAGTCTGACGATGGCAGCTAGCCCACCTCCTGAAATTCAAAGCCTCATCGATCAACACATCGATGGCTTTAACACTCAAAACAATGACGTGTTCGGCCGCGTATTTAGCGAGTCTGCGATCATCATCGACGGCATCGCACCTTACCGGTGGTTGAATCCCAACGCTCCAGCCAACTGGCTCGCCGACGTAGCGAAGTGGCGTGAGAACCTGGGCGTCACCTACGAACAACTGTCGTACGAAATGGGGTTCTGGAACGTCGAGGGTTCGAACGCCTATGCGGTTATTTCGGGAACCCTCACGGTAACGATCAAGGGCCAAACCGCCGTTCGGGCAGGCACCCTCGCGTACACGTTTTCCAAGCATGACGGGGAGTGGAAGATCGACGCCCAGGCTTGGGGTCGCACATCCTAGCAAGCTCTACAACTCGCGGGTGCGCCTAGCCTAAGATATTTATCGTGCGGGCGGCAACGATCGCGATCGTTGTCAGGGAGATGGTGCTTTGTAGCATGACCAGCAATTTTGCCAGCGGGGTCATGGGCATCGCTTCGGTTGGACTGAACGCAGTTGACGTCGTGAATCCTAAAAAGAGATAGTCAACGATGCCCGGCTGCCAGTTGGGTCGCACCTGCGCCGACTCATCCATAGCTGGAAATACAAAATCGGGGTATGGGTTTCTGTGACTGACGCGAGCGTCGGGTCCGCCGCCGTCAACCAGCCAGTAAATCAACGCGAAGATCAAGATATTGCCAACCCAAATTCCGATGGACGTATAAAACAGCGGAACCGCTTCGAGTTTGCTTGGATTTTCGACCAGGTTGTACGCGGTAACGAGAAGATTCGCCGAATTGAGAGCGAGCGCCGTGCCGACTGCGGCGAACTCGCAAAACCGTCCAAGCCGTCGCAGCAGAGGTCGTCGCTGCGTGATCCAGACCAGGATCATCGCCAGCAGCATCAACGACATTGCTGCGTAACCGAACGATTCCGGCACCAGATGATAACGCGTTGGCAAAAACGCGATCATGCCGACGAGCGCGAGAACGATGAGCATCGCTCCGGCGCGCGGGGCGCTCTGCCTAGGCGTCGAGTGCTCCGAGCCAGCGCAACGCACTAAGGCTTGGCAGAAAACAGTACTCACCGCCGCGAGCCACGACGAAGCGCGGCAACGCTGCCAGAACCTTTCGTATTGGCCGGCGCGGGATCGGAAACGTTCCTTCACCATCGGCCGCGCCGGCGATTGGATCTCGCTCGTGCGCACCACCAAAGAACGCGCTATCGTTCATCCACTCGGATTGAACGAACTCGAATTGGCGGCCCAGATTCGCACCGACGAACGCGAACATTAGCCCGCGATCCGCACCATCGTCTTCGAGTACACCATCCGGTAGCGGCGGTCCGTACGCCGTACCGCGCCGAATCATGCGATGAAATTCTCGGCACACCCGCGACGGCAGCATCGCGCGGATTCACTCGCCGGATATGCGAACCCAGCGGCGTCTTGTATCCCAGCGGATCGTCGTCGTGAAACAAGAAAGCGTTGTTCTCCGCCGGGTCGGCGCCGATCGCGGGGTCGTCGTGTACGGGACACCTTGCAAGTGGTGCTCCGCTCCGCCAGCGGCCCATCATCTTCGCGGCCAAGAACTCTTCGTCGTCGGCGTCTGTGGCGTTCGCTTTGAGGTATTGTCGAAACGCTGCAACGCGCTGGTACAGTTTGCGAAACACGACGTAACTGCCATTACGGCCGAGCACGTCCGGCTGCGGAACGGCCGGAATGCCACCATATTCGTCGGTATATCCCAAAACGAACTCGCCCGGCTTCAACGGTACCTCGAGCGGATTTGTTCCCGGTATACCGCTGCCTTCGATCGCGGGATGACTGATGCCATCCTTAAAACCGAACGGTTCGGTCTCGGTCGGCAGCGCATGACAATCCTGGCGCCAAATCGGCGTAATACCGGGCATATGTTCGAAGGCTGCACGCGCACGGTCGATCGCTTTTTCCAGCGTTGCCGAGTCGGGTGAAATCCCCGTCAGCACGACGTGCACGTCGTCGGTGCCGAGCGGCTTCTCCCAGTGTTCTGGCGCGCTCTCTCCAACGTCGTGCAGCTGCCGCGCACGGGCCGCCATGCCCTCGCGAAATTGCATGGGAAAACTATCGAGCGACGCCTGCGGAACGCCGAGACGCTTGAGCCCGGCAAACGTTATCGAAGCGCTCACCCAGGTATCGCGTGCCGGACTTTGCGGATGCGCGGCCGAGGCGACGATTCCACTCAACCGCGTCATCAACTTGCGGCCGGCATCGCGCTCGTCGATTCGAAGGATGATGTAGGTAGCGGCGAACGGAGAGGGGCGCGGCCGCAGCACCCCGCTCTGGATATCGTCGAGTTCGAGAATATCCATCGTTCGTTACTTGGTCGCGAGGTTTTTCCAGAAGCGCGTCAGGCTATCGTCGCCGCCAAACAGCGTCGTGAAGATCGTGGAATCCGCAAACAAGATGTCGCCCGCGCGTTTGCCCGTGGGCGGCATCCAAAGGAACATGTTGATTTCGCGGCCCCCGGCCTCGGTGAACGGGTGCGGCTTCGACAGATCGATCGGCTGGCGAGCCAGCACGTGGATGTCTTTTGAATCTTCGTTTGTCAGCGCGTAGTGCGGCAAATGCATGTGGAACACGAACGAGTTCACGCCCTCGAGCCAGCCGCGTTTGTCCAAATCGTTGGCGGCGACGATCGGCATGGGGCGCGTGGTGCCCGGATGGGTCGCCGGCCGCAGCCCGTGCCGGTTTTCGACCGGCGTGCCGAGGCCTTTCATCAGCCCGCGCACGTACTTGGCGAAGCGCTGCTGTCGCGGCACGAGCGGGTCGCCGTGATGGAAGTACTCCATGTTGCGTACGTTCATGTCGGGCGACGAGCCACGTCGTGATGTGGTCCGAGAATTAGGCAGGTTCCTTCGCGGCTTAAGAACTTTTGGAGCGCCTCGATTTCCGCTTGCGAGGCTTCTTCTTCGGCCACCATGTGATCGAGGCCGAAGATCATGAGTGTGTCTGTATCGTCTAAAATGCGCTCGTCGAGCGGCAGCCGCTTTCCAGCCTGGTCGACGCGTTGATACACGGCCACCGGGTTGCCGGTCGCCTCTTCAATGGCGTTCTGAAAGTTCACCAGCGAGAGATGAAACAGCTCGAGCGTTCCCGCGATCCCTTGCAAGAACATCGCATTCGAATATTCATCGGTTTCGTACGCGGGCCACCCGACGCGTTTGACTTCGGTCATCGTCGAAAATCGATTGTTGAGGTACGTGACGTCGCGATTCGCTTCAAACGGATAGCTCCACGTCCAGTACACGCTGAATCTGCGTTTACCGGCGTACGTACTTGCGCGGCACGTGCGGCTGGTTGTAGGTTCTTCCCAATGGTGCAGTCATACTGGTATTCCATCTCCCCGTGCGGCGAGGCGCCGCAGTCCGTCGAGTGCCGCGTACTTGTATGCGTAACCGTACGTCGGCGTGTTAAACGACATCGTCGCTAAGGTATTGAGCGTGGCGCCGCAACGAATCGCCATCTGACCGATTCCGACGACTTCCGATGCGATCTCGCCGATGCAATGGACGCCGACGAGTTTCCGGTCGTCGCGTTGAAAAATGAGCTTTAGCAGGCCGCCGCGTCCGGCAATCGCACCGCGCGGAGTCAGCGCGAGATCGGAGCGGCCGACCTCATACCGTAATCCGCACTCGCGACACGCCTCTTCGGTGAGGCCCGCGCCCGAAAGCTCCGGCATGCCGTAAATGGCCGAGACGGGCGTCGGATCGACGTTGCCTTCGAACGGAAAACCGAACGCCGAACAGACCGCTGCGCGCCCTTGTTCCATCGCAATCGACGCGAGGGTCGGCCTGAGCACGTCGCCGGCCGCGTAGAAGCCGGCGGCCGACGTTCGGAAATTTTCGTCGACCGTGATGCGTCCGCGTGCGTCGACGTTGACGCCTATCGATTCGAGCCCAATGTTTTCGGTGTTCGCGACCCGTCCCGCTGCGATCAATACCGTGTCTGCAACGACATGCTCACCGCTCGATAGCGTGACGTCGAGCGTCTCGCCGTGCGCGGAGACGTCTTGCAACTGACAGCCGAACTTTACGTTGACGCCCGAAGTGCGAAAGAGTTCCTCGATGCGTTTTGAGATCTCGCCGTCCATCATGCTTGCCAACCGCTCACCGCGATCGACGATCGTGACGCTGGCCCCGAGTACCCGGCAAATCGTTGCGAACTCGATGCCGACCGCGCCTCCGCCGACGATGACAATCGCCTTCGGCGCGCCGCGCTCCCGATACAGAATCGTATCTGTATCGAAGATTCCCGGCGGTAACGCTGCCGCTCCACCCTTCGGTCGTTGCGGGCGCGATCCGGTCGCGATCAGGACGACCTTCGCCCGCAAGGTCACCGGCGCGCCGCCGTCGCGCGAAACATGCACCGCGCCGTCGCGATCGAGGCGCGCTTCGCCCTCGATGTAATCGACATTGCGAGCCAGGATGTTCGCTTTCGTCAGTTCTTGAAGTTGCGAGCAGACGTCCCACGTACGCGTTCGGATAACGCCCATTGCGAGATCGGGTGGAACCGCTATTCGCAATCCGTAGACGTCGGCATCGCGGAATCCCGAAACGAAGAGTGCCGCCTCACGCAACGTCTTGGTCGGCACGCCGCCCGTCGTGGTGACCGTCCCGCCGGCACGATACTTTTCGACCACCGCACAACGCAGACCGAAAAACGAGGCCAGCTCGGTGGCACTCTCTCCGGCCGGCCCCGCACCTATGGCAATCAGATCGTACGTTTCGGTCACGGCTCTTACGCTCGAAGTTATTGCATCTGGTCGAGCATCTCTCCGAACTTTCTGCTTGATCCGTAGCGCTTTCCTTATTTCGTCGGCCTTAACGTACGGGTACTCACCGTATTCCATAAAGCTCGGCCGATGGTGTTCGCGAACGAACTTGACGAAGGCGGGAACGTTCGTTTTCCAGTCCTCCGGGAAGCCTTCGAGATTCTCAAACGCCGTCGACACGCCGGCCTTCATAAAAATGCCACGGCGTCGTCGGTGTATTTGTCGAAGTCGGTATCGAAGATGCCTTGATACATGAAATACGTCTCGCCCCGATATCGAACAGCACCCACTTTAAAATGTGGAGTTTGAGGGGGGCGAGAAATTCCGGGCCGGCTTTCATGGCTTTTTCGATCGTATCGGCATACGTGCCGCATCGCGGCCTCGTGTCCCGGCTTGAGTTTTGCGATGATGTGAAGCCGTAGTTAAGCCGGCGTACGAGGAAAGATCGGGGCCGTAGTTGCCCTCGACGCGTTCGAAATATCCCCCCTCGGGGATGGCCATTGCTTGCGGATTTTCCCAGGCGGCTTCGTGAGTACTCATAACAGGATTGTTTCTCCTAGATGCCCTTTGCGATTCTCGGTCCGAATGGCGAAAAACGCGAATTGAATGCTCAGCGACACTTGTAATACCGATAGAACGCGTACCGAGTAATCCGAACGGAACTCCTAGCACGCGCATGATCGGTTTGACGAACAGCATCATGACCAAGCGATCAGCATGACGACGAGGAGCGTCTTTCCGATTTCTTGCGCATTCGGGAGCCAGCGCTAACAGCGCGATGAAGGCGGCGATTCCATAGGGCGTGGCGACATAGGGAAACGCCAGTGGCGACGGCGTTATTCAACGGCTCGCCGCGTCGGTCGCGGACTGCGCGATATGGGGCTGCGAGCGACTCATCGCGACCACAAATAACGCGATCGCGCCGGTTAAGGCGATCGCCGGGATCGAAATCCGCCATGTCCCGAGCATGATACTACCGACCCATCCCGACAGAACGATGGCGGCCGCGGCGTCAAAACGTTCCTGACTGCGACCCGGCGAGTGCCTTTGTGTCTAGTCTCAGCCGCCATTTGTGATAAGCGATTGATGAAATTGATCGGCCCGAACGTTACGAACAGAATGATGAAGACTTCGCTCGACCCGAGAAACTCGCGACCCGGGGCGCCGACGAAAATGTTCATTTAGATCGGGTTGAGATTGAGAGTAGCGGTGTCCAGCCTGTAGGTTCCTTCGCCGACATAACTATTGGGTTGCGCGCATACGACGCTTTTTCGGGACCGTACACGACCACGAGGCCGGTAGGCCCGCACTGCGTCTGCGTCAGATGGTACGACTCCAGGAACGTTGCGCCGGGCGTGCCGGCTTGAATTTCGTACGAGTTGTACGTCATGTCGGTATCTTCATCGACGATCGATCCATAAATCGGCCGCCGAGGTTACACCGATTGCCATCGCGCCCCAGAATCCGCCGCCCCAATAATACGGCGCCGGCGCCCACATCATGCCGCCGTTCCAACCGTAATAACCGCCGCCGCCGTAGACGGGATTGTTGACGATGATATTTCCGCTGCCGTTGCCGACGTTTTGCCGCCGCCCGGGCGGTTCCCGGTTCCGGGCGTTCCGGGTCGAACCGGGTCCGCCGACGCCTCCGGCGCCGCCGGGTCCGCCCACTCCGCCAACACCGCCGGGACCGCCTACTCCGCCAACACCACCCGGACTGCCGACGCCGCCCACTCCACCAGGACCGCCTACTCCGCCAACACCACCCGGACTGCCGACGCCGCCCACTCCACCGGGACCGCCGACTCCGCCGACGCCACCGGGACGTTCCGCAACGCCGGGTCGCTGCGTTGGCAATTGCGAGGCGCCGGGCCGCTGCCGGTTGCCGCCGCCTCTCGAGAAATCGGATCCGCCGAGATTGTAACCGCCCCTGTTGCCGCCGCCGCTCTGGCGTGACGATCTCGAGCCGGCATTACGGCCGCCGCCGCTGCTGCGCGAGGCACCGGCGCGACCACCGCCGGTGCGGCGCTGCGAGTCGGCCGGGACGCAAAATTGCAAGACGAAAATGACGGACAGAACGGCTGCGAAGTATTTCATCGGTTGATCAACTCATCGATGCGGCCGCGGACGTTGATAAACGTTCCGTTGTTGGTCGAAAGCGTGAGCATAACGCTGTTTGCCGGTAGTTTTGCGGACGAGCGCGATAACGGTTGTTCGGAATTCGTGTAGTTGAGGTAGATCGTGCCCGTTCTAAGGTTGAGGGCGTTGCTTTTGCCCTCTTGCACGAGCGCCGCCGCTGTCGGCAGACACACGATGATTTTTTCCGATACGAGCATGCGGCACGGGTGACGACGATGGTACCGTCGCCGTCATCGGACGTTAGAAAGAGCGAGCCGGAGATGATCTTGATCTCGACGTCGCGATAGGTGTTGACGGCACCGTCGCGATGCTGAATCTCGATCGTGCCCGGTGGCACCAGCCGCGACGGGGATCGACTAAGCAACAGGCCGTCAGCACGGCCGCCGCGGCTATCCGGATGGGAAGTGCAAGGCCGCAATAAATTGCAACATAATTCTGTCTGAACTCAGCGTATCGACCCCCGCTGGCCGCAGCAACCACGCACGAAGGTCCACTTGGCAAGTGGAGGCTATTACTGCTGCAGCAGTTTTTCTTCGCCGCTCTCCAGCTGGCGAAATTTTATTGCCGTTTCTTGATCGGCCGGCACGAGATAGCGCACGAGCAAATCGCCTTGCATGGGCGTGCTAAAGTCGATAGCACGCACCGCGACTCTTCCTACGACCGGGTGGTTTCGAATCATGAGGTTATCGTCGGACAACTCACTGGCCACCACGCGCCGATTCCAAGCCCATTGAAATAGCAAGTCGTCTTTGACGCGTTCGTACACCGCATCGGCGAACGGACTCGGTCGCGGTTTCGAATAGTTGAGCCTGAACATTCCGACGGCGCGCAAGAGAAGCTCTTCACGCTCCGATCCCAAAAAGGCGATGAACTGCGGATCGAAGAGGCAACGAACGAGAGCGTTGCGCTCGACCGGATGCTCGAAACGGGAGTGACCGTACACGATGTCGGCTAACGCATTCCAACGAAGTGGCGTGAGTATTTTATCGCCGATCGTGGCGGCGACTCCGCGAAGGCTGCTCATCAACGCGGTCATGGGCTCGGGAATCAAAATACTCATGCCCGCGCCGGAGGACGCGGATCTCGCAAACCGGCGAGGTCGCGCATGTACTCGAATTCGGCTTCGCTGAGCTGTAACGCACCGGCGATGGCAGTCAAGGTGGATTCAGACGGGTGCACGGCATCGCCGGCCTCGAGCCGGGCGTACCACTTGACCCCAATGTCTGCAAGAACTGCGACTTCTTCCCGGCGCAGACCGGGCGTGCGACGCCCACGGCGGGACGTGATGCCCACCTGTTCGGGAGCGATTGCTTCGCGCCGCGTGCGCAAAAAACGGCCCAAGGCTTCGCTAGGGGTCTCGGTGGCGCCGTCGGGCGCGCTCGAATCGAAGAGTCCCCGCACAAAACCTCCCTCGCAGCAGGCAAGCGGATTCTAATCATACTGTCATACACTCGAAGTGTCAAAGCAGCCCCTAGACCGCCCAGGGCAGAAAAATGGAATCACGCATGTGATGTTTCCGAACAGAATCGCCTTGGCGATGTTATTCGGCTTCGCACTCACGATCGTGCCGGTGGCTGCCGGCGCGGGCTATCAATCGATCGTCGCCCAAACAGCGGCGAGCCCCGAGCCCTCTGCGGAAGCTTCAGCGGCACCCGATTCCGAAGCGGGGCCGATCTGAGCGCGTTGACGCCGGCGCAACAGGCGGCGCTGCAAGCAGCGCTCATCAAGACGTCGCAAAACCCGGTCGGCAATATTGCGATCATTCGTTTCAAAACAATTTTAAGCTAGGGCGTCGGACCGTATACGCGCTATCAGTACAACTTAAACGTTCAGCCGGTCGTGCCGTTCATGCTAGGCGAGAATATGACGCTGACTGCGCGCACCACCATTCCGTTCGTCGATCTCGCCGGTTACGACGCGAGTACTGGAAAACTAAAAGTTATGGTAAAAATCGCAAACGATAACAACGATAATCCAACGAGCCTCTCATTCGGCGATGGTGTGATGATCGTGCCGGCCGGAACCACCCTGGTCGCGATTCAGGGAAGCTAGGCCGTACGAAGTCCAAGCGTTAGCGTTTGCAAGATCGCGTAGTTGTCACGATCCCGTCAGGCCTAGAGTTCCGGCGATTCGATTGAGCCGTCGGTCGAGCGTCCACAAACCGCAGCCAGAGAGCAACGCCGAGGCAAGCAGATGTGCATCGATCCACCCGATGCCTTTACCCCAGAGGCGGCGATCGTCGATCAAGTGTAATACTTCATTCTGCTCGGCGGTATCCACGGCTGGGAGCGCGGCCAGATCTGAGAGTACACGCGCGCGATCCCTGAATCCGCCGCACGCAAGCTCGCCGACAACGAACGGATGCATCAAGACGAGTGAGTCGTCCAGAGCTCTACTCAATTTAGGACTGCCCGAACGGAAGTGCTCGATCCAAACCGAGGTGTCTACGAGAATCATCGCGCTGAAGGCGGACGTCGGCGCGGAACCGCCCTCAGCTTTGGCTGGGAGCCGCCGAGACTTGACAGACGCTTTGCCGCCTCACGTGCAACGAGCGCTCTGAGCCCGGCATGGACGAGAGCCGTTTTTTCCTGGATACCACTAAGCTCTCGCGCCCTCTGGAGGAGCGCCTCGTCGATGATAAGGGTCGTTCTCATATGCATCAATATGGCCTATTCATGCATATCGGTCAAGAGAAGAGATTGAAATTCGTCTGAATATCCCTGTTCTCGTTTTTGCATGGCCGCCTGGCGATGGTCTTATTCGGATTTGACCGTAACGACGCTCGTATTAGCCTTGACCCGGCCACGGCGAACTTGTCGTCCCCAATCGAGCCCAACCGAGCGCCTTCCAGGGAAGCTGAAGCGTAATTACGGAGAAACCCCAATCCCTTGCAAGGTATCGCTCGAATAGGAAACGCGCGAGGACGGTTTCGACGATCCCGGGAGATAGATGGAGACGACACCATTCTTACCGCTGTGGCCCACGTACAGATCGTTCTGCGGATCGAGCCCGAGCAGTATCTCGTATGTGTTGACGGTGTTGGTCGAATACATCGGCTTGGATGCGCCGGGCGCGTACACCGAAACGTTTCCGTGGACTCCCGGTTTTTGTCAACAAAGACGTTTCCGGCGTAACGGTTCCCAACGGAGTCGAAATTTCAACGCAACGGGGCCAGAGATTCCGGCGCGTATCACGCGTGATGGCTTCGAGGCTCCTGGCGGATACACGGCTACGCGTGCATTTTTTGAACGGGCGCTGCTCTGTTGATCCCCCTTATCGGCCACATAGAGATTTTCCATCTGCATCAGACGCCAGCGACGTAGGCTGGACAAAATGACCGCTAAGGGATCGCACGGGTGCCTTTCCGCCGGGCGCGTACACCTTAACGTTGCTCGGGATACCCGCGTTTGCCACATACAAAATTCCTGCGCTATCTACCGCCACCGCAACAGGCGCCGTGAAACCCTTCGTGATGACGAGCACCGGCCGCTTTTTTCAGGCGGGAAGATAAAGATGCGCGACGATTGGCCAAGGTAGTATCCCACATACACAGTTCCGCCCGCATCGATCGTGAGATCTCCGTGCGAACCAACGCCGATACCGAGCGTATGGATACGTTTACTGCTACCCGGCGCGAACTCGCGAACCGAGGTGTCGTTGGCGACGTAGACATTGCCCTCGGCGTCGGAAGCGGTGCGACTCGGATTGTCTAGTCCAGCCTTTAGGCGCAAAACGGGTTTCTTCTGGCCGGGAGGATACACGCTCACGAATCCGTTCAAAAAATCGAAAGCTCGACACGTAGAGCTTCGACGTGGCCGTGTTCGTGCGTAAGCCCGCGGCCAGTTCCGTACCCCGGCACCGAACGAGCGGTGGATGCCCGGAACACCCCGCCAAAACCGCCGCTAGCATACACGAAGCGGCTGTTGTTACTGCATCTCAAATTGATATAGCTCCACTCCAAAAGTGCTAGTGCGCCTATTCGTTATTCCGCCCGTAACGCATCCCCTCGAACGTCTCTACACGTTCGTTCTAGCGAACAGCGCATCAAGCCGCTTCCCAATAATGTGGACGATAGCGCCGGGCGGCTATCTTGAAAAGTCATAAACTCGGTCGGCCACCTTTAGGTTGACCGCGATGGAGAAGCTACCAAGAGACCATCGTTAGCATCGCGAATGATCGTGACCGTTCGAATGGGAGGCACCGTGTTTACGAAGCTCTTGATCGCCGCAGTTGCCGCGTTCCTCGGGTGCGCGACAGACGCGTCCGCCGCCCTTGCACCAAGTCCAACTGGAGCCACCGCCCCATGTAATCCGACGCCAAGCCTATGGGCGTCGGAATACGGAGGGCAACGCCCCACCAATGTCCCCGCTCGAGAGTCCCCACAGCATCTAATCCGAGGGAGGTTTTGGCAGCGCCGTTGACAACATCGTGCGATGGCTAAAACTTTCGCGCTTATTGGACCAGACGGCCGTCCGTATCAAAGCACGACAAAAGGCACTCTTGGCGAGAATACAACGCAGTAACCGAAAATTTACGGGCTGTTAAATTGTAAGAGCGCGCTTGGCTTTATTCAAAAGGGGCACTATGTCCCATTCCGCGTTTTCTTCGCCGACGAAAGTCACGGCCAAAAGAGCGGGGTTACGGCCTTGCGGTAAATGCATGAAGTCGGAGTATAACACGTGGAGGGCAGCCGGTGGATCTGACTAGCCAGTGTAAGTGTATGTGCCGTATGCGTTTGAGCTATTCGCAAAAACAAGCGTTAGACTTACTCGTAACCTTAAGTAGGCTCAAGAAGGCTTCGAAAATAGCTCGAGAACCCGGAGGGCTTCGGGCCTCAGTGGAGCCAATCTTGAAGAAGTCCCGGTCAAGTAAGGCGCAGATCGGTGAGCATCCGCAAATTGCGTGCACCAGGCATCATGCGGGGATACGTTCGCGCAGCGCGGCGCGCTCGTAAGCTGGCTCAGAAATTGCTCGGCGCTTTTCAACATCGCTAAACAGATTACGACTCGGTTGGCAGTCTGCCGTGGGGTTGCGCAGCGCTGTATACGTTCGGTGCTTGACACAGCGTGGCTTGCCGCCGATACGATCCATCAAATAATCTAAGTCCCCTGACGGCATCCTCCGAGATAAACGAATGTGATTCGAAAAGCAGCTAAGATTGGATTCCGTCGTCTAGCTGCTTATTTCTAGCCTCCGCAGGTTAGGGCGCTCTCTAGTACTAAGTATGGGGCGTTGCGTTGCCGGACGGGTGGCGCGACGAGAGTTCATTCTTACTGTATGTTACGGTGAGTGGGTCGCACCATTGCGCCCCTCGTTACGCTGATTCGAGGATGACGAACAATGACGAGCGCCGGGCGCAGGAAGCCGCCGATTCCAACCGTGGCTCGGCTGTTGCTGGAAGAACCATGGTTGAGCGCGTTGACGTCAGCGTGCCCACGTAAAGCCTGCTCCTGCAACGCGATGCTCGACCAATGTTATCGCCAGTCGCTCAGCGCGCAAGGCGCCCACGCCATTGCCTTAGGCAAGCGAGCGCGACAAGGCGATTCCAATCCATGGCCCTGCAACGGCAATCTCGGGTTGCCTACCCTCCGAGGAAACACATGAAATACTCCTCCGAATCGGATTGGCAGTCGGAGCTTCGCACTAAGCACTCAGCGTATTTCGATTGGGCAGTCGCTCTCTGGCACTTTCTAACAAGAAAGCAAACGGGAAAAGTGCTGCTCGCGATCGACAATGATGAACTCAACTTTCTTGCTTCGGATAATGGAATAGAGGCTACACTAGATGAGGCCGTTCGAAATTGGGTCGCCGATATTTCAGGGAGGCAGTCCGGCCGCGATCTAGTGGGGCAATGCGATTGGGCCGTTCGGACGCTGTGGAACGGGGCAACCGGCATCGACCCGAACCAGACGATCCCAGCATATTTACCCATACTGGGTTTGTGCGTGCTAGCGGCGTCTAAGATGGAGGGGCGCGACTACTACCCTAGGCTCAACGCTCTGCTGCTGCAGAAAGAGCAGAGCATGCCACCCGGGTTCGAAAATTGTCTGGGTATTGGCGACAGATTGTTGACGTTCGGACAAAACGGCAAATCGGTCTGCAAGCTGCCTTGCGCGAGCGAGCACTCGAGCTAGCCCTGCCGGCTGAAGGCAACATTGAAAATCAGCCGCGACGCGGATGGGTAAACGTTAACTATCCCCTCTCTCAATGTCTTTTCCGCCGCGCGGACATTCAGGCACTGCGCGAAGAGCTGTTGAGCCTACGCGACATTTCAAGCGGGGATGCTCTTGCGCATTTAATGCTTTTGGCTCGCACTAAGAACATCCCTAAACGCCTCAGGTCGGCTTTTGACGAGATTGAAGCCGGGGACGCCGAATTACGCGCAGCCTATTCGGCCGTTTTGCCAGCAGCGATAGCCACAGCTGGCACGTTGGCTTCAGCAGAACGTGTTGCGCGCGAACCTTCTAACTTGTGGCCGATAAGACTGCTAATCCGTCACGCGGCAGGCAAGGAGCTGGATATCCTGTTACAGGTTGACCGCGGGACCGGGCCTGACCGCGAATGGGTTGGGCTGTCCGACGTAGACGGCGCTTCGATCGAATTCAATCAGCGTCAGTTTCTCGATGGCATTTCCCCTACGCCTTACTCTGACCCGGTGACAAAAGAAGAACGAACGCTTTATTTCTCCAACGACTACGATGTCATCCCCTTCGTCAAACATGACTTCAGCGGATTGTTTGAATATCGCCCCAAGCATCCACATAGACAATTTCTAGGCGATCCGGTGAGGCTATTGGGAACCCCTACGGACATTGGCGCAATTGTGACGTGGTATGAGAAGCTGCGTAAAGAGCGACCAGAAATTACCGCGCCGATACCCCAGCAACTAGTTAAGCGCTTTCACCACCTAGCGTGTATTGACGCTATTCTTCCACTAGACGTAGAGCGCCAAGCGCTGCCCGGTACGCTGCAACGCTTTGTTTCAACCGAGTCTTTGCCCCGCCCCAAGGTGCGCGGCTACAACATCGACGGGCAGTATCTGCCGAGGTCGCCGTTGCGGTTAGAGCTCGAGTGGTCAGATGAGATTGGTCGCCTACCCAAGTACGAATGCGATGGTAAGGAGCTCTCCTTTCAAATACGAGACGGTATCGCCGTTGCAGACTTAAGCTATTTGACAGAAGCAGCTGGCATCCACACAATCAAGGACTCACATGCGGCAACCCCGGAGATTGTCGTAAGTGTCGCGAGCGACCGCCTTCCCGACTTTGGAGGCTGCCAATTCGCAACCTACTTCGACGTCTCGTCGTTGCGAGTTGCCCTCGACGTAACCTCATGCAAAGAGTTCGAACAAACGGATGAAGGGGACGGGTTCTCGATTAGCGGAGCCTCGCTCATATGCGCGGGAAGAATGTGGCGTGAGCCCTAAATTCATTCGGCTGGATGATACACTTCGCTATCTCGAGCTCGTCCAATCGGGGTCGATGGATAGACTAGAGAGCGTCTTTGAGGCAATCGGTGGCAATGGAGAGCTGCAGATTCTAAAATACCTGCGGGACTCACTTCGTGTATCCGGATTTATCGAGCTAAATTTGGAAGTCTCGGCGTTGGTCGTTTTCTAATCCGGCATTCGTAGAGGTCGGCAATTCCATCCCAGGAGTTCGGGAGTGGAGGATGATGGGCGCGAGTTATGACACGGCGGCGGCGTTATGCAAGCAGCTGGGCATCGCCCACAACCCTCTTTACGATCGACAAACGTTCACGCTTCCGGTACTTCCTAACGGTTCTGGAGCTCTCGGAGTAGCCTTCTACGGGCTCAATGTTAGGGGCGTCAGTTTCAGCGAGCTGAGTGGACGCTGCAGCGAAGCAAAGATTACGGTCGTAACAAAAGAAATTCTTAAGGAGGCGCGTGCCGCTCTTCCGGAACCACGATTCGCCGACGCTTATATTGGGAGTTCCACTATCTGCGGATGTACCGAAACAATTCCGGATATTCAGTGTGCACTAAATCGATTTCCCTCGTGTCGCTGCTCGGCCGATGGCATCTGGGAAACCCCCGTGTATCCTCACGAGTTGGTTGCGGGCATTTATCGGTTTGATATAGAGGGGAAATCGTTCCTTGGAGGTGGAGCCTCGCTCTGGGAGCTACGGCAGATGGGATCTGGCTTACGATATGTTTCAGAATTATCAAAGGACTGGGGTATGTGGAAGGCTATTTCGTCACCAGGAACGATGATTTTCGATTTACAAAGAAGACGCATCTGCTTGCGACTGAACCGCGAAATTTACGACCTACCACTTCTCTATCGGCGACTGCTCTATTTATCCGGCGCGGTCCGCTACCCAAAGGACGGGTCTTGGGACGATAAGCTCGGGCGCTTCACGGTGGTTTATCGCAACTTGTCTCCGAACGCCTCTCGATCCATCGCAAGAAAATTAGGGCTAAGCTACGAAGTGATTTAGTAAATGATTCGGGTTAGCTCGCTACAGCGTGGAATTCTCGAGGATTTCCTCAGCTACTACGATACTCCGTTTGCCCTTCGCAGCCAGTCGCTGATGAAAGAACGACGAGACGCGCTAGAAAGAACGGGCCAAGTCGCTCAGGAGCCGGTGTTGGAGCTGATCCCGCGATATCAGTCTTCAGAGTCGACCCTCGAAGGACTTGTCGAACGCATTTCGCCGGGCAGTCAGTTCGCGCAATTCGCTCGAACCGGCTTATTCAACCCGCCAAAGCCCTACACCCATCAAGCCGAAGCATTGCAATGGGCGGAGGATAGCCACGTCGTCGTGCAATCGGGGACGGGGTCGGGTAAAACCGAATCCTTTTTGCTACCAACCTTATTTCGGATAATGCGCGAAGCCCAGTCCGCAAGCCAGCCGTGGGCTCGTCCCCAGTACAAATCACTGAAACGCGCTCCGGGATTCGATGGAAAAGACCTCCGATATCAAAGAGACGGCGAGACTCGGTCATCCGCCATTCGCGCCCTTATCTTGTATCCGATGAACGCTCTAGTCGAGGACCAAATTCGCCGTTTGCGTGAAGCCCTGGATTCCTCAGAGGCGCGAGAGTGGCAGGATACCCATTTGGCAGGCAATCGTATCTTCTTCGGGCGTTACACTGGAAGGACGCCGAATTTCTGGAGATCCGGCAAAAAGAAGCAAGGATTATGTCCGGGAGCTTGACATCATAGCGTCGCAACGGGGTGCGGTCGAGCGACGACTTCACCAAGCACTTTCGAAGGGTGCCGACCCTCGCGAAATCCGCCGCCTAGAAAAAGCACTTTATTATTTTCAGTCGCTCGACGGCGCCGAAATGCGTGGCCGATTCGACATGATTCAGTACCCTCCAGACATCTTAATAACAAACTTTTCAATGTTAAACACTGTGCTTATGCGCACACGTGAAGACGAGATGTTCGAGAGGACAAAGGCTTGGCTAGAGGAGGATGACTCACATCGGTTTACGCTTATAGTCGATGAGCTGCATATGTATCGCGGGACGGCGGGTTCTGAAGTAGCGCTGCTTCTGCGAAATTTTCTCGCGCGACTGGGATTGTCGGGCGATCACGAGCAGCTGCGGATCTTAGCGACGAGTGCATCACTCGGTGAAGGTGAACAAAAGGAGCGCTTCTTACAAGAGTTCTTCGACTGCCCCGCGGAGCGATTCAGGTCCACGAAGGGAGAGCGCACGAGCAAATCCGGCGATCCTTCACTCCTTCGCGAGTACGTCGAGGCATTCGAGCGGTATGGTGGAATCGCGGAGAACGAAGACGAGGCTGCGCAGCGCCTGGCGCACGATCTCGGCTCTACTGACGGCGATCTAATAACGACGCTAACACAAAACAAGATTGCCGAAGCGATCTTGGCCACGGTTAGGACCGACCCGTCCGGTGAACCTTTGCCGACTCGTTATAGCGAGGTAGCCGCAACCGCTTTCCCAGGAATAGAGCATGGCAGAGCGTTCCGAGCCGTCGATGGCGTGGTCGCCGCGATCTCGACACTCGAAGAAATCGCGCCGGGAATCCGCCGTCCGTATCTCGCCGCACGTGCCCATCTGTTCGTTCGTTCTATTTCTGGTGGATGGGCGTGCTCGGACTCGGACTGCTCGCGAATAAGTGGTGACGATCCGTTGCGAAATGTTGGCAAGTTTCACCCTGAACCAAGGGTACGGTGCGAATGCGGGGCCAGAGTACTCCAGCTACTCTACTGCCAAACATGTGGAGAGCAGTACCTCGGTGGCTGGGAGCGCCACGAAGAAGGCAGCGGCATTTCGCATGTCGGAGTAGATCGTGTCAATCCCGGACGCGACGATATCAATTTCTTCACAAAACGTTCGGACCAGTTCGTTGTCTTCTGGCCTGCTAATAACAGAGAAGCCACAATAACGAGGGAAGGGCACGACCAAAACATCGGAGACAAGAAAGCGTTTATCGCCGGTTATAGACCTGAACAATACGACCCGCAAACTGGCACGCTTTACGCCGCCCCAGACGGAAATGTCTTCGCATGGCGGCTTAGGCCGAGAAAAAATTTCAAAGACAGGACTCGGGTCGGAAGTATCACGGCGTTGCCGATGGCTTGCGCAAACTGCGGCGCCGATCGTCTCGATAAAGCCACCAGCCCTCTACAAAAACGATACGCGTTTGCCGTAGTACGCGAGCTTGGAACCGGTCTTACCAAGGTCAATCAGGTTCTCACCGATTCTCTACTCGAACGCTTGACGAACGTTCGAGTAGACGGGAGCTCCGAGAAGATCGTGTTGTTCTCAGACAGCAGAGGTGATGCGGCGACACTCTCGGGCGCCCTTGAAGCCGGCCATTATTCCGATCTGCTTCGTCAGGCGATTATTGACTGCGTTCGGAAGAATGACAATGTGGAGCTTAGCAAGGTCGCTCTACGCGTCATCGACAGCCTAATCGCCGATCAAAAACCCAACTCCACGGATGTGACCGCGTTGAAAGAGAAAAATCTCTTCAATCAGATCGCAGGGGCCGTCATGAGCGGTGATCGCGGCGAGATAGACACACTTATCCAACGCTTCACTGGTGCGTCACCTCTTATTCCTTACTCGGACGTGCGCGAGTTTGTCTTCGACAGCCTGCTGTCGGCAGGCACGAATCCCGCTGGCATCGACGAGCGCGCGCAGGCCGGTGGCACTAAGGACGCTCCCCTTGACTGGAAAAATGCGTGGGTCCAATCAAATGACGGAGAGTGGAAGCTACGCGATGCATCATACAAGGATCTCGCAGACTTTATACGGGAGCATCGCATGAATCCCACGATAATAAAGACTCTTTTCGATGGCGCGTTCCGCGACTTGGAAAGCATTGAGGTCGCTGCGATTGTTCCGAAGGACTGGGGGAATATCCCTGAGCCTCTCCAGCCGGTCATCAAGGACGCTTTGCGGATCCTTGGTTCGTTGCGCCGGATCGTCGGCCTTACCAACGTGACATCCGTTCCACGTAAGTTGACGAAATACTTGACAAAAGTGTCCGATAAGGCGGGTTACGACTCAGCGGAGCTTTTGGAATATGTCAAGCAGTTTGGCACGACGCAAGACTTGAACCTATCGCCCTTAAACCTGTGTCTGCTTCCTGCGGGAAACAAGAAGTTTACATGCAACGTTTGCGGCCGCTCGAGTTTGACGCCGCCAGCGGCGGCATGTTCCGCCTGTCTCTCGACTTCCGGATTCGAAGAACGGGGGCTGACCGGGGGCGACTACTACTCAAGCGTTGGCCGGCGGGAAAACCGGAGGCGACTTCATTCGGAAGAGTTAACGGGCCAGACCGATTTCCTAGAGGCGCAAACTCGGCAGCGCCTTTTCCAAGACATCGTCGTTGGTAACGAACACGCTGAGTTCGCGACGATTGATGTGCTTAGTGTGACGACCACGATGGAAGCTGGCGTAGACATTGGCGGCCTTAACGCGGTGATGCTCGCCAACATGCCTCCGATGCGATTTAATTACCAGCAGCGCGTCGGCCGGGCTGGCCGAGCCGAGACTCAAACTGCCGTAGCCTTGACGCTTTGCCGCGCCCGCAGCCATGACGAACATTACTTCAGAGAAGTTGAAGCGATGACTGGAGACCCGCAAAAGCCGCCTTACCTTGCGCTTGACCAAGCGGCTATCGCTCGCCGCATGATCGCAGCGCACGCTCTCAGAGCTGCCTTCACAGATCCAACCGATGAAAATGACGAAGAGCGCGGTGACGTTGACGGGCCTAGCGAAGTCAATCACGGATCTTTTGGGACTTTAGGCGGGTGGTCCACCGTTCGTTCAAAGATCGAGCGCCTTCTGCGTGAGAAACCTGAAATAGACAGAATCGTCCGACGAAACGCGAGCCGAACGCCTCTGTCTAAGGAACAGGTGGAGGAGCTTCTTGAATTTGTTAAGTGCGGGCTAGTCGCCCGCATTGACGATGTCGTTAAAGGCGCCTTGACGCTAGGAACAGACGCAGACAGTTTAAGCAAAGAACTCGCCCTAGCGGGAGTCCTGCCACTGTTCGGATTCCCTACCCAGAGTCGTACGTTGTACGTTGAATATCCAAAGCGGCGAATTGACGAGATCGACAGAAATCTACGCATAGCTGTTTCTGAGTTCGCTCCGGGCAACGAGATCGTAAAGGATAAACGAGTGCTGGCATCTGTCGGCATCGTTGACTACAAGCCAAAGGGGCAGTTCATGGAACAGGTTAATGCGCCATACGAAAGTTTGGGGCGCTTCCTGCTTTGCGACGGATGCGGCGACCTTCGGGCGTGGGAAGAGGGTGCGCCGGAGACTGGAAGCTGCGGGCTTTGCGATGGAACCTTGACGGTTCGCGATTTGTGGCAGCCATTAGGCTTTCGAACCGCATATGAGGGCGGCGAGGCATATGATTTCGAACGTATCACAACAAGTCGGTCACTTCGCGCCCGAATCGCTGGTGCTCCTGAAAACGCGAAACCTCCGGCGACGCTGGATGCACTTAAGGCCTCTTTTGGTTCCGGCTTTGTCTATGTTGTGAATGACGCAGGTGGACGCGGTTTCGAGTTCACGAAGGCCAAGGGTAGAAACAAAGACGTCGCGGATGGCCTCTGGACTCTCGACGAAATTGCAGACCATAACCAAAACGAGAACAGCAAGGATCGTCGCATCGAGGCCGATGGGGCTAGTCGGAAGGTTGCGCTGGCTGCTCGCACGTTTACCGATGTTCTCGTGTTAGAAGCAACGGACCGGAATGACGTCGTTCTAGACGCGGGAACTCCAGCTCGTGATGCCGCTTGGTTGAGTTTTGGACATATGTTCGCTACCGCTGCGGCCCAGTATTTGGACGTGGATCGACGCGAGCTGGACGTGGCGTACTTGCCCTACGTAGTTGAGGAGAGCAAGCGCGGAAGAATAGTAATATCGGACACCTTAGATAACGGAGCTGGCTTTTCGCGCCACTTGAGCGAGCCGCAACATCTGAAGGCCGTAATGAATCTTGTCTGTGATGATTACGACGCAACATTCCGCACCGATCCTCACGATTCGCGATGCGATTCAGCGTGTTATCAATGTCTAAAAGACTACTCAAACTTGAGCGTACACGAGCGACTCGATTGGAGACTCGCCACCCAGTTGGGGAAACTACTGGTTGGGCACGAAAACCATTGGCAGGATCGAGAGCGCACGTTTGCCGCGGCGGAAATCTTTCGCTGCAAAATTACAGCTGGACGCTAGATTCCCGAGGGTTTCTCTTCGAATTTCAAAGGCGTAACGAGAACGATCGGATCGGCTTTCGCATTGGAAAGCGGGATTCTCTGCCACTTTGACCTGACACGTCGTGGCGACGACGTAGATGCTGGCCTAGAGTAGGCGCTTTCGATGGCTGAAATGTTGCCGTTCCTGTGCGAGGCAGACCTCAAAGGTCTTCCGTCGGCGGGCGAAGCGAAGGTGTATCGCTGGTTTTCAAGCTTACCCGACACCTATGTGGTATTCCACGACTTCAAATGGGTGGAGAGAACTCCGGTAACGTCATGCGCGATCGAGAGGCCGACTTCGTTTTGATCGATCCGTCCGCGTGGTATCGTCATTGTTGAGGTGAAGGGCGGTGGGATATGATCGAGCAAGGAAAGTGGTACACCACAAACCGGTTCAGAGAGCTCGCGCCGATCAAGGATCCGTTCGAGCAGGCAACAACGAACATGTACTCTTTCGTTCGCTTCTTGCAGTCCTTAGCAGGTCGGATTCCCATTCCTAGAGTTGTGCGGGCGGTATTTTTCCCAGACATTTTCCAGATAGTTGGCTTGTACGGCGCTAGTCACCCGCCGCAAATCGTCGGCGGAGAGTCCGACCTTGATCGGCAGCCCGCGGATTGGATAGCTCGGGTCTTCGATTACCAAGCCGAGTCGCAAGCGGTCATCCAATGGCCGAATCTGTCTTGGAAAAGCTTCGTGAGGCAGCACTACCAAGTGTAGTGATAGAGAGATCACTCCGCGATGAACTGGGAGATCTAAGAGCGGCTCGTTTGCGGCTGACGTCGCAGCAGTCGGCTATAGTGCGCTCTTATAAAGCAGACACCCGATTGGCAGTGAAAGGCGCCGCCGGTACCGGAAAAACGCTTGTGGCCTTGGAAATAGCCAAAAGGCTTGGTTTGGAAGGGAAACGCACGGCTTACGTCTGCTACAACCGGGAACTCGCTAAGGCGGCATCAACCGAGCTCGCTGCCGTCCCGAATGTCGGGGCGTTTACTTTCCATGGATTCTGCAAAGCCGTAACCGATCGTGCCCGGTTTGAATCCGGCATTGATCTTGTCAAACGAGTTGAATTGCGGGATACCACGGCGGACATGTACGAATCCGTTCTTCCGGAGGCCGTAGTAGAGTCGACCGACTACATTAGCGAGCGATATGAAGCGATAATTGAGACGAGGCGCAGGACTTTAAGGCATCCTACTGGCTTGCCCTTGAGTCGATGCTCTCCTCAAGTGATAGCTACTTCTACGTGTTCGGTGACGAAAACCAGGCGCTATACGATCAGGGCTTCGTTTCCGAGATCGGGGGTCGAGTCTGCTCACTAGACATCAACTGCCGAAACGGAAGCGCCATTCACGATTTAGCATATCGGCACTATTCTGGCGACCTTGTTTACTCGTTCGAACTGCCAGGTTCCGTCATTTGGCTAGAGGCGAATTCAGTGCTCGAGGGGAGCAAGATAATCACCTCAGAGATTCGTACTTTACTGAGTCGAGGAGTTAAGCCTGAGGAAATCACAGTGCTCGTCACCGGCGAACCGAAGGTAGATTATATCGATGAACTTATTAAGCGACGGCTCGGGAACGGTCTCAAGTGGCGTAGTGCCGAAGAGGAAGTACCCGTAAATTTTTCGAGCGAGATTGTGATAGATTCGGTCAAACGATTCAAGGGCTTAGAGAATTCCGTAGTCTTCGTTTGGGGGGCCGAAGAAGCAGACCGCCGTAGCATACGGGAAATCATGTACGTCGGCTTCTCGCGCGCTACCAGTCTTTTGTATGTCGTCGGAATTCGAGCGGAGATAGAACAATATGGCGTTTCGCTCTCCGAGTGACATGCGAAACTTGCGCTCACGCGCGAGCCGCCGCGAGCGCCGCCCGGTCGGCATTGATTTGTTTGCTGGCGTTGGCGGGTTGTCACTAGGATTCGAACAGGCGGGCTTTGACGTTGTGGCGGCAGTGGAGAACGACCCCGTTCATGCTGCGGTTCACGCATACAACTTTCCAAGGTCAGCGGTCATATGCGCAGATGTGTGCAATCTAGAGGCGGAAGCGATTTTGAACGCAGCCAGAACAGGGTTGGAGGCCCACGGATACAGCTCTAAACATTGGGACGGCGAAATCGATTGTATTTTCGGTGGACCGCCATGCCAAGGATTTTCGACCATGGGCAAGCGCGATGTGCGAGACCGGCGCAATCGCCTCGTATATAAATTTGCCGATCTAATCGGTTGCATCCAACCTCGTTATTTTCTCATGGAGAATGTTCCAGGCATGGCCTCGGGTGGCCACGCGAGCATCTTAGTCAAACTGATCGACCATTTTGAGAGACTAAAGTATACGATGGTCATACCTGCCGGCGACTTTCGCGCGAAGGCTATTTTGAATGCCGCCGATTTTGGCGTCCCGCAGGATCGTCGTCGTTTGTTTATTCTGGGAGCACGTTTGGGCGAAAAGTTGCCTGACTATCCTTCCCCGACAGTCGAAAGCGTTCCAAAACGCAGTCAGTATCGAGGGAATACACGATCAAAACCCCATGGCTTGTTGCTGCCGACTGGACCGACGGTCGGCGAAGCGATTCTCGATCTACCAAACCTAGACGGCTTCGGTGAGCTCGTTGGTGCAGACGAGGTGCTCTTGTCCCATGCCGCGATAAGATCGATGACGCTCAAAGGTAGCAGCTACGCAAGACGCTTACGTGGTGAACTAGGCGATCCCGAAGATCTTGCATATCCGAGAATGTGGGACCATGATTTGCTGACCTCCTCTATGCGCACCAAACACGCCCTTGAGACTATACGTAGGTTTATAAAGACCGCTCCCGGCGAGACTGAGGCGATCTCTCGATTCTACCGACTTGACGAACATGGTCTATGCAATACGTTGCGGGCGGGAACAGGTGGCGATCACGGGTCCTACACATCGCCACGGCCGATCCATCCGACCCTCGCGCGTGTCATATCCGTACGAGAGGCGGCTCGACTTCATTCGTTTCCGGATTGGTTTCGTTTGCACAAGACTAAATGGAACGGGTTTCGAAGCATTGGAAATGCCGTTCCTCCCATGATGGGACGAGCAATCGCGAGTCAGATCGTGCGCGCGCTTGAGCTTCGACCTCACAAACATACCGAGGCCCTGAAACCATTAGATTCGTTTTTATTGTCGTTCGGAAGACTTGCGGCAGCTATGTACTTTAAAAAGCGCGGTGGCCAGCTGACTCCCCCTAGGCTCTCGGGGTAGGTTAGAATGCCTCCGAGTCGTCCCAGGGAGCGCTCGAAGGCGACGACTGTTCGAATCTATCGGGTAGCGCAGCTGTCGGCGGCATTTTACCGGGAACAAGGGCGTTCTTTTCCTTGGCGGGGCGAGAAAAATTTGTTCCGCCTAGCAATTGCCGAGGTTCTTTTACAGAAGACTCGCGCGCAAACCGTTGTGCCTGTGTATGAAGTACTGTGTTACCGCTACCCCAGAGCACGCGACCTTGCGCGAGCAAGTAATGTGACAATTCAAGGATTGCTTTTACCGTTAGGGCTGCACGCAAAACGAGCGGAGCAGTTGCGCGCGATGGCCGCTATAATTGAACAACGAGGAGTCGACATTTTGGAGGATTGGAAAGAGACATTAAAATCAGTTCCAGGCCTAGGATCTTACGGCGCGCGGGCGGTTTCCTGCTTTGGCCGCCGGATTGCAGTAGGCATTGTCGATGCAAATGTCGCCAGGATTGAGCGGCGTGTCTTCGGGTTGCTCGAGCGGGATTCGAGAGCCGCTGTATTTCAAGAGTATGCAGATCGAATCGCCGAAGCGGCGGATGCTCCTGACTACACGAACTACGGGCTACTCGATATCGGAGCCTCAGTGTGCTTATCGGTTCCTCGATGCGGATTATGTCCCTTGAAGCACGTTTGCTTGATGGGAAAGAGGCTTAAAACCTAGATGCCTTCTACGGAGGGTCTTGGCTCGACGTAGTATACCTGACACCGTGATAATCAATAGAACCGTAACGGCCACGGCCCGACGACAAGGTAGTAGTCGCGGTCATCGACATATCGCGCATTTAAGAGTTCATTAACCTTCACGTCAACGGGAACGAGTTCGATTCCGGCAGGATAGCAGTCGAACGTTCAGCATATTTTCGCGGGACAATCGGTTTCAAGCTCTTTTATACGCTTTTCTGGATCCGAATCAATCGACATCAATGTCGTCAACGTCAACATTCCAAGCAAGCGCACTCATTTACTCCAAGATCTGAATCGGCACCCCTTGGTTTCGAGAAATTTCAACGCTCACAGCGCCGGAATGCTTGCTTCATCCCGAGGCCGTGTTCGTTCAACAAATTGCTGTGCCTTTGCCCGGCGGCGAGATCGCTTCGAGCAGCAGATCGAATGGAATGCCGGACGTGTTATCCGCGATCCTGCATAATCGTGGCGTAGGTTTGCCGCTGAATGGGCTGAGGTAATTTTGCCTTGAACGGGATTTCTTTCCATTTGGCGGCGACAGTATTATCAATTAGTTCGAAAAGCAGATCAGAGTAATCGTACGTTTTATTCCAGATCTCCTCGAATAGGCGATTATATGCGACGATGGAATCTAATGCAAGGTAAAAATCCTCCGTTGCGAGAGTGGGAGCCTTAGACGTAAGCAATCGCTAACTCTTGCACGCCCCTGCTGTAATGCTCGTTTTCCCGTCCCCGTCAGAGCGTAGAAATTGCCGATGCGACTCATGGCCCATCTGCTTCTAACAATCGGAATCGAAATAACCAGGGAGGCGAACCGCGCCGGTTCTCCCTTGATTTTCTGAGCCGTCTTGCACAAGGGCAGGACACACCTTCGCCAATGCTCTTGCGATCGCGACCGCCGAAGCTATGTGGCCTTGCGGAAACGGCGCGAGTCGGGCAACAGCCGCTGTGTAATATCCCTCGCTGGACCATCTGGGTGGATTCCTGAAGCGTTCAGCTCGTGCCTTTGCGATATCCGCGTGAAGGCCTTGACTTTGCTTGGGCCACGCCCCACTGACGCCTTCTCGGAATGGAGCGGCGTCGAGGACGCGCCGCAAAATATGAAGTCACTGCCGTTCACGGAGAGGCTTAAAACGACGCGTTAGTCAATCTGTGCGGGGATATGGATCAAACTGATAGGCGTCATCAGTATTATCACCTTATTCGGCGCGCTCTTTCTTGGTTATGAACCGGCAGCTGCGGCGTAGTCTAGAATGGATTCCGCTACTCGGCCCTATGTGTAGGACGAGAGCGATGGACCATATGAATGCGCTGTCGGAATCTGCCACGGCGTTCGTCCTCAGTACGCTACCGATTTGGCTCGGCGCCACAGTCTTGCTTTATCGCTCTACCTCTAGGAATACGTTTTGGAGCGAGTGCCTAGTTACAATCGGTGAAGGGCAGCTGTTTCTCGTCTCTACGACGTTGCTGTCGCCGGTTGTATACAAAATTCTCAGCGAGATCAAGAATGATGCTCACTTTCCGGCGCGAAGATCAATCGGCTGTCTTACCATTGTAATCCTGCTAGTCGATGCAGCATTCTTCACCCTTCAACTTGCGGTGAGGACTCCAAATAACCCCATGAATACAACATGGTCAACGGTGACATTCGTAATTAGCATCGCTGTACTTTACATATCTACAGTCTACGCGAGCTATGTGGAGACAGGCGCAACGACCGAGGGAGGAATTCGCGCCATGGATTTGAATCCAAGAACTGGAGGGCTCCCAATAATGGAAGATCGGATCTCCTTCGCCTGCCTTCCGGTTGAACAGCCCATCGGAACGTTCTATATCGCGGTGGTTCCGTATGATGTGCTAACGGCAATCTCGGTGGCAGACACGAGGCGACTCGTTGACAATGACCGTGACTTTGAGAAGTATCTTGGAATCCAAAGGCCTTTAAACCCGAAGCGCACCGCCGAGATTGAACAGTATGTAAACGGTTACGACGCGACGTTCCCCACAGCTGTGATAATCGCGGTAGATCAGCACTGCGCGTCGATGGATAAGCGTAGAGGCGTCATGACTTTGGAGCCGTTCGAAGGCAATGAAGATGATGACCCCATATTGTTTGGCGAGATGGCGAGAAAATTATAGACGGTCAACATCGGGTCAAAGGTCTGGAGAAGTTTCGGGGTGACCACTTTGATATTTGCGTTACCATCTTCATCGGAATCGACGTGGCTCAACAGGCTAACATCTTCTCAACGGTCAATTTGTCACAAACTAAGGTCAATCGCAGCCTGGCATACGACCTTTTTGCGCTAGCCGCGTCGCGAAGCCCGCAGAAGACTTGTCACGATATCGCTGTCGCGTTAGATCGCGGTAAGAATAGTCCACTAAATTCTCAGGATGAAAAGGCTTGAGGTTGAGACCGGGGGACGCTTCAACGAGACGATAACCACAAGCCACCTTTGTCGATGCTTTGATCGTCTACATTTCTTCGAACCCTGCTGCGGACAGAGATCTTGTGATCAGGGGAAAGCACGTTCCGCTCGCCACGGCGAATCAACTCAGGCGCATGCCATTCCGGAATATGTTCGTCGGCGGTGATGATTGCGACGTCGCGAAGATTGTGCGCAATCTTTTTACGGCAGTATCGCGGCGTTGGCCCGAGGCTTGGAGTAATTTTGGGAAGGGATCCGTATTGAATAAGTAGACCGGCTTTCGGGCATTGATGCGGTTCTTGAGGCCAGCTTACCTGGGAATTCCGGCACCCAGCAAGCCTGGCTGGTTCCAGACTCCGGTTTTTTGGGTTCTGCTGAAGAAGCGGGTACGAGTTGATGACGATTTCTTTACTACCTCTAACTTTTTGCCCGGGGGCGGGGGTGAGGGGAAGCTAAGCCGCTGTTTGATTGACGGCGCCGGGCTGGGCTAGCGTGTCGGAAATGCGAGGCCCCAATACGGCGAGAAAAGACCATGAGGGATCGAAGCGGCCCGTAAATGCTCCGTTTTGAAATTTAAGACCGAAGTATCCTTGCCGGAAGATCCCACGGTTTGTCGGTTGCTAAAAAGGCTTAACAAAAATCACGCCCAGCACTCCAGATTACCCCGCCTCGTCACGTTGGCGTTGTAAAGTGCTTCCACGGATGGAACGACCCAGTAGCGGATCATTGTTCCGGGGTCCACGAATTTCATCATTCTTGAAAATGGCTGACAGCGGCAAACCGGCTCAAACTACGAATTTGTTAGCATTCGTAGTTGAGCCGCCTTTATTTTTTTCGCTACCAACTTGAAGTGTTTCTCTACTTTAAATATGTGATCTCCAGGGGCCAATTCTTACGACGACAACTTAACCCTCCGCTCCCCGATCACAAATGCTGAATCCTTTCGAAGGTCGCGCATGCAGGTTGTCCGCGGCGTTTTACACTACCGGCGTAGCCCAGGGTAAGGTCAGGATACATTCCGCCTCAGCCCAGCCCAAAGGTCGTCTGTACTGACGGTATTCCCCTTCGCGTGTTTTCAGAAACCGATCTTTCTGCTGCCGCTGCGAATCGAGACCGACGAGCCATATCGTACTTGGTTCGTTTAC
>CAWAZM010000015.1:0-136086 GCA_963786515.1 Vulcanimicrobiota bacterium | reverse complement strand
ACCGTGGCGCGAGTTCCTTGCGAAACGAGCCGCGCGTGCGGCAGCAGTTCGCGCGAGATGTCGAACGAAGCCGCATTGTAGTCGCGTAACCGGAAACGGGAATCCCACAACAGCACGTCGGGATCGTCGGCCTCGCTGTACAGCACGACGTGATTGCCCGCGTGGAGGTCGCACTGCGCGAATGCTGCGGTCGCGGTCGCGGCGGCCATCGCCAGCATCAACGCGAACACCGCGGCCCTACGCACCGGCGTCCTCTTTCACAATCACCACGAGCACCGCCAAATCGTCCCGCAGCCGGTTTGCGCCGCGCTCCGCAACGCTGGTCGCGAGCGCATCGGCCAAGTCCTGCGCCCGACCGGGAGCCAGTCCGATCAGAGCTAGCGCCCCATCGGTGCCGAGCATATCGCCTTTGCGATCCCGGGCTTCGGTAAGGCCGTCCGTCGCCAGCACCAGCGCGTCGCCCGGCCGAAGCTGCACGGCACGCGTTTCGAAATCTGATTGCATCACACCCAAAATCGGTCCGGTGACCTCGAGCGTCCTGACGTCCCCTCTCGAGCGCAGGAACGCTGCGTCGTGACCGGCGCTGGCGTAGCGAAACTCGAAGGTCTCGGTGTCGAGCATACCGACCAGCATCGAAACGAAGAGGTCGCGATTGCGTACCGTGCGTTCGAACGTTTCGTTAAATTCGGCCAACAGCATACCTGGATCGTCGTGCCGTAACGACATGCCCCGGACGGTGAACTTGATGAAAGCCGTCAGCACGGCGGCATCGATGCCCTTGCCGCTGACGTCGGCAATCATTAACAGAGCGCGCTGCGGCGTCGTTCGAAAAACGTCGAACACGTCGCCACCGACCGCCACCCGGATCGACGCCGACCGGTAGGCGGTGCCGACATCGCAGTGCGGCAGCGGTACCGACTCGCTTCGAAACGCGCGCTGCAACGTCTGCGTCGTCGTGCGTTCTTCTTCGAGCTCGCGATCCAGACGGCCGCGATAGGCGTTAAAAAGAATCGCAAGCACTCCGAACAGCAATAACCAAAACGCACGTACGTAGGCCGAGCGATCGAGTTGCGCTTGCGTGCTACCGGCGAACTCGGCGTTGGCAGCGGCTAAGTCGCGACGCAACACCGCAACGATTCGCGACTCGTAGTCGGTAAATAATTTATTCCGCATGTCCAGTTCGGCAATCTGGGTTGCGTTCGGCCGCCGCAGAAACGGAGCGGCAACTTGTTGTCGCCAGTTATCCTGAATCAGCGCGTAGTCGGCCAGCACGTGATCTGCGTCGTTGAGGTGCTGAGCTTGTAGCGTCCGGCGCACCGACGCGAGCTTGGTGTCAAAATCTTGGACCGCACCATCGTATTGCTCGATGTAAAACGAATCGCGGGATAACGAATATCCGCGCAACGCGTTTTCTTCGACGATCTGCAGCCGGCGCAACTCTTCGAAGGTGAGTTGTGCGAGCTGGATGCTCGCCTGACGATCGAAGGTGGCAGCCATATTGGCGCGCGTCTGAAACGCGCCCACCACCGCGATTGCGACCGCCACGATCAGGAACGCGGTGAGCAGCGCGGTCGCCGAGACGCGACCGAGCGGCGTCGGCATTCTCACGCTGCGCTCACAGACCGATCCAAGCGTTACCGGCGAGCCGAGGGGTCGAGATACGAACCTCCGAACAGGATTGCGCCATGCAAAACGGGTTAAACCCAGGAATTTTCAAGTCGTACGACGTGCGCGGAATTTATCCGGCCGAACTAAACGACGACACCGCATACCAGATCGGACGCTGCTTCGCCGCGATGCTCGGGGCCAAGCGCATTGCCGTGGGACGCGATATGCGCCCCTCCGGGCGTTCGCTCTTCGACGCGTTCGCTCGCGGAGCGTGCGAATCCGGCACCGACATCCTCGATATCGGGCTCGTTTCGACCGATGCGCTCTATTTCGCGGTCGGGAAATACGGCCTCGACGGCGGCGCCATGATCACGGCATCGCACAACCCGGCGCAATACAACGGCATGAAGCTAACGCGCTCCGAGGCACGCGCGATCTCGCTCGACACCGGGCTCGGCGAAATACGCGACCGGTTGATCGCCGGCGATCTTCCGCCTGCTGCCGCAACCCCCGGCACGATCGAGCACCGCAACGTCCTCGACGCTTTCGCCGAACACTGCCTGTCGTTCGTCGACGTTTCGAGTATCAAACCGTTCAAAATCGCCATCGACGCTGGAAACGGCATGGCCGGCGAGACCGTTCCCTACGTCTTCAAACGATTGCCTTGTGAAGTCGTTCCACTGTACTTCGAACTCGACGGCAATTTTCCAAATCACCCGGCCAGCCCGATCGAGCCGGAAAATATGGCCGACGTCCAAGCCGCAGTCGTGCGTGGTAAATGCGACCTCGGTGTGGCGTTCGACGGCGATGCCGATCGCATGTTCGTCGTCGATGAGGCCGGGCGTTTGGTTAACGGCAGCACCGTTACGGCGCTGGTCGCGCTGAATACCTTAAAAAAGCATCCGGGTGCCACGATTCTCTATAACCTCATCAACAGCCGAAGCGTCCCAGAGTTGATCGAAAAAGCCGGCGGCGTTCCGGTTCGCTCCAGAGTCGGCCATTCGATTATCAAAGGTGTGATGCGCGAGCGCGATGTCGTTTTTGGCGGAGAACACAGCGGCCACTTTTACTTTCGCGACAACTGGTATGCCGATTCGGGGATGATCGCGTTACTGCAGTGCCTCGAGGTCTTTTCGAAGGCCGACGCCCCGGTAAGCGAAGTCATCGCGCCGATCGACACGCGCTCGCGTTCGGGCGAAATCAATAGCCGCGTCGAGGACGTTCCGGGAAAGCTCCGCGAGCTCGAGCGCCACTACGCCGGCGCGCAGTTCGATCACCTCGACGGCCTCACGATCGCCTATCCTAACTGGTGGATGAACGTGCGCCCATCGAACACCGAGCCGCTGTTGCGACTCAACGTCGAAGGCGACACGCGCGATTTGATGGAGCGTCACCGGGACGAAGCGCTGGCGCTGATCCGCTCCTAAGGGCGTTTGGTGATGTCCGAATCCGACGCGTTGCGTCGTTACGAACGTGCGCGAGACGATGTGGTCGCACAGCTCGCGGTGCTCGAAGAACGCCTAACCGGCGAACGGCAGTCGGCCGTCGCTTCCGCGCGCAAGCGATTGGCGCGCGGTAAGTTCGTCCTTGCCATCGTCGGCGAATTCTCGAGTGGTAAGTCGTTCCTCATCAACGTCTTGCTCGAGAAATTTCGCTATGAGAACACCGGCGGCGCGCGACAGCTGGTCGGGTTGTTGACGACCGATATCAATCCGACGACGGCCACCATTACCGAACTCGGGTATGGCACGTCCGACGAAGCTACCGCGGTGTACGAAGACGGTCGCACCGAACGCATTCCGCTCGCATCGCTGGGGCGATTTACCGCCGTCGGTTCCGGCGACGCCGGTGGATTGCACGATGCGACCGCCGACGAACGCGACGCGCCGACGCATGTCACCGTCAAGACCGATTCGCCGTTCTTGCAGCGTGGATTCGTGGTTGCCGATACTCCCGGCCTGGCTTCCGTTAATCCGGCGCACCGGCGTGCGACGCTGCAATTTCTCCCATCGGCCGATGCCGTGGTGTATGCAATCGACACGCAGCAGCCGTTTACCGAAGGCGACGCGGCATTTCTCGGAATCATTCGCGAGCATATCGATTCGATCTTCATCGTGCAGACGAAGATCGATTTATGGCAAGAAATGCAAGGCGGGCGGCCGGTGTGGGAAGACGCGTTCGACCGCATCGCGCGATTGGCTGCGATCCACGCGCCGGGCACGTACGTGCTGCCGCTTTCGGCACGTCAGTACGCCCAAGGCGTGCTCGATGGCGACGCCGCTGCAGCCGACGCCAGCCGCTTCCCACACTTCCTCAACGTGCTCGACGCCTCGCTGGTCGATCGTACCGGGCGAGCGCGCTTACGACGCGCGGGCGAACGCGCGGCCGATGCGTCCAGCGACGAACTCGAACGATTGGACGGCGACCTGGCGATGCTGTCGCTCGACGATACCGCGCTCGAACGGCGTCGCGCTGCCGTCGTTCCCGAACTGCACGAACTCGACGAACGTTGCCGGGAACGCCGCGAAGCTTTTATCGCGCAGGGAACGGAGCGCCGCCTCGACATCGATCGGCGCGGCGTGGAGCTAAGCACCGAGTTGGAACGCGCGCTGGCTCAAGCGTTCGATACCGCCGACGTCGCGCGCTTGCGCGATCGCCAACGCCTGCACGTAGTTGCCGACAGAGTCGTGGCGCACGTCGTCGGAGACTTCGCACAGGTCACGGCGTCGGCTGTGGTCGACGATCTCGACGCCGGATTGACCGAAGCGCGCGCGCTTGTCCCGTTGCGCTGGGCGGCCGGCGAGGCGGCGGCGCACGCATTTGGAACGCAGGCGGGAACATCGCTCTGGGGCGGTGACGTGCGCGCGGCAATCGCCTCCACCATCGTGTTCGAAGCGATCGGCGGTCCGTCGATCGCTTTGGTTTCGGATATCGCGGGGCGCTTCGCGGCGCGCCGTTCGGGCGACTACATGAAACGCGAACTGATCGCCGACTTGCGGTCCGAGATTTTTCCTCGATTACGGGCCGAAATCGCATCCTTCGTCGCCGATGCCGGGGTGCGGCTGCAACGCATCTACGACGACCTCGCGCATGCCTTGGGGCGGGCCGCAATAGCCAAACGTGATGGCGACTTAGGCAGCATCGAACGAGCGTTGGAAGCGCGTGGTGCCGGCGATGCGGCGGCCGCAGGCGCGCGGTTACGCGCACGCCGCCAAGCCGTCGAAGATGCGGCGGCACACGTCGCCAAAGCTGCCGGCGCGTTCGTTTCCGCAGCGAGCGAATCCGCACCGGCCGATGCCGGGCCGGCCATCGTACGCTCGGCGCACGCCGCACGTACGTTCGACCCCGTATCGTACGATCGTGGGTTGCAGCCGCAACGTTGGCGCGTCGCGGTGTTCGGGGCGCTACGCCGCGGTAAATCGAGCTTGATCAACGCCTTCGCAGGCCGCACCGCGATCGACGACCGCATCGCCGGCAGCGTGCGGTTTCCAATCCACGTGCGCTACGGAGAGCGAGATACCGCGTTCGCGCTGGACGAGCGCGGCGAGTGGGAAGAAATACCGTTTGCGAGCGCCGCCGACGCGGCGGCCGAACGCCCGGTGCTGGTGCTGGTGCCGTGGAATTTGCCGCGCGAACTCGTGTTGGTGCACGTGCCCGCATTCGACTCCGGCGATCCGCACGCCGAGGACGTTAATATTGCGGTCGCAACGCACGCCAGCGAGATGGTGTGCTTATTCTCGCGCCAACTGTCGGATCGCGAGCTCGATCTCTACGCGCAACTCGCCGAGTTGGGGCGGCCGATGGTGTTCGCGCACACCATTGCCGACAACGAATCGTCGAACGAACGCAGGCACGTCGTCGAGCTGGCCGCCGGGTATTTGAAAGAACATAACGTCGCGGCCGAGCGAATCTTTACCGTTTCCGCTCGCGACTACGAAACGGCACGAGCGGCCGGGCGCGCCGCGTCGCCGTGGAACGAAACCGAAGCGCTCCGATCGACTCTCGAGGCCCATGCAGAAACGCACATGTCGCGCCTGCAACGGCGCGCTGCGGCCGCATCCGCCCCGCCCGAGACCGAGCGGGCCGTCGAAACGCCGGCCCGCTCGCGAGGACTGTTCGCGCGGCTGCTCGGCAGGCAGCAGTAGCCGCCCGCTCGTCGAATCAGACCGACCGAAGGAGCCACGCGCACGTCCAATTTAACGGTTTTCGGCCCAGCATTCATCGCCGTTGGCGATGGGGCTTCAACCTTCGGCCGCTTGGCCGTCGAGGATGGCCGCATTGCCGCCGTTCTACCTGCCGACGGACCGTGGGATATCGCCGTCCCGCCGCGCGCGACCATCGCGCCCGGTTTGATCGACGTCCACACGAACGGCGCGGCCGACGCGCTCTTCAATCGCGATCAAGGCAATGCCGTCGCCATCGCCTCCACCGAATACGCGCGTTGCGGTGCGACCGGCTTTCTCGCCGGCGTGATGACCGCGCCGTTCGAATCGATGCTGCACGCGGCGGCCGAAATCGTCGAGTCGGCGCATCAGATCGACGAGCACGGCGTGCGCGGGGCACGTTGTCTCGGAGTTCATTTCGAAGGGCCGTTTCTCAATCCGAAGTTCCGTCGCGTCCACCGTCTCGAGTGGCTGCTGCCGGCCACCGCCGAACGCGCGCGCGAAATGGTCGACGCCTGCATGGGCGGTTGCGTGTTGGTCACGATGGCGCCCGAAGTAGAGGGCGCCGGAGATGCGCTGCGGGTGTTCTTAGAAAACGGCGTCGTTTGCTCGGCCGGCCACACCGCGTCCCGGTATCGCGAAGGACTCTTGGCGATCGCGCTAGGGTATCGCTCGCTCACCCACGCGTTTAACGGCATGCCGCCGCTCGACCATCGCGACCCGTCGATTCTCGCTGCGTTCATTCAAGACCGGCGCACGTTCGTGCAACTCATTTGCGACGGATTCCACGTCGCGCCGGTGATGGTCGACGTGCTGCACCGCACGCTGGGCGATCGCATCATATTGGCGACCGACAACATGCCGGCCGCCGATCCCGGTTACCACATTGCCGATGGGTTGGTGCGGTCGGCCGACGGTACCATCGCAGGCAGCGCGCTACGCATCGACGATGCCGTGCGCAACTACATGTCGTACGCGCAAATCCCGTTCGCTCAGGCGGTCGTGGCCGCGACCCACGCGCCCGCTAAGCTCATCGGCCAGGAACGCGAAATGGGACGCATCGTGCCACGCATGCGCGCCGATCTTTCGGTGTGGGACGAAGAATATCGCATCGCAAGTACGATCGTCGGCGGACGGTTCGTGTACCAGCGCGACGAAGTTCCCGCGTAACTCCGTTCGGGTTTAGACGACGTCGACCAAATCGTCGTCCTGCCCGATCGGCCGGTCGCGCTTGGCCGCGGCCGAGCGGAGCATGACGAACGCGGCATAGAACACGACGATCACTACCAGCCAGCGTACCGCGACGAGCGGCAACGATTTCACGATATAGGCCGCGATCAGCACACCGGGAACGCCGCCGAGTATGAGACCGAGCACGGCACGCATCGAGAACGCTTTGTAACGGATAAAGCGAAGGCTTGCGAACGGCATCAAAAACGCGCACGCGCCCATCATGATGGGAAACGCCGCGATCGGGTTCATCCCCAGAAGGCTGATCAAAATCATGCACGGCGCGTACATACCGATGCCGATCGTCATCAAGGCTCCTAAGAAAAAGCACACGACGATACCGACCAGCAGCCGCACACCGGATAGCCCGAGCGCGGTGCCGCCGGCTAAGCCGAAGTGGCTGCCCTCGAGATTGCTGAGCACGAATAATATCGCTGCCGCTACTAGCGCGATGCCCATTCCGATCTGCACGTAACGCCGCGGCAGTTGCGCGACAACGCCGGCGCCGAGCCACGCGCCGGCCACCGCGGCCAGAATCAATCCGACGAGCGTCACCGGCGCTACGGTCACGATCGTAATAAAAATTGCCGCTTCCACGATGGTTGGGATGGTGTGCCCGACGTTGAGCGTTCCCGGTATCTGCTCGTCGGGAACGAGTTTCCACAGTTTAAACATCGACGTCGTCGGCGCGAACGAGCCGATGCCGAGCGTGTCGAGGAAATCGGTGATGAACCCGATCGCGATCTCGATCGGTTTGGGCCAGCCGGCGCGGTGCGACGGCAGCGCGCGTACGAGCGCGACGACGATCAGCACGGCCACAACGGCCAATGCGATATGCAGGATGAGTTGAACGCTCATCGAGCGCCGTTACACCTTTCCGGCGCTCCGGCCTTCACTCGTCGAGACGTAACTCCATAAAAGTTGGCCCGTCGTACGTCACGGTGCCGTACGGTTCGCAGATCGTGAAACCGATCGACGCGTACAGCTCGTACGCCGCCGGCAAGAGGTGGCGCTCGGTGTCGAGCACGGCGCGCGCGTCGCCACGCGAGCGGCAGAAATCGACGGCAGCCGCAACGAGCGCGCGCGCCAATCCGTGCTTGCGATAGTGCGGCCGCACGTAGAGCCGCTGCACGATCGACGTCCGGTCGGCGAGCCGCGTTACGGCAATGCAGCCGGCGGCGACGTCATCCACGATCGCGACAAACGCGGCGTTGGGTTCGCCGTAGGCCGTACGGACGACGGATGCGTCCGGCTCGCAACCGTGACGCAGCTGGACGGGAAGGCTGCGTTCGTATTCTACCAGCAGTTCGAGTAACTGCCGAAAGGCGGGCGCCTCGCGAACCTGGGCTACAAGCCGACTCGTCAAGCTCGAGTTACGAGGCGAGCTCGCGGACCGCTGCGGCGTTAAAATACGCCGCGCGCGGATGGTGCATAACGATCGCAGCGGTCGACTGCTCCGGCACTAGCGCGTACGCGTCCGTCAGCGCTACACCGATACGCTCCGTAACGTGTAAGAGTTCGAACACGTCGCGATGCTGCGCCAAGTCGGGACACGCGCCGTATCCCCAGGAATAGCGCTTTCCGCGTTCGGACGCTAGACCCAACTCGGCCCGGATGCGCCGATGCGTCAGTTCGGCTAACGCCTCCGCCGACTGTACGGTGAAGCCGTGCAAAAAATACGACTCGCTATAATCGCCCGCATCGTGTAAGCGAGCGGTCTGCAGTGAAGCATCCGAACCGATGGTAACGACTTGCAGCGCGACGACGTCGGTTGCTTTTCCGCCGTCGGGTTCCCGCAGATAATCCGCCAGACTCAAATGCTCGCCGCCGGCCTGGCGCGGAAACGCAAAACGCGCGAGAATCTTGGACCGGTCGGCAGGGTCGTAAATCAGCACGTCATCGCCCGCACCGGCAGCCGGAAAATAGCCGTACACGGCTTTGGGTTCCAAGATCGCTCCGGCTTCGGCGGCGTCGATATAGCGCTGCAAACGCGGCTCGAAGTCGTCGCGCAACAATCGCTCGTACGCGTCGCCCTTGGTGTTGGATGCACCCCACGACAGCCGGAAGAGGCTGCGCTTGTCGAAACGCGGCCAGAGTTCGCCCAACTCGACGCGGTCAACCGTGCGCACTCCCCAAAAAGGCGGCGCCGGAATGTCGGCGAGTTCGTCTTTTACGGCCGACCGGCGAACCGTTACATTCGGAGTGGGCGCGGGGCGTTCGCGCTGCGTCATCGCCGCCGAACGAGTGCGCTCCAACAACTCTTCTTTGCGTTCGCTGCTGCCGGTCAGCGCGTCCATCAGGTCCAACCCTTCGAACGCATCTTTTGCATAAAACAATCCGGGCGAGAAGAAACGCTTGCCATCGTCGAGCAGGGCGATACGCCGGCCGAAGTCGCGGTTGATGGCGGCGCCGCCGACGATCACGGGAAACGACAAGCCGCGCGCGTCTTGTTCTTGCACGCAAATCGGCATCTGCTTGCTGGTCGATACCAGCAGAGCCGAGAGACCGATCGCATCGGCGCCCACCTCGACGGCTTTGTCGAGAATCACATTCACGGGAACTTGTTTGCCGAGATCCACCACGGTGTAGCCGTTGTTCGAAAGAATCGTGTTGACGAGATTTTTCCCGATATCGTGAACGTCGCCGAAGACGGTGGCGATCACCACCGTGCCTTTGGTCGTGCCCTCGCGCTTCTCTAAGAACTGTTCGAGGTGCGCGACGGCCTTCTTCATCACTTCGGCCGACTGTAGCACGAACGGCAGAATGAGTTCGCCGCGCCCGAAGCGGTCGCCGACTTCTTTCATCGCCGGAAGCAGCACGTTATTGAGGGTGTCGATCGGGGTGCGTTCGGCCAGCACCGCATCGATCTTCGCTTCGATGCCTTCTTTGCGCCGCAACAAGATCGCCTGATGCACACGCTCGGGCGCCGTCAAGGCTGCATCTTCGTTGACGCCGGCTGCGGCACGCACGACCCCGGCATCGCCGCTGAAGCGTTCGATCAAACGCGCTAAGGCGTCGGCGCGTCTGTTGAAGATGAGATCGTCGCACGCCTCGCGGACGTCCGGTTCGATTTCCGGGTAGGGCGTAATGTCGTTGGGATGCACGAGCGCCATGTCGAGCCCGGCGTCGACGCAGTGATGGAGGAACACCGAGTTCAGTGCCGCCCGACACGGGGGCGAAAGACCGAACGACACGTTCGACACGCCGAGCGACGTTAAAACGCCGGGCAGCTCGCGCTTGATGGCGCGAATGCCGTCGATCGTTTCTACGGCCGAATCGGCAAACTCGGCTTCACCGGTTGCCAGTGTAAACGTCAGCGCGTCGAAGATCAAGGCGCCGCGCGGGATGCCGTATTCGCCGACCACGATATCGTCGATGCGCTTGGCGATCGATAGTTTCGAGCCGGCGGTTTTTGCCATGCCGGATTCGTCGATGGTCAACGCGATGACGGCGGCGCCATGCTCTACGGCCATCGGCAAGAGTACGTCCATCTTCGAACGCCCGGCTTCGAGATGCACCGAGTTGACGACGGCGCGACCGGGATAGTTCTCGAGCGCCGCCTGGGTGACCGCAGGCTCGGTCGAGTCGATGAACAAGGGCGCTTCGGTCGACTGGGCAAGCCGGCGAACGACCTCGCGCATCTGCTCGAGTTCGTCCGGCCGTTCGGTTAACGCGCAGCACACATCGAGTGCGTAAGCTCCGCCTTCGACTTGTTCGCGCGCGACCGCGACGATCCCATCGTAGTCGTCGGCCAGTAAAAGCCGCTTGATCTTGCGCGAGCCTTGGCTGTTGATGCGCTCACCTACGACCAGCGGGCGCGGTTCTTGTTCGAGCTCGACGGCAGTCATGGCCGACGCAAGGGCTTGCGGCCGCCGGTCGTCGCGCGGCGACGCCGCTCCTCGTTCGCGACGCGGCGCGTCGCCGAGATCGTCGATCGCAGCGCGCAGTTCGGCAATGTGTGCCGGCGTCGTTCCGCAACACCCGCCGATCGTATCGACGCCGAACGACCGGACGAAGTCGATCAGTTCGCGCGCCAATTGTTCCGGCGTTTCGGGATAAATGGTTTCGCCCGCCGGTCCCATCAACGGCAGACCCGCGTTCGGAATTACGCTGACGAAACAGCGCGAACGTTCGCACAAGTAGCGTACCGAATCGCGCATCTGCGCCGGTCCGGTCGAACAGTTAAGACCGATGACGTCGATCGGCAACGCATCGAGCGTCGCCGTAACGGCGCGGATATCCGTGCCCAGAAGCATCCGGCCTTCTTGAATGAGCGTCGGCTGCGCTTGGATGGGAACGCGACGAACGCCACGCGCGAATTCGCGCACGATCCCCGCGATTGCGGCTTTGCACTCGAGCAGATCTTGCATCGTTTCCAGCAGTAGAACGTTGACGCCGCCTTCGATCAAGGCCCGGGCCTGCTCGCCGTAGATATCGGCCAATTCGGCAAACGTTATCTTCGAGAGCGACGGATCTGACGACGACACGAGCATGCCGGTCGGACCCATCGAGCCGGCCGCAAACCGCGGCCGCTCGGGCGTTGAGAATCGATCGCACGCCGCACGTGCGATCTCGGCCGCGCGGCGGTTAACTTCGACGGTACGATCGCCCAAACCGTATTCCGACAGCTTGAGGCGAGAACCCATAAACGAATCCGTTTCGACGACGTCCGCACCGGAAGCCAGATACGCGGCGTGGATTTCGGCTACCACATCGGGCCGTTCGAGCACCAGCGCTTCGTGGCAACCGCGGCGCGCCAGACCGCCGAAATCGGCGTCCGACAGCTCCATCGCCATCAGCTGCGTTCCCATCGCGCCATCGTACAACAGGACGCGACGCGCGAGCGCGTCGAGATACGGGCTCGAACATGCATGCATTATTTCGTGCCGCCCGAAAAATCCGTCGCGCCAATTTCTCCGACCGAATGGCCGGCCCAATTCCGAACGAGCGGCCGCGCGAGCCGCTCCAAGCGTGCGTACGCGCCCGCATCGATGGCGCCGAGCGCGCGCAACGCAGCAATGGTTCCCGGCGCACGAGCGCGCCCGTTACCATCGATCACTTTCGAGGCGTATCCGTACCCTTTGTCGACGACGCCGACGCCGTGCACGCCTTCGGCGCCGGTTTTGCAGACGACGTTGTCGCTCGCTTGCATCAGTACCGTATCGAGTTGATTCGTGCCCGCAACATATTCGGGAAACGCACGCATAGCGCTCGCGACGACCCGCAATGCCTGCGCGTCGGCCTCATGGCGATAGCTCGACGGATCCGCCAATCGCGCGAAGGCCAGCGCGGCCCGGCGCAAGCCGGTAGCATACACGGGGATGCCGCAGCCGTCGACGCCGAGCGGCCAAGTCGCCGCGTCGTCGTCGTGTACGCGCGCGCAAAACTCGAGAATACGCTGCTGCGCGGGGTGGTCGACATCGAGATAGGTGGCAATGTCGGCGCCGAGCATCAAGCTCAACGCCAGAATTCCGGCGTGCTTGCCGGAACAGTTGTTATAGATCGCGGTCGGTTCGATATCGCCACGAATCATCGCTCGCGCGCTGGCTTCGTCGTACGGCATCTGGGAGCCGCATTGCAACGCCGATTCGTCCAGACCGATCTTCGATAAAATCGAGCGCACCGCCGCAACGTGAAACGGTTCGCCGTAGTGCGACGCCGACATCACCGCGACTTCGTGCTGCTCGAAACCAAAGCGTTCGACCGCACCGCCGGCCACGACCGCGCCGGCAATGAACGGCTTGGCGGACGAACGCAAATAGACGGGACGGTCGACGTCGCCGCGGACCAACCGATCGCGGCCGCGGACATCGACCGCGCACGCGTCGACCCGATGCAGCGACTCTACCAAGTCGCCGCGGGTGACCTCGACCGTCAATCGTTCTTACACCAGTGCCGGTTCGACGACGACCGCTTCTTGTTCGGCGAAGACCGGATTGCTCAGATATCGTTCGCCGGTATCGCAGCCGAACGTCACGATGGTCTTGCCGGCAAACTCCGGGCGCGCTGCAACCTGCAACGCGGCCCAAACGTTGGCACCGCCCGAAATCCCGATCAGCATGCCTTCTTCGCGAGCCAAACGGCGAGCCGTTGCGATCGCGTCTGCATCGGTGACGCGAATGACTTCTTCATACACCGACGTGTCGAGAATCTTCGGCACGAAGCCCGCGCCGGTTCCTTGAATCTTGTGCGGGCCGGGTTTTCCGCCGGACAGCACGGGAGAGGCATCCGGCTCGACCGCGATAATGTGAACGTCCTTCTTGCGCTCTTTGAGCACCTCGCCGGCTCCGGTGATGGTGCCGCCCGTCCCGATGGCCGAAACCAAGGCGTCGACGCGACCGTCCGTGTCGCGCCAGATTTCTTCGGCCGTCGTGCGGCGATGGATTTCGGGATTCGCCGGATTCTCGAACTGCTTGGGCTGAAAATACTTGGCCGGCGACGCGTTAAAATTTCTTCGGCCCTTCGTAAAGCCCCGGGCATGCCTTCGGATCCCGGCGTCAACACCACTTGCGCGCCGTACGCCTTCAACAAATTGCGGCGCTCGATCGTCATCGTTTCGGGCATGACGAGCACCAGCGGATACCCTTTTGCGGCAGCGACAAACGCCAGCGCAATGCCGGTGTTACCGCTCGTTGCTTCCAATATGGTGGTGTCGGGGCGAAGACGGCCGTCGCGCTCGGCCGCTTCGATCATCGCGACGCCGATTCGGTCTTTCACCGAACCCGCCGGATTAAACGACTCCATCTTCACGAGCACCGTTCCGGGTAAGCCGCGATTCACGCGCGGAATTTTTACCAGCGGTGTGTTGCCGAACGTATCGGCCAAGTTTTCGTAGATCCGTGCCATTTCTCGTCCTATAACCTTCCCCCCAGGGTGGGGCGTTTCACAGTGCAGCGGGGCTTTGCGTCATCGGGCGGCTAACCTTTTTGCATGCATCGATACCGCGCTAGTCTCGCCAGTGTTCCTCTTTTGGCCGCCGCGTTGGCACTCTGCGCGCCCGGGTACGCCCGGGCGCAGGCAGCCGGGCCCACGCAGGCCGACGCGCTGGCCGCCATACGCGCCTTCGCCCCCATTGCCATGGAGCGCCAGGGCACGCCCGGCCTTTCGGTCGCGATTACGAGCAGGCAAGGCACGGTCGACGTCATCACCCTCGGATATGCGGATGCGGCTGCAAAGACGGCGGTGACGCCGGATACGCGTTTCGCGATCGGTTCGATCACCAAGTCGATGACCGCATTGGCGTTGATGCAACTCTACGACAGCGGCGCGCTCGACCTGCAAGCACCCGTTCGCCGGTATCTTCCGTGGTTCCGGATCGACTCGAACGGCAAGCCGGTTTTGATGCACCAGATTCTGTCGCACACTGCCGGATTGCCCGACGATTATTCGTCGCAGGGGGCGTATCGCTACGACCTCGTCGCGCTTGCGAAGGCGCGCGTATTATTCCCGCCCGGCACGTCGTGGTCGTACTCCAACGATGGATACGCGGCGGCGGGAGCGATTTTATCGACGCTCGATCGTCGTGCGTGGATCGATTCGTTGCAGGCGCGGGTGCTCGATCCGATCGGCATGACGGCTGCCGCTCCCGCATTCACTCCGCAGACCTTGCAACGTGCGGCGGTCGGCTACCAGTGGCTGTACAACGATCGCCCCGGCTCACTGCACCCTCCGCTAACCCCGTCGCCGGCGATCGACTTCGTCGATCCGGCCGGTTCGGTGCTGGCGACGCCCGAAGATATGGCGAGGTACATGCGGTTCTACCTCAACGATGGACGCACCGCGAACGGCACCGCGTTGATTTCGCGCAAGGCGTTCGCGCGCATGACGACGGCGGATCGTCTCAGCGACGGTAAGGTCGCCGGAGATCCCGAGGGTGAGATGGCGGAAGCACCGCAGATGTACCGGCAGTACGGTTTCGGAATATCGATCGAAGACGATGGCGGCGATCGAGTGATCGGCCACACCGGGGGTGTTTCGGGTTACACCGCCTGCATGCAGATGAATACGACGCGCGGTTTCGGCGTCGTCGCGATGGCCAATCTCGTCGAAGCACCGTTACACCCGTGCGCGATCGTTCTCTATGCGATGGCGGTGTTGCAAGCACAAAGCCAGGGACGCGCGCTGCCGGCGCCGCCCGCAGCACCCGATCTGCGCCACGTCGACAACGCCGGTCGCTACGCCGGTACCTATACGTCGCAGGACGGAAAGACATTTGCAATCACGGCGTCCGGCGGACAAGTGTCGCTCGTCGATTCGTCCGGGACGTACGCGGCGTACCCGCGCGGCGACGATACGTTCTGGATCGACTCGCCGAACTTCGAACGCTTCGAGTTGGCCTTTGGCCGCGACCGTAACGGCCGCATCGTCGAGTCGAATTACGGTTCGCAGTGGTTTACGAATCAACAGTATGCCGGCCCCCGAACGTTCGCGTATCCCGCCTCTTGGAACGACCTTGCCGGACGGTACCAGAACGATTTTCTCGGGCAGCCGTACGTTTCGCGCGTCGTGATCGTCAAGAATCGCCTGACGCTGGACGGTACCGACACGCTCACGCCGCTCGGGAATGGACTATTTTCGTTGGGTTCGTCGGTCGTACGATTCGATGCGCGCGCGGGGTCGCAGCCGCAGCGAATGTGGGTTGACGATACGCCGATGTACCGCATCGAACTTCCCTAAGCGTTGGACGAATTCGCGCGCACCGCGCAGAGGATCGCACAGACCTCGGCGACCGGCGAAAAGACGCAGTTGCTCGCGGCGTATCTGCGCGGCCTCGACAACGACGACGATCTCGCCGCCGCGGTTCGATTCTTCACCGGCAATCCGTTCGCGGCCAGCGACCGGCGTACGCTCTCGATCGGTGGAGCCGCGATCGCCAAGGTCGCGCGACGACTATGGGGTTTCGACGACGCGTCGTTTCGCGCCGCGTATCGCGACGCGGGCGACCTCGGCAGCGCGCTAGCGATGCTGGTTCGCCCGCCGCAACACGCGTCGCTCTTCGAGCGCCCGGCGCTTGGACCGGCGGCGCTGGGCACAGCATTCGCAGCCATCGCGAACGCTGAGGGGAAGAACTCCGCGAAGCGACGCGAGACGTTCCTCGAAGACATCTTCCGAGCGACCGGCGACCCAGCTGCCGTCGCCTTTGTGGTAAAAATCGTCACCGGCGATCTGCGTATCGGGCTGCGCGAGGGTCTGGTGCTCAACGCGATCGCCGCCGCATTCGACGTCGAACCACCGGCCGTCCGCCGGGCGTTCATGGCCGCCGGCGACGCCGGCGCCGTCGCCGTTGCGGCGCGCCACGACGCGCTTGCCGAAATACGCGTTGCGTACGGCAACCCGATCGGGTTTATGCTCGCCTCGCCGATTCCGTTCGGCGATGCGTATCCGGCCTTAGCCGGCGCACGCTGGGCGATCGAAGACAAATACGATGGCATCCGCGCGCAAGCACACGTTGACGGCGACCACATCGCATTATTTTCGCGCACGCTCAACGACGTTGCGGCGACGTATCCCGAAGTCGTCGCGATCCTACGTGCGTTACCGCGGCGGGCGATTTTTGACGGTGAGATCGTCGCGATGCGCGACGGTAACGTTTTGCCGTTCCGAGCGTTGCAAGCGCGCATCTCTCGCAAAGACGTTGCCGACGAGCTTCGCGAGAACGTTCCGGTCGCATACGTCGCCTTCGATCTCTTAGCGGATGGGGACGAGCTGTTGCTCGACGAGCCGTACGAGCGTCGTCGAGCGCGGCTCGCTTCGATGCTCGAATCGGTTACGGGCGTGACGGTCGCGCCCTACGAAATGCTCGATGCCGCCGATGCACCGCTCGTCAATGCCGCGTTCGAAGCGGCGCGCGCCCGCGGCAACGAAGGTCTGATGCTCAAGCGTACCGACTCGCCATACGCGCCGGGCCGGCGCGGCAAGTGGTGGATCAAGTTGAAGCGCGAGCTCTCGACGTTGGACGTAGCGGTCGTAGCCGTCGAGTGGGGGCACGGCAAGCGTTCTAAGGTTCTCTCGGACTACACGTTCGCGGTGCGCGGCCACGACGGCGAGCTGGTCGCGATCGGCAAGGCCTATTCCGGCTTGACCGATGCGGAGATCGCCGACCTGACGCCGTGGTTCCTGGAACATCGCCTGTCGCGCGAATCGCAACGCGCGAAAGCACGCTCATCCGAGATTCCAGTCGAACCGGAAATCGTGCTCGAGGTCGCGTTCGACGTGATCCAGGTCAGCGACTTACACGAGAGCGGCTTCTCTCTGCGCTTCCCGCGAATCGTACGAATTCGCGACGACAAACCGGCTGCGGAGATCGACTCGCTCGATCGCGTCAGAGAAATCTACGAGGATCAGCTACGACGCGAGCGTCTCCTTACAACGGTTGGCCGTCGTCGCTCTTGCCCAGAATGAACGGGCGCAACAACGGCAGCGGCGGATCTCCTCGCGAGAGCAGTTCGTTGTGAAACTTCTCGAGCGTGTAGGCCGAACCCATCATCTTTTTGTAGTCGGAACGAAGTTTTAGAATCATCAGCTTGCCGAGCGTGTAGTAGCCGTACATCGGGTCTTGCGTTCCACGCAGCGATTCTTCCACGGCGACTTGCGGCGTCTGATAGCACTGCGAGGTAAACGTCTTCTCGGCTTGCGGGAGCGTCATCCCCTGGGTGTGCAGCTTCACGCCGACGATGTACCGGCACTCGCGCAGCAACGCTTCCTCGAGTTGCGACAGGCGAACTCGCGGATCGCCGTTGCCCCAGCCCTCGTTGACCATCATCTGCTCGGAATAGTGCGCCCAGCCTTCGGCGAACTCGGACGTTACCGACAACTTGCGCGTCAAGCTCAAGTCGAGATTGCGGTCGATCGAGAAGTTGGTGAAATGGCCGGGATACACTTCGTGCGCCGAGATGATCGGAAACTCGAAGTCGTTGAACTGGGCCAAATAATCTTCGGTTTGCTTTTTCGACCACGTCGGGTTGACCGGCGTCACGTTGTAGTACGCCTGCGTGGCGACGGTTTCCAGCGGGCCGGGCGAATCTTCCGACGCCGTGCTGGTCGCGCGTTCGAACGCCGGCGTTTCCATGACCGTGATGTTGGCATTGGCCGGAAGCGTTACGATGTGCTTGGCTTCGATGAACGCGCGCAACGCGACGAGGTCGGTTCGCGCCTTATCGAGCAACTTATTCGGCGCCGGGTGCACTTTGGCGAGCGAAAGGTAGACCGCCAGCGGCGAAGCCTTCGGATTAATTTTGCGAGCCGTCTGGACGAATTCTGCGCGAGTCGCCCGCAACGCGTTTTCGCCGTACGCGAGATACTGGTCGAGCGACATGTTGACGGCATCTTCGTATAGCAGCTTCTTCTTGTACGCGTCCGTACCGATCGCGTACGTGCCCGACGGATGGAGGTGCTTGATCCATGCGGCGTAGGCCGTCATGGCTTTCATCACGCCGGCATTGGCTTGTTTCAGCTGCGATTGCAGTGCGGCATCTTTGACGCCGTTAAACGCCAACGGCACGCTTGATTTGAAGAAATCGACCGCGCCTGCAGCGTCTTCGTACGAAATGCGCTGGGTCACGGCATCGACCGTCGTGGTGTTACGCTCGCCGTCTTTGAGCATCGCCGGAATGGCGCGCTCGCGCGAGATCGCGTACCCCAGGCGAGTCTTCAGCGGTGCGTAGTCGCGCGCCATGATGCCGAAAATCGCGCCACTGGCCGATTGCGTGTAATCGTCGGGATCGTGCTTCCACACGGCCAACGTTTCGTTGTTCAGGATGTCGTCTTGAATCGAGTTACCGAGGAGCGTGGCGTCGAGCGCGACCGAGGGCGAAAGCGTGCTGCGATCGATCGCTTGGAGCTTCGTCCAGGTGTCGCGATCCAGCGTGAGCTCTTGCTGCACGCCGGCCGCCGAAAAATCACCGAGCTGCGCGTCGTAGTCGTGCACGCCCACGAACGTCGCGTTCAGCGGATTGAGTTTGAAATACGTCGTGTAATACGTTTGCGCCAGCGACTCGTATTGGCCGTCCTGGCCGGTGCCCGGCGCGGGTGAGGCGCCGAGCAATGCGAGGATGAGGGAAGCGCCCAGCACCCGCCGGACCGTAGTAACAATCATTGCAACTCCCGCCCGCACGAGTGCGGCGACTTCTTACTTATTCGTAAACTTTGCGACGCGTTTTTCGTTGTACGCCGCGAGGCCCTCTTTGGCATCCGAGCTCTTGAACAGCAGCGATTGCAGCTCGCGCTCGAGCGCCAACGCGTCTTGCAGCGGAAGCTCCGCACCGGTCTGCACGGCACGCTTGATGTGGCCGACCGCCATCGGCGCTTTGTTGGGCGAGCAGAACTGTTTGGCGTAGTCGAGGATCTGTGCGCGGAACTCGTCGGCGCTGCCCTCGTACACGTCGTTCACGATGCCCCAATCGAGCGCTTGCTCGAAGCTCACCGTCTTGCCGGTGACCATCAGCTCGATGGCTCGCGACTTGCCGACGAGGCGCGCCAACCGTTGCGTGCCGCCGGTACCCGGCAGCACGCCGAGCGCGACCTCCGGAAGGCCGATCTTGCCCGCGTCCCGCCGGCCGATACGGATGTCGGCCGCCATGGCGATCTCGAGTCCGCCACCGACCGTGTGGCCGTTGAGCGCTGCGATCACCAGTTTGGGAGTCTGTTCCAGACGGCTGAGCGTTTCGTTGGCATGCAAACAGAACATGTATTTGAACTCGGGCGTGACGGCGTTCAGCATGCCGATGTTGGCGCCGGCCGAGAAGAACTTCTCACCCTTGCCGGTGAGCACGATCACTTCGACGTCCGAGTCGAAGCGAGCGTCTAAGATCGCTTCGTCGAGCTGGCGCATCATCTCGTGCGTGTATGTATTGGCGGGCGGATCGCACATCTCGATGACGCCCACGTGGCCGTCTTTAAAGTAGTTGATGACGCGCTTGCCATCGAGCGAACGCTGTTCGCGTCCGAAGGGGGTCTGTTGGGTGGTGCCGTTCGTCGTTACGCTCATGCCAATTTGCCTTTCGGGGCGATCCAGTTCGGGTTTTTGAAATATTCTGCGAGAACGCGCTCGTCGGCTTGTGCCGGCAGGACGGTCGGCTCGTAGGCCGCCCATTCCGCGTCGCTCAGTTCGACGGCCATCGACGGCGTAGTGGCCGTCCGCAAAGGCGCCGATTTTGCGATTGAAGCGCATGTCCGGTACGTACAGTTTGGTGTCGCCCTCTACAACCTCGTTGACGCGAGCGACGGTTCCGGCGACTTCGTCGTAAAACTGTTGGCGCGCGCGTTCGTTCAGGGTCTCGCGATCGACCGCATCGGCCGTCTTATCTTCATCGACGCGACCTTTAATGCCCCAGGTGTACGCCCACTGTGCCGAACCGGAATGATCCGTCCCGAATAAATCGAGCGATCCCGCGATCCACTTGTTGTAATACTTCTGCTGCATGGCGACCGGGATGACGCCGGCTTTGGCAATGCGACGCAGGCCCGTTATGCCGGTGCCCATATGAAACGACTCTTCGCGCAACATCGGACCCATCGAAGCGGCCAGCGGCGCGAAGCCCGAATGCTGCAGCATCGTTAACTGAAACTTACCATCGCGATCCATGAAATTCGTGTACGCGAAGAAATCCAACCAATGCGTCACGTCTTCGTTGAACGCGTTGAGCAAGCGATTTTTCTTGCCGAAAGCGCGGCGCTCGAGCATCTTCTGCGCTTCGATCTTGCCTTCGCTGCCGAAATGCTCGACGAGCAAATGGCACATCTGATATCCGTGACGGGTTTCTTCGACCATGATGCGCACGAGCGATGCGAGATCGTACTCGGTCGGAGCGTTATTCACCAGAAAGCGTTGCTGCTCGTTGGAAGCAAACTCGGTATCGCCTTGATAGACGACCATGTTCAGCACCGCATCGCGCATGCGCTGATCGGGGATCTCGCGCACCTTTTCCCAGCGCCGGTCGCCTTTGAAGTCGCCGAAGTAAATCTCCGGGGTCGCCAGTTCGCCGTATTTGGCTTCAAACGTGTAGCCCGGCATGAAGCGCTCGATGAGCTCCCGGTCGAGGCCGATATCGTGCTGCCATTCCTGTAGCAGATCGATCCAATCGTTAAAGGTTGCTATCCGTGCCGCCATGCCCGCTCGCTTTCTGTGACATATTTTTGACCAAGTGAAAGAATAGTGTCATACTAGGCCCGATGGGCATCGCTGTCAAGCCGGAGGAGCGTTCGGGGACCCGGCCTACCTCCTTGATCTTCAGCCTGTACGGCGATCTCGTACACGGCGCGAGCAGCGAATCCGAACCCGCCCTATGGCTTGGGACCCTCGTGAGGCTGATGGCCGCCTTCTCACTCTCCGAGGCGGCAGTCCGCCAGGCGGTTTCACGGATGGCTCGCCAGGGCTGGCTCACGGCGCGTCGCGACGGCAAGCGTGCGTATTATATGGTAACGCCTCTTGGCCGCCGCCGCATCGACGAGTTGAGCCCGCGGATCTACGGCCCGGTTATCGAGTGGGACGGAAACTGGCGGCTTCTGGCGGTCACCGCCGACGTGCGAGATGCTCGCGTCCGGCTGCGCCAAGAGTTACGCGTGTTGGGTTGGGCGCCGCTGTCGCCGGCGATCTGGATTTCTCCGGCCGATTCGCTCGCCTCGGCCGCAGAGGCCGCCGAACGCTACGGCGTCGCCGGCGAAGCGCACCTTTTTCTCGGCACCTATGAGGGTCCATTGAGCGACCGCGCGCTGGTGGAGCGATGCTGGGATCTACCGGCGATCGCCAGCGCGTACGAACGCTTCATCGAACGCTACCGCCCTCGCCTCGATCGCGAGCTGGCCGAAGGCAGCGCCGGCGATCCGGCAGCATTCGCCGAGCGCCTCTGGCTGGTACACGATTTCCGCAAATTTGCGTATATCGACCCGGGCCTGCCGAGCGAATTAGTGCCGGCACATTGGCCCGGAACGATCGCCGCCGGCATCTTTCGCGAATACTACGCCGTGCTGGCCCCAAAAGCTCAGCATTTCCTAACGCGGACCGCAGCGGAAGCCTAACGGAGGCGCTGCCGCACGCGTCGAACCGTGCGGGCCATGCCCAAAGCGTTCGCTATTTTCATTTCCGTCATCGGCTTAGCCGTGGCGTTGTCCGATTGCGGCGGAAGTTCGTCGTCAACACCGGCTCCCTCACCGTCGGTATCGTTTACGCCGAATCCGACGGTCACGAAGGCGACCGTTTCGGTGACGCTGCTCGGCTCGCCGGCTCCGAACATTCCGGTCGAGGAATCGACGCCCACAAACCCGGCGAGCCCGCGGCCTGGCACGCCGTTCATAACGACCAAAACCGGCAAGATGGGCATGGCGCGGTTTTACAAACTCGACCCCAATAAAACATACTGCTGGGTGGCCATCCTCGGCTCGAGCCCGTCGCAAACCTCGTCAACGTGCGCCAACTGGACCGTGTGGCAGTTCGACACGATCAACCTCGGAACGTAACGCTTCGTCAGTCCTCGTCGTCTTGTAGATGCAGATGACAACCGTCATCGGCATCGGATAGCACGTCGCGCGCCTCGGTAAGCACGGTCGCGGAAAGAGGACGCTCGGGCGGTTCGACCGTCCCTTGCTCGGCCAGAAAATCCGTTTCGGACCAGTCTTCCCACGTTTCGAGCGGCTCCAGATCCTCTTCCCGGTCGGGAAACCGCACGCAGAATCCCTGATCCACATGCATGCCGACGACCATGACGCGCGTGCCGCGCGGAAAGTACGTTCCGTCTTTCCAGAGGGTTCCATACGCGGCGTCGTACGACTCGCCGATCCGCACTGACTCTGCCATATGCCAGGTTATACCCCAAACGGATTCATCGGTTTCTCTCCGATATAGGTCAGAATGCTTTTGGTTTCGCTGTATGACCGCATGGTCTCCATGCCAAGTTCGCGACCGTATCCCGATTGCTTGTAGCCGCCGAACGGGACCCCCGGAAAGACCGCGTAGGGTGTGTTGATCGCCACGGTACCACTGCGAATCGCGCGCGCCACCCGATTGGCACGCCCGATGTCCCGCGTCCACACGCTCGCCGATAGCCCGAAGTCGCTATCGTTTGCCAACACGATCGCCTCGCGTTCGTCCTTGAAGCGGACGAACACGGCGACCGGCCCGAAGATCTCTTCGCGCGCAACGCGATGTGCGTGCTCGGCTTCGTAGGCCGACGGGCTCCAAAACGTACCACCCGCAAATGCCGGATCGAGATCGCTCGGCGCGCCGCCGCCCAGTAGCAGTGCGGCGCCTTCATCTCTTGCAATCGAATGATAGCGTTCGATTTTATCGCGCTGCTCTACCGACGTAATCGCGCCGACGTGCGTCGCCGGATCCTCCGGATTGCCGACACGCAATCCGCGAGCTTTTTCCACGAACGTCTGTACGAACCGATCGTAGATCGCTTCGTGCAGCAACACGCGCGAGCGCGCCTCGCACGTTTGGCCGGCGTTCGAATAGATTCCGTACAGCGCGCCGGCTACGGCCGCATCGATGTCGGCATCGTCGAAGACGACCGACGGCGATTTTCCGCCGAGCTCGAGCGTAACGCGTTTCACGGTTTCGGCCGCACGGGCTGCGACGATTTTCCCCGTCTGCGTCGATCCGGTGAACGCGATCTTATCGATTCCCGGATGCGCGACCATCCACTCGCCGGTTTCGCGTTTCGATCCGGTAACGACGTTAAGCACGCCTTCGGGGAGTCCGGCCTCGAGTGCGATCTTCGCGAGCGCCAGAGCCGTCAGCGGCGTTAACGGTGCGGGCTTTAATACGATCGTGCAGCCTGCAGCCAGTGCCGGCGCGACTTTCCACGCCGCCAGCAACAGCGGAAAATTCCACGGAACGATCGCGCCGACAACACCGACCGGCTCTTGCACGGTCGTCGCGAGATACGTCGGCAGCGGCGGTGGCATCGATTCGCCGTAGTTCTTGGTCGCGGCGCCGGCATAAAACTCGAAGCAGTCGACGATCGCGCCCAACTCGCCGCCCGCGGTTGAAATCGCTTTGCCGTTGTCGCGCACTTCGAGCATTGCAAGCTCTTTCGAGCGCTCGCCGATGAGCTGGGCCATCTTATAGATGATTTTCGCGCGACGCGACGCGGCGGTGGACGGCCACTTGCCTTCGAACGCGCGCCGAGCCGCGGCGACGGCGTCGTCAACGTCCTGCTGCGATGCTTCGCCAACGGCGCCCAACGACGCGCCAGTCGCCGGATTGACGTTGTCGTAGGAACCGCCGCGCGCTTCGCGCCACGTTCCCCCGATAAAGAGTTGATTCGTCTGCGACGCTACGGCCGTCAACTTATTCCTCGCTTTCCACGCGTTCGAAAAGAGTAGCTATGCCTTGTCCCACGCCGATGCACATCGTCGCCAAGCCGTATCGTCCGCCGCGGCGCCGCAGTTCGTGCAACAGCGTCGTGGCAATTCGCGCGCCGCTCGCACCGAGCGGATGGCCGAGCGCGATGGCTCCGCCGTTCACGTTTGTTTTTTCGGGATCGAAGTGGAGTTCGCGCATACACGCAACGGCCTGCGAAGCGAAGGCTTCGTTCAACTCGACCAAGTCGATCGCCGGCGCCGGTCCGCCCATACGCGCCAGCAATTTTTGTACGGCGGCTATCGGACCGATACCCATGATCGCGGGGTCGACACCGGCACTCGCACACGCGACGAAGCGCGCCATCGGGCGCAAACCTAATTGCTTCGCGGTGCCTGCTTCGCACAACAACAGCGCGGCCGCTCCATCGTTGATACCGGACGAGTTGCCGGCGGTCACGGTACCGTTCGCGCGAAACGCCGGCTTAAGCGCGGCCAACGCTTGCGCAGTGGTGTCGGGACGTGGATGCTCGTCGATCGAAAATGCGCGGACGCCGCCTTTCACGGCCACCTCGACCGGTACGATTTCGTCGTCGAACCGCCCCGCTCGTATCGCATCGGCGGCACGTTGTTGCGAACGCAGCGCGAACGCATCTTGCTCTTCGCGCGACACACCGTACCGGACGGCGACGTTCTCAGCCGTCTCGCCTAACGAAATCGTCCAATGCTCCGGCATTTTAGGGTTGGTCATACGCCAACCTAAGACGGTGTCGAAGACTTGTTGTGCGCGATCGAACGACGCTTCGGCTTTCGTTAGCACGTAGGGCGCGCGCGTCATCGATTCGACGCCGCCCGCAATCACGACATCCGACTCGCCGCAAGCGATCGATTGCGCTGCCGAGTTGATCGCCTGCAGGCTCGACCCACACAAGCGATTGATCGTGGCCCCGGCGGTCGTCACGGGCAGCTGCGCGAGCAGCGCGGCCATGCGCGCCACGTTGCGATTATCCTCGCCGCTGCCGTTAGCGGCACCAAAATACACATCCTCGATGCGTTCGGGTTCGATCCCCGCTCGCCGTACGAGACCTGCGATGGCCGTTGCGGCGAGATCGTCGGGCCGAACCGTGGCCAAGGCTCCCCGGTAGCGTCCGATCGGCGTTCGAACTGCGTCGACGATCCAAACCTCGCGTTGTGCGGCCATTACCCTCCGGTGAAACCGGGAGCGACCGATTCGGCTGCGGGGACGGCCTCAGGGGGCGCCTCGTCTTGCATGTCGAGCAGCCACAGCGACCGGTGCGGAGCAAATTCTTGGCCCTCGGCCGCCGCCAGACGCTCCAAAATCCGTGCGATGCGGCGGCCGCCGATCTCGCGCCCCCAGAGCACGGGTCCTTCCGGATAGTTGGCGCCCAGCCGCATGGCGAGGTCGATATCGTCGGCGTCGGCCACGTCTTCTTGCACGGCGATCATCGCCTCATTGACGATCGATCCGATCGTGCGCCCGAGATAGAGCCCGGGGAGGTCTTCCACCAACACGACGCCCTTGCCGATCGACGTGAACACGTCTTGCGCCAGCTCGAGTGCATCGTCGGCTACGTCCTCGCTGTTGACGACCTCGATGCAGCTATGGGCTTCGAGCGAGCCCAGAACGCCGAACGCGACGACGCGCTCCGGATGCGCGAGCGCGTTGGACGCGGCTCCCACATCCGTAGCGTACGCATCGCTGAAGATCACCGTTGACGGCTCGAGCATCGCATCGATCGTCTGCAGCACGCGCTTACGATCCTGTAATCCGTCGCCGACGTCGAACACGATCGTCGAAGACGGATCTAACTCTTCGATCATGTCGTCGTTCTCGATCCGCTGCACGGAATCGAAGCGCCGCTCGAGCGCTTCCGCAAGTTCGTCCGCCAGGCGCCCGAAACCGATCACGGCGGCCGACTCGTCGTCGTTGCGCTCGATCTCGGTTGCGGCGTCCGGTTCGAACCGTTCCGGGGTGCCGTCGCGATAATCATAAAATCCGCGGCCGGTCTTCCGGCCGAGCGAACCGGCAGCGACGAGTTCGCGCTGCATCGCAACGGGCTCGAAACGCAACGCGGCCGTCCGCTCGTACACCGATTCGGACGTCGCAAGATTGACGTCGAGGCCGATGAGATCCATTAACTCGAACGGTCCCATCCGAAAGCCTGCCGAGCGCGCCAGCGCGTCCAGCTCGGGAGCGGTTGCGACTCCGCCGGCGAGCGCCAACATCGACTGCAAGTAATACGGACGCGCGACGCGATTGACGATAAAGCCCGGACTATCGGCAGCGATCACCGGCGTTTTATTCAGGCGGCGTGCGAACTCCATCGTCGCGTCCTCCGTTGCGTCGTCGGTTTCTTCGCACGGAACGACTTCGACCAGTTGCATCGCTTCGGGAGGGTTGAAAAAATGCAATCCGATAAAGCGATTTTTTTTCGTAACCGATTTCGACAGTTCGTCGATGGAAAACGACGACGTGTTGGTGGCCAGCACTGCTTTTTCACCGAGCGCGGCGTCCAGCAACTGCACCACGGCGCGCTTGAGATCTTCACGTTCGGGAACGGCCTCGACCGCAAGCACGGCGTCGGATCGATCCGGAATGGTAGCGGCGAATTGCACGCGTTCGATCATGTCCGTCGCGCCCGCGCGGGCCGCCGCACGTGCGATCCGGTCGCGTGCGGTTTCGATAGCGGCGGCGTTCGGCTCGATCACTTGCACGCGATACCCGGCGCGCGCCGCGATCGACGCGATTCCCGCGCCCATCGTCCCGCCGCCGACGATCAGTATTGGTTCGTCCACGCTAGATTCGTTCGCGGCCGGGAGGCGTAAACGCTTCGTCGTACCTACTCGAGCATGGAGAAGCCACTGTGGCGGCGCCGCGGCACGCGTCTGCTCGTCGACTCGCCGCACATGCGGCTTCGCGCCGACGAACTGGAGTTGCCCGACGGCACCGTCATCGCGAACTACTACGTTCGCGAATCCGATGGGTTCGTCGTCATCTTCGCGTTAACGGAAATCGGGCGCATCGTACTCGTTCGTCAGTACCGCTACGGGAGCGACGCGATCCACCTCGAGCTTCCGGCCGGCACCCTGGACGCCGGCGAAGATCCGCTGGACTGTGCTCGACGCGAGCTGCTCGAAGAGACGGGGTACGGGGGCGGCAACTGGGAGTTCGTCGGCGGCTATTATGCAGAGCCGGTCCGATCGAATTCGAAGGCCTACGTCTACCTGGCCACCGGCGTCCGGCGGACGCGCGACCCCGAATTGGACGCCACCGAGGTCATCGAAGTAGAGGAAGCCTCCCTCGCCGAGCTGCGCACCATGCTGCAGGACGGCAGCATCGATGCCGGGCATGCCGTTGCGGCCGGCTACCGCGTACTCGACCGGCTCGGCCAGTTGGGGAACCCGTGAAACACGGCCGCGACCCGGCGGGTACTGATGATGGAGAAATGAGACGATGAAACTGACGAACATCAACCCGCTATTGCTAACGTTCTTAAAGGTAACCGCCGTCGTGACGGTCGCCACTATTTTGCTGTTGGTCGGCCTCGTGCTGCTGAAGATCGTTCTAGCGGCGGCGATCGTCGCGGCGATCGTCGTGGGCGGCCTCTTCGTCTACTCGTTGATCCGCCGGCGTTCGCGAATGCCGGTTATTCGCTAAGCAACTGCTGTAACGCGGCGGTCACGCTGCCGGGCTCTTCAAGCATCGGCATGTGGCCGCTGCGTTCGCAAATGACGAGCCTTCCGCGCGGAAATGCTTGCGCCGCCGTCCTCGCCAGTTCGGGCGGAACGAGCGCATCCAACGCACCTGCAACCACCAGCACGGGAATTTCTACATCGCCGGCGATGTCGTCGGACGGATTGCGCTCGGCCATGCCGAGCAGCATAGCGGCGGCGCCCGCAGGTTTCGTATGCCACATGATTTCGCGGAGCCGTTCGACAAGTTCGGGCCGCGCTTCCGCGTTTTCTGACCCGAGCAATAACGGAAGATAGGCATCGACGACCGGCTCGATGGATCCGGCGATATTGATACGTTCGACGAGCTGGCGGCGGCGCTGCGCTACCTCCGGCGTGTCGGCATCGATCCGGCTCGACACCAGCGCGAGCCGCGAAACTCGTTCCGAAAACATCCGCGCGAATGCCAACGAGACGTAACCGCCGAGCGAATGTCCGACGATCGTAGCGCGTTCGATTCCGCACGCGTCCAACACGCCGGCCACGTCTGCAGCGAGCGTATCCATTAAATAGGGACCCGCCGGAACGCCCGAATTTCCCATGCCGCGCAAGTCCGGGCGGATGACGCGATGCGTTTGCGCGAGCGGAGATATCTGCTCGTTCCAGATTTCGCGCGTCAGCGAAAATCCCGCGAGCAACACGATCGCATCGTCTCCGCGGCCGTCAACGCCGACGTCGATGCGCGTGCCGTCATCTGCTAAAACTTGCATCCGAGAACGTAATACTGTATAAGGTAGGCAACAACCCTGGTCGCTTGCCGGCCAGAGAAAGGATGACTCCACACACAATGGCAGTCAAACGAACCCGCAAGAAAGCCGCTTCAACTGCGAAGCGCGCGACGCGGAAAACCACTCGCAAAGTGACCCGCAAGGGTACGGCCCGCAAAGTAACGCGGAAGAAGACGACCCGTAAGAAAGCTACTCGCAAGAAGGCGACTCGCAAGAAAGCTACTCGCAAGACGGCTACTCGCAAGAAGGCCACTCGCAAGAAAGCTACTCGCAAGAAAGCTACTCGCAAGAAGGCCACTCGCAAGAAAGCCACTCGTAAGAAGGCTACTCGCAAGAAGGCGACTCGTAAGAAAGCTACTCGCAAAACAACACGTAAGGCCGTCCGTAAAACTACCGGCCGCAAGCGTACTACCCGCAGAACGACCCGTAAGAAAGCCGCGGCAGCGTAAGCTACAGCGGCTTTTCTTCTTCTCAAGGCGGGTCGCGAAAGCGGCCCGCCATCGTTTATTATACGGTCCGCACTTTCGGACACAGCACCCAAATTGCGACGAACGTGGCGGCGCACAAAATCCCCGCTAGGACGAACATCTCGTGCACGCCGATCGCGGCTGCGATGGCGCCGTCAACCAGCGACCCGGCCGGAACCACGCCGATGGCAATCATCGTATACACCGCCATGGCACGTCCTCGGACGTCGTCGGGCGACAACGTTTGTATCAGCGTATTGGTCGCGCCGAGCAACGTCATCGTACCGACGCCCGTTAAGAAGAGTATCGGTAGCGTCACCCACAGATTTGGCGCTACGCCGAGCGCGATGATCCCGCACGACATGAGCAATCCCGCCTGCAGCCACAACCGCGACCGCCGCTCGCGTTGCGCGAAGTACGCGGTGACCAGCGCACCGCCGAACCCGCCCGCGCCGATTGCTGAAACGGCTAAGCCCAATCCACGCGGGCCGGCGCGCAGCACGTTTTCGACGAAGGCCGCGATCAGTTGGCTGTAGGGCCGAGCGAAGACGGCCGTTATAAAGAATGCGAGAACGATCCACTTGAGAATCGGATCGCCGATCAAGAACGCGATCCCGCGTTGCATCGCCGCCCAAATCGGCTCGCGCCGGTTGCTGGACGGTGGCGCCGGTCGCATCATCGCGACCGCGACGATAACCGCCAGCGTGACGACGGCATTCACGTAGAACGCCCCGGCGACGCCGACCCAAACGATCAACACGCCGGCGATTGCCGGACCGATCACGGCCGGCGCGTTGAACGCTACCGAGTTTAAACCAACGGCGTTACCGACATATGGCCGATCGACCAACAACGGAACCCAGCTCTGCCGAGTCGGTGAATCGAAGGCATTGGCGGCCGCGTTCAACGCCGAAGCCGCCACCAGCGTCGCGAGATCCAATCGGTGCAGGCTCGCCAAAACGGCTAAAAGCAAGGCCGCAAACGCCATCGTCGCGTTGGTCACGAATAAAACGCGCCGGCGCGGAAGACGATCGGCCACCACGCCGGCAAGCGGCGACAGCAGCAGAACCGGCACCGCGCGCGATGCGCCGAGAATGCCCAGGTCGAGCGCGGCCTTGTGCGGCGAACCGGCCATCGCAGCAACGAAGTAGCCCATCGCCGTGAACTGCATCCACGTTCCGACGTTGGAGACGAGCAGGCCGATCCACAACAAGCGAAAGTCGCGAAAGCGCAGCGCCGCAAATATTTGCGACGAGCGGCGTGGAGCTAATTCTTCGTGCGTTACGTGCGAGCCCGCAGCCGTACCGCGGTCGCGATCAGTTCGGCTGCGTGCCCCTCCTCGAACGCCGACGAGTCGATGCACAAATCGTAGTTACCCGGATCGCCGAACTTCGCTCTAAACCAATCGTTCACGTATGCGGCGCGCATTCGATCGACCCGATCCACCTCAACTTCCACCACGCTGCGCTGCTCGCCCGATGCGGCCGCAACGCGCTCGACGCGCCACGCGCGCGGAGCGTGTACGAAGACGCTCAACACGTCCATGCGCTCTTTGAGGACGTGGGCTCCTCCGCGTCCGACGATGACGCAATCGCCCGCATCCGCGAACTCACGTATCGCTTGGCCGATCGCGTCAACCAACTCGCGGTCGAATGCCGGTAACGTCAACGCCTCGGCGAGTTCCGGCGTTCCGCGTTCGAGGCCGGTCAACAGCCGCTCGCTGAGCGAACGGCCGACGTCCTCATTTTCTTCGACTTCCTGCTGGCTGATGCGCAACCGCGTCGCCACGACGACCGGCAGTTGGCGATCGACGTAGAGATATGCGAGCGCCTCGGCTGCCCGGCGAGCGACACCGACGGCGCCGGCACCGTACAGGTTGGAAACCGTTACCACCATGGAAAGGGGTGTACGCAACGCCGAAGCATACACCCTCGATGCCGATCGTCGAAACCCGGGATCTGCGCAAGGTCTTTCGCTCGGTCAAGCGCGTACCCGGGGCGTTTGGCGCGCTCAAGACGCTCTTCTCGCGCACCTACGAAGATCGCGTCGCGGTCGAAGGCGTATCGATGTCGCTCGAAGCCGGCGAGTTGGTCGGCTACATCGGTCCGAACGGAGCCGGTAAGTCCACGACGATCAAGATGCTTACCGGAATCTTGGTTCCGACGTCGGGTTCGGTGCGAGTGGCCGGGATCGTGCCGTGGCAGCGGCGCAAAGACAATGCGCGCAACATCGGCGTCGTCTTCGGACAGCGGAGCCAACTCTATTGGGACCTGCCGCTGGTGGAGTCGTTCGAGTTGCTGCGGGCCATTTACAGCGTCCCACACGACCGGTATCGCCGAAATCTCAACGAGTTCATCGAGATTCTTGAGATGGAGCCGTTTTTGCGGACGCCGGTGCGGCAACTGTCGCTCGGGCAGCGAATGCGCGGCGATTTTGCCGCGGCACTGCTGCACGAACCGTCGATCGTCTATCTGGACGAACCGACGATCGGCCTCGATGTGGTCGCCAGAGATGCCATATCGCAGTTCATCGCGCGTATCAATTCCGAGCGTGGTACGACCGTGGTGCTAACAACGCACGACCTCGCAGAGGTCGAACGGCTCTGCCGGCGGATCATTTTGATCGACCACGGCAAGATCGTCTACGACGGAAACGTCGAGCGCATCAAGGCGGAGTACGGACGATATCGCACCCTCGTCGTGCATTTTAGCGAACCGGTCGCGGAGCCGCAACTCGATGGAGCCGAACTGGACGGGCGCGACAAGCAGATCGCCCGCTTTAAGTTCGATCGCAATACGCAGCGCGTCGATCGCCTGGTTCGACAAGCCAGCGAGCGCTACGGCGTGGAGGACGTTAGCATCGAAGAGCCCGACTTGGAGTCGATTATCAAACACATCTACGTTCGAGGATACGAGGAAAACGCGTCGTGATCGTTTCGAGTGGCGGTAAAAAACCCGACGTGCACGCCAGCGCCTACGTCGCGCCGACCGCGGTGATCAGCGGCGACGTAACGATCGGTTCGGGCTGTGCGATCATGCACGGCGCGGTTATCGTTTCTGAAGGTGCGCCTGTACGGATCGGGTCCGATTGTGCGATCATGGAACACGCAGTATTGCGCGCCAGCGGCGGCACGGCCATGCAGTTCGCGCTCGACCTCGGCGACCGGTGCCTCGTCGGACCGCACGCCTACATCGCCGGCGCAACGCTGGGCGAGGGCTGCTTCGTTGCCGGAACGGCCAGAATACTCAACGCCGCGGTGCTCGAAGACGATTGTAGCGTCGCCTCCGGAACGACGGTGCACGCGGGCACGCACCTCACCCAGGGAACGTCGGCGGGCACCGACGCGGAACGCTTCGAGGCCCAACTCTTCGAGCGCGTCTTCAACGAGAAGGCCGAAGGTGACGTCCGCGGACGCGTCGCCGAAACGTATGCCAAGTTTCTGCGCAAAGCGCACGCCCGCGACGGCATCGTCAACGAAGCGAAAGCGCCGAAGGCGCCGGTTCGCCGCTCGGGCGAAGAGCCGCCGGCCACGCAGACGACCGAAGTGGACAAAGTGGTCAACGTCATGATGCTCGAGCTGGAAGAGATGGAACACCGCCGTCAGGAGGCGATTCGTCGCCAGCGAGGCCATTGACCGAATTCTTTACGTGGAACGCTTGGGCGCCCTACGTCGAGTTCGCCAAAAAAGCGTTCGCCCGCGAAGCCACATATCGAATGGAGGTGCTCACCGAGATCGGATCGCTGGTCTTGCGCGTGTACATCTTACGTTCGCTCTGGACCGCGCTGTACGCGCAGAATGCCGCGCCGATCAACCTGCCGCTGCACGCCATGATCACGTACGCGACGATCGCGATGCTGATGTCGCTGATCCTCGAAGTCAACGGCACGCGACTCATACGCGAAAAAATACGCGAAGGCACGATCGCGACCGACTTAATGAAGCCGATCAGTTTACCGCTGTACTTTTTTAGCGACGGCGTCGGCCAGACGGTGCTGCACGCGATCTTGGTCGTTCCGTCGATGCTCTGCGCGTTGTTGCTGGTGCACATCGACGTTCCGCCGCCCGCCACGCTAGCCGCCTTCGCATTAGCTTTTGCGATCGGCTACTGCGTGAATTTCTTCTTGAACTTCTTGATGAACTCGGTGGCGTTCTGGACGCTCGAGTCGTTCGCCGTGCAGTTGATCGTGCGTTGGGCATCGGATCTGCTGTCGGGACAGATTATTCCCCTCACGTTTTTCCCGGGCGTGCTCGGCCGAGTCGTCTTTGGCCTACCGTTTGCAGCGATCTACTCGACGCCGCTCCTGATCTACGTTGGAATCATTCCGCAATCGGGTTGGCTCGCCGCGTTCGCCACGCAGTTCTTATGGCTAGCACTGTTCGGCGGACTGTCGATGACCGTCTGGCGCGCCGCCTCGCAGAAAATCGTCGTCCAGGGTGGGTAGGCTAGTGTCCGCGTATTTCTTCGATCGTCGCTTCGACGATGCTCGGGGCATCCCGATACAGGCCTTTTAAGAAGTTAACTGTTCGCGCCGCGCCGTCGTCGAAGCTGAATTTGCAATTGTTCACAAGATTCTTGTTAAAGGCCAACTGGCCGCCGCCGTAGACGAGCTCGCAACCATCGAACATGCAATTCTCGAAGTGCCCGTCGTCCAAAACGACGCGCATGTCTTTGAAGACTTCTTTGTCATGAAGAGTCACGCTCTGTTTTCCTAGCGGTACGTGATGCCGGCGTTTTCGAGAATCGTGCGGCCCGCGCCGGTGAGGATGAAATCGGCGAACGCTTTTGCTTGCGCCGGATGCGGGGCGTCGGCCATCACCGCAAGCGTATAGGTGATTTTATCCGACAGCGACGCTTTGCCGGGCAGCGGATAAAACTTCAGGTTGCGGGCGACGGCTTCGGTGCGGTAAAAGAAACCGACGTCGGCCTGGCCGGTCTCGATTCGCGCCAGCAAATCTTCTTCCGGAAACGTTTGCGCCGAATTTTCATCGTCGCCGAAAATCTTTTGCTCGGCCGCATCGCCCGCCAACAATTTCATCCCGACGATCGTGTACTCGCCCTTGGGGTCGATCTTCGGATCGGTTCGGCCGATCGCGAGCCCATCGGTCTGCAGTGCTCGAACGAGCGGAGTCTTGCCGGCAGCTACTGCGTCGAAGAGTGCGGCGTCTTTCGAGCCCGCCGCCCATCCGATGCCTAAGCTCGTACTTGCGAACGTTTTTTGCATCGCGACCTTCGAACCCAGTTTCGCCACTTGCTGCGGATCGACGCTGATGAAGTCGTCGGGGCTCTTCGCGCCCGATGCGATCAAGTTGGACAGCATCTTGCTGCCGCCGCCTTGGCCTTGGAAGTCGATGCCTTGCGATGCCAATGCCGACTTGACCGGTCCTTCCATCGGTGTCACGAGCGAGCCGGCATACAGAACCGAAACGACGCCATCGGATGCCGCACGGCTCGAACTCGGGACGAACGATACGACGGCGATGGCCGTAACGACTGCGGCGACGATCGAACGCTTCATGAACGGGCTCCTCTAAAACGCTACTCGACGATCATCGAAGCGACGACGCGGTTAACGAGCGCTTGCATGTGCGCGCCGGTCGCCTTTACCAGCCAGACGGTGCCGCGGTTTTCGATCAGAACGCCGCGCACGTTTGGTGCTTCTGCGACCAGCACGTCGCGGCCCGCAATCCGGCGTGATGCCGGAGCGCCGGAGATGCCGGCCGACGTGAAGAGCTCGTTTCGGTCGTTGGTTGAAGCCGGGAGCGAGACCGATTCATCGTGGATCTCGATCGTGCGGCCGTCGGGGGCCTTCATCGCCACGACGATCGTTTGCGGCCAATGCGCTCCGAGTCCGGCGAAGGCGAAACCTTCGGGCTTGCGGGCCGACAGCCCCAACCACGGATTGTGATACGCGTTACCCGCAATAGAATACGGTTTCGCATCCGCGGGAACCACGGTCGTTCTACCATCGACCGTGTAATCGAGAATTCGAATATCGACGTTGCCAAGAATTTGTCCGAGACCGCCTAGCCCGCCGAGCGTTCCGGACGCCAGCGAACTGGTATACACGCTGAAGCGTGCGGCATCCGCCGGGCCGGGAGCGTAGAGTGCCGCATCGATCGGCGTCCAGCGATTTCCGATGCGCACTTCGTCCCACGCGTGGCCGCCCCAGATACCGCCGGCATACACGAGCCCGATCCGAACCCGCGACGGAATACCGACGGCACGCGCGAGCGAGCCGAGCAGGACGGAATACCCGAAACATGTGCCGCGGCGATCGATTGCGACCTCCGATGCCGGCACGACCGAGATACCGAGGTCGAAGCGCATATTGGCCGCGGTCCAGCGTTGCAACGCGAGGGCCGCGCTCCAAGGATTGCTGGTGTTTTGTACGACCGCGCGGGCAATGCGGCGAACTTCGGCATCGTCGGACTGTAAGAGCGCGTTGGGCGTAAGAAACGGCTGCAGCGCGGCTACGCCCGACGCAGTATTTGCAGTTCCTGCCCCCGGTGCGATTCGACGCACTCGCAACACGACATACTTCGGCGTCTTTTCGAGGACCGTTTGGTTGTCGGCCGAGAAATCGGGCCAACCCAAACTCGGATCGTGCGCGACGATTTTAAGCGTAATCGCTTGCATCATTCGTTGTTGCGGAAGGCGAACGTTCGAGGTTACGATCGAGCGCGTAAACGTTTCGGACGGCAGATCCGCTCCGGAAATGGCCGGCGCTACGGCTGCCGTGGGCAAACGCAACGCTTCGATCTCACCCAGCGGACTGGCCATGGTTTGGCGCACCATCCAGCCCGACCCATCCAGCCACATCGTCAACGGCGCCGGCATGCCGCTCATCCGTTGCTCGACTTTGACGGCGGGCGTGCCTCCCACGGCGTCGTTGGCCGAGACGACCGAGTCGGACACCGTTACCACGTTTCCGAGTTGCGGGCTGAACGTCTGGTACGCGAACACGTCGCCGGCGGCACGTAACCGTTGCACGGCTTGCCGCTTGGCGGCGTCAGGCCCGACGAGCGACCCTTGAAACGAGAGCCGGCGGTCGTACGCGTGTCCACCGGCAGTCGTCGTGACGCGAACGGATTGGCCGGTGACGATGGCGCGCACGATGGTCGGTTGTCGCGAACTCGACGACGTGCTGTCCACCTCCAGCAGATCGCCCGACGGAGATTCACGATAGACGTCCGTGCTCTTCAGTTCCAGTTTCGTACCCAGACGATTAAACACCATGTCGGAATCGATCGTCGTTACGATGTTTGCGCTCGCGTCAACGCTGCGCTTCTCATCGTAGGTTCCAATCGATTGGCCGCCCATGCGATAGACGGCATCGATCGCGGTTTCGACCGGCACGGGAGGGATAGTGCTCGCGGCAGCAATTACGTTCAGCGCAAGCAAAGCGGCCTTAATCATCGAGAGACTCCTAACGTAGTGACGTGTATGCTCTCAACGGTCTCGGCGGCGCGGAAAACGTTACGATGCACGCGGAGATATAATTTCTTTTGGGAAATATGTAATGAGATCGCCGTTCGTGAGACAGACGGTGTGAGGTAGACTGCAATCGCCAAGCAATTCGAGCAACGTTTCACCGAACTCGTCGAGGAATTTCGCGCGGGTTTGACGCGCCTCGCGGGCTCGTACGAGCCGCTGCCGCAAGCGCGCGAAGACCTGTTGCAGGATATCTACATGGCGCTCTGGGTTGCGCTACCGAAGTGGCGCGGTGAGGCGTCGTTGCGAACGCTGGTCTACCGGATCGCGCACAATCGCGCGTTGACGCATGTCTGGAAGAGAAAACGGCGCGGGACCCCCGAGCCGATCGACGACGTAACCTTGCCGGACGCTGCTCCGGGACCGGAACAAGCCGCGATCGCCGCGGCCGACCGAGACCGGCTCGTGGGCGCGGTACGGGAGTTGCCGTTGCCGCTTCGACAGCCGATGTTGCTGGCGCTCGAAGACCTTTCGCATTCCGAAATCTCGGCCGTGCTCGGCATTACCGAGAACAACGTCGCAGTACGCTTAAGCCGCGCCCGCGCGTTATTGCGCGAACGCATGATGAGGAGTTAAGCCGTGGCCGATCGCGAGATGCAAGCGTGGCGCGAAGCATGGTCCGACATCGATGCGCCCGACCTTGGTGAAACGCGGGCGACGATCGCAAAACTGATACGGCGGCACCGGTTTCTCGCCGCGCTGCGTCTCGCCGGAAACATCGCGTTTGCCGTCGCGCTATTGGCCGGCAGCTTTGTTTTCGCGCAACGAACCGCCCAGCCGGAGATGATTTTTTGGGCTATCGCGGTTTGGATCGCTACGCTCGTCGCGCTCGCGCTCGCGTTAGAAGCGTGGCGCAAAGAACAGACGCACGATGCGGAATCGGTCGCCGGTTTCACCGGCTTCTATCGAAAAAAAGCAACGTCCGATCGCTGGAAGGCGCGCACCGGAGCGACGCTGTTGGCGGTGTTGTTTGCCGTTTCGGCAGCGTGGTTCACCGTAGACCTGCTACTGGGGCGAATCGGCAGCGGCCGGTACGCCACCGTTCTTGCGGTCGAGATCGTGATCTGCGCCATTTGGGCGTTCGCTTTCGTACGCATGTCGCGTCGTGCGACCGCCGTGTTAGAGCGCTCGAGCGACGAAGCGCTGCCCTAAAAGATCGTCACGCATCCGGCAGATCCCACAGTAACACCTCGCCGCAGCCGCGGATGTCGATCGATGGAATGTCGTACATCCGTACGGCGTCTCCGGCCGCGACGTCCTTGCCGTTGACCGTCACCGCGCCTTCGGCCAGATACAAAAAGCCGCGCCGTTTCGGCGCGAACGAAGACGTTACCGATCCGTCGTCGAGCCGGGCGACCGAGAACGTTGCATCGGCGGTGATGCGAATCGGCGCATCGACCGACGGATCGCCGCTTACCACGTGCAGCCATTTATTGTCGCGGGCCGCGGCCTCGAATTGACGCTGGCCGTAGGACGGCTTAGCGCCCAGCGTTCCGGGAACGATCCACATTTGTACGAGCCGCAGCGGCCGGTCCGAGCTGTGATTGAACTCGCTGTGCTTTACGCCGGTACCGGCGCTCATGAACTGCACGCCGCCGGGCCCGACGACGCCGCGACTGCCGGTGCTATCTTGATGCAGCAGCTCGCCCGTCAGCACGTAGGTAACGATCTCCATGTCCTTGTGCGGATGCGGCGGAAAGCCGGCACCGGCCGCGATCGTATCGTCGTTGAGCACGCGCAGCGGGCCCCAGCTGACGTTATTTGGATCGAAGTACTCGGCAAAGCTGAACGAGTGGTACGTCTGCAGCCAGCCGTGGTCGAAAAATGCCCGCTGGTCGGAACGTTGAATTGCAAAAACGGGTTCGGTAAGGATCGCGCTCATATACGCATACAACCGGCTAGGAGCGCGCTGCGGTTGCGAGGAGGGTCGCGCCCTTCCGGCCAAGCCCGCCGCGTGGTCGCGGCCTACATCCAATACTGGCGAATCAGCCTGCTCACGATCCTCGAATACCGGGCGAACTTCGTCATGTGGTTCTTCTTCACGATCGCCTACCACGGCGTGGCGCTCGGCGCGCTCTACGTGACGATGCGCCAGTTTCCGTCGATGAACGGCTGGGATTTCCGGCAGATGTTCTTTCTCTATGCGCTCTGGATGGCCGGGCACGAGCTGCACAACCTGCTATTCTTTACGATCGTCAGCGTGCCCGAATATATCCGTGAGGGACGCTTCGATCGATTCTTAATACGGCCGCTCGACACGCTCTTTCAAGTGATTACCGTCCCGCAGCAAATCTCACCCGACGGCATGATTCTCGGCATCGTTACGCTGTGCGTCGCCACCGCCGTCGCCGGCGTGCGCGTCAACTGGCTGTTCGTGCTGTTCGTTCCGCTCGTCGTAGCCGGCGGCGCGATGATCGACCTCGGCATCTCGCTGGCGGTCGCGACGATGGCCTTCTGGTTCATCCGCATCGACACGTTGCGTTGGGTCGCGATGTCGCTCGAGCAAGACTTCACGCGCTACCCCATCAGCATTTACGGGCGTGGCGTGCGCATCGTGCTCACCTTCATACTCCCGTTCGCGTTCATGAACTACTTCCCGGCGACGTACTTCTTACAGAAAAACGATCCGGGATTGCACCTCAGTCCGGCGGTTGGACTGTTGACGCCCGCCGTCGGCGTCGTTTGGGTAGCCGCAGCCTACGCGTTTTGGCGCGTGGGGCTGCGGCATTATCAGGGCACCGGGTCGTAACGAAGCGCGGGCGCTTCGATGGATCGCTACGCCGGTTCGATCGTGACGGTCTTCATTGCGTCGCCGCGTTTGATGGCGTCGAGCGCTTCGAATCCTTCGGTCATTTTTCCGAACACGGTGTATTGGCCGTCGAGAAAGCGCGCATCACCCAAGCAGATGTAAAACTGCGATCCGGCGCTGTCGGGATCCGACGTGCGCGCCATCGCGAGCGCGCCACGGTCGTGCGAACGTTTGTTGAATTCGGCTTTGAGCCGGTAGCCGGGCCCGCCGCTGCCCGAACCTTCCGGGTCGCCACCTTGCACGACGAAGCCGGGCTCGACGCGGTGAAACTTGAGACCGTCGTAAAAACCGCTCTTTGCCAGTTTGAGAAATGCGGCGACGTGCACGGGCGCGTCGTCGGGAAAAAACTCCAGCACGATATCGCCCTTATCGGTCGCGATGCGGGCGTGCGAGCGTCGCGCCTCGTCGTCGAGGGTTTTGACTTCGTCGGGAGAGGGCGGCGTTTGCGCCATCGGTTGCAATCCTTCCATAGGTGAATAAGCGTCAACGGCCGGTGCCTTGCGCAGCGAGCAGCCAAAAGCCTCGCCGCCGGCCAACAGCTCCATTTTAGCCCCGCGGGCCAGGCGCTTAAACCGCGCCTCCTGCGAACGAGCGTCGGTGAAGGTCGGCGGATACCACCAGGCAACCAGGGCGACCGGCCTCCGGGAACGGGTGTATTTGGCCCCCGTACCGGCGGTGTGCGACCGGACTCTTCGGGCCAAATCGGTGGTGGCGCCGGTATACAGCGACCCGTCCGAGCAGCGGAGCACGTAGACGGCGGCTTCGGTCACGGTTTAAGCGTTTGCACCTGGGTAGAATCTCTGACGGCGCTTATGAATAGACCCTTGGACGAAGTCGGCGACGAGACGAAACCCTTCAATCTACAGCTTCGGCTGCCCCCGCTGCCCCGGTCCGCTCGGACGGGGCGCGATGCATTTGCGGCGCTGGCGAGGTTCCATGAGGTTTCACCGGCCGATATCGAGAGCCTGACCTTCGCGCTTGGCGAGGCACTGGCGAACGCCATCGAGCACGCAGCCTGCGACGGTGAAATCGAAGTGTCGGTGACGATCGATTCGCCGAACGATCGTCGCAACCGTGCGCGACCGGGGACGCGGAATCTGCCTTCCAATCGAAAGTGCGATCCCATTTCCCGACAACAGCGCCGAAGGCGGACGCGGGTTTCCAATCATGCAGCGTTGCACGGATTTTTTTGAAGTCAGTACGACGCCCGGCGACGGTACCGTCGTTACGCTCGGCCGGCGCCGGCGCGACGCCGTCGCATAAGTCACAGCAGCGGAATATGCGGCGCCGCATCGAGCGGCAGCAAACCTGCAGCGCGCGGATCGTCGGATATTTCGAATTGCCGTTTGTACGGCGCGAATCCGCACTTGCGATAGAACGCGATCGCTCCCGGATGGTCGAGCGTACACGTGTGCAGCCAAACGCGATCGATCGAACGCTCCCACGCCCGTTGTAGGGCGAATCGCATAAAGTATCGTCCGAGTCCCCGGCCTTGCGCCTCTCGCACCAAACCGAAGAACGCGATTTCGCACGAACCGCCTTCACGGAAATCCAGCTCCAACATTCCGTCCGGCGATCCGTCGCGTCGAAGCTCGTAATTTTCGACATCCGGATCGTCGAGAATCGCTTGCAGCGCCCGGTCGGATATCGTTAACCGCGACGACCATAAGTACGGCGCCCCGATGCGACGGAACATGTTGCGGTACGAGTCAACGTCCGGTCGAACCGCCGCGACCGTTGCGCCATCGCGCGCCTCGAAACGTTCGGGCGGTCGAGCGTGCATTTCGAGAAACGTGACGAGGTTGGCCAGCTTGCCCGGCGGCAGGTCGTGATAGCCGTCGGCGATCATACCGGTGCCTCGGCCGACGCCATCGCGGCGAGGCTTTCGTCTACTGCAGCAATGGTTTCGTCGATGTCGGCATGCGTATGCGCGGTCGAAACGAACATTACTTCGTTTTGGGATGGCGGGAGCAGAATTCCGCGCTCGAACATCGCGTGATAATAGCGTGCGTAGGCGCGCTTATCGGCGGCCAGCGCGTCGTCGAAATTGCGGTTTGGGGCACCGGCGCGAAACTTGAAGTCGACGATCGACTCATCGGTAACGACCGCATACGGTAAGCCGTGCTTTGCGAGCGCGGCGCGAATGCCGGCGGCCAGTCGACCGGCGGTTGCTCGCATTTGCGAATAATACTCGGGATGGCGTTCGAGCAGGTCGAGAACGCGGTGCGCCATCGCGACCGAAAACGGATTGCCGCCGTGCGTTCCGCCGGTAAATGCCGGCCCGTTTGGTGCCAACACGTTCATCACGTCGGCGCGGCCGCCGAACGCGGCGAACGGAATGCCGCCGCCGGCGATCTTACCGATCGCGGTGATATCCGGAGTGATGCCGCTACGGCCTTGCGCGCCGCGCAACCCGAAGCGCAGCCACGTAATGACTTCGTCGAACACGAGCAATGCGCCGTAGCGCTGCGCGCGCTCGCGAAGCCCCTCGAGGAATCCAGCATCCGGCGGCACGTATCCCATGTTGCCGACGATCGGCTCGACCAAGATGGCGGCGAGGTCGCTTTCTCTACCCTTCGCGACGCGATCGACGTCGTCGAGATCGTTGTACCGCGCGACCATCACATCGGCGGCTACGCCGCGCGGGATGCCGCCGGCATCGGCGTCGCTCGTGTTCGCCGATGCGCCCGCTCCGAGCAATGCGAGATCGAAGTGACCGTGGTAGTTTCCGGAAAACCGCAGCACCTTGTCGCGCCTAGTAAACGCGCGAGCCACGCGCACGGCGCTCATCATCGCTTCCGTGCCGGTGGTGACGAAGCGCATCGACTCCATCGACGGAAGATGCGATCGAATTCGCTCGGACAGACGCAGCTCGCTGGGATGGGTCGTGCCCCACACGAAGCCGTCGCGGGCGATCTCGTCTAAGCCGGTAACCAGCGCGGGGTGCGTGTGCCCGAACAAGAGTGGGCCGTACGCCATCACGTAATCGATATAGCGCCGTCCGTTTTCGTCGAACGCGTAGGCATCCCGGGCCGACGCTTGAACGAACATCGGGCCGCCGACGGCCCAGCCGGAACGAACCGGCGAGTCGCAGCCGCCCGCTAACGCGGCGCGTGTATACAAAGGTCTCATGCGTGTCGACCACGATTCGACACAAGAGATTCCGCCCATCGTCGCTTCGGAAAGCCGTTATGCCCCATATCGAAGTCATTATCGAGCCGTCCAGCAATATTCGCGAGCTCGTCGAGCGCCTGCCGATCGCGGCCGACGTGATGCAAGCGTTCGGCCTCGGCTGCAGCGGCTGCGGCGTGAGCGCGGCCGAGACGATCGAGCAAGGCGCTCTGGCGCACGGGCTTCGCGTCGAACCGATTGTGGCGGCGTTGCAGCAGGCGCGCCTGTCGGGATTCGTTCCGCTCATTTCCAACGAGGACCGGCGTCCGGTGCGTCGCGCGCCGTCGGCCTTTCGCGGACGCGCCGCGATCAAGCGCATCGTCCCGATTATGTCGGGCAAGGGCGGCGTCGGAAAATCGCTCGTCACGGCATTGCTGGCACTCGGATTGCGGCGGCGCCACTTGCGCGTCGGCATCCTCGACGCCGATATTACGGGACCGTCGATTCCAAAAATGTTCGGTCTGCACACGCCGATGACGATCGAAGCCGATCCGGTGCTCAAAACGCCGCAGGGCGGACCGCAGCCGTTGATGGCACCGGTTCTCACGCGTTCCGCGATCGAAGTCGTTAGTTCGAACTTATTGACCGAACAAGAAGACACCGCGATGATTTGGCGAGGACCGATTTTGAGCGGCGTCATCCGGCAGTTCTTCGAGCAAGTGACGTGGAGCGAACTCGACTATCTGTTAATCGACCTTCCGCCGGGCACTTCGGACGCGCCGCTCACGGTATTGCAATCGCTCAAGATCGACGGCGTCGTGTTGGTCACGATGCCCCAAGCGCTTGCGACGATGATCGTACGCAAAGCCACGAACCTCGTACACCAACTGCAAAAACCGATCTTGGGCGTCGTCGAAAACATGTCGTATTTCGTCGCGCCCGACACCGGCAAGCAATACGATATTTTCGGGCCGTCGTACGCCGACAACGTTGCCGAGCTAGCGCGAGCTCCAGTGTTGGCACGAATTCCGCTGGATCCACGTAAAGCCGCGTTGGCGGATGCGGGCGACGTCGAAGCCATCGACGATCCGATCTGCGACGAACTTGCCGCGCGCTTGGTCGAGATGGCCGAAGCGCGGCCGGCCGTTAAAGAGACGATTTCGCTGCTATAACACGCCCGCGTCGAAGACGCAGGCACCGCCGATCCAAGTCTGGAGAACGCGGCAATCGGTAAATGAAGCACTCTCGAACGGGTCGCGGTCGAGCACCACGAAATCGGCGTTCAAACCGGCGCGCACGTTTCCGGTCACCCGTTCCGCGTAGCCAAAACGTGCCGCATTGACGGTATACATCGCGAGCGCGGCGTGCCGCGACAGCCGTTCGGATGGTTGATGATGATCGACGGCAGCCTGCATTCCGGCAAACGGATCGAGATCGCAAACCGGGCTGTCGGAGCCGCCGCACAACATCCCGCCGGCCCGCTCGATACGAGCCAACCTGTTCATCGAACGCGTTCGTTCGACGCCCAAACGCCGTTCGTACAACTCGTCGCTACCTCCCCACACCGCGTCGAACTGCGGCTGCATCGATAACGCGATCCCTAACCGCGCACAGGCTTCGATGTGATCGTCCGACGCGAGTTCGAAATGTTCGATGAAGTGACGACAGCCGTTATCCGACGGTCGATCGTCGAGCACTCTGCGCCAGACGCGCACGGCTTGATCGATCGCCTCGTCGCCGATGGCATGCACGCCGGCCGCGATGCCGAGTCGCTCGGAACCGTCGAAATACTCGAACAGTCCGTCGTCGTCGAACCGCAGCGCGCCCGAACCACCGCCGCAATACGGCGCCGACATCGCGGCCGTACCGCTTCCGATCGACCCATCCAAGAAGACGTCGCCGCCGACGTACGGCAAACCGAAGGAACGCGCCAAATCCGGATCCGGTTCGCAAATCTTCGAGTGCACGTTGGCCGGCAACGCGCGCATCGCAGCGACTTCGGCCGCGTAGTCATCGCGCGCGAAGCCCACGAGCTGTGCGTGCAAGTGCGCCACCCCGCGCGAGAGCGCGAGATCGACCGCGCGACGTTCGGCAGCGCGCCGTACTTCGAGCGGCATACGTTCGGCGAATCGCGCTTGCGCGCGCCAGTTCGCGTCCCGCGTTAAGCGTCCCGTTGGAACGCCATCTTCGTTGCGTTCGATACCCTCGACGTCGCCCGGCAACTCGAGCCATCGCAACGTTCGTGCGTTGACGATACTCGAATGCGAATCGACGCGCGTCAGCATCGCGATACGATCGGAATGGAAGCGCTCCAGCGCGGTTGCATCGGCCGAGCCATCGGGCCACAACGCGTCGTCGTAGCGTCCGCCCACGACGATGCGCCCGTTGACCGGAAGTCGTTCGACGGCTTGGTGCAAATCGCGCTTGGAACGCACGCGCGAAAGATCGCGCGCGCCGCTCAAATAGCCGGAGGCGGCGAGATGGACGTGACAATCGGCCAGCGCCGGTATGATGACCGCTCCACCGAGGTCGACGCGGAGCGCGCCAACCCCGGCCGGCTCTTCTCCAACGGCGACGATGCGATGCCGGTCGATCGCGATATCGTGTCGGTACGCGAAGCTGCGCGACGGAGCATCGAATGAATACACGCGCGCATTATGGAAGAGCAACACGTGGATACGGTACGATGAAAGCGTCGAAGCTACTGCTCGGCCTCTGCGCCGGAGTGACGGCAGGCTATGCGATCGTGCGAACCGTGCAAGCCGTCCGCGAGTACCAGCACCCTTCGCCCCCCGTCGAGCGCGACGCGCGAGCCTATGCCGAGTATCGACGCGCCCTCGACGTTGCCGGAACCGTTCGAGGCCTCGCTAGCGCGTATTTGTTCGCCTACGGCGCGCCCGGTCGCTTGACCGATCGCGCGACGGCGCTCGCCCCGCCATGGCTACGCCCGGCATTATTCTCCGTTCCGATCGTCGCCGTATCTTCGTTGCTCGATTTGCCCGTCTCGTTCGTCGAAAGTTATACGCCCGAGCGGCGCTACGGTTTGAGCGATCAATCGATCGCGGCCTGGCTCGAAGAATATGTGAAAGGCAGCGCGCTGTCGGCCGCCTTCTCGGCGCTGTTGCTGAGTTTATTCGGTATTGCGGTGCGACACGCGCCGCGCACGTGGCCGCTCGTAGCCGCCGCCGGCACGCTCCCGCTGTTGGTCGTTATGAACCTGGTCGTTCCACTGTGGATACTTCCGATGTTCAATAAAATTCGTGCCCCTCAACGGGCCGCTCGAACACCGGTTGCGCAAACTTGCCGCACGTTATGGCGCAGCCACGGCCGAAATACTGCGTATGGATATGAGCCGGCAGACGCGCAAAGCCAACGCCTTCGTGACCGGCGTCGGCGGGACGCACCGTATCGTGCTCGGCGATACGCTCATCGACGCGTTCACGCCGGACGAGATCGAGTTCGTCGTCGCGCACGAACTCGGCCACTACGTCACCAAAGATACGTGGCGTCTCATCGCCATTTCGGAACTGACGGCCGCCGTACTATTGGTATGGGCGCAACGCGCGACGCCGGTGCGAGAGCGGGCGAGGATGCGCAAACGGCCGATTTTATTGGCGCGCTTCGTCGTCACGATGAGCGCGGCGTCGCAACTATTGCGACCGCTATTGTTGGCGTTCTCGCGTTCGCGCGAATGGGCGGCCGACGATTTCGCACTCGAGGCGACCGGCGACGCCGCAAGCGGCGCGGCCGCTTTGTCGCGCCTACGCGATCAGAATCTGGCCGACGAGGCGCCGCCGCGCTGGTACGAGTTGCTGTTCGGCTCGCATCCCGCGCTCAAGGACCGCATCGCGAAGTTGGAGGCTGCGGAGCGCTAGCTTCCGCGCAGCCACTGCGACGGTCGGGTGCGTTCCGCGACGGTTGCTCCACGCAACTCGGCTCGTAATTCTCCGAACGTTCCGAAGCCCTGCGCGAAGGCATCGTGCTTGTGAATCGATTCGTCGTTTACTTGCCGAGCCGAGACGTACGCATCGTCACCGAAATCGCCGTACATGTCGAGCGTCGCCGCGAGCATCGCGCGCGCGGCGTCCTCTACAAATCGAGGCCGCGAGTGCGCCTTATTCACCACGAAGAACTCGTCGGGACGCTTGAGCAGTCCGTAGGTTTCGCTCGACATAGCGTTCTCCACGATCTCGATAACGTCTTCGACGGCGATCGTTTGCGGTGCGGCCGGATGCCCGACGAGCAGCGATCCGCAGCTACGTTGATTGTGCGTGGCGTGCGGAATCGCGTCGAGGGCACGAATCGCTGCATCGGCATCGAAACCGGCTTCGCGCAATCTCCGTTCGGAATGCTCGCGCATCATCTCTTGCGCGCACGGACAGGCAGTCATACCGAATGCTTCGGCTCCAACGAGCGTGCGGGAGCCGTTCGGCGTGGCATACGCGATCGCCAGGAACGCGTAGCGTTCTTGCGTCGGCAGCGCGCTTACGGGCGTCCAGCGCTCTAACGCAAAGCTCGCGCGCACGCGCACTTCGGCGTGCGGCGCTTCTTGTGCGTCGACGATGCCGCGCGCGACCGCGCCGGGCAGATGCGCCAGCGAACCGTTCGGGTCGTCGTCCAAGCATCTGTCGAGCGTATCGGCGAGAATTTCCGAATACCGCGACATGTGCGCCCCCGCGCGATTCGGCCCCAGCCCGTTCGACATCGAGAACTCCGCGTCGTACGGGCGGAGATTCGCGCCGGAACCGCCGACGATCGTTCGTCGAACCGAGCGAACGCCGGCGCGCTCGAGCGAGATGGCAACGTCCGGGGCGAGCGACTGGCGATCCACCGAAAAATGCAGACTCCGTTCGACCCTTCGAACCGAATCGAAATCGCGTCGTCGCACGAGATCGGGCGCAATCTCGGCCAGCGGCGCCGCATCGTAGTGCCGGTCTTCGAGGCCGTCGCGAACCACTTGGCCGTCGATCGCCAGTACGTCGATATCGATCGGGCGAGGGGCGAGCCGGATACTCGAGGTCGAGCGCCCAACGGCAGCCTCGATCGCCCGTGCGAACGCCTCGAACCCATCGCGATCGAGCGGGGTTCGAACGGCCACCGCGACGTTGAGATATTCCGGCCCGGTGGCTCCGCCGGCCGGAGGCGAGGCGTAGAAAGCCGATACCGCGGTCACCTCACACCGAGCGCGCAGACGCTGCAGCGCAGCAAGGATGTTGGCTTGACGGTCGCCTAGATTCGAACCGATCCCGGCGTACACTTCGTGCACCGCGCCACCCTGCGGGGGATGGCCGCTTCCTTCCTGCGGAAATCGCGAAGTGGGCCGGAGACGGGCCGCCCGGCGCGAATCATCGCTCAATGAAAACGTACGCTGCAAAAAAGTGGGATCTCTCGGGTCTGCAAGGCATCTCCGACGCAACGCTGGAGATGCATTTCGGACTGTACGAAGGTTACGTGAAGAACGCGAACCTGCTCAACGAAAAGCTCGATGGACTGCGGTCCGCCGGTGAAGCCGCCGGCGCCAACCCGAGCTACGCCGAACTCGTGCGCCGCCTCGGATTCGAATACAACGGTATGCGCTTACACGAATACTATTTCGACAACATGACCAAGTCGCCGGCCGACATCGGTAACGGCAAACTGTACACCGCGCTCGGCGAATCGTTCGGCGGATTCGATGCGTGGAAGAAAGACTTCGTCGCCGTCGGCGGCATGCGCGGCGTCGGTTGGGCCATCGCCTATCGCGACGACACCAACGGCCAGATCACCAATAACTGGATCAGCGACCACGAGAACGGCCACCTCGCGGGCTTCACTCCGATCGTCGTGCTCGACGTTTGGGAGCACGCGTTTATCAAAGACTACAAACCATCGGAACGCGCCAAGTACATCGAAGCGTTCTTCGCCAACATCGACTGGAAGCGTTGCGAATCGCGCCTCCCGTAACCCGTTCTCGTACGTCTACTCCGCTTCGGGCGGTTCCGTGTTACACGGAGCCGCCCGTTTTTTTACCGTGTGGCGTTACGCCCCCGGCGGCCACTGCATGCTTTGTGCCAGCGCGTCGTACGTACTGCTGAAGAACTCTGCGAGCAGCGCATGCGGATCGCGTGCGGCGCGAACGTCGGCGTAACGCAAAAGAAACTCGCCCATGTTCGTATCCCAGCCGGCCGCCGGAGGACCAACGCGCGCGGTTTCGATTCCGTCGGGTTTCGGATAGCCGTAGCTCCAGAAAGCCGGTTCCGGAAAACGTGCGTCACCCGGCCAAAAGCCGGTGCAAATCTCTTGTGCGTTCATGCCGAGGCGCATGATAACGTCTTGCGACGGCGGCTCGGCCGGACGCCCCGAATAGCGCGCGTACGCGATGTCGAAGGAACCGAAGAAAAACTGTACTAGCGTATGCCGTAAACGATACGGTGCGCGATGACGTTCGAGCGCGGTGTTGGCCTGCAGCAACACTTGTGAGAAGCGGCGCGCATACGCCGGATCGTACGAACGATGCTCGGTGTCTTCGTGAAACGGAAGTTTGTCGGGAAGCTCTACCGGAACGTCCCAGATCCGCACGTCGAGGCCCAGCTCGTCGAACAGCCGCATCGTTTCGCGATAGAAGTCTGCCACGGTGCGGGGAACGAGCGGAATCGAACGATCCGTTCCATCGCTGACGAGCACGCGCATGCCGTGATCGATCAGGTCGAACTCGACCGAGAACGAACGCTCTCCGTACGGAATCGCTCCCGTCCAAATGCCGCGCGGCGTTACGTACAGCGCAACGTGCGCCCATTGTGGCTCGGGCGGCGATAACGCGAGCCGCACCTTGCCGATCACTTGTACGTAGCGGTGCAGCGTATCGCAGGTGTCCCGCCAAGCTTCGAGCGGCAGTTCGGGCCAGGCTTCCACGGAATCGGTCATCGCGAGTACAGATCTCGACGCGTCGCCGGCGCGCGGCTCGTGCCGTCCGGGCGCGGCTTGGCCAGCAGCGTTTGGAGCAATCCCATCCGCCCAAGGGTAAAGTTGCGTGCGCTTCCCGTCATATATAGCCGCCAGACCCGCTCCGTGCGCTCGTCGGTTGCATCGATCGCCGCCGTCCGGTTCGTCGATAGGTTTGCGACCCACGCGCGGAGCGTCTTGGCGTAATGCTCGCGGAGATTCTCGACGTCGCGTACTTCGAAACCGGCCGACTCTGCCGAACGCAACACCGTTGCGATCGGCAGCAAATCGCCGTCCGGAAAGACGTACCGGCCGATAAAGTCGTTTCCGAGCCGGATTCCGTTGCCGTCCCGCGATTGTCCGGTGATTCCGTGATTGAGAAACAGGCCGCCGGGTCTGAGCGCGCGGTAGGCGACGTCGAAATATTCGTCGAGACGCTCGCGACCGACGTGCTCCACCATTCCGATCGACGCGATCGCGTCGAATTGGCGGTCGCCAAGATCGCGATAATCCATGCGTTCGACGCGGGCGAATTCGTCCAATCCCAGCGCCGCGATGCGCCGCCGCGCCTCTTCGTGCTGCCGCTGCGAAAGCGTGATCCCGAGCGCTCGAATGCCGCGCTGGGCCGCGGCGATCACCAGCGCCCCCCAGCCGCACCCGATATCCAGCAGTTCCGAACCTGGCTCGATGCGGAGCTTATCGAGCGAATACTCGAGCTTAGCGCGTTGTGCGGCTTCGAGGGTTGTGACGCCGTCGTCCCAATACGCGCACGAATACACGAGTCGCGGGTCGAGAAAGCTGGCGTACAACTCGGCGGGTTGATCGTAGTGAAAGCCGATCGCCGCAGCATCGCGTGTCTTCGAATGGACCGGACCGGATAGGCGGGCCGAACCCGACGCGCGCGGCGGTCGCGGCAGCCTGACCATCGAGGCCGTCATTCGCGCCAGGTTGACCGGTGACAAACGGTCGGTACTGCGCTCGAGAACGTCGATCGCGGTTTCGAGATCGCCGTTGACGTCGATCCAAGATTCGGTGAACGCTTCTCCCGGACGCAGGCTGAGCGGCGGAGAAAACGCGGCGCGCAACGCGAACGGTGCGTTAACGAGGAATTCGAAACGCGATTCCGTGGCCGCAATCGCGGTTCCGTCCCAGAGGCGCACTGCGACGTCACGGCCCAGCCGGTCGCCGAAGAGCACCGTGAGTATCTCGAGCGATCGCTCGAGTGCGCCGTTGCCGGGCATGTGCTTTTTCTTGGCCTTGGGAAAGAAGCGCCCCTCCGCCGGGGACGCCGCGCGGCGACTGCGAAGACCCTTGCAATGAGCGACGCGGCAGTCTATCCGTACGTCTTGGATCCCAAGTTGGCGCCCGCGATTTGGGGCGGCGACGAACTCGTAAAGCAATACGGCAAACACGGCGACCCGTCGGCGAAGATCGGCGAGTCGTGGGAGTGCTGGGACACCGACACGGTTGTTAACGGACCGCTGAAAGGCGATTCGGTCGCGACGCTGCGGCAATCGCAAGGAAAAAGCTTTCTCGGCGACATCGATCCGACGCGTATTTTTCCGGTGCTGACGAAAATTATTACCGCGCACGATTGGCTCTCGGTGCAAGTGCATCCGAACGATGCATACGCAGAGCGGGTCGAGCATCAAGCAAACGGCAAGACCGAGTGCTGGTATGTGTTTTCGGCCGACCCCGGCGCGGAGCTCGTACTTGGATGGACGCGCGACACCTCGCGCGAGGAGTACGAGCGGCGAGTGGCCGATGGGACGCTCGGCGACATCCTGCGCCGTATCCCGGTGAAGGCCGGCGATACGGTGTACATTCCGGCCGGCATGGTGCACGCAATCGGTGCGGGCGTCACATTGTTCGAGACGCAGCAAGCCAGCGACTTAACGTACCGGATGTTCGATTGGAACCGTATCGGTGCCGATGGAAAACCGCGCGAACTGCACATTCAAAAAGCCGCCGACGTTTTAGATTATACGGCGACGACCGCCGGCACGCTCGACCAAATCGCCTATACGTTCGATGGCTTACAGCGGCTGGCGCTGATTGCCGACAACCACTTCGTGGTCGAACGGATCGTCGCGACGGGCGAACCCGCCACGATGAAAACCAGCGGACGGCCGTTGATCGTGATGTCATTGGACTGCCCCATGAACGTCGGCTGCAATGACGTCGAAGTCGCGCTTACCCCATACCAGACGGCCTTGATTCCGGCGAGCGCCCAAAGCTGCACGGTTCGTTCCGCGGGCGGCGGCGACGCGCCCTTCATGTTCGTCACGCCGCCCGAACATCGCGACGACCTAGCGGTGCAAATGCTGGCCGCCGGCATCGAGCAGTCACGCATCGATCGCTTCATGGAGCAGTTCGCGTCGCTGCACGTCTAGGATTTCCGGCGCTCGCGCTCGCGCTCGCGCTCGTCGTAGCGGCGAGCCCGGCGGCCGTTACCGCGTCGTCCGCGCAGCAACGCGCGATCGACGTCGCGCTGTCTTCGCCCGAGTTGCGCGGCGCACACGTCGGATTGCTGGCGGTAGATACGGCCGGCGCAACCGTGTACGCGCGCGATCCCGACGACGATTTCGTCCCGGCTTCCACGTTCAAACTCATCGTTGGATCTGCGGCGCTCTCGAAGCTTGGACCGGCATTTACATTCGGCACCAGCGTCAACGCCGTCGGACCGGTCAACGGCGGAACGCTCAACGGCGATCTGGTGTTGCGCGGAGGCGGCGACGCGCAGTTATCGATTGCCGATCTGCAAAATGCTGCGGCCTCCGTTCGTGCGGCCGGCATCGTGCACGTAACCGGCGACATCGTTGCCGACGCATCCTATTTTTCGGCACCTCGATATCCCGGCGGATGGATGATCGACGATCTGCCATACGAGTACGCGGCGGTTCCGTCGGCGTTGTCGCTCGATCGCAACATCGCGCACGTTCGAGTTCGACCGGGCTCGGCGGCCGGAGCGCCCGCCCAACTTTCGATCGCGCCGGCCGTTAACGCGTTCACCGTGGTCAATCGCGCGGTCACGGGTGCACGCGGTAGTGACGACACGACCGATCTCGACCGGCCCTGGAACCTGCCCACAGAAGTCGATGTCATCGGCAGGTATCCGCTGGGCGCGGCGCTTTCCGACGACCTCGAGCCGGCCGTGCCGGATCCACCGTCGTACGCAGCCGCCGTCTTTCACGACGCACTGACCGCGCACGGCATCGCCATCGACGGCGCCGTCCGTTTCACGTCCTCGCCCGGTGGAACGCATCTCTGGCAACACCGCTCGGAGCCGCTGCGCACGATGCTCGGTGATTTCTGGCGTCCGAGCGTGAATCTCATCGGCGAACAGCTGCTCGAAGCGCTCGGCCTTTCATCGTCGCCGGCGGCGCACCTCGACGATCGCGCCGCCGGGATCGGGGTCGAAACGGCGTGGTTACGTTCGGTCGGCATCGACCCAAGCTCGGTAACGATCGCCGACGGCTCCGGCCTGTCCGCGTACGACCGCATCACGCCGCGCGCGCTGGTCACCATCCTGGCGTCCGGCTGGCACGGTCGCTACCACTCGACGCTGTTGGCCGCGCTCCCGGTCTCTGGACGCAGCGGCACCCTCGCGAACGATTTCACCTCGGCTCCCCTGGCAGGCGCGATCGTTGCCAAGACGGGCACGACGAACCACGCCCGGCTGCTGGCCGGATACGCCCGGCGGCCGGATGGAACCACCACGATCTTCGCCTTGATGATCGAGAACTGGATGGACGATCGGCCCGACGCCGATGCGCGTCTGAATCGAGTCCGCGAAACGGTACTGCGCGCTCTGACCGGCGGCTGACGCATCCGCCGGCGCGCGACAAACGTTATAGAGTATGTATGAACGCAACCACGCAAACCGCGACCTTCGCCGCCGGCTGTTTTTGGGGCGTCGAGTCCGCGTTTCGCCAAATCCCGGGCGTGCTTGACGCCGTCTCGGGCTACATCGGCGGAAAAACGCAAAACCCCACCTATCGCGATGTCTGCGGACATGGAACCGGACACGCCGAGGCGGTCGAAGTGACGTTCGATCCGTCGCGAGTGACCTACGAACAACTGTTACAGGCGTTTTGGAACCTGCACGACCCGACCCAAGTCAACCGCCAAGGTCCGGACGTCGGCGATCAATATCGCTCGGCCATCTTCACCTATTCCGACGAGCAAATGCGCGCTGCAACCGCGTCGCGCGATGCCGAGCAGGCAAACCATCGCCGCCCGATCGCGACCCAGATTCTCGCAGCCCCCACGTTCTTTAAGGCCGAAGAATATCATCAGCGCTACTTCGAAAAGAACGGTGGAGCGGCGTGCCACATTCCGACGGTACGATGAATCGCGTAGCCTTTCTCGGCGGCCTGCTCGTTCTCGGAGGAGCGTCGGCTTCACGCGCCTTCGCTTCTCCGTCGCAACCGTACGCGGTGACGCACAGCGACGCGCAATGGCGCGAAATCCTTGGCGGCGAGCGCTACGACGTTATGCGTCTGAGCGGAACGGAACCGGCGAACTCGAGCCCGCTGCTAACCGAAACCCGCGCCGGCGTCTATCGCTGCTACGCATGTAACCTCGCCTTGTTTTCTTCGAAGACGAAGTACGACAGCGGCGAAGGCTGGCCGTCGTTCTACGACGTGCTGCCGAACGCGATTCGCGAACAATCCGACTACGGATTGGTCGAGGCACGCACCGAAGTGCACTGCCGTCAGTGTGGGAGCCATCTCGGCCACGTGTTCGACGACGGTCCCGCGCCGACGCACCTTCGTTATTGCATCGACGGCGTCGCGCTCAAGTTCGTCCCCGGCGCTCGCGCCTAACCTTCTTCCAGCTTCCTTTTCTCGAATACGCGCTGGTCTTTCACCGGCGCGTATCGTTCGCGTTCGTAGAAGCGATGCGCGCCGGTGCGAATGACGTTGGAGCGCACGCGGATGCGCCGCGCTCCACGCTCGATCGCCCACGTTTCTGCGGCGCGCACCAGTCGAGCACCGATGCGCCGGCCGCGCGTTTCTTGGTCGACGACCAACGCGGCAATTTCCGCCATCTGGCCGTCGAGCAAGTGTTCCGAAATGTGTACGGCGATCAAGCCGACGATTCGCTCGTCGATCCATGCCAGCAACACGCTCGAATCGCCGGTCCAAGAATGTAGACGGCGCTCGATCGTCGCTGCATCGTTCGGATATCCGAGCTGTGCGAACAACGGAACGAGCGCCGAAGCATCGGGCGGCAGTGCCGGCCGTATGCGAATGTTAGCGGGCGGGGACGGTGGCCGTGACGCCGTTGGAAGCTACCGTGATGTTGTTGCCCGGTTTGGCACCCGGGGTCGGCGGTACGAGTTGGAACTCGTAGGTTTTCACGCCGCTTTCCGGGGGCGTGAACGTGACCTTACCCGGCGAGCAGAGTCGATCGGCACAGAACGACGCGACCCAGCCGGGCGCGAGATTCTCCGCGGTCAGCGTCACGGGTTGGCCACTTTTGGCAACCACGATCAGACGGTATTTGTACGTCGAACTGACGCTGCCGGGAAGGTCGGCGCCGGTCCATTTGGTTACCGAAATCGCCATGTTGGAGTTTTGCTTCACGGCAACGGCAACGGTGCCTTCGGCCGCGCGTTCCGTCACGCGGTCACGAATTTCGGCAGCCGGGCTCTTGGGATCGACCATGCCGGCGTAATGCTTGGCGGAATCGTATGCCTGTTGCGCTTGGGGTCCGTCACCGAGCGTTACGTACGCATCGCCGAGCGACAGCAACTCATCGGCGGCGTTAGCAGCATTATCGCTGCGATCTTTGGGCGCCGAGGTTTTGACTGCAGCCTCCAACAACGCCGTGCTCTTTAGGAACGGCGCGATCGCTTGCTGCGGCTGGCCCGAACGCTTGTAGAAAATCGCGAGCCAGCTAAATCCGTCCGAGTCTTGCGGGCGCAGGTTGGTATACTTGATCGCATACGGAATGGCCGCGGCGTAGTCGCCGGCAGCGCCCAGGGCGCGCGCCATGCGGAAAATCGTCGCCGGATCGTTCGGCTGCAGCGCCAGTGCGTTGCGAGTAGAGCGAACCGCACCTGCCGAGTCGCCAAGATTACTCAAACCCTTGGCCTGCAAGAGATACGCGGCGAACTTCTGTTGCGGGGTATTCTGCAATTTTAGCACCGCGGTTGCCGCTGCATATTGCAGCGCGCCCTCTTCGCGACTGGTACGGGCGTAGTCGTAAGAATCGGATTGTGACGACGGCAGCCCGTTCAAATAGGCTTCGGCGGCCGCGACTTGCTTGACGGCTGCGTCCGCTCCAGCGCGAACTTGCGCGGGCGAACCGGTCAACGTGAACTGTCCGGTGGCCAGCATCGAATCGAGTTTCTTCTGCACGGGCGACAAGTAGTACACGTTGCGCCCCTGGCGCGCTCCGTTGATGAACTCGGCAAGTTGTGCGGGCGTCACGCCGCCCGTCCACCGCGCACGAACGATGCCGTTCTTATCGACGACGATCGTCGTCGGAATCGCCGCCACGCTGATCAACTGGCGAAGATGCGAGCTGACCAATATCGTCGGGTATGGAACGCCGCGCGTGGATATGAAGCTCTTGACGACGGGGACCGTTTCGTTGTCGTCCAGTCCTAAAAAGACGACGTCCGACGCATGTAATTTGTTATAGGCCGCAATCATGTCGGCCGTTTCGTGGCGGCATGGCGGACACCACGTCGCCCATTCATTGAGAACGACGACCTTGCCGCGAAGTTGCGAAGACGTTACCGTCTTGCCGTCGAGCGACTGTCCTTCGAAGGATGGCAGGGCGGTTCCGACCGATGCGGGCGCCGTTGGGGTTGCTGCTTGGGAAATACCGAAGCTCGCGATAAGCGCGACTGCGGCAGCGATCGTTGCGATCGTGGTCTTCATGCGTAACTCCAAGAAACGCCGAGCCGGCAGCTCCGCGCAAGTTCGTTTAGAATCGGACACTCCAAGCTCCCCAAGCATCCGTACCAGGGGTGTTCTTCAGCCTCAGGCCGGATTCTGCCCTGGTCCGCTTACTGAAACGGGGAGGCGGCCGGTTCGGGCCACGCCGTTGGGTTGGCGGGAACGTTGCACTGTGCCGCGAGCGGAAGTAGGGCTTTGGTAAAACCGCGCTCGCGGGACGCGATGACCGCCGCTCGATAGTGCGCCAAGTCGGCGACATGCATGGCGCCGAGAGGTTGGACCGGCTCGAACATTGCCGTCAGCGACCGAGACGGATCTGCCCCCGGCTGCGGACCGGTCGTCATTAAGCCCGTCTCGTTGGCGGCTTGCATCAAGTCATAGGTTTGCGTAGCCCGAACCGTGCCGTCCAGCAGGTCGATCTCGGACTCTTCGGCGGCGGTAATAAGGCGTATCTTCTGCTTGAGCAGCACGATCGAATCGTGGTCTCTTCCCTCGATTTTGGCGGCGTCCGGAGGGTCTTTTAGCAGGGCTTGGATGGCGTCCAGATTGCGAACGATTTTGGAGACGTCGTTTTCGACGTGCAGAGTCCCCATCAGAGGACCGAGCCTATCCAACTGTGCGCGCCGCTCTAAAACCTTGACACCCTCCGCCAGCGAGGCGTCGTTTTCCGTGAGAGCAGCAACGGTTGGACCGATAGCATCATGCATGGCAGCGCAAAGCGGCCGCGTCGTGACGTGGGTAATTTCCTTAAGCGGACTTGCTTGCGGTGCCGGCGTGGCTTGTGCCACAAGCACGACGAGGAGCATTGCGATCATACGCGCTCTCCGGAAACTCTGGAGCCGACGGTCAGGATTGAACTGACGACCTGCTATTTACGAAACAGCTGCTCTACCACTGAGCTACGTCGGCAACGGTGCGGACTCGTGCCGCGGCCTCCTGGTTTGGCCCGTTCGGCAGCGCGCCCCTGCCACGCTGGGCGAGCGTTTGACGGTACTCTGATAGGCGGTCGCCTCGCCAAACGGTACAATACAACGATGAGCAAGCACTTCGTTTCGGTTCTTCTTGCGGCAGTGGTCCTGGCCGTACCGCTTCGCACCTTGGCCGATCAAAACGCCACCTATCACGGCCCTGTCGGCGCATCCGAAAAAGCCTTCGTCGCCGCCATTCAAGCCGATTTGCAGAAACGGTATCCGACCGCAGCCGACGCCGAGAAGGCCGGCTACATCCGCTATACCAACGCGGACGAAACCGGAGCGATCAGCTACGCCAACCTGCACTGGCAATCGACGGATGCCAAGCACCCGAGCCAACTGTGGTACGACAAGAACGGGCAGCTCCTGGGAGCCGATTACTCGGTGCTATTGAGCGCGAGCCCGGGACGGCCGACGCTTTGGGGCATCAATCCCGGACGCTGGGTGGAGTTCGACGGGCACGTTCATTACGTCGAGCGCGATCCGGCAACCGGAAAGCTGACCTACGATCATTGGGTGATGAATCCGAAGTTCGCCGCGGCCGGCGGCAACACGGCCCAACCGACCGCCGCGACGCTGGTCGCGTTGAAAAAGGTTCCCAACGCGTCGGCGGTTGCAACGATCTTCGCCTTTCCTTCGATCTGGGATCTGATCGTGTGGGTCAAACCGAATCCGAGCGGCGCGTTCGCCGACAAGAACCCGGCCGTTACGCCGTAGGCGCTGCTTCGTCGCCGGGGTCGGCGTCGTGGAAGGTGCCGCGCTTGGCGCGGTCGTCGAGCTCGAGATCGTCGAGCAGATAGTACACGATCTTGCGATCCGCAAAACCGACCTTGGCGAGCGACCGGCCGCCGATCTCCACGACCTCGTGAATGTGTCCCTCGCGACCGGCGTACTCGTAGTTGACCGCGGTATAGTTGGCGTCGCCGGCCTTCGGATGCGGGATCGCGCGGACGCCGCGCAGCGGCGTTCGATGCCTATGCATGCGTTCGAGGTTCGCCGCGGTACGGTGCGAAGCTTCGAACATGCTGATTCCCTTTAACGGCAAGCGCCCGCAGATCGACCCCTCGGCGTTCATCGCCCCAACCGCCGTCCTCATCGGCGACGTCGTCGTCGGCCCGCAAGCGAGCATCTGGTTTGGTGCGGTATTACGCGGCGACAACGGTCCGATTCGAATCGGCGCTCGCACGTCGATTCAGGATAACGCCGTGGTGCATGTCAGCGAACACGGCGGCACGTACGTGGGCGAAGACGTCACCGTCGGTCACGCGGCGGTCATGGAAGATTGCACGATCGGGCGACACGCATTGATCGGCAGCAACGCAACGCTCTTGAATGGTTGCCGCATCGGCGAAGGCGCCTTGGTCGCGGCCGGCAGCGTGGTTGGCGAGCGGGCGGAGATTCCCGACCGTATGCTGGCAGCCGGCGCGCCGGCCGTCGTAAAGAAACGCATCGAAGGCGAAGCCGCACATTGGATCGATATTTCGGCCGCTGAGTACGTCAAACTCTCGCGCACCTATTTGGCGCAGAGCATCGGCACGCTGGAAGACCAAGAGACGCGGGTGTAAGCACCCGCCGGAAAGTCTATGCGGCGGGGTAGTGCGAATCGTCCCCGTATGGAACGAACAGCGTGAACTCGCGCTGGAAACGCAGCTTCACCATGCCGGTCGGCCCGTTGCGGTGCTTGGCGATGATGAACTCGGTTAAATCGGGATCCGGACAGTCAGGCTTGTAATAGCCCTCTCGGAACAGGAACGCAACGACGTCGGATTCTTGTTCGATCGATCCGGAATCGCGAAGATCCGAAAGCATCGGGCGCTTGCCCGTGTCGGACCGGCTTTCGACCGCACGGTTGAGCTGCGCCAGCGCCACGATCGGAACGCTGAGTTCTTTTGCGGTCACTTTAAGCGTGCGGCAGATATCCGATAGTTCTTCGTTGCGATTGACGTTGCGCGACGTTACCGCCGGGCGCATCAACTGCAAATAGTCGACGAAGATCGCGCCTAAGTTTCCCTCAGCCGACTTCTTGAGCACGCGGCACCGATTGCGCAAATCGGAAACGCTGAGCGAGCCCATGTCGTCGAGGTAGATCGGCAACTGGTCGAGCCCCTCCATCGCGCGCGAGATCGACTCCCACTGGTGCGGTTTGATGTTGCCGCGGCGCATATCGTTCATCGAAATGCGCGCTTCGGAACAGATCAAGCGTTGGATCAGTTCGTTGTTCGACATTTCGAGCGAGAAAAATGCCACCGGTTGTCCCGAGTCGCGCGCCGCAGCCACCGCCATATTGAGCGCGAACGACGTCTTGCCCATGCCCGGGCGGGCCGCAACGATGACGAAATTACCCGGCTGAAAACCGGTGGTCATCGCATCGATGTCGGGAAAGCCCGACGTCAAACCGATACGGTCGCCGCGCTGGTGATAGAGGTGATCGATGCTGTCGAAGGCTTCTTTGAGCAGATCGCGGACCGGTTTGAAATCTTTCGTGCCGCGTTCTTCACCGATGGCATAGATCAGTTGCTGCGCGCGATCCAGCGACGCCGCAACGTCTTCTTCGCCTTCGTAGCCCAGTTTGGTGACTTGCGTTCCCGCACCGATCAACGCCCGCAGCGCGGCTTTCTCGTGCACGATGGTGGCGTAATAGCGCGCCGACGCCGCCGACTGAACCGTGTCCATCAGCGAACTGATATACGGCACGCCACCGACGCGTTCGAGCGTGCCGCGCTGGCGCAATTCTTCGCTGACGGTAATTTTGTCGATCGGTTCGTCGCGTTCGAACAAATATACGAGCACGGCGTAAATCGATTCGTGCACGTGCGCGTAGAAATCGCCCGGACGTACGAGCTGACCGACTTCACCCAGCATCTCTTTGTCGACGAGAATCGATCCGAGCACGGCCATCTCCGCCTCGATGTTGTGCGGCGGAATGCGGTCGATCGGAGTGGGCGATGGTTGTGCGGTCATGGACGACGTGTGCTTTTCCGGCGCGTCGCCGGTGAATGCCTTGTGGAACGCTTGTTCATATTCAGTTCGCGCAAGACGTGTTCGACGTCGGTCACGGGTACGACGTCGAGACCGGCCATCGTCGCGTCAACTTCGCGCCCGTTCTCACGCGGAATCACGACGCGCCGCATGCCGGCTTGTCGAGCCGCGTACAATTTTTCGACGATGCCTCCGACGCCCCGAACCTTACCTTGAATCGACAGCTCGCCGGTGACCGCGACGTCTTGCGGCATAGGCGATTTCACGATTGCGGAATACAGCGCCAGAAAGATCGCCAACCCGGCCGACGGCCCGTCGATATTACCGCCGCCGACGACGTTGATATGCAGATCGAAGTTCGCCGTGTCGATTCCCGCGAACGTTCGCAACACGCTGGTCGCGTTGAACACCGAGTCTTTGGCCATCGAACCGGCGGTGTCGTTAAAGCGAACCGTACCCTTGCCGGGCTGGCTCGCGGTAAACGCAACGGCTTCGATCTCGATCAGGCTTCCCAGATAGTGCAGCACGCCAAGACCGAACGTCTTGCCGATTTCGCGCACGGCCCGCGCTTTCACCGGAGTATGCTGCAGCAAACGGCTCGTCTGCGCCACCGACGTCACGTCGTCTTCGGTGATCGAAGGCGCCGGCTGTTTTGTGGCATCGCCGGCCTTTGCCGGACGCGTGCGATAGAGGGCTTGACCGTAGGCATCGGCCACGAGCTGCACGGCTTTGCGTCCCTCGATGGTGTACGACGCAATCGCACGGGGCACGCCCCGAGTCGCGCGCGCACCCAAGCGCTTGACCGCACCTTGCACGATCGAAACGACTTGGTGCTGCGTGAGCGGCGAGAAAAACACTTCGGCACAGCGCGACCGGATGGCCGGATCGATGTCGTCGGGCTCGCGCGTGGTAGCACCGATCAAAATGAAGTCGGCCGGAGCGCCTTCGCGGAAAAGGCGTTTGACGTATTCGGGAACGTTGGCGGCGCTGTCGTCGTAGTACGACGACTCGAACATCACGCGACGGTCTTCGAGAACTTTGAGCAGACGCAGTTGCAGCGCCGCATCCATCTCGCCGATCTCGTCGATAAACAGCACGCCGCCGTGGGCGCGGGTCACGAGGCCGAGCTTGGGTTCCGGTACGCCGCCCTCGGCAAACTCGCGCCGGCTGCCTTGATAGATCGGGTCGTGGACGCTGCCAAGTAACGGATTCACGGTTTCGCGCGGATCCCAGCGGAGCGTCGTTCCGCTGGCCTCGACGAACGGCGCGCTTTTTCCGAACGGGGTCTGCGGACGAGCTTTCGCCGCTTCCAGTGCGAGCCGGGCGACGGTGGTTTTGCCGACGCCGGGCGGACCGTAGAGCAACACGTGCTGCGGAAACGGGGAGCTAATCTTCGCCAGTAACGCTCGCACGGCGGCTTCTTGTCCGACGATGTCGCGTAAATTCTGCGGACGCAGCTGGCGCAACGCCGACGCGGCGAGCGTTCGTTGCGAGAGCGCGTCGAGTTCGGCGAGTTTGGCTTGCGTCCCGGGAGTTTCCGGACCGCCGCTTTCGCGCAACGCCTCGAGCTTGAGGTCTTTGACGTACTCTTCGTGCCGCTGCGTCATCTTTTCGGTAACGCGTTTTTCCAACGCGTCTTCGGCGTTACGCTGCGCCATCGTGTCGGCCATCGCGTCTTCGATCTCGGCGATGGCTTTTCGCTGTTGGGCTCGCGTTGTCGCGCGCTCGAGCGTCGGATCTTCAAAGACCAGACGCTGCAGCGCGCACAAGCGATCGGGAAGGTTGGCGGAGCGCATCATGCGCAGGGCGTTGACTTTGCCGGCGCGCAGGACGATCTTATCCTGTCCCAACACCGAACCGAGCATTTCGTAGAGCGCCGTTACGTAACGGCCCAGCTCGTCTTCAACGCCGAATTTCCGGCGGAAGCGCGACGCGTAATGCGATGCGTCCGGCACGGCCTTCGATTACATCGAAACGACGTTGACCGTCGCTTTAGCGGTTACGTTCTTGTGCAACCGAATTTCGACCGGGTACGAGCCCAACGCCTTGATGGACGTGATCAGCTCGATCTTATGCTTGTCGATTGCGACGTCGAGCGACTCCGCGATCGCGGTGGCAACATCGGCGTTCGTTACCGTGCCGAACAAGCGGCCGTTGCCGCCCGCCTTCGCTTTGACGGCGACTTTGGCGGTCTCGAGACGCTTGGCGAGCTCCTTGGCATCGGATAATGCCATATCTTCGCGACGCCGTTGTGCTTGCTGCTGCGAACCTAGCTTGGCCAACGCGCCCTTGTCGGCTTCGATGCCGAGCTTACGCGGCACCAAATAGTTGCGAGCGTACCCCTCGGCGACATCGACGATGTCGCCTTTTTTGCCAAGCGCCGTTACGTCGGCCAATAGAATGAGCTTCACTCGCAGCTACTCCGAGACGTAGGGAAGGAACGCGATGATCCGGGCGCGCTTGATCGCGACGGTCAATAGGCGTTGGTGTTTGGCGCAGTTTCCTGAAATGCGTCGCGGCACGATCTTGCCGCGTTCGGAAACGTACTTCTTGAGCCGGTTGACTTCGCGATATCCGATATCGATTACGCGGTCCGCGCAAAACTGGCACGGCTTGCGCTTGGGGCGCCGGTCTTTAACGGCGCGTTTCGTCCTACTGGTAGCCATCGTTCGTCCTTTCGACTAGGTGGTTGGTGGTCGCCGGCGCTCGTTTCGAGCGTTGCGACCCTAGCCAGGTGACGCATCATCGCGCCACCACCGGCCGCAGCCGGATTGGGAGTTGCCCGCGGGCAACAGCGCTCATCCTATCATGTCGGTCACGCGGGCGCTAGTCGCCGCTATAGCGAACGTACGTTCGAGCGGCGAGCGGCGGATTCCCGTGTGGAGCTAGTGAGCCCGGCGAGCCTCGCCCGCGCGATAGCGGTAGACGATGCGCGCTTTGGTGAGGTCGTATGGGGACATTTCGAGCTCTACTCGATCGCCCAGCAGCAGCTTGATCCGGTGGCGGCGCAGACGGCCGGCGATGTGCGCCAGCACGGTGTGCCCGTTCTCAAGCTCGACCGCGAAGGTGGTGCTGGGAAACACTTGTTTGATGGTCCCAAAAAGCTCGAGCGGAGCTTCTTTCGAGGTATCCGGGGCCTGCGGTGTCGATCCGTTATCGGAAGTGCGCCGCGGCCGGTTTCTGTTGCGCGATGGACGGGCCAAACGTTCTCCTTCTGCTTGGCAGGAAGCGCCCGTAGTATCTCACAGACCGGCCGCTCGGAACAAGGACCGCGCCCGCTTGCCAGCCTAGTAAAAAATGTTCAGGGTCACTGGAACTTTTTGGAGCGGGATAGTGTATAGTGTTCTGGTTACCAGGTTTCGAAGTCCGCAAAGGTCACGTTCCACGTACTAGCGAGTCGGATCCGGAAAACACAATCACTTCCCTGAGGAGACTCGTTAGTTAATGTATACCAATGAAATGCTGACCTGCATGGATTGCGGCCGTCAGTTCCCCTTCACCGCCGGCGAGCAAGAGTTCTACGCCATGAAGGGTTTCACCAATAAGCCGAATCGCTGCACCGACTGCCGTACCGCCCGCAAGGCCGGTCGTTCGTCAAGTGGCGGTGGGGCCGGCGCCGGTGGTGGCGGCGGACAGCGCGAAATGTTCAAGGCGACTTGCAGCCAGTGTGGCGGCGTTGCCGAAGTGCCGTTCCAGCCGCGTGGAGATAAGCCGGTGTACTGCCGCGACTGTTTCTCGTCGCGTAGCAGCAGCTACCGGTAAATAGCCAACCGCTATTAGAGCATCGATGAACGCAGAGGGTCAGCAACCCGCCGGCTCTCTGTCTCGTCGCCTCACCGGCGGCGCGTTGTTCGGAATCCACTTAGGAGCCCTGGCCGTCTTTTGGCCGGGGTTTTTTAGTTGGCCGGCACTCGCAACGGGCGCGTTGATCGCCTATTGCACCGGTGCGCTTGGAATCACGCTGTGCTTCCATCGAACCCTGACCCATCGCAGCTTGCGCTTGCGCAAGCCGCTCGAATATTTGCTCGCCGTGTTCGGGACGCTGTCCCTACAGGGCGATCCCATCCGTTGGGTGGCGGTGCATCGCAAACATCACGCGCATGCCGACCACGACGGAGATCCGCACACCATTCAGCGCGGTTTCTGGTGGGCGCACTTCGATTGGCTGTACCGTAACAACGTTGCGATGCCGAGCGATGAAGAAATTCGACGCTACGCACCCGACCTCGAGGCCGATCCGTTCTATCGCGCACTCGCGTGGCTAGCACTACCGATGCAACTCGCTTTAGCGGTCGGGCTCTTCTTCATCGGCGGCTGGCCGTTCGTGGTGTGGGGTGTCTTCGGACGCCTGGTCTTTGCCTATCATTCGACATGGTTCGTGAACAGCGCCGCCCATATGCTTGGCTACCGCACGTTCCGCACCAACGACGAGTTGACCAACTGCTGGTGGGTTGCGCTGCTGTCGTTCGGCGAGGGCTGGCACAACAATCACCACGCGTTTCCGTTTTCGGCGCGTCACGGATTGCAGTGGTACGAGATCGACATGACGTGGTGGCAAGTGCGCTTTTTGCAGCTCTTGCGACTGGCCGACCGAATTAAAGTTCCCACCGAGGCGATGCAACGCAAGCTGTACGTGACACCCGTACAGCGCGACTTGCAAAATGTCGGCTGACGATTCGAAAGGCGCCCCCCGGAAATCCGGTGGGGCGCGTTCGTGTTACAACAAAACCGGCTCGCCGAAGGCCGCCTTCGCGACCAAGAAACTTGCAGAACGTGCGATCCCGGCGAAGAGCGCCGGCTTACGGCCGTATCTGTGCGAGGCGCACGGATGGCATCTCGGCCATCGCTGAGGCGCGTCTCCTAAAACAAGCTCCAGAGATATTGGTTGTAGACCTCGTGATGCAGCTGCACTTCTTGGGCTTTCACCACCGTGCCCAATAGTCGCGGGCAACGATCTGCGCCGGCTTGTTTGAGCTCGGCGTATTTCTCTTTGATTTCGGAACCCATCATCGCGTCGGGCCACTTCGACTCGCGAAACGCCGACAGCGCATCGTAGATGTTGTCCGGCAGATAGCGTTCGGCCGAAGCGACGGTGCCGTCCACATCGGCTCCCAGACCGGTCGCAAAAACCGCCAACAGCACCAGATACGGATTCGCATCGGGACCGACGGATCGCACTTCCACGCGCGCGCTGCGTTCGTTGCCGATCGGCACGCGCACCATCGAGCCGCGGTCGATCGCCGACGCTTTAATTTGATTCGGTGCTTCGAAGTGCGGATCGAGCCGGCGGTACGCATTGACGGACGCATTGAACATCAAACACAACGCGGGCGCGTGCGCCAGAATACGCTCGACGAACTCCCAACCGAACGCGCTGAGCCGTTCCTTGCCCTTCGGATCCCAGAATATATTCTTTCCGTCGCGGCTTACCGAAACGTTGGTATGCATGCCGCTGCCATTGACGCCCACGACCGGCTTCGGTAAGAAACTGGCCGTCATGCCCATGCGCGTGGCAACTTGGCGGCAGATGAGCTTGTACAGTTGGATCTGGTCCGCGGCGGCGACGACTTCGCCGTAGCTGTAGTTGATCTCGAACTGCGAGGGCGCCACTTCGGGATGGTCTTTCTCGTTCTGGAACCCCATCGCGCGCTGTACTTCTGCAACCGTATCGATAAACGTGCGCAACGGATCGCCGGGAAGCGAGTGGAAATATCCGCCGGTGTTGACGTATTCGAACGCACCGGTTTCATGATAGCGGCGTTCTGCGTCGAGCCCTTGGAAAAGAAATCCCTCGATCTCGTTGGCCGCGTTGAGCGTGTAGCCGTGCTCGGAGTAGCATTTGTTCGAAAGCTGTTTGAGCACGCCGCGGATATCGCCGGCAAATGGGCGGCCTTCGCGATCCAGCACGTCGGCAAACACCAGCACCTTGCCCGCACCGAAGACGTCGGCCGGCGCCCAATAAAACGCGCTCCAATCCAACGCCAGGCGTAAGTCGCTCTCGCGCTGCGCGGTGAACCCCCGAATCGACGAACCGTCGAAGGTGAGATTGTCATGCGAATCCAGCAAAAACTTTTTGTCGTAGTCGAGCATGTGCAAGCGGCCTTCGAGGTCGCTGAACAGCACCGTGACGGCTTTGATCCGCTTTTCAGCGCTGAGATACTCGAGCCGTTCGGCGGCGAGTTGATGCGCGGCCGCGCGGTCCTTCCGCTGCTGCTTGGCAGCCAGGTTGCGTTCTTCGAGTTCGCTGTACGTCAGCGTCAGATGGTCGCGGAGGGCGAGCGGATCGGGCGTGCGTTCTTGGGCGGATATCGTGCTCATGTGCACTCCTTTGCGCGGCGGCGTCGCTCCAATGCTTTGTCCGTCAGGAGCCGGTCGCCTTTGGACAAGTGGAGCAGTCCGGCGCTCATTATGTCGAGCACCCGGAGGCGCCGGACGGGTTCCCGAAGATGGCGGTATGTGGAAGGCAGCTCTGCTCGCGCTCGCGACGGTCGCGGCGCTCGAAACGCCGCAGCCGGATAATGCCGGACGTCTAGCGGACCGGCAGTTCGTCGTGAACGCGCCGCGCGGAAGCGGCATCGCGCGCTACTTCGGCAGCGGTTCGCTGGATGGCGATCCTAGCGCGACGCGCGCGCTGATCGTCGTGCACGGCGTCCTGCGGGATGCCGATTACTATTACGACACCGGAACGCGTGCGGTCGCTCGCGCCGGAGCTTCGAACGTGCTCGTGATTGCGCCGCAATTCGTGGAATCGTCGGAGTTGGCCGGCCATCGCGTCTCCGCCGCAACGCTCTATTGGACGAGCGCCTGGCCGGGCGGTTCGGATGCGCGCACCGCGCCGGTCAGTACGTACGATGTCTTCGATGCGATGATCGCGCGTCTCAGCGATGCTCGACGTTTTCCGCGAATGCGCGACATCGTGTTGATCGGACATTCTGCCGGCGGCCAAATCGTGCAGCGGTATGCGGTGGTGGGTCGGGCGCCGCAACTGGACGCACGCGGACGTATCCCGGTGCATCTCGTGGTGGCCAATCCGTCGTCGTATTTCTATTTCAGCGATTGGCGGCCGGTACCGCAAGCCGCTTGCACCGATTTCAATCAGTGGCGTTACGGTTTGGCCGGAGCGCCGGCGTACGTGCGGGGTTCGTCCGCATCGCTAGAACGGCGCTATGCGTTGCGCCGCGTAACCTATTTGCTCGGCACCGCCGATACCAATCCCAAGGAGGACGATCTCGATCGCAGCTGCGGCGGCGAAGCGCAAGGCGCCTATCGCTTCGAACGCGGGCGATTCTATATCGAGTATGTTCGCAAGCTCTTCCCGAACGGAACGAATCAGGATTACGCGTTCGTCCGCGGCGTGCCGCACGATAATCGACGCATGTTCGATTCAGAGTGCGGGTTGGGGGTTCTCTTCGGACGTTCGGAAGCGAGTTGTGCGGAGCACGGTTGGATCGGAACTCGGGTCACAGCCCGAACTTCGGATACACGCCCTTAAAGCCGGTTATTATGAGTTCGATCGCGATCGCGAGAATCAGAAATCCGAGAATGCGATCGAATGCGCTCAGGGTGCCGGCGCTCAATCGCTTCACGAGCGGGCCGCCGAGACGTAAGAGCGCGTAGACGACGACTCCCATCGCCAACACCGCGATCCCGATACCCGTTAGCCACACGGTCGGATCCGGGCGGGCGGCAAGCGCCATCACCACGCCGATCGATCCGGGGCCGGCCAGCAGCGGCATCGCCATCGGCGAGAACGCGATATCGTCCTTGGTTTTTGCCTCCGAACTTTCGGTCGTCGTCATGCGGCTCGATGCCGTCACCATCGTCCACGCCGTGTGCCCGACGATTATTCCGCCCGCGATGCGCAACGCTGCAAGCGATATGCCGAAGAACTCGAGCAGATACGAACCGCCCAGCTCGAACGCGAGCAAAATCAGCACCACGAACATCGCGATACGAGCGGCGGTCGCATTGCGTTCGGCGGGCGTGTCCGACCCCGTCAACGCGAAGAATACGGCGACGCCGCCGATCGGATTGACGATCGGAAACAGCGCCACGAATGCCGTCACTGCGGCCCCGATCAAAGCGTTCATGCGTCGAACGCTCCGCTACGATTGTATGCGAACCCGAACCTGCCGGGGAGCGCCGCGCGAGGACAGGGGGCGACGGCCACTCGGCGGAAAAGCCCTCGTCGCCAACGGAGGATAGCCGATGCTTGTGATTCGTCGATTTCGTTTGGGAGCCGCCGCAGCGGTTGCGGTCGTCGCGCTGCTGGCGTCCACTGCAGCCACCCCGGCAGCGGTTCAACTTTCGGTCGGAATTCGGCTCGTGGTTCCGAGCGGAGCCATCGAAACGTGCAGCAGCAAAGCCAAGGCCGCGCTCAGCGCCGAGTTATCGACGGTCGGGGAAACATCGCCGGGAACCGCGATCTGGTTTGGTTACGGCGCGACCGACAGCGAAGGTCACGCGACATCCGCCGCTGCCATTCACTGTTTTCCGGTCAACAAAGGCTACGAAGTCACGTTTACGTGCACGGTCGAACAACCGGGAAGCCCGTTTAACGCCGACCAGTTGTGTAAGGGCCTCGACGACAAGTTCCAAGGCCGCGCGGGTACACCGCTTACCCTTCCCGCGACGCCGACACCCGTTCCGACCGGCTGCGCGCTGAACAATCTCGTTGGAACGTGGTTGATGAATAATTCCCAAAGCCAGAAGTTCGTCTTCTCGGCCGACGGCGACGTTACCGATCCGCAGGGCGTGTCCGGCAACTGGAATCTCGACGGTAACACGGTGACGCTGACGTACTACGGTACCTCGACGCTCAAACTTTCGCCCGACGGTAAACAAATCACCGGGTCGAAAAACTTCACACGCCAGTGCTGAAAAACATTGAGGGAGATTCTATGCGAACGCTTTCCACGATCGCGAGCGCCGGTTGTATAGCCGGCGCTCTGCTGCTTTCGGCCTGCTCGACCTCGGGTTCGGGCGGCGGATCTGCGATGCCGCAAGCCGCCTCGCAAAGCCGCACGTTGTCTTCGATCGCAAATAAGAACGGCATCGATTTGCGGTACGGCGGCACGTACCAAACGATTCAATCGCGCCTGTCGCCGGACAAAGCAAAGGTCGCCAAAGACCTGTTCGTTTCCGACGGGATCGCATCTGTCTTCTTGTTCAAGAATAAAGGCTACAAACCAGACGGATCGATTACCGGTTTCTCCACACCCGACGGACTCGCGGTCGATACGGCCGGCAATCTTTACGTCGCAAACGTGACCGGCAAGAACGTCGAAGAGTTTGCACCCGGCTCCTCGACGCCGAAGTGTACCTACGACGCCGGCTTGGTGGATCCGATCAACGTGACGACCGACACCAAAGGCGACGTGTTCGTCGTGGATTTCAACGACTTCAATACTCCAGGCTACGTTGACGAGTTTAAACAATGCAGCGACACGGTCGCCACGCAGTACTCCATTTCCAGCGGACCCGAAGGCGCCGTCGTCGATAGCAAAGGCAATTTGTTCGTAACGTTCTTCAACGCCGCATTCACGGGCGGATTCGAAGAGTTCGTCAAGGGTAAGACACCGGGCAAGATTTTATCGGTAACCGTGGGCTCGCCCGGCGGACTTACCATCGATAAGGACGGCGACCTAATCGCCGACGACCAGAGCGGCTCGATCGACGTGATTCCGGAACCCTACACCAGCGCGATTCCGCTGGTTTCGGGGCTGTCGGATCCGTTCCACGCCGCACTGAGCAAGAACCAAAAATTACTATTCAACGCCAACACGGGTTCGGGAACGGTCACGATTTACAAGTATCCCTCCGGTACGCCGACCAACACCCTCGACTCCAGCGATGGGCTCGACGGCGTCGAAGGCGTCGCCGACTCACCGAGCACGCTCTAACCACCGCATGCGGATAACGCGTTTACTCGCAGCGATCGGCGCGTTATCGCTCGCTGCTTGTACGACAGCGGGGCCGTCGAACGACGGCTCCGCCATCGCCCGCTCGAACGGCATCGACAACCGCTACGCGACCGGCTACGAGGCGATCCAAGCTCGACTCCGCCCGGCGGCCGCGAAAGCCGGTAAGGATCTCTACGTTGCCGACGATGCCTCGTCGGTATTTTTGTTTAAGAACAAGAGCTATCGCCCTAACGGAGCGATTACCAACGGCGTGTCGGACACGAATAGCGTGTGGGTTAACCGCTCCGGTAACGTCTACGTTGCAAACCTGGAGACGGTTAACATCACGGAGTTTGCGCCGGGTGCATCGTCGCCGTCGTGCACGTACGCTTCCGGTTTGGTCGATCCGGTCAACGTCACGACCGATTCCAAAGGGAACGTCTACGTCGCAGATTTCAACTTTTATGCAAAAGTCGGCTACATCGACGTGTTCCCGCAATGCACCGACTCGATCGCAAAGCAGTATCCGATCGAGCACGGGCCGGAAGGCGTTGCGGTCGACGATCGCGGCGATATTTTCGTTTCGTTTTTCAACAAGCAAAAACGCGGAGCGTTTGAAGAGTTCGTACGCGGCGATTCGACCGCGAAGCTCCTCTCGGCGAGCGTCGCGTCGCCCGGTGGCATTATCCTCGACAAGCAGCGCGACATCATCGCCGACGACCAGCGCGGCGCAATTTTCGAATTCCACCGCCGTACACGACCGACATGGGTATCGTCTCCGGATTATTCGACCCGTTTCGCGTAGCATTGAGCAAGGACGAAAAGACGCTGTTTAGCGCCAACAGCGGGTCTGGGACGGTGACGATCTATGCGTACCCGTCCGGCAAACTGACGAGAACCCTTGGCTCCGCGGACGGCTTGGACGGAGCGGACGGCGTAAGCCAAAATCCCAACGACACGCCCTAGTTTACTGCAGGAGCGAACCGGCGATTTTCCCGTTTGCATCGACCATGATGGACCAAATGTGCGGCTGCCCCCCAAGGAGAACGCGGTACCGGTAGGTCGTCACGTCCCCATGCGGCTGCGACCCTAGGTATGTCCAATCGGTAAACTCGCCCATCGCGGTGAGTGACGTGCTCACTTGTGCGAGCATATCTCCGGTGATGTGCTGTGAGAACTCAGGCGTGAGTTTCGATCGATCGATCGTTCCCGTTCGCAAACTCAAAAGCCATGTGCGCGCTAACGCTGTAATCGCGGGATCTTCTTGAACGATCCCGGTTTGCGGCACCGACGACACCGGTGCGGGGAAGAGTTGCGGGTACATGATATGCAGCGCGAGCGAATCGACGTTGGCGTCGGCGACGTTGGCGAGCACGACGATGCCACTCGCGGCAGTGCGATTGAATCCCATGTACGAGTGATAGCCGCCGGTCTCGCCGTTCATGAACGTCTTGCCGTTATCCACGTTGACGATCCACGCCAGCCCGGTTTTCGTTTGCCCTTGCGACCCGGCGACGGGCGCGCGCGGCATTTGCGCCATCGCCATCGCCGGGCCGAGCGGACCGGAGGGCGCCGCAAGATTCGCGCGCAGGAACGCAAGCATATCGTGCATGTCCGAATACAGGCCGCCTGCGGCAGCCAGTTCACCGAAGTTCCACGCCGGCTGGGACGCGCCGGCCTGGCTGAGTCCTGGCGCTAACCGCGCGCGCTGATCGGGTGTCAGCGACAAGGTCGTGTCCGCAAGGGATAGGGGCTGCAGCACCCGTGTCTGCAAGAGCTGGTCGTACGACGTTCCGGCACTCCAACCCAGTGCGTCGCCTAACAACCCCACTCCGGCGTTCGAATACTCGTATCGATCGCCCGGGGCGCGCGTCAAGGTATATCCCGACAAGAACTGCTCGAACAACGCAGGGGTGTACGTCGCATACGGGTCGAGTGAATCCGTTCGCAGATTTGTTGGAAGCCGCGGCAGCCCGGAGTAATGCTCCGCCAGGTTACCAAATGTAATTTGCTGTCCGTGATACGACGGAATCGTCACACCGGAGGGCGCGACGGTTTGCACCGCTTGTTCGAGGCGCACGCGTCCGTCGACGACCATCGATGCCAGCAACGTCGCGGTAAACGTTTTGGTGAGCGACCCGATCTGAAACATCGTGCGATCGTCGAGCGGCGGTTGCGCCGGTCCGAAGTCACCCGAACGATAGACGGTTACCGTCGAACCGTTAACGATGCCGACGATTACCCCGCCGCCTCGTATGGCACTCGTGTATGCATCGAGCGTGTGCTGAATCTCCGCCGGCGAAGCGACCGAAGGCGTCTGCCCGTCAGCCGGCATAGCCGTCCCCACCAGCGCCACGGCAAGCGCGGCCGAGCGCATCATCCAACAATTCATTCATCGCCCATTCGCGACGAGCGCAGCCAAAATCTTGCAACCAAACGGTTGCGTTTCGGAACGGGCCATGATATTGTGATATGCAACTAGGAGGTTGCATAATGACATCGTCCACTACCGACCGGGTTGAAAAGAGATTGCTGCTGCGCGCGCCGATCCATCGCGTTTGGAACGCGATCGCCGACGCCACCGCATTCGGCGATTGGTTCGGAATAGAGTTCACCGAGCCGTTCGCCGCCGGCAGCGTAGCGCGTGGGCGCATCCGCGGAACGAAATGTGACCCCGGCGTCGCCGCAATACAAGAAAAATACGCCGGCATGCCGCTGGAGATGCACGTCGAGCACATCGAACCCATGCGGCTGTTTTCGTATCGTTGGCATCCGTTCGCAATCGACACGTCGGTCAACTATTCGGACGAGCCGATGACGCTCGTCACGTTCGAACTCGAATCGGTCGAAGGCGGAACGATGCTCACACTCACCGAGTCCGGCTTCGATGCGCTGCCGCTCGGTCGCAGCACCGACGCATTCGAAGCCAACGGCGAAGGTTGGGACACGATGGTGCGCATGATCGAGAAGTATCTCGACGCGCGTCTCGCGTGAGCGTCGCGCCGGTCCTCGCTGCGCTGGGCGATGAATCGCGTCTCCGCATCGTCGCTAAGCTCTGCAACGGCGGACCGCTTTCAATCGCGAAGTTGGCCGAAGGGTCGGGCATCTCGCGTCAAGCCATCACCAAACACTTGTACGCGCTGCACGCTGCCGGCCTGGTGCGAAGCCGGCGGCAGAGTCGCGAACGCATTTGGACGCTCGAGCCGCGACGTCTCGAAGAAGTTCGCCGGTATCTCGAACAGATCTCCCGGCAGTGGGACGTCGCGTTGCAACGGCTACGCGCTACGGTCGAAGAGTAGACGAAACGATTCGGCCCACGGACGCCAGCGCGGCGTCGCGCGCGGTCGCGCGCACCGTCACCCCGGTCAGATACGCCGTGACGACGATCGGAGCGCCCGTCGGAGCCCAGCCGAATGCGATGTCGTTGCGCGTGTCGCTGTCGCCGAAGGTTGTATGACCGCCGCCCATACCGGTTTTATCGCCCGCCGTCCAGGATTTCGGAAAGCCCGCGCGGAGCAGCGTCAAGCCGGTCTCGCACTGGATCAGCCAGCGCTGCAACAGCCCGCGTGTCTTCTCTTGCAAGTACTTATCGCCGACGACCATGTCGCGGGCATCGTACGCCATCGCCGACGGCGTCGTCATGTCGCCCGTCTGGCCGGGGCGCGGCGGATCGTTCAGCACCGGTTCGCCGTGCGCGAGGATCGTCTCGGTATCGCCGAGCTGGCGAATGCCCTTGGTGAATCCCGACGGGCCGCCGACCGACGCTAATAGCAAGTTCGCCGCCGTGTTGTCGCTGACGCGCACCGCTGCGGCAAGCGCTTCGCGCACCGTCATATATCCGCGGGCGACGTTCTGTTGCGCCACGGGCGCGTTTTCTAGCAAATCGGCCGTGCTATATGGGATCCGGCGAGAGAACGACTCCACGCCCAGGTCGATTTTTCGCAACACCATCGCGGCTAACGGCAGCTTGAACGTGCTACACATCAAGAAGCGTTCGCGCGCGCGATATTCCAAGGTTTTTCCCGAGTTGGTATCGATTGCGAAGACGCCCAAGCGTCCACCGGTCGAACGTTCGAGCGCTGCCAGCGCGTCGGAGTACGCCGTCGTGGCGACCGCGCGCGCCGGTGTCGAGACCGCAAGCGCAAGGGCAGAAACGCCGCCAAAAAACTCGCCTCGTCGCATCGACGGATCGATTCACAATCTGCGCTGAGGAAACCTCGCTTTCAGGCCGAACGTGCGACGCATGCACGGAATTCTCGTCGCGCTTTGCTGCCTCGTGTCGGGCAACGTTCACTCGCCATCGGGAGCTCCGATCGCCCAAGCGCAAATCGTCCTGTCGGGCCCGGCCATCGTTCGAGCGACGACCGATGCAAGAGGCGCGTTCTCCGTGCAGGTATCTCCCGGACGCTACACCGTTGGGGCGAACGCAGGCGGCTTCATCGCGATTCAAGCCGACATCGGCGAGATCGACCGCGATTCGACCGTCAACGTCGCGTTGGAGCCGGCGGACTCCCCGAAACTTCGCACCATCGGCGAGGTGCGCGTTAACGGAGGATACGGACTCGTGCGCAGCGCCGTCCCCGAAATGAGCGTTTCGCGCTCGGAGATGGACGCGCTCGGTTACAGTACCGTGTTGCAGGGTCTGCAGCAAATTCCGTCCGTCGTCATTCAGCATCCCGACTCGGGTGCTCCGACCGCTCCGGCCGTCGTGTCGCTGCGTGGACCCGACCCATCCGAATCGCTGGTAACGCTCGACGGCCAAGTGCTCAACGATGGCAACACCGGCGACCTCGACCTCTCCCAGTTCGCGGTGCCGGCTTTTAATAGCGTCAACGTGACGGAGGGACTCGGCCCGACCGATAGTGAGGGCAGCAACACGTTTGGCGGCGCCGTCAACCTCGTGTCGCTCCAGCCAACCCAGCAGGACCACGTTGCGGTGTCGGGCTCGGCCGGATCGTACGGCACTACGCAGACCTGGCTCAACGCCACCGGCGCCATCGGTAAACTCGGCTACGCGGTGGCGGGCAACGTGTATCAATCGGCAGGACAAGTCGACCAATATACGCCCGTCTATCCATCCAACAACGCGCCATCGAAACATTGCAACTTGGTGGGCAGCGCGATCGCAACGCCCGCCGCACAACCGCGGAACTGTGCGGTGCTCACGCACCTCGGTTCGTCGATCAACGCCAAGCTCGGCCTGGTGAACCTCGATTACAACTTTTCGCAACGCGCCGATGCCGGCGTGCGTATCTTCACGCTCGGCGACTTTCGCGATGAAAGTAGCGCGGTAAACGGCGTCGCCGGCAACCCATTCGAACCGTGCGACCCGACCGACTCGAGTGCGCCGGTATGTCCGAGCGGCTTTACGGGTACGCCGAACCCTCGGTACGGCGACAACGTCGGTACCGGCAACGCAATCTTTACGCAAAACATTCGCGCCTACGACGCGTACTCGCGCTCGGTACTCGGGTCGGGAACGCTGCTAGCGGAATTCTATGCCAACGACAACGACGTCAACCTGTCGGGCGGATCGGGCGCGACGTCGCCCTACGACGTATCCCATCAAGATAAGCGCTACAACGAAGCGTTGTCGTGGGGACGCACGTTCGAAACCGGTGAGTTCAGCTTCGGGGGATACGCGCGTCAAGAATCGCTGACCGCCAACGGTATCGACGGAGCGCTGTCGCAAAGCGTTAACGCCTATTTCGCGCGCGGTGCGCAGCAATTCGGCCGCCTCAGGGCTTCTGCCGGTCTCTACGAAGCCGACTACTCGACGTTCGGCAGCACGCTGGATTGGCGGCTCGGGCTCAGCTACGACCTGAACGCATCGAACGTGATCCACGCCTCCGCCGGCACCGGATTTCGCGCGCCGCTCTTAATAGAACGCTATTATTTTCCGCCGGTGCTGGTAAACGGCAAGCCGCAACCTAACCCGGGGCTTCCACCACCCGATCAGAACTGCGTGGTCGCAGGACAGGGCAATCCGGACGAACGTCCGGAACACGCGACCGAATACGAGCTTGGATACTCGCATCTCTTTTCCACCCAATCCGATCTCGACGTGTCGTTGTATCGCTCGAATTTACGCGATACCATCGAGAATTATTATCCCTTTGGAGCGTGCAACTCGAAGTTAGGATATGCATACGAAATTCCGATCAACATCGGTAATGCGGTCTACGAGGGCGCCGAAGTGCGCTACCGCCAAGGATTTCCAAGGCAGCACCTGACGATGGTGCTATCGTACGGGTTGAACGTCGCCTATCCGTATTCGCTCGGACCCAATGTTTCCAATCCGACCTCGGGCGGCAGCTTGGTTGACGACGAGCAGTTCCTGGGCGTTCCGCAGCAACAAGGGTCGGCGACATTGACATGGGCGCAAAACGGCTGGCACGCATCGACGGCAGCAACCTTCAGCGGGAACAACAATCCGTTGAGCCAGCAGCCCTACACGATCGTCAACGGCGCGATCGGTCACGATTTCGGACGCCTCGACGTCACCCTGGCCGCATCGAACATGTTCAACGCAGTTTCCGGTCCGTTCACGCAGTATTTGGCCGGCGTTCCGTATCGAGGATTGTACGCGGGTCCAAACGGCTCGCAATACCAAGCCAACCTGCCCACCGACCGGCTGGACGTGCAGCCGGCTTCGATTCGATTCATCGTGACCTTTCACGAATGATCCGCCAGTAGGGGTGTTATCGTGCATCGACTTCTCACCGTACCGTTCGCAATCGTTCTAGCGCTCGGACTCGTTTCGTCCAACGCGCATGCGGCCGCTCGAGATCCGCAACAAGAGTTGATGAGCCGCTTATCGTGGCGCAGCATCGGTCCGTATATCGGTGGTCGCGTCGTGGCCGTCGCGGGCGTTCCGAGCAATCCCGATTTGTTCTACATGGGCGGCGTCCAAGGCGGCATCTGGAAGAGCACCGATTACGGCCAAAACTGGTCGAACATTTCCGACGGAGAGCTACCCGGCATCGCGAGCCCCATCGGCGCCCTGGCGGTTTCCGCATCGAATCCCAAGGTGATTTACGCCGGAACCGGCGAGGCCGATATCCGCAACGATTTCGCTACCGGCGACGGAATCTACAAGTCGATCGACGCCGGCAAGACGTGGCGCTACGCCGGATTACGCGATACGCATATGACCACGAACCTCACGATCGACCCGCGCAACCCCAACATCGTCTACGCCGCTTCGATGGGGCACGTGTTCGCGCCAAATCCCGAGCGTGGGGTTTTCAAGACCACCGACGGCGGAAAATCGTGGAAACGAATTCTCTATGTAAACGCCGATACCGGCGGCGTCGATCTATCGATGGACCAACATCACCCGGACGTGCTGTACGCATCGATGTGGCAAGCGCGCCGTTTTCCGTGGAAGCTCGTCTCCGGTGGCCCGGGAAGCGGACTGTATAAAACGACCGACGGCGGTGCCCACTGGACGAACGTTTCGCGCAATCGCGGTTTTGCCACCGGTACGCTCGGGAAGATCGGCGTTTCGATCGCGCAATCGGATCCGCACAGAGTCTACGCCATCGTGCAAGCGAAAGACGGCGGCGTCTTTCGCTCCGACGACGGCGGGCGCACGTGGAAACACATGAACGATCAATGGAAACTGCGACAACGAGCGTTTTACTATATGGCGATCTTTGCCGATCCGACCGATGCGAATCGTGTGTATGCCCCGAACGTCGACGCGATGTACGTCTCCACCAATGGCGGTAAGGTGTGGGATGGGTTACCGGGCGACACACACGGCGACCATCACATTCTGTGGATCAATCCGCACCATCCGAACATCTTGCTGGAAGGCAACGACGGCGGCGCGACGGTATCGGTCAATCGCGGCGACACGTTTAGCCGCGAGGACAATCAGCCAACCGGACAGATCTATCACATCGCGCTCGACAATCAATTTCCGTTTCATATTTTCGGTGCGTCGCAAGACGAAGCGTCGTGGGAATACACCTCCGCATTCGTCGGCGGCTCGATACCGCCGGGCGAATTGCACACGGTCGCACTCGGCGAAAGCACGTTTATCGCGCCGGATCCGGATAATCCGCTGATTACCTTCGGATCCGGCTACGAGAGCACGTTCGTCGAACTCAATCGCGTCACCGGACAAGAGAAAAACGTCAGTCCTTGGCCGCGGTTGATGTCGGGTGCGGCGGCGGCGGATATGAAATATCGCTTTACCTGGACGCATCCAGCGCTGTTTGCACCGATGTTTTCGCCGGCCAATCCGCGCGAGCTATTGCTGGTCGCACAGGTCGTCTTTTCGAGCCTCGACCGCGGCCGTACGTGGAAGGCGATTAGCCCCGATCTCACCCGCAACGATCCGTCCACGCAAGGTCTATCCGGCGGTCCGATCGACTACGATAACACTGGGGCCGAACTCTTTCCAGATATTTCCTCGCTCGCCGTGTCACCGCTCGACGCTACCGTGCTGTGGGCCGGCTCGGCCGATGGCTTAGTGCACGTCACGACAGACCACGGCGCGCATTGGGCCGCCGTTACGCCGCCACAACTGCCGCAGTGGGCGCAAATCAGCTCGATCGAGCCGTCACACGTCGCTCGGGGAACGGCGTATCTTACTGCGTCGCGGTATCAGTGGGACGATTTCCGACCATACGTCTATATGACCAGCGATTTCGGCGCACATTGGACACCGATCGTCGCAGGCTTGCCAAACGATCAATACGCGTTCGTCGTGCGTCAAGATTCGCGCGAGCCGCGACTGTTGTTCGCCGGTACGCGCAGCACCGTTTACGTCAGTCTCGACGGCGGCACACGTTGGCAGCCGCTGACGCTCAATCTGCCGGGCGTGCAAATCCGCGATCTCGCGATCGATGCGCGTGAAGGCGAACTCGTTGCCGCTACGCACGGCCGCGCGTTCTGGATTATGGACAACCTCGCATTGCTCGAGCAACTCGCGCGGCAAACGGAATATTCGGTAGCCGGAGCGCAGTTATTCGCGCCAGAAAGTGCGTGGCTGACACAATCGTACGGCGACTCCCCGTCGGAACTGTCGGGCGAAAACCCGCGCTATGGCACGCGCGTCTTCTTCAATCTTCCGGCCGGCTATAACGGCAGCGTGCCGGCCACGTTGTCGTTCGTCGATTCCACCGGCAAGGTTATTCGCACATTCCAACTGCATTTAGCACCGAAGAAGCCGGTCGATCTCGATGAAGATCAACAAAACGAGACGGACCAAGCCCACATCCGCGCCGTCGAGATACTCCGAAGCGACCGCGGTAAAGCCCGGCATGAACGCATTCCAGTGGGATATGAAGTATCCGCCGGCGTTCGACGCACCCGGTTATAAGATCGATGAGACCGACGATTTCTCCGACAACGGAGGCGGGCCGACCACATTACCGGGCTCGTACACCGCGGTGTTGCAGTACGGTACGCACGAGATGCGAGCACCGTTTACGATCGCAGTCGATCCGCGCGTTCATCCGGCGGCCGGCGCGCTCGAAGCGCGTCTATCGCTCGAGTTACGGTTGCTGGGTGAAATCGACCGGCTCGACCGCAGCATGGCAGCGGCGCTCGCCGCGCGCTCGCACGCTTCGCCGCAAGCTCGACGCGCGATCGACGCAGAGATCGCACACCTCATGCTGCTCGGCAAACGCTCGAGCGAGTACGACTCGGTACTTCCGACGCAGGTTCGCGAGCAGTTAGCGTTCCTGATGAACGGGATGGAAGGCGCATACCAGGCACCGACTCAGGCAGAGTACGACTCCTACGACGAGCTCAAAGCGCTGGCCGACACCGGCATCGCACGACTACAGCAATTGACTCCCTAGCGCCGGCGACTGCCCGAAAATCGGTCGCTCATCGACCCGATGGTCAGTTGGTAGAGTGTGCCGCATTCGCATGGGGCCTCTCCGCCGACCGACGCCGTTCCGAACAGTTGGGATCCGCTCAAAAACAGCGGCCCGTTCGGATAAGCGCCGTCGCTGCCGAGGAACGAATGCAGCAGCGTTTCGTCCCATTTGCTTCCCGCGCGAGCGATACCGAACACCGTACCGCAACCAAACTGCGTGTCACAAGCCACGGATCCCCCGTATTGCGTCAAACCGTAGAATCCGAACGCTGCGCTGCCCGAAACCGAATTCGGTTGTTGGCCATCGGGGGCGCCGGTAAACGCGTGCAGGATCGTATCGTGCATCCTTTTGCCGAGCTTGAACGGAATCGAATAGAACGTTCCACAACCTTGCGGCCCGTTAACCTCGATTTCGCATTTCATTCCCGTACCGCCGCCGCCACCGTAGCCGGTGACTCCATACAGTTTTCCGTCGCCGCCGTCGACGATCGTGCCGGGCAATGCGCCGTCATTTTGTGAGTCACTCACGCTAAACGAATACGCGAGCCGTTCGGACGATCCGCTACCCGACAGCGCGATTGTATAGATCGATCCGCAACCCGTTATGTATGGACACCGTTCGGATGCTCCGCCCAGGGCCGTCGTGCCGTACAGCGAGCTCCCATGGGGCACCAACGAAGAGGTTGGGACCGCGCCGTCGATGGGAGTTCCGATGAACGAGTGCAGAATCGATTCTTTCCAACTGCCACTCGGCCGCGTCGGCGGCTGCAGTTCGAAGACCGTTCCGCAACCCAAACTTTCGTACAAACACGCTCTTCCAATGCCGCCCGAACGCGTCGTTCCGTACAAATTTCCATGCGCGTCGATGTAGTCCACACCGGCAACATCAAAGCCGTCGGGAGCGCCTTTGAAATTATACAGCGTAGTTTCGATCCAGTTTCCGTCCGTATCTTGATGTAGCGAAAAGACCATGCCGTCATCGTACAGTCCGCCCTGTGCGGCACCGTAGAGCACTCCGTTTCGAAACAGCAAGCTACCTACCGGATGAAACCCTTGGGGTTGCGGTTGGAACTCGTACACGAGCTGGATCGCGGAGTTCTGATACGCGTAGACAGTCCCGCAACCGCTCCCCTTACAATCGCGTGGATGGATGTGACCGCCATCGCTTGTCGCGCCAAGTAGCATGCCAGCCGGACCCTCCACGACGCCTTGCGGCGATTCGCCGTCGGCCGGTCCGCCTTGGAAATTATACAAGACGGTGAACGACGGATCGAATCGAGTAAACTGCCCAGTCGGTTCGAACTTGGGGCCGGACACATTGCCTCCGCAAGCGGCTAGAACGACGATCGCCGCCATCGCACCAAATGCTACAAAGACGCGGGCCATAGCCATGTCAGGGCACCTCCGAACAAGAAACTTCGACATTAGTCGCATACCATCATCGACTGCCTGTGTTGACAATTTATAACCTTATGTTATATATTTTTAACATGAAGGTGAACATAGCGGACACCGGCTCCGCCCTAAGGAGAGAGATGGCTTACCGAGAGAAGATCGCCTGGCTGTCGCTCGGGTCGCTAGCGATCGCATTCGTACCCTACTTCACAATTGTCGCGATGAGGACTCAACCCGAAACCGCGCTCATTCCCCAGCTCGAACTCTACACGATCGCCGTCGCCATCCAATTGCTCGTTCTTGGAGCCGGCTATTGGTTTTTGCGAAAACAGTCCCCGCGGGACGCGGCTATGCCGCCGGACGAGCGCGACATTGCAATCGCGAACCGCAGCACGACCGTGGCATACAACGTGTTGATCGCCGGGACGATCGTCGTCGGATGCATCATGCCATTCGGCAATCATGGCTTTACGATCGTCAATGCAGCGTTCTTCGCGATTATTGCGGCGCAGGTGGTGCGCTACAGCGTTGCCGCTGCGAGTTATCACCGCCAAGCATGATCGCAGGAACGATTGCCAATCGGGTCAGGCTGTTACGTTTCACCAACGGCGAGATGTCGCAGGAAGATCTCGGCGTCCGCGTTGGGGTGACGCGTCAAACGATTGCCGCGATCGAGGCTGGGAAATACTCGCCGTCGTTAGAGACCGCGTTCCGAATCGCGCACGTCTTCGGAGTAGCAATCGAGGATGCGTTCAGTTGGAGCGTGCGTTCGGACTAACCCGTTATTGCGCCGGTGCGAATCTGATGCCGGCTATTTTTCCATCCTTATCGAGGACGAACGCCTCGTTGATTCCGGCCGTCTTGAACGTTACATGATAGACGTATACCATGACTCCGCCCGCAGTCGCTTGCTGCCCCGCGATTGTAAACGTTACCGGGTCGCCGAGCGGTGCGAGTTGTTCGCTGACCTGTTTTATTATTTCCGGAGTCAGCGCGGCGTTCATTGTGGTGTCGAGCTGCGAACGGTTGACGTCTCCCGTTTGAAACCGATGCAACCACTCTTTGGCGCGTGCAGTGATTTCGGGAGCTACCGTAGGTGCGGGCACCGGTGCGGCCGTCGCAGCAGGCGTCGGAGATGGATCGGCTGTTGCGATCCCCGGCGCGAACAACATCGATACTAGGAAGGCCGCGCCGAACAGTAGCTTGCTCATGCGTACCGGTGCGTTTTCGATGGCTTTTTACCTCCCCGCCGCCGGCTAGTGCTGGAGGAAGTCGGGCAATCAATGGCCGAGAGTGTACGCGTGATTACGTGCTTCATTCGGTATCAAATTGACCCGTTTCAACGCGAGGCGTTCAAAGAGTACGCCGAAGTTTGGGGGCGGGTTATTCCCCGCTGCGGTGGACGCCTGATCGGCTATTTTCTGCCGTACGAAGGCACCAACGATATCGCTTGGGGCTTGATCGCGTTCGATTCCCTCGCAGCCTACGAAGAGTATCGTTGACGCCTCCGCGAGGACGTCGAAGGGCGCGCGAACTTTGCGTTCGCTCAGGAACGCAAACTAATACTTCGCGAAGAGCGAACCTTCACCGAGGTCGTTCCCGGAACGTTCGGCAGAAACTAAGCGTCTCTAATCACACAGCGGTGGTACACCGCAACGATCCGTTCGTCGCTGATGCCGTTTCGCTGTTCGAGTGCCAGCGGGTGGTCTGTCGGCTCCAATTTCTATCGAAGGCCGCACACCGATCGGATTCTGGTGGACGCGCGCCTTTAGTAGTCGCGTCGTGGATCATATGTCGGCAGCGCGCTAGAAAACCAGCCGAACGCCGGCTCATCGTTCTCGCGCCCTTCGCTTTCCCAGCTTCCGTCGATACGAGCTAAACTGGCTTCGCTAAGTGAAACCCAACACGTCCAAACGAACGGCTCGCCATCTTGGTACGGCAGCTCGAGATTCGCGAGAATAAAATGATCGTTTCCGACGGAGCATAGCTCGCCGTCACGAGCATACTCGAAAACGTTTCCTTGCGGGTTAATATCCGGTTGCTGCATGCGATACGCCATCGGTAAGCCCGTATGCCGCGCGCCACAACTTCCGCAGACGAAACTTACGACCAAAACGCCTTGATCTTGGCGGCATCGGTGACACCACGGTTCGTGCCGAACTCGATCGCAACCGGAATCAGTGCTGGGTCGACTAAGTTGACTTTGGAATATCCGGGCGGGCAGCCGACGACGATCAACTGCACTTGGGAGCCGCCGGCTTCGAGATCCTTGATCTCCTGATGCAACGAGTTAGGGAAGCGGCTGAGGCGTAATCCTTGAGCCGCATCGCGCTCGTCGTCACCAGATGCAAGGGAGACGATGAGCACGCGCTTCGCGCCTCCGAGGACGTCGGAGTGCGTCGATGTTTCGCACGCCCCGCCATCCATGCCCCGCCGGTCTTTCAACCACGTCGGCCCCGCGAGGCCCGGCCACGACGAACTCGCCGACATCGCATCGATTGCTGGGATCCCGTCTTTCTCGGCGACGATTAGCCGCTGTCCGGTATAACAATCGATCGCACTCGTATGGAATTTCGGCGATGGCCATGCCTTGCCGGCGCCGGTGAGACGATTGATAACCGATTGCCATTCTGCGACGGGATTCGTGTGCGCGGCCATCGCGGCGCGACCCAACTCTTGGATGTTGTGTACGCTTGCGGTCGGTAGATTGTTGCCGACGTAATCGGCGCGTTTCGAGCTGAAGGGCGGACTCAGCGAGTACTTCATCGCCGCAGGATTTCGCCCGAAAACTTGCATTTGGGCTTTCATCCGCTCGGCCGTATTCTTGAGGATTGCGTACGTACCCAACGTTCCAGCAGACGTTCCAACCATAACGTCAGCGATCTGCAAATCTACGCCATTTTTTGCGAGCGATGTTAGGTAGCCCGAGTAAAACGAGACCAGGTAGATCGCGCCGCCACTCATCGCGAGTCCCCGCTCTTTTCCAACTCCGAGTGGCGGCGTGTACGGAATCGGATGCGCCAGCCCGTCGTTCGGCGGAATCCCGCTGGCGAGCGAGGACGGCTTCGGGGTCGGCGCATCGGCCAACGCCATCCCAGAACTTGTGAGGCCGAGCGCCGCGACCGCGCCCACAGCCGACGCAATCGCGCTCCGGCGCGATAACGAAGAACCTTTGATCGGTGACGTCATCGTTGCGCGATTGCGCCCAGCGTGCGCTCGCTCCTCTTGCTAGGGCGTGAGCTCGAAGATCATTCCCTGGCCGTGCGTTCCACCGGCTACCGTCGTGCCGACAAATTTCCCGTTTGCTTCTTGCGTAAGGCCGTAGTACGGATACTGTCCGTCATTGGAAGCACCGAAGCTATGGAGCACTTTCTCCTTGCCGGTTTTTGCGTTGACGCTGAAGATCGTGCCGCAATCGCACGTACCGCCTCCGCCGGATGTGGTGCCGTACAGTTGCGTGGCCGACGCAAAGGCCAACGTGCTCGTGCTCAAGCTGCCGTCGGTTCCGCCCTTGAAACTATAGAGAACCCGTTCGCGATATTTGTTGCCTTTGCGAGTGAGTTCGAACACTGCGCCCAACCCATTCGCGCCACCGTAGTAGGTGGTTCCATAGAGATTACCGGCCGTGTCGGCGACGAGGCCACCGTACGGAGAGCCTGCGTCGGGCGTACCTTTGAACGTGTAGAGCGTCGAAAGTTTTCCTTTGCCATTTGCTCCGGTTGACACTCGATAGACCGTTCCATTGCCCGATTCGCCGCCGGTTTCCGTAACGCCGTAGAGGCTTCCAGACGAATCGCGCAGCAGCGCGCCGAGGCTGCCGGTGCCGCCGTCGCGTTTTCCGGTAAACGCGTGTAGCACGTTCACTTTGCTTTTACCGCTTTGCAACTCGAACACCGTGCCGACGCCTGCCGTTCCACCGTCGGGCGCCGTGCTGTAAATATTTCCCGGACTGGTCGATCACGAGCGGACTGCCCGGTCCGAAGCCGTCCTTTCCGCCGGTAAAACCGTATAGGACGCGTTCGACTCCCGATGCATATTGAAAAACCACGCCGCAGCCATCGCCGGTGCAATACCCGGTACCGCCTGCAACGGTCGTTCCGTCAAGGTTTCCCTGCGCGTCGAACGTGACGCCGCCATGTGGATTCTTACCGTCGCCGTAGCATGTAAAGTTGTACAGCACGGATTCGGACCACGGCGGATTAGCCTGCGGCTGTGCTTCGAAGATCGTGCCGCAGATATACTTGCCGCCCACGACCGTCGTACCGTACACGTTTCCGCTCTTGTCGAGTGTAAGCTGCGTCGCGGCATTGCCACCATCGTTTCCGCCCGTGAAATTATAGACGACCTGCTCGTTGCTCGAACTCTTCTGCGCGCGCGCTAGATTCGACGAACTCGTTGCCGGCGGACCCCCGAATGCAGCGTTCGGACCCGCGCAACCCGAGAGAAGCAACGCAGCAATACCGATACTCCCAAGCGTATGTGAACGCGAAACGGTCATAGTCGCTCCCTCTCAAAAAAGTAGCTCGCTTGCCCTGTTTAGTAGCTCCGATAAGCGTGATGTGCGAAACCTAACGCGCATCGGCGATCATCATTCGGTTACTTCTTCGCGCTCCAATTCCTCGATAAAGTCTTACAGACCCTCAGGAGAAACGGCCACGCCGTCGATCGACGTCGCGCCGTTATTTAACGTGGTGATGTACGTACCGGACGGATAGTCGTACACCAGCACGCCGTCCACTTCGTCGTCTTGAATATAGAGATGCTTGAACGACGAATCGAATGCAATATTGACGGGATCTTGCAAGCCTTGCGTGATCGTTTGCGACGGCGATGTGCTGCCAGGCGGGAAAACGTAAACGGCGGCGTTGTTCTGATCTGCAACGAGCAGATTACCGCTGCCATCGGTTGCATCGCCGGCCGCCCATCCGATTGGCAGATTCAGATTTTTACCAGTTTTCGAGCCGGGCGCATATTCGTTCACCGCACCGGGACCCGCACCGTGGGCTCCGGTGTTGTACGAAACGTACACGTTGCCGTGTGCGTCGAGCGCCACGCCGTGCGGCGGATACCCAATCGGGATCGTTAACTTCGATCGCGTGCTTCCCTTGGGGAACTCAACGACTTTATCGCCGACGAGGTCGGTAATATACACGAGCCCCTTCGCATCGACCGCGACGTTCAGCGGATAGGCGAAGCCGGTATACCGCAGCTTCCACGTCGTGCTTCCCGGCGGATACATCGTGACGGTGAAGTTAGAATCGTTGGCCACGAACAGATCACCGTGCTTGTCAACAAAGCTTCCGGACGGACCGGAGATACCGTCGGTGATCTGTCCGGTCGGCGCCGGATTCGCTCCCTGACCAAGTTTTTTCGGATAGAGGTAGACGATGTTGCTCGTCGAGCTCGAGAGGTACAGGACGCCTTTAGAGATCGCGTCTGGAGCGATCCAGCCGATCGATCTGTGCGATGAAGACGCAGCGCTCGAGCTCGGGACGTTAGTAGCCGGGACCGAAGGTCCGCTACACGCCGAGCCGAGTACGAGCAGCGCTATCGGGAGCGCGCCGAGCTTGTTGGCAAATGTCACGAACGATTTCTCCCTTACCACGAATGCTGTGACAGCGGAGCGGCCGGATAGAGGGCGACACCTTCGGGGCCGTCGATTCCATCGGTGATGGTGTCCACCAATTTTCCGCTCGGATAACCGAACACGTCCACCGCGTTGTCGACCGAGTCGCCGACGAAGATCTGCGATTCCGAACGATCGAATCGCAGCGAAATCGGATTATACATCGTCTGTGCGAAGGTCTTCGACGGGGCAGTCTTGCCGGGCGGAAAAACGAGAACGCCCGGGAGCCGCTGATCGGTCGTAACGATGTCGGCCGATTTGTCGAGAACGATACCACCGGGTTCTTGCGTAACAATGCCGAGGTCGGTACCTGATGATGTTCCGGCCGGGTATTCGAGAACGACTCCGTTCGAGAAGCTGGACGTGTAGCTCGTAACGTAGACATTGCGCTTGGCATCGACCGCGACGTCGATCGGGTATGGAATGCCGGTCAGCGTCGCACTTGCCGAATTCACACGCTGCGGAAAAATCAGCACCGAACCGGTGCCGAGACTGGTGACGTATACGTTTTGCTCGTTATCGACTGCCACCGCGGCCGGAGACGAGAGGCCCGCAGAATATGTAAAACCGACGTTCGTAGTGTTCGCTGCGTACTCGGTCACCGTATTCGCGCTAGTATTCGTAACGTACAGATTGCCGGCGGTGTCGGTCGCGGCCCCTTCCGGCCCTCGGATGCCGGCGGTAATCTCGCCAATCGGCGGCTGGTTTTGCCGCTTACCTCCAACGCAATAAATGCTCACGTACTCGAGCCAGTAGCTCGAAGCGAACAGCTTCTGCTTACAGCTCTTGGCAGCTGGCGAAAGCCAACCCGGCCCGTGCCCGAGCGGATGTATTGGTGGTCGCGTGTTTGCCAATGCCTGCGCCGGCTCGCGGGAGATCGGGGCGGAAATGCTCGCGTTGCTGGAAACCGCGGGATTTGAGGCGCCGGATAGCGAGCCCGAAGGGTTGCTCGCTGAAGAGCACGCGGCGAGGAGCGCCATCGTGCACACTAGCGCTCCACGGGCCCGGAAGAAAGCGTTCCTATTCTTCATGCCAGAACATTCGGAGAGTAACCGCGCCAACCCCCGCTTGGTGCCTACGCTTCACCCAGGCGGCGTTCGAACTCGGCAAACTTGTCAAGGTTCTGCTCGCGCTTAGACCACGATCTGAGTAATTTCATGTCGATCTTGGTTCTATTCGCAGCAGCCACGCCGACAGCGGCACCGAGGGCCGTATAATCTCCCCAATGATAAAAGTGAGCTAGTCGATCGCGTACGCAATCTGTAGGACGGAGAATACGCAGAGTTAGGTCATTACTTGTAAGCGTTGCAGTCTCACGTACATAGTCACCGCCGATAGCGAGTGGCCCTCGAGGAAAGTCTAGCGTGAAATTAGTATGCGGATGGACGAACAACCGCGATTTGCCATCGCGTTCGAATCCAATCGAAGCGAGAGCTTCGACGATATCGGTAAGCGGTTCGTCATCGGTAAGTACGAAATCAGCATCGGCTGACGAATATGCAAGTGGTGCGTATACCGTCGCTGCACTCCCGCCGGTAAGCACAGCGTTGATGCCGTGCGTTTCGAGAGCTGCAGAAACAACGAAGCAAACCTCCGTAAGGGTGCTTCGTTTTGAAATCAAAGGGGTTTACCTCGACGGCGCGGTCGCGTCCGCCGCGACTCTTTAACGATCTGATATTTTGGATATCCCTCAGCAACGCGTAAAAGAAGGGCCCTCAGTTCCCGAAAGGCGGGATAGTTGGGATTGAGAACCACGCGCCGAACTGCGATCTGCCGTGTCGCAATCAGCCCCTCTTCTTCCAACTTGTCTAGTGTGCGCTGGATGGACGAAATGGTCGTATCAAGATACCGACTGATCTCCGCCGGATAGGTTTCGCCGAGAACGGCGACCAGCATAAGGAGCGCCGTGCGCATGCGCGACCCGAATAACGCTGGGGCGGGCAGGTCCCACCTCGGGTCCCGCGGTAGGGTTGTGATGCTTGCCATATAGTATACCTTGAAGTATACTATACTACACTCTTTAGTATACTACAATGCCTCCGGACTCGTCCTACATAGCGCGTAGTCGTGCCAGTGCTTCGGACGGTCGTGGTCACTTCGGCGATGCGGGGGTATACTGACGCAACCGCGTGCGTTATGGTTGTCGGCGTTCATGTCCGACGTCGCATCCTCAACGACCACGACGTTGAAGCCGAGGTCGTACGCCTGGCGCGCCGTGGCTTCGACACCAACCGTCGTTGCGACGCCGGTGAGAAAAATCTGCGTCACGCCGGCTCTGCGTAGGATCCGTTCAAGTGCGGTTCCATAAAACGCGCCGATTTGAAATTTCGTCACGGTGTAATCGCCCGGCTGGGGATCAAGCTCGGGAACCAGCTCGGCCCACCCCGCCGGCGGATTGAAGTTTATCGTTGCATCGACGCGACCGGGCGCGCGGCCCTCGACATTCACCAGCACCACCGGCAGATTGCGCTTGCGAAATTCGCGCGCGAGTTCGGCGGTACGCTTGACGACGTCGGCGGTCGCGTGCGGCCCGCACGGCATACCGACGATGCCTTTTTGAAGGTCGATGACGACGAGCGCTGCGGCCGGATCGAGGTGCGTAAGCGGCATACAATCGTTCCTTATACTCGATGGCGGGCGCGACCCATCTCCTCTCGCACGTTCGGTGAACTTCACGGCGGGAATTTAGCGAGCCGCTCGTAATTGGGCGACATGAGCATTGTCGAGCGCGGTAGATTCGTAAATGCCGGCGCGCTGCTTACGTTATACGGATGCGCCTCCGCAGTTACCACGGCTCCGAATCCACAGGACGTACCGACCATTCGATCGGTTCGAGCGCCCGTTGACACGACCACGGTTTACTGGTGGTGCCGCGCGGCCCGGCCTCGAACGCGGCCTTTACGCGTTGTCATCCTCGGGTATCGACGGATTCCCAACAAACAACCGAAAGAATGACGGTCCATTCTGTTCGCTTGGCGGCATCTCGTCGGGAGTACAAAGTATCGCGTTCGATCGCAAAGGGAATATGATCGTCCCGGATTACAATTCCTCGACGATAACCGTCTACGGTGCGCCGGCGATGGGCGAGGCCTGCGGCAAGATCATTGGTGTAATACAAGACCCGTTCCGCCAGCCCGTTGACGCGGCGAGCTTGGACGCGGTTACGGGGCGCATCGTTGTCGCCGCCTTTGGGGAAGTGGATGTTTGCTCGTTGCGGCATGGCTGCACCAAATCGCTTCAAGCATCATATCTGGATGAGGTCGCGAGTGTCGCCTTGTCGCGAGACGGCGACTACCATAACAGCCCGGCCCTCTATGTCTACGCCGGATGCAATCCAACGTGCGCACCGATCAGCGCTCCACTCCCGCTTGTCGGAAACGGCACGTATGGACATTTGAACAAAGACTCGACGGAGTTTGCCGTCGCCGACACTCAGTTCTCGACGATCGACGTTTACAAGTTTACGCCCACATCGCTGCACTTCGAATACAGTTTTAACGGCGGCCTATCGGGAATCGAGGGTGTTGCCTATAATCCGCGAGCTAAATAGCGATCGCAATGCCGGCGCAAGAATCGGAGTGTCGAAGGGAGTGAAACCGTTTAGGTTTTTCAGATGAGCAACTTTAGGATCGCCGGCCTCCAGCCAGCTATGTTCGTCAAATATTTCGGAAAAAGCGACGACGAGCTTTCGGCTTTAGGCGCACGCCGGTACGTAGTCGATGAAAAGCCGGGATTCCCCGATCGCATCGAGATGCGCGATCTCGAGATCGGTGAAACGGCCATCCTGCTGAACTACGTGCATATGGACAAGCCTTCGCCCTATCGGGCGTCGCACGCGATTTTCGTCCGCGAGCGAGCGAGCCTACCGTACGATCGCGTCGATGAAGTTCCGGAGGTGATGACGTCTCGGCTTCTCAGCGCGCGATCGTTTTCGGCCGACGGCATGATGCTCGACGCCGACGTGCTTCCCGGTACCGAGTTACGCGATTGGATTTTGCAATCGTTCGCCGACCCAGCGGTCAACTTCATCGACGTGCATAACGCAAAGCGCGGATGCTTTTCGGGACGGGTGCTGCGTGCGTAGCAGCCCGAGGACGCGCGCCTCGGGCAAGTTCGGAGGATGTTTATTGCCGCGTCGTAAGCTAGCAAAGTGGACGATGCAAAAAGACTCGCGGCGGCGTTAAACGCACTGGTAAAGTCTCCCCAGTTCTCCAATAGCAAGGCACGAGGCGCGGCGCGGCAGGAGCCGCGGGTGAATTGGGCTGCAACCAAAGCGCAGAACGCCGACTTCAATCCCGACGTCGAAGGGTTCGAGTCGTTCGTGATGGCCGATGGCAGCATGTGCGAGTGGATGGCCGGTCAGTTTCGATACGTTGCGAAGCCGGCGCGCACGTAATTCCACACACCGGCACAACGTACAAAGAGAAAGGCCCGGTCGCACGACCGAGCCCTTTCAAAGCGTTGTTCACGCAAGATTTCGCTGTCTTTTAGAACGGGATCTCGTCTTCGATTTCGCCCTCAAAACCGCCGCCGCCAGACGAACCCGCGCCGGCCGGGGATGAGGCTCCGCGATTGTAACCACCGCCGTTACCGCCGCCGCCGTAATCGCTCCCGCCCTCTTCACTCGGGCCACCGCTACCCGTGCGCGATCCGAGCATTTGCATGTTGTCGATTACGACTTCCGTGGCTTTGCGCTTGTTGCCATCCTTGTCGTCGTAGGAGCGGATCACGAGCCGGCCTTCGACCAGCGTGTTCGTGCCCTTCTTGAGATACGTGTTGCAGGTTTCACCGAGACGGTCCCACGCAACGATATCGACGAACGTCGTCTCTTCTTTATTGCGCGGGTTGTTGACGGCAAGCGTGAACTTGGTCACGCCTTTGCCGGACTGCGTGTAGCGGATCTCCGGGTCGCGCGTTAAGTTGCCGACCAGGATGACGCGGTTGTACGAACCTGCCATCGCGTTCTCTCTTTCGCTATTAGTACGGTAGTGTCGGAGGCGGCGGCGTTGCGGCAACCACCGCGGCCATGTGCCGGATCATTTTCTCATCGAGCCGGACGACCAGCGCGCGCAAAACATCCTCGTGCAGTTTCAACAGCCGTTCGAGTTCTTTGGAGGCCGCGCCGTCGCTCTTGAACTGCATAACAACGTAGTTCCCCTCGCGCACGTCGTCGATCTCATAGGCGAGACGTTTTTTGCCCATTCGCTCGATGCCGACGACTTCGCCCTGCTGATTGCGGATGATGTCGGCGATTGCGTTGGAGCGCTCCTCAACCTCGTTTTCCTCGAGGGAGGGGCGAAGAATATACGTTACCTCGTAGTCGGTCATTGTGATCCCATCTGCGGACACCCGGCAAGCGGGCGGCCCGCCCACGCGGCGGGCAGCGGGTCGGATCGGGCCGGTCAAAGCCGGTCCGGAACCTACGAATCCTATCACAGGCTTCCCGGCGGCAGCAATGCCCCATGGCACGCGACGGCCGGTCGAGCTGAAAGCTACGGAGCGACCCGCTCGCGCTTGGTCACGCGATACACGCGACGGACCTCGGGCAGGCCCTGGAGGCGCATCAAAATCTTGTGCAGGTGGTCCAGGTCGTGGATCTGGATCGTCAGGCTGGTCACGGCCACCCGGTCGCGCCGGACCCGAGCCGTTACCGAGCTGACCCGCGTCTTGAACTCGGCAAAGACACCCATGATATCTTGCAACAGGAGCGCCCGGTCCTCGGCTTCGACCTCGATATCGACCGAATGCAGAACCTCTTCTTGCACGTTCCACTGGGCTTGCAAGATACGCTCGGGCGTCGCGTTCATGTAGGCGACGTTCGGACAATCGGCACGATGCACGCTCACGCCGCGTCCGATCGTCACGTAGCCCATGATCGGATCGCCCGGCACCGGCGAACAACATTTCGATAACCGAACCAGCATGTCGTCGATGCCGGCGACGCGTACGCCGCTAAGGCGGCGCGTGCTGCGACGCGCTGCAGGTCGCCGCGCAATTTTCGTAAGATCGACGACGTTGTCGCTCTTGAGCTCGTCGCGAATGCGATTGACCACTGCTTGCGCGGACTGATCGCCGAAACCGATGGCCGCATAGAGATCCGCGGGCGTCGCATGGTTCAGCCGGTGCGCGATACTTTCGATCAACGACCCGCGGGCCGTGTCAACGCGAACGCCCGCGCGCGCCAACTCGTTCTCCAACGATTCTTGCCCCGCCAACACGTTTTCTTCGCGCCGCTCTTTACGGAACCACTGTTTGATCTTGTGTTTGGCGCTGGACGTTTTAACGATCGACAGCCAGTCGAGCGATGGCCGGCCGCTCGTCTTATTAACGAGAATCTCGCAAATGTCGCCATTATTGAGTTGCGAATCCAAGGGCACGATGCGTCCGTTGACTTTGGCTCCAACGCAATGGTTGCCGACGTCGGTATGCACGAGATAGGCGAAATCGAGCGGCGTACCATTGGCCGGCATCGAGAACACGTCGCCGCGCGGAGAGAACGCGAACACTTGCGAATCGAAAAGATCGAGTTTGAGATTTTCCATGAACAAACGCGAATCGCGCATGTCCTTTTGCCATTCCAGCAACGCTCGCAGCCAGGAAAGCTTATTCTCGAATTGGTCGGCTTTGCCGCCTTCTTTATAACGCCAATGCGCGGCTATGCCGTATTCGCTGGTGCGATGCATCTCGAGCGTGCGGATCTGAATCTCGAGCGGTTCGCCGGTCGGGCCCACAACGGTCGTGTGCAGCGATTGATACATGTTGGGCTTTGGCATCGCGATGTAATCTTTGAAGCGTCCCGGCAATGGCGTCCAAAGTGCGTGCACGGCACCGAGCGCGGCGTAACAATCCTTGACGCTATCGACGATGATGCGGATTGCGGTAAGGTCGTAAATCGTTGAAAAGTCGCGACCGCTCTTGAGCTTGGTATAGATCGAATAAAAATGCTTTGGACGGCCCTGGATTTCGGCTTCGACGTGCATCTCGCCGAACTCGCCGCGCAAACGGTTGATGACGGAGTCGACGTCGGCTTCGCGCTGGTTGCGCGTCTTCGCCACGCGCTCGACGATGTCGCGATACGCCTCGGGATCCAGATAGCGCAGGCAATCGTCTTCGATTTCCCACTTAATCTTCCAAATGCCTAAACGGTGCGCGATCGGAGCGTAGATGTCCAGCGTTTCGCGGGCGATCGAGATTCGCTTTGCCGGTGGCAGACTGGCCAGGGTGCGCATGTTGTGCAAACGGTCTGCCAACTTGATAATGATGACGCGAATATCGCGCGCCATCGCCATGAACATTTTTCGAAGGTTCTCGACTTGCGCGTCTTCCTTCGACTGATACGGAATGCGCGTGAGCTTTGTAACGCCCTCCACCAACCGGGCGATCTCGTCGCCGAACTCCGAGGCGACCTGTTCGTTGGTGATCGACGTATCTTCAACGACGTCGTGCAGCAGCGCCGCCGCGATCGTTTCGCGGTCCATCTCCAGCTCGGCCAGTACGCCCGCGACGGCCAGCGGGTGCTCGATGTACGACTCCCCCGAGGCACGGCGCTGGCCCTCATGGGCAGCATCGGCTACCTCATACGCGCGCCGTAGCAGCGCGTCGTCGAGGTTAGGGTCGTACCGCCGAACGCGGTCGGTCAGCTCCTGGATGGTCATAACAGTATCCGCCCATTATAGCGCGGAACCGGAAAATCGCCAGCTTTTAGGGGCGCAGGCCGGAATAAACCGGCCCGCGCTATGCGTTGTTCTTATTTTCCGAGAACGGCGTCGGGGCTGACCGCGATCGGCCAATCTCCACCGTTGGTGTTGTTTTTGGTCTTGACTTTGGTGCCCTTAGGATAGGCGAGCGTTTGGATCTGGAACGCCGATCCAATCAAGTTGCTGATATAGATCTGCTTTTCGTTGCTGCTCAACGAGATGCTGAATGGGAAGCCGCCGACGGGGACTTGCTTCGACGGTGCCGTCTTACCGGCCGGGAAGTAATCCATGTTGTCGGTGCTGGAATCGATGATGATGATCGTGCCCTTTTTATCGACTTCCAAGGCGCCCGCGCCGCCGATCGTTAGGTTGAGAGGGGTGCCGGTGGTCGAGCCCTTTGCAAACTTATCGACGTTGAGTCCCGTACTGGCATATAGATTGTCCTTCGAGTCGGTAGCCAGGTATTCGGCCCCTTCGGCGATCGTTACGGACGGGGACGTTTTGCCTTTGGGATATTCGGTGATCGTATTGTTTCCGACGTTGGCAACGTAGACGGTGCCGGCTGCATCAACGGTGAGCCCGGTCGGGCTGTTGACCCCGTCGCTGATTGTCAGGAACGGCGATGTCGAGCCATTTTTGTATGCGGTGACCGTGTTATTGCCGAGATCGGTAGCGTAGACGCTGCCCTGCTTGTCCACAAATAAACGCTCGGGCTCGTTGAGACCGGTCGTGATCTGACCCACCGGTTGCGTATTGACGCCTTTCGATGAGTAAATGTTGATCGTGTTCGAATCAAAATTGCCCCAATAGAATAAATTCTTACTACCTTTGGCATCCGGCGAGATCCATCCGCGCTTGGTGGCGGGGGCAGCGTTCGAGTGTACGACGTGTCCGTTTGCACGTTCGCGTATTTGGCTCGGCGAGCTGGTATCGCTCGAGCCGGAGTTGGTGGGCGCGATGCTGTTGCCGGAACAGCCGGCCATCGTCAGCGCGATAAGGAAAGCGCCCGCCGCGGTGCGGCGGCTCGTTGGAAAAGTAGACAACTTGTGATCCTCCCTAGTGAGTAGCAGAAGCTACGGTGGCGGCGGCGATGTGCCGGCCGACGCACCGGGTTCACCCGGGCGTTCGACCGTTTCGACGTCGAATTTATCCTTAAAGAAAATGGTCGCGATTTTGCCGTTGGAATCGAGAATCATCCACAGATACACGTTGCCTGCAGAGCAGCGCATCTGATAGATATACCCGTGCGCGTCCGGTGGAATGTCCGCCGCGGAAAACGGACCCATGTACACCGTGTCGATGAGCGGACCGAGACCCTCTAAGGCGCGAGCCGTCTGCTCGACTTTGTCTTGCGAAAGTTTTGGCAACACTTCCGGCGAGTAGAGTTTCAGATTGATGCTGCCGGCTTGCCACGCCACGAATTGTTGGCGCACGACCTTCGTGACGAGCGGGTCCGCAACCGGCGTAGGTGTCGGCGCCGGCGTCGGGGTTGCCGACGGCCGGGCCGACGTTATCAATGGCAGCATTGCAAAAGCCGCCGGCAATAGCAGAACGGTCCATAACCGCGTCGTTTTAATATTCAAGAAACGATACCACTTCCGCGCCGTTCAACGCTTCGCGTCCGCCGAGGCCGCGTAGCTCCAGTAAGAATGCGAAGGCTTCCACCGTGACGCCCATCCTTTCGAGCAGACGTCGCGTCGCGGCAGCGGTGCCGCCGGTGGCCAGCAGATCGTCAACCACCACGACGCGTTCGCCGCGTGGAATTGCATCGGCATGGATTTGCAGCGCGTTGGTGCCGTACTCCAGCGCATACTCTTCGGTGAACGTCTCGGCCGGAAGCTTGCCGGGCTTTCTAATCGGAATGAAACCGGCGCCGATGGCATAGGCCAGTGGCGCGCCGAAGATATATCCCCGAGCTTCGATGCCGACGACCCAACTGACGCCGCGATTCTCGAACCGCCGAACGAACAGATCGATTGCGTCCCGGAATCCTTGTTTATCCTTGAGCAACGGGGTAATGTCGCGAAACATGATGCCCGCAACCGGAAAATCCGGAATCGTTCGAATAAAAGCGTCGATCGGCACGGTGTGCGGGGTTCGAGGAGCGCATCGGCGTGCCTCTCCGAGCTAACCGCGGCGCGAGACGGTTGCTTGCCGCAACGATCGTCGCATTCGCATTGCATGGCGCGTTCGCGGCCCTCGTTCCCGCGCGGGGGATGGATCCAGGCTCCGAAACGCTCGCGCGTATCACGCTTGCTCGTATCGAGCGGCAACCGGACCCCACGCCGTCGCCGACTCCTACAACGACCCCGGCGCGATCGATACGAACACGACCGGCGAGTTCGACGCCGCTAACGCATGTGCGCGTTGTCCACGCGCGGGCTCCTTTGGCCGGATCGCTGCGTCCGACCGTTCGATCGACGGCTCACGCGCGGCCGGAGTTCGACGTACCATCGGGCGGAAGCGGCGCAGGCAGCGATTCGCAAACCGGAACGGGCGGAGGCGGTGCGAGTGGCGCGGGCGGAAGTGGTGCGGGCGGCGGCGATGGTAGCGGCAACGGAACCGGCGGTGCGCAGCCGTGCGGGTTCGTGACCTTCTCCGATCCCGAAGGATCGCGATACGATGCGGCGTCAGGCGGATTTTACGTCACCATTGCGATGACGGTTCACTATTCGAACGGCGGCACGGCGTCGATCGAACTGGATTATCAATGGTACTACCCGAGCGAAGCGGCGAATCCGTGGTCGCGACGCAACCGTGACGACCCGAACTTTCCCACAACATTCCAGCAACCGCCGCCGGGCAAGCGCGATGCAGAGCCACCGTTAGTACGCTACGTTATGGAGCACACCAGCGCCGGCGGCTATACGTTGCTAAAAGAGTGTCCCTCGCCCTCGCCCTCCCCGTCATGATCCGCGTCTGCGAAGTGCGCGAGCACCCTCTCGGATCCGCCGGCGCTCCAACGATCGACGAACTCGTGTAAAATTCGCGCCGTCAAGCCCCAGATGCGACGGCCTTCGAAATCGATGGCCGGTTCGTGGCCGGCAAATGCCAGCACGCGCTCGAGCGGCACTACGAAGACGCCGGCCGTTTCGCCCGCATCGATGCGCAGCTCGCCGGGCTCGACGACCGCGACGAACGGCGTGACGTCGAAGTTATTGGCGATGCGTTGGTGGATCACGGGCAGCTCGTCAACCAGCCGCACGCGGGATGCGTCGATGCCGACTTCTTCATCGAGTTCGCGTAAGGCCGTAGCGGCAAGACTTGCATCCTCGGCATGCACGCCGCCCCCCGGCAATCCGATCTGACCGGGGTGATCGCGTAAGTGAACCGCACGCTCGACGAAGACGATGCCGTGCGGTGCGGTGCGGAAAATCGCGATGACGACGGCTGCACGCCGGCGAGGCCCCAGCATAGCCTGGATAATACCACGCCCCGCTCGGACCGGTAGGGTTTTGTAGGAGGGCCGTCGCAGGCGACAACATGCGTTCTACGAACGCGGTAGCCGCCGTTATCCGCAGTGCTGGAATAGGCCGCGATGACGGCGACCCGTCGGGACGCGCCGTTTTTGATGCGTTGCGGCGCCTTCGCGACGAACCTCGCGGCGAACGCCTCCATGCGATCGTTACGCGCTGCGATCTCACCAACGAACCACACAAATCGGTCGTCCGCGATTTAGCGATCTCGCGCCGGCAATTCTATCGCGACCTCGATGAAGCTCGACGCCGCGTCGCGGCGTTCTTAGTTGAGCAACCTGGCGCCCGCGACGATCGCACGATCGGCGATTGGAAGCTGGCCGCCACCGTTTCGTTAACCGCCGACGGGCATGTGGATGCCGCCCGTAAACTCGCGCCGCTCATCGGCGAAGGGGGCGACCCAGCCGAGGCGGCCGCATGGCGGGCCATGGGTCGAGCCGCAGCGCTTCGAGACGCGGGCAAGTCTGCCGAAGCCGCCGCAGTGCTGGAGCGCTGTATCGATGAATTTCGAGTGCGGGACGACGGCACGCCGATCGACGCCGACCTGCGCAGTTATTGCTTCACCTCGCTGACGTTTTTCTATTTCGAGTTCGGCAAGCTTCGCGAAGCCGTCCGCATCCACGCGCGCAACCCTGCCGCCACGCCGGGCGTCGTATCGACGCTCACCCGCAAACAGTATCTCAACGTCGATGCCATGCTCGCTATCGACGGGCGATCGGGTGCGGCGCGAGCGCGTGCGATCTGCCTCGCATTTCATCGGTTTGCGATCGAACACGGCTTCGTCAACGATATTTCGTCGTCGTTGCTGCTGCTGGCCGGAATCGCTCGCTCCGAACGTCGGTACGAAGAGGCCGAACGATTAGCGCGAGAGTCGCTGATGATCGACCAAGCCATCGGCCGCCCGATCGCGCCGATCCTCAGCATGTTAAACGGCATCGCCATCGATCGCGGCGATGGGACCGCCGGAATAGCCCTGGCACGCGAAACGAGAACGCACGCATCCGCGCAATCGCACGCGTGGTGGGCGTCGCATCTGTTCGAAGCCGAAGCGACGAACATGCTGCGTCAACCCGCGCCAGCGTTAGCAATTTGCGCGATGGTCGAACGCGAATCCGATTCGGCGGACGCTCGCATTCGTTCGTGGACGCGTCGCGTGCGAGCCGGAAGCCTGGGATTGCAAGGAGAGAGCGCGGCCGCGCGGCGTTCCGCTGAGACCGCTTTGGAAATTGCCGGCCCGGATGGACCGGCGTACCAACGGCTCGAAAATTTACTCGTCGCGAACGACTTATCGCCGCGCCCCCAACGCACGGACGAAATCAAGGATCTCGCCGCGCTCCTCGGCTGGAACAACCGGACGTAACACGATTCCCGAACAGCCGTACGTGTAGGGGTGCTCGCCCTGTGGGCGAAGCAACCGCAATGTCGTTACGCACACTACCAACAGCGGCGTACGCAATGGGCGTCGCCGCCCTTCTCTCGGGCTGCTCGCAGTCCGCCATGTCGCCGGTAACGGCGCAATCGCAATCCACGTCACCGCAGAATGGCGTGCTCGGCGCACGGTCGGCGCATAACGCCGCTATTCGCACACCCGGCTGGCTTTCGCCCGAAGCAAAATCTGGAAAAGGCTTGCTGTACGTTTCGGATCAGTTCAATAATCGAATAGCGATCTTCTCGACAAAGAAATCGTCGAGCCCGGAGCCGGTAGGGCAAATCACCGATGGCATCGCGTCGCCTGACGGCGCGTTCGTCGATCCGAAAGGCACGCTCTACGTTTGCAACTTCGGAGCCGGTACGGTAACCGAATACGCGAAGGGCAAGACGAAACTTTCGAAGACGCTCACCGGAGCGGGCTCGCCGAAATACGTCGTCGCGGGTACCGACGGAACGGTGTACGTGTCCAATTTCAACGGCAGCTTCAATGGAGACGTCTTGGAGTACGCCAAGGGTAAGAAGACGCCGACGAAAACCATTCCGTTCAGTACGTTCCCGGCCGGCCTTGCCATCGACAAGAGCAACAACTTGTACGTCGCCTACAACGACTCGCAAAATAACGACATCGAAGTGCTCGAGTTCGCACCCGGATCGACCAATGGAACGAATCTCGGCATCCACATTGCGTTCGGCTACAGCCGGCGGCATGACGATGGACAAAAAAGGCGATTTAGTGATCGGCGATCAGGACAATGCCACAGTGTACGTGTATCCGCCTGGCAGCACGACGCCGTCCGAAACGTACGGCAGTACGGCGGTGTATGCGGTCGCACTAGACTCGGCCAACAAGAACCTCTTCATCAGTGCCCCGTTTGGCCCGTCGGTTTCGGAAATAACCTATCCGAAAGGCACGCCGGTGCAGACGTACACGAATACACTCAGCGGTGCATTCGGCATCGCCACGAGCCCCGATAGCGCGTACTGACCGGAGCTAACACCTAGCCAACCGGACCGGACGAAGCAGAGGCCTCCTGACAACTTGCGTCAGGAGGCTTTATGCTGCAGAACGTCACGATCACCCCGTCCCGCCGCGCTTTGGAATTCGGTATCTATCGCGACGGCGACAACAACCTCGACGACATCCAGGGTGCGACGCTATCGCAAGCGTTGGCCGCAAGCCGCAGCGACGAACGCATCGAGTTCACCGTCGAGGATACGGCGTCGCGTCATAGCGGAGATTTACACACCGACCGCTACACGATTGCGGATGGATCCATCGGAAACGTGCACAGCGGAGCGCCCGACGATATGAGCGACGAAGGCACGCTGGCGCGTTTCGTTGCCCGCACGCTCGATAACGCCGAGTCGAACGGTGCCAAGCAAACGTGGATCGATCTGGTCGATCACGGCGGCGGCGACGGCGGCGGTCTCGAAACCGGCGACGGATCGTGCATGTCGATGCCCGACATCGCCAAAGCGATCGCCGGCGGTATCGCGCAACACGCGCGCGAGCACCCCGAAGACGCGGGGCGCAACGTCAACGGCGTCGTTGCCAATCAATGTTTGATGGACACGATGGGCTTCGCAGATGCGCTGTCGCATGCGGGCGTTCGCTGGCTGGCCGCATCGCCCGAAACCATGCTCGCACCAGGCGTGCCGAGCGGTGTCGCACACGACATCGCGGCGCATCAAGGTGACTCCACCGCCATGGCGCGCTCGATCGTTCGCGACGTGATGCAGACGAAATATTTCGGTGCGATTCGTCCGGCCGCAGCCTTCGATGTGATCGACTGTGCACCCGACAAGATTCGCTCGGCCGAGACCGCGATCAAAGCGCTCGACGACGGGCTCGTTGCCGCAGCCCGCGATCGCTCCACGCGTAGTGCGATTCGAGAAGACATCGGAGCGACCGACGGAATGGTGCGGTTCTCAGCGTCAACCCCCGACATGCCCTGGCATTCCGACCGTCCCGCTATGGCGGTGTACGGAACGATCGCCGCCGACGGGCGCCTATCGGAGGACGTACGCGCGCAAGCGCGCGTAGCCGCGGGTGCGGTCGGAAATCTCGTCGTCGCGCATCGCGAAAGCGACGGCTTCGCTCCCTTCGACGGAAGCGACTATTCCGACGCGGCCGGCCCGACCGTGCATCTTCCGCTTTCGCAGCGGCAGATCGATCCGTGGCGCGACAAAGGCATCAGCGAAACGAACAACGCGTTTTATCGTGCGGTCAACGGCGACCGGTTGGCCGGAGCGATCGCCTAGCGCTATTTCCGAAGCGCCACGCGGCTCGGGTAGATCGGCCGATTGATGATCCGTTGGAGCGTTTGCGCCGATGCGGTCAACGCGAGATTGCAAAACTCTTCGAAGCTCTCTCGCGTCGCCTCGCCTTCGGCGAAACGCTCGTTGCGCTCCATGTCGACCTTATCCGTCACCGGAAGAAACCGCAGGGCACGGCCCTCGTCGTCTTCGCTGACCGCCAGCAAGCCGGAGTCGACGAAGATGCGGACGGCGGCGCCGATCGTGCGGTCGCTGACGCGGTCGATGCCGAGAACGTCGGCGAGTCCGCCGTTCGCGCCGTGCAGCACGCCGTCGCGCGCAGCGGCACGCATGCCGCGGTAGATCTCTCGAAGCGTGCTGAGACGCGGTGCGTCAACATCGATTAAGTAATCGTTAACGCGGCGGTCGTGCTCGCCGTAGAGCAAGTGAATTTGTGCCGGCGCGCCGTTACGTCCCGCTCGCCCGGCCTGTTGGTTGAACTCGGCGAAATCGAAGTTGAGATGGTAGAGCACGACGTGCTCGACGTCGGGCAAATCGATGCCTTCGCCAAACGCGGAGGTCGCGACGACGACGCGCAGTCCGCCCTCGCGGAACAGTGCTTCGACTTCCAGCCGGTCGGGCGTCGGCATGCCGGCGTGATAAAACAGTACGTCGTTACCGATCGCGCGACGCAAGGTCTGCGCGACATCGGTTGCGTCACGGCGCGAGTTGCAGTAGACGATGCCTTTGGCCCCTTCGCGGAACAGCCGTTCTAAATACGACGTTTTTTCTTTGCGGTTGCGAGCGTCCACGACTTCGAGATTTTCGCGCACGGTCGGATCGATCACCCACGCGTCAATCCGCAATTCGGCAACGACTTTTGCGAACGCCTCGTCGCCGGCGGTCGCGGTCAATGCCAAGATCTGCGGCGCCCCGAGCGCGCGAATCGTTTCGCCCAAACGGCCGTAGGCGGCTCGATGGCGCGATTCAAACAGATGGTGCGCTTCGTCAACCACAACGAACGATGGCTTCCCGCCGCCGGTAAACGTGGAGCGATGAAAGTCGAGAAACTCGGGCGTGGCGAGCACCACGTCCCACGCTCCCCGAGCGTAACGCTTCGAACAGCTCCTCTCGCTCCTGCGCGCCGATCGAGCCGTTGGCGCGGTAGACGCGCACGCCGAGCGGATCGAGCGTTCGCATCATGCCTTCGTATTGATCGTTGGCCAACGCTCGCAACGGGTAGATGACCAGCGTCTTCTGCCCGTTGGCAAGCGCACGCAACGCCGCCGGATATTGAAAGCAGAACGATTTGCCGCGACCCGTTCCCAACACCGCCAGCGTATTGCTACCGCGTTCGACGCGGTCCAACACTGCTCGCTGCGCTTCGTGCGGATTGGCTGCGCCGATCAGAGCCTGCCGGATGCGATCGGCTTCGCCGTTCCACTGCGAGCGCGTTCGGCCGCGTTCGCGGTCACGCCGTTCGACGACGTCGCGCACGTCGCGCTCGACAAATACATTCACACCGAAATGTTTATCCCCGCCACCGGTCAGCGAAGCGACGCGTGCGGCGTACCGTACGCCGGCGTCGATGTGCGGCGCGACGTGCGTGGCGATCCCCCGGCTGATGAAGCCGATCTGGAGAGCGCCGAAGTGCACGGCGATCGCGTTGGGATCGAACGGGTTGTCGGGCTGGCGGACCAACTCCAGCGCTGCGTCAACGCGCAACCCTGCAGCGACGTCTTGGCGCCCTTCAAACGATACACCGACGATTTTCGTGTGGAAGGCCGTCGCGTCACCGATCGAAGCGTAGCGATCGACGACGTAGTCTTGCGCCTTGGCAAACATGCGCTCGACGAGCGCATCACGCTCGTTCCGCGGCGGCGGTGTCGGTGACGGCGTTTCGCCGGCCCGATTTCCCGCGGCGAGAAGCCGCTCGAAGGCGGCTTCAAATGCGCGCTCGGACGGCGTTAGGCCGCCGCCCGGCTTACGGCTTGGGCGGTTCGGCGTGGTCCGGATGCGCGGGCGGCTCCACTTCGGCTGTAGGCTCGGCGCCTGTCGGCGGCGTGGCCTCGGGTAGGTCGTCTAAGCCTTCGAAGTTGAGCGCACTGATAGCTTCGTGACCTTGTTCGAGCGCTTCATCGTGCAAACCGGCCCGCTGCGCATCGAGCGGATCGATCGTTTGATCTTCAGCCGATTCGTACGACTCGGCATCGTCGAGCGCGAGCGCACCACCCGCATCGGTACGCCTCTTTTTATAGCGTGCGGGTCCGGTCGATGTGGGTCGAACGGTCTTGGCCTTTTGGCGCCGCTCGCGACGAGCGGCGACGATGTCCTCGCGCGGAGCGGCGGCATTGCCTGGCGTCGATTCGGATCGCGCGCGCGATGTGATCGAACGGTCGGTGCTGAGACCCGCACGCCGCTTCTCGACCGCCTTCTCCATCTGGCGCTTGCGGAAATACAACACCAACGGTGCCGAATAGAAGATCGAGTGGTAACCACCCGAGCAGATGCCGACGAGTAGCGCGAACGCGAAGTTCTTGAGACTAGCGCCGCCCAGCGCCAGCAACGCAACCAGCGTAATGACGACGGTTGCGAGCGTGTTGAACGATCGCGTCATCGTCTGTTTGATCGACTCGTTGACGATGCGGTCGTACGGCTGTGCCGCCATCAATTTGGTATTTTCGCGAATACGGTCGAGGATGACGATCGTATCCATAACCGAGTATCCGATAACGGTCAGCACGGCGGCGAGGAACGCGTCGTCGGCGCGGCGGTCCGCGAACGCATAAATACCGATCATCATGGCGGCGTCGCGAACGAGCGCGATGACCGTCACCAAGCCGAAGATATAGTTCCAGCCGAAACGGAACGCAATGTATAAGAATTGGATACCGAGCGCGATCACCAGCGCCAGGAGTGCCTTCACCAAATATTCGCGCCCGAGTGACGGACCGACGGCGGTGATCGAGCTCGCCGCCCGATCGACCGGCGCAACCGTGCCTAACGCGTTCCACAGCGGCGCAGAATCGTTGGCGAACGCGGTCTGCGTTTGTACGACGAAGCCTTGACCGTCGGTGCCGGCCGTCGTCACCGATTGTCTTCGGTGAGACCCAACGAAGACAACGCGCCGCGCACGGCATCGGCCGTTGTTGGACGGGTAAAGCGCACCGTGATGTCGGTACCGCCGGTAAACGACAGGCCGAGACGCAGCATGTGCGACGGATTGAATCCGTTACCGCCTTGGAAACCGTGATAGATCATCGAGCCCAGGCCGAGCGCGATGATGGCATACGAGATCGTCGAGACGACGCGGAACCATCCGACGATGTTCCAGTTGAGTTTACGGAACAGCATCGGCTACGCTCCCGCCCGCGAGAAGATGCCGAGATCGGCTTTGTTGACGCCGTACAGTTCGGGCGTCGTTGCGACGTTGTTATCGACCAGCGCATCGATGAAGAAGCGCGTGATGAACACGGCGGTGAACAGCGACACGACCGTTCCCCAGAACAACGTGAAGGCGAAGCCTTTCACCGTTCCGGTGCCCAGCATGTACAGCACGCCGGCGCCGACGATCGTCGTGAAGTGGCTGTCGAACACGGCCGAAAACGCGCGGGCGAACCCGACGCGAACGGCGCCGCGCATCGACTTACCGTTCCATAGCTCTTCTTTAATGCGTTCGAAAATCAGAACGTTGGCATCGACCGCCATACCGATCGAAAGCACGAAGCCGGCGATGCCCGGTAACGTAAGCGTCGCGTGGGACGCGGCGAGGATGGCCATCATCACCAAGACGTAAATCGCCAGCGCGACGTCGGCCAGAAATCCCGGCAAACGATACACGATGACCATGAACAGCAGCACCAGCGCCAGTCCGAGAATCGACGCGCGCAGCGATTGAATCAGGTCGATCTTGCCGAGCGTCGGTCCGATCGTCTCTTTTTCGACGATCTTGATGCTGACCGGCAACGCACCGGCGTTCAGCTCGTTGGCAAGCGTCGTTACCTGCTCGATCGTGAACGTGCCGTTGATCTGGCCGCTGTCGAAAATCGGGCCGTTGATGATCGGCGCGGAAACGTAGCGATGATCGAGGAAGATGCCGAGCGGCTTTCCGATGTTGTCGCTGGTCAGCTTGCCGAACTTAGCCGGATCTTTGGTTTGAAACAGCACGATCGGCGCGCTGCCGCCCGTCTGCTGATAGCCGGCTTGCGCGGCCTTCAAATCCTTACCGGAGTACACGACGCGTCCGCTGGCGTCGTACGCCCCGTTCGCGAGGTATGCTTCGGCCTGCGCCTTCATTTTGGCCGGCGCGCCCGGACTGTCGGCAGCCTGCTGCGCCGCTTCCGCTTTCTGCATGACGTTGACCGGGACGATTTTGTACTCGAGGACCGCGACTTCTTTGAGCACGCGCTCGGCTTCATCCGGATTCTTGACGTTCGGAAGCTCGACCAAAATGCGGTCGGTTCCGACGTTGCTGATCGACGGCTCGGTGACACCGAGGCCGTTGATGCGGCGGTCGATGACCTCACGCGTTTGCGCCTGCACTTGGCTGGTGATCGTCGGCACCTCGGCGGTCGGATACATCTGCAGCAGCAGACGCGATCCGCCTTGCAAATCGAGGCCCAAGTGAATTTTCTGCTGGACCGGCAGAATCGCCCATAGCGAGAGAGCGATAATGGCCAGGATGACCAGCGCCTTGAACGGCGTCTTGAGATTATTCCAGTTCATTGCATCCGAAGAAAAGACAAGTGCAAACAAAAGACCCGCTGCGGCAGGCCGCGGGTCACCAGGGTTTACGGTTGTAACGCGAACAGGCCTGCCGCGAGCGCCGAAACGCTGCGGCCGACGCTACTTCTTAGAGCAAGCTTTCGCGCCCACGTGCGCCGTAACGCCATGCGACGGCTTGGGACAGGCGTGATGCGCGGCCGGGAGCCGGTTGAGTGCGTACTGTTCCACGGTCATGGTCATCGAATCGTCCAGTCCGAGCGACCGATACGGCAGCGAGGCCGATCCCGCACCACAACCGGCGAGGAAGGCCAAAAGCAGGACGGCGACCATGGGACGCATCGAGATCCTCCGGAAAGCGGCTGCCGGCTAGTACGCGCCGGGAAACCCGATTGTTACAGCTGCTCCACCCCAGTTCCACATCACGAAGCGAGCTCATGCGGTCCGAGTACGGCCGCCGGCTCGAGTATCAGCTCGGGCGGCAGCTCGCCGTAGCCGAAGACCGACACCCGGACGCCCGAGCGCAGCAGAAAGTCGGCCAAGAGCGGCCGCAGGGCAGCGGTACAGACGACGGCGGCTCGCTCGCGCGGGACCGATGCGGCATACGAAGCGATGCGGTCCCGCACGGCGGCGGCGGTTGCGGCCGATGCCGGCTGCACTCCGCCGGTCCACGCGTCGAGCAAGCTTCGCTCGAACTCCGGATCGAACGCGATGGGTGCGAGCGAACGCGTCTCGCGACGCCGTAGGAGCGCCGGCACCACCGTCCTGCGGGCCGACTCCGCCAACTCTTGCGGATCGCGCGTCCCGGCCTCGAGCATAATTTCGAGGACGCCGACCGGATCGCGGGGCCACGCACCTTCGCGCAACAGCAGTCCGAATGCACGGTGCAGAATTCCGATCGGCAACGCGTCGGTGCCGACATCTTTGACCACCGAAGGAACCGACGACCGCAGATGCTCGAGCAACGTATGCAACTCTTGGCGGCCGACCAGCTCGGCAGCGTGCGTCCGCGCAACTTCGGCAAGGTGCGACCCTAACACCGAGATCGGGTCGAACACCAAAGCGCCGGCATCCAGCGCGCGCTCGCGGTCGGCGTGATCGATCCAGGCCGCCGGTAATCCGTACACCGGTTCCCGGTTGACCGTGCCGAACCGCGAAACGACCGGCTCCTCGGCAACAGCGAGCAGTCGATCGACTTCGAGCCTGCCTTCACCGGCAACGCGGTCGCGAACGCGAATCGCATACCGCTGCGCGTCGCGCGTCAGGTCGTCACGCAATCGCACGCCCGGAAGGACGACGCCGATGTCGCCGGCCAGCGCGCGGCGTACCTCACCAATGCGATCGAGCAGCGCGTCGGCCGCCGGTGCGACGAGCAATCGCGTGAGGTCGGCGCCTAAGTCGATCGCCAATGCATCGACGCCGATCAACCCGAGCGCCAATTCCGGACGGCGCATGACGTTACGGCGCGCGCGCTCGCTCTCGCGTTGCGATGCGCCGCGCTCGCGGCGCAATCGCACGGCCGCCGACTGCGCCAACGCGAACGCGCCAATTCCCAACGTAAAGAACAACGGCCGCGGCAGCGCCGGCACGAATCCGAGTGCGATCAACAGCCCTCCGGCGCTGCGCAGGACGTCGGGACGCGCGAAGAGTTGCGCGGCGAGATCTGCACCCAGCGCGCCATCGGTGGCGACGCGCGTTACCATCATGCCCATCGCCGTGGAAATCAAGAACGCCGGTAACGTCGTCACCAGCGCGTTACCGATCGAGAGCAACGCAAACGTGCCGAGCGCATCGAGCGGAGCCATTCCGTGGTACGCCATCCCGACGACGATGCCGCCGCACAGGTTGAGCGCGACGATCACCAGCGCCGCAATCGCGTCGCCTTTGACGAATTTCCGGCGCCGTCCATCGCTCCGTAAAAATCTGCTTCGCGCTGCACGAGCGCGCGTTTGCGCCGCGCACCGTTGACGTCGAGAGCGCCGGCGTGCACGTCGGCATCGATCGCCATTTGCTTTCCGGGCATGGCGTCGAGCGTAAATCGAGCGGCGACTTCGGCCACGCGTTGCGAGCCGCTCGCGATCACCACGAACTGAATAGTGATCAAGATTGCGAAGACGATCACGCCGACGACCAAGTTGCCTTGCACGACGAACGCACCGAACGCGGGGATAATCGATCCGACCGTCCCCGGCACGGCCCCTTGCGTGAGGATCAAACGCGTCGCCGACACGTCGAGCGACAGCCGGAACAGCGTCGCGAACAACAGCGCCGGCGCGAACGCCGAAAACTCCAATGGGTCGTCGACGGTCACCGACAGCAACAGCACCAAGGCCGAACCGAAAATGTTCAGCCCGAGCAAGACGTCGAGCAGCCACGGCGGCAACGGCACGATGAGAATAGCTACCACGGCTAAGAGCAAGCCCGCAAACGCGTATACCGCCGGCTTCACGTGCGAGCCTCGCTCGACGCACGCGACAAAGCGGCGACGACCTCGGCAACCGCGACGTAGTGTTCGAGCGCGATCGGACGTCCGATCGCTGCATCGGCAAATAACGCTCGAGCGAGCGGTGCATTCTCCACGATCGGGACGCGCAGCTCGACGGCCAGCGAGCGAACCCGCAACGCGGCCTCTCCGGCTGCAGCCACCAGGATCACGGGTACGTGCACGCGCGGTGGTGCGTAGTGCAACGCGACGGCGACGTGCGTCGGATTGACCACGACGAACGACGCATCTTTGACATCCGAGGGTGCGCCGCGCAAGAACGATCGATGGAGCGCGCGGCGCCGGCCACGCTCGCTCGGATCGCCATCCTGTTCCTTGGCCTCGCGCTTGCGCTCGTCGAACGACATGCGCAGTTTGCGCAACCACGCCCTGCGCGCGCTCGCATATTCGGCAACGGCAAACGCTAAACCGCACGCGCAGGCAGTCAATGCCGCTCCGCATACCCCTTGCCAGACACTCGCGGCGAGTCCGGCCGGTTCGCGTGCGCGCAACAGTTGCGCGCCGGCATGAACGACGATCGACGAGATCGCCGACGCAGCCACGCAGAACGCAGCGGTAGCTCGCACGGCGTGCGCCGCGGTTTCGCGCGATGCGATGCGCCGAATTCCGCCAAACACGTCGAGACGCTCCACCGAGAAACGGATCGGGACGACGGCGATTCCGCCACTCTGAACGATCGCCGCACCGATGCCGGCGGCCGCGGCCGCGCCCATGGGAACGAGAACCGCCGCTACGGTGAGCACGGCATCGTCCCACGGCGCAATCTCGCTCGAAGCGGCGCGAGCCAGCGCGGCACTCAACCGCAGCGCCGACCGGTAGCACGAGCGAAGCTAATGCGACTGCCGCCGCAAGAAACGCGACGTTGGCGGGCAGCTCGACCGACCGCGCGACGTTTCCCTCGCGCTTTGCTTTCTGCAGGCGCTGCGGCGTCGGATCGAATGGCTTTTCGGTTTCGTCGCTCACCGGCGCGCCGGCAACGCCTGCACCGGAGCGATCGCCGCTTGCGATAGCGACGACGCCGTTAATGCGGTCGCGACGAGCGCCGCGGCGAAGACCAACGGAAACGCCAACGTCGTGCTGCCGAAGCGCGGAACGGCACGCGAAAGCGAACCGAGCGCGATCTGCACCACGAACGCCACGCCGATCGACGGACCGGCAACGGCAATTCCGGCGGCGACCATCGTTTCGGCCAATCCCGCGCCGAACTGCGTCCACGCATACGCGCCGGCCGGTGACGCTACCGGAACGCGCACGAAGCTGTCGGCAAACGCTGGAAGCGCAATCCGATAGGCGCCAAGTAAAAAGAACGCGCCGGTATATGCCAGCGACCATACGCGACCGAAGCCGCTGGGAGCGACGAGTTGCACGTTGGGAGCGATGGCTTTGACGCCGACGTAGTCGTCGATCGCGCGCCCGCCCGCATAGGCCGCGTCGTACAGCAGCGATGCGGCGGTTCCAATCGCCGCGCCGACCAAGACCTCCAACGCCAGCGCGGGCACGAGCAACGCGTCGAGCGGCGCGCGCGTTACCGGCACGCCGGGTACGATCGCGCCGGCCAGCAACAGCGCGAGTCCGGCTCGCAAGGGCGCGCCGACGCTCGGGTGCGAGATGCCGGGAGCGCGTGCAACAAATCCGGCACAGCGCGCGAAGACGAGAACCGCCGTTGACGTCACGAACCCGACACTAGCGACGGGATCGCTTCTAACGCGCGTTCGAACAGTGCGGCCAGCAAATGCATCGCGGGGACGCCGGCGGCCAGCGTCAACGTTCCGACGACGATAATTTTCGGAAGCAGCGTCAGCGTCTGCTCTTGCACTTGCGTTGCGGCTTGTACGATTGCGACTACGGTTCCGATCGCCGCAGCCAGCGTTAGTACGGGCAGGGCGAGAATCGCAGTAACGATCGACGCGTCGCGCAACAACCCCGAGAACGCATCCACCGCACCAGCCTACGCCGGTACGATGGCGCAAACGTTACCGAAAAGCGATCAAGATGCGTTTCCCGCGGTTGCGAAGTCGAGACGCCACGCGCTGGCCGCCAGCAACGACGACACGATCGCGCGCGTCGCCGGCGACCGATTGAGCGTGTAAAAATGAATTCCGGGAACGCCGGCCCGCAATAACGCGACCGCCTGCATCGAAGCGAAGGCGACGCCTAACGCTTCGACTGCCGCCGGGTCGCCGCGACGCGCTTCCATTTCGACGTGTAGCTTGGGGGGAATCGTCGCACCGCACATTGCCACGAAGCGCCGGATCTGATCGAAGTTCGTGATCGGCATGACGCCCGGCAGAATGGGCACGTCGATGCCTGCGGCTCGAACGCTCCGTACGAAATCGAAGTACTTTTCGTTATCGAAGAACAGTTGCGACACCAGGAAGTCGGCTCCGGCGTCCACCTTGCGGCGTAAAAAATGAAGGTCCTCGGCCGGGGCGGACGATTCGGGATGCTTCTCCGGGTAACACGCCGCACCGATGCAGAAATCGTAATTGCGCTTCAGCATCGCGATCATTTCTTCGGCATGCGCGAATCCGGTCGGAGGCACGGCGAACGCCTCGTTCCGCGGCGCATCGCCGCGAAGCGCTAAGACGTTGCGGATGCCGGCACGCGCCAGGTCGTCGAACAGCGCGCGCAAGTCGGATCGCGTCGCACCGACGCAGGTCACGTGGGCGACGACGGTCAGGCCAATTTCTTGTTGGATCTGCTTGGCGAGTGCCACCGTGCGCGCGCGCGTCGATCCGCCCGCGCCGTAGGTGATGGAGACGAACGCCGGGCGCAATGGCTGCAACGCGGCGATCGTTTCGAACAAGCGCTGCGAACCGTCGTCATCTTTGGGCGGGAAAAACTCGAACGAGAAGAACGGCCGCAAGCTCGCGAGCGCGTCGGCGATGCGCATGCAGGCTAGGTTACCGAAAAGCGGCCGCAACGCCTCCGCAAGCCAGGGGTGACCCCGCGATGTCCTAAAACGTCGGTTATCGGCCATTGCGGACAGCCGGAATTTCGCCGTACACTTTCGCCATGAAGGTGCGACGCATTGCCATCGCCGTCTACGACGGCGTCACGGGGCTGGACGTAGCGGGTCCGGCCGACGTCTTCTCGACGGCCAACGAACTGGTAAACAAGGAACCGGCACCGTACCACGTGGTCGCCACCGGTTCGCGCCGAGGCCGCGTTGCGGCCGAGTCGGGCGTGTCCTTGCACGCGGATATCGCGTTCAAGGATAGCGTCTCGTTCGATACGATCATCGTTCCCGGCGGCAGAGGGGTTCGATTACATGCGAAGACGCGTGCCCCGGTGGTCCAATTCTTGCTCGCGCATTCGAAAAGAACCCGTCGAGTTGCATCGGTCTGTACCGGTATCTACGCTCTGGCGGACACCGGCTTGCTCGATGGCCGGAACGTAACGACGCACTGGCGCTATGCCGATGACGTTAGGCGGCTTTGGCCCAAGCTGCACGTGAACGCCGATGCGATCTTCATCAACGATGGAAAGTTCTACACGTCTGCCGGCGTGACGGCGGGGATCGATCTGTCGTTGTCATTCGTTGAGGAAGATTTTGGCAGCGAGCTCGCGCTTGCGGTCGCTCGGGAAATCGTCGTGTACCTCAAACGCTCGGGCGGACAACTGCAATATTCGCAGCCGCTCCTCGCGCAGACGAAAGCGAGGACGCATTTCGGAAGCCTAACCGAGTGGATTCGCGGGAACCTGCAAAGCGACTTGACGCTCGAAACGCTGGCCGAACGAATACAGCTCAGCCCCAGGCACTTCGTCCGCAAATTTAAGGCTACGCTCGGAGTGACGCCTTCGGATTTCGTGGAACAGCTTCGGTTAGATGAGGCGCGCTGGCTGCTCGTGAACGGCGACGATCCGGTAAGCGAACTGGCCCAGACCGTCGGCTACCGGGGGGACGACACGTTTCGACGCGCGTTCGAACGGCGCTACGGGATCGCCCCCGCCGAATATCGGCGGCGCTTTCGGCTGGTAGACCCGTAAGGTGAACGCTGCACCGTACGAACGCCTACGAATCCCCCTCTACGCCGCGGCTGCGACGTTCCTCTTTCACCTCGCAGCGAATCCGCACTACGGCTTTTTCCGTGACGAGCTCTACTTCATCATCTGTGGCCGGCATCCGCAGTGGGGATACGTCGACCAGCCGCCGGTGATTCCGTTGCTTGCTGCCGGATCGCAACTCTTCGGGCACTCGCTCGTCGCATTGCGTGCCGTCTCCGCACTGTTCGCGGCGGCTTCGGTATTCGTCTTGTGCCGGCTGATTCAGGAATTCGAAGGCGGTACGTTCGCACAGGTCTTGGGTGCGCTCTGCATTGTACTCGCCCCGATTCTCGCAAACTTCGGCATGATGGTCGCGCCGGACAGCGTCGGCCTCTGGGCATGGCCGCTCGTCGTCCTCTATGTCGTGCGTCTCGCGCGCGGTGCCGATCCCCGTTGGTGGCTCGCCGCCGGCGTCGTCTCGGGCATCGCGCTCGAAAGCAAATATAGCGCCGCGTTCTTTCTGCTCGCCGCGTTCGCCGGCGTCGCGCTCACGCCGACTCGCACGGTACTGAAAACTCCCTGGTTTGTGTTGGGCGTGCTGATTGCGGTCGCGATCGCGCTGCCGAACGTTCTGTGGCAGGCGCATTACGGATTTCCGATGATCGAACTCCTCAATAACGGACAGCACGGTAAGAACGTGGTCCTCGGTCCGCTAACATTTGGTATACAGCAACTCGAAATCACGAACCCCGTCCTCGCGCTGGTTTGGATCTGCGGCCTGATCTGGACGTTCTTCACACCCGCGGCGCGCTGGATTGGAATCGGATTCGTCGCGTTATTCGCGCTCATGATCGCGCTGCACGCAAAAAGCTACTATATGTGCGATGCGTATCCCGCGTTGTTTGCGGCCGGTGCCGTTGCGTTGGAGCGTGCAACACGGCAAGCACGATTCATCCGGCCTGCGGTTGTGGCAGTGGCGGCGCTGGCGGGGTTCGCGCTCATTCCACTGGTGCTGCCCGTGCTGCCCGTCGAGCAGTTTACCGTTTACCAGGCCGGGCTTTCCAAGGTCTTGCCGCTGAAATCCCTGGCCACCGAACACCACCGTCAGTCCGTCCTGCCGCAAACCTACGCCGACATGTACGGATGGCCGCAGCTCGCGCAGACCGTCGCGGACGTGTACGCCTCGTTACCAGTAGCAGAGAGAAGTGGCGCCGTCATCGTGGCGCAGAACTATGGGGATGCTGCGGCTATCCAGTTTTTTATTACGCCCGAATTGCCGGTCGTCAGCGGACACAATCAGTATTTTCTTTGGGGTACGCGCGGATATTCGGGTAACGTTCTCATCGACGTGAACGGCGATTGCGGACGCGATCGGCACCTCTTTCGTAGCGCGCAGAAAGCCGCGACATTTACCGCTCCGTACGTCATGCCGTATGAAGACGATATGCCGATCATGGTGTGCCGCGGTATCAAACGGCCGCTCGCGGCGATATGGCCGGGTATCAAGAACTACATCTAAAACCCGGCCGGCACATCACCGGAAACTGGCCGCAACGCCTCCGCAGACCAATGCCCAGCCATCGACCATGACGAATAATAACAACTTGACCGGAAGCGAAACGACGGGCGGACTCAACATCATCATTCCGAGTCCCATCAAGATCGCGGCCACCGAAAGATCGATGGCGACGAACGGCAGATACAATGCAAACCCGATCGCGAAGGCGTTGCGAAGTTCGCCGACGACGAAGGCCGGCACGAGCACGTCGAACGGGGCTCGTTGCGGCTGCTCCGGGCGGCGATGCGCGACGCGCTCGAACATCGCAATATCCGAACGCCGGGCCTGCCGCAGCATGAAGGCCTGGATCGGCTCCACCGCACGCGCCAAGGCCTGCGATTGCGTCAAGCGCCCGCGCGCGTAGGGCTCGAGCGCGGTACGCCGGATGGCATCGAAGGCCGGCGCCATTACGGCCATCGTCAACACCAGCGCTAAGCCCGTCAGCGCGGCGTTAGGCGGTAGTGCCGACGCACCGATCGCCGACCGGACCAACGATAACACGACGGCGATGCGCACGAACGACGTGCACATGACCAGCAAGAACGGTACGATCGACAGCACGGTGAGCCCGGCCAAAACGTCGAGTGGAAGCGACGCGTGAGAACGCGACGCAAGCGACGCGAGATCGCCGGCGAAGCTCACGACCGGGACTCGGGTATTTCGACGATGCGAACGCCGAAACGGTCGCCGATCGCGACGATCTCACCGCGCGCGATGCGCCGGTCGTTTGCCAAGAGATCCACGGGCTCTCCGGCCGGCCGGTCGAGCTCGACCACCGAGCCGCTTCCGAGTTTCAAAATGTCGGCGATCGTCATGCGACACGAACCCAAACGCGCGGTGACATGCAGCGGAACGTGCAGCAACGCATCGATGCCGCGCCCGGCCTCACGATCGGTCACGCACTCATGCCGAGCGCCAGCGCGTAATGGTCGTTCCGAATGCCGGCCGGTCCCGTGCCGACCGTTCGTCCGGAGACCGTCAAACGCGCCGCACTCCATCCGTGCAACGTCAATACGTCGCCCGTCCGCAGCGACGCCACGGCATGCGCCGTTACTTGCGCGACGTCTACAATCGCGTTGACGCGCACCTCGACGCCGTTCAACGCCTCCATCGTGAGATTTCCCGCCGGTTCGGGCGGAACGTCGCGCGATAGGGCAATCCCAATTCGAGCATCAACCGGCGGGTTGACCGAGATCTCGAAGTACGAACGGAAACCAGACATCGACGTCATCCGTTCGAGCGACTCGCGTTCGTACGAGCCGCACACCGGCACCAGCGCACCCGCAATCGAGGCGACGGCGCGATCCAGAACATCGCGTTCTAGAGGCGAGAGCGGACGCGGCGGCCCGCTCGGTGCGGCGCTTTCCCCGAACGCGGCAGCCGCCATTGCGGTCGCATCGCGCAGGCGCAGCACGATTGCTGCGTCCGATACACTTCCACGAACGCGATAGAGCGTCGCGTCGCGCCCGATTTCGCGCCACCCGTCGTCACCTGGAATCGCCGGCTCGAACAATCGTGTTTGCAGCGGAACGCCGAGCAACGCTCCCAGCGTCTCGCGCACGTTTGCAGCCACGAGGCATGCAGCACTGAGCGGCAGCCAGGATCGCTCTTCGAATGCCGCACGACGGACGGACGATTCCCCCGGATCGTTCGACGAACGCCAATCGCCTCATTTGACCACGTCCATGACCGTTTTGCCAAACCGTCCGTGCGCTGCCTCAGCCGCAGCCAATGCATCGAACGCAACGTACGCATCTTTCAATCGCTCGAGGCTGCGATCGATATCGACGCGACTTTCCTCGCGACGATTCGGCGTGAGCGATCCGAATGCGGAGTCGCCGGGAACGCCGACGTGCGGCAGTATGCCGCCCGGTGGGGAGAACGACTGCCCGTCGTCCGATCGCAGCGCCGTCGATGCGGGGAAACGCGCGAGCGCGACGCGTCCGATGGGTACGCTGGCGCCGGAACGCCGTCCGGTGCGCGGATCGACCGACATGCGAACGTACGCGACGCTTCCATCGCTCTCGACCCGCGTGGCTCCAACGCGTCCCAACGCCGCGTCCACTGGGTCGATCGTCAATTCTTCGAGCGGGCCCCCGGGGCTTCGCCGGCCGAGTACCGGATCGCCGTGTTCGGTTACCAAATGTCCGTCCGTAAATCGAAAGCTGCCGTTGCGCGTGAACGTGCGCGTATCGCGTTGACCCGCGACGATAAAGTATGCGCCGTCGGGGGCGGAAACCGACATGGGGTCGAGCGTGAAGCGTTGCCGCGACGCTCCGGTTGCGACGTCGCCGTGCGCCGGCAACGCGCCGGGAGTAAATGCGCGCCGCACGTCGGCCGCGCGCTCGGAGATGCGATCGAGCGCGGCGCTCAGCCCCGCATTTACGAACATGCCGGCCCCGCTTGAACGCGGCTTTCGAACGCGAGGCCACGCGCCGCCAGCGAAGCGCGAACCTGCGCGAGCGCGCGAACGATCGTCTCGCGCTGTTCGGGTGCGCACATGGCCACGAGATACGTTTTGTGGCCACGCGACTGTAGAACGATGAACGCTCGCGCTCTACCGTCCCCAACGACGAACGCAGCGCGGCTCGGCGGACGCTGTGGCCGCGTTAACGCACGTTCGATTCGACGCGCCATCCGCGACGGCGTACGGTCGCTACGAACGTCGGTTGACCCGATCGATTGTGCGACGCCGCGCGGCCGAGGCGGGGCCACGACGCCGTTTCGTGGCACGTCCCGCACTGCCGCAGCGAGGGAAGGGCGCACCGCGTTCGCGGCGGGTGCACGATTCGATCGCGCGGGCACCGGCCGGTTGGGCGTCGCTCGAGCAACGTGTAACGCCGAATACCAGGCTTGCGAGAGCACTCGCGGGTCGATCGCCGCCAGCGGCGCCGCTACGACGCTGACGCGGAGTTGCTCGGTCATCATGGCGGTATCGTCGCACGCGACGGTTGATGCCGCGTAGCGGAGCCGTTACCGGAACGTTACCGCAAGGAAAAGTCGCTAGTGCTCGTACTGTGGACGATAGCGCCCGTCGTCGAACCAGCGCGTCTTCTCGAGATACAGCGTATGGTTGGCGTCGTCGAACGTTACGACGAAATTGCGCAACGAACCGAAACCGATGTTCCCGGCGTCGCCGCCGTCGGCAAACGCGCCGCGATCTGCCAATATGATGTTGGCATAGCGATTGTAGAGCGAAAACGGGCCGATCTGCAGTCGATCGACCGTCGCGGGGACTGCGGCGCTGGATCCGCCGACGCCGCGATTTGACGCGAACGTGCGCGCCTGTCCGTAAAACACGACGCCCGGGTTGGCCTGCACGAATGCGTGAAAGATCAACAGGTCGCTGTTGTTGCCGGTATCGACGACGAATCGTCCATCGACCTTGTTGTTGATCCGCGCGACGATCTCGGACACATCGCGATTCGTTTCGAGCGGAATCGGGGTTCCGCGAACCGGCAACGAGCCGGGCTGCGCGATCGTCAGCATCGACTTCTCCGGATCGATGCGAATTTCGGCGGCTGCAAAAAATGGGAAGCCGAGCACGCCGTTGACCGCTTTCCCATCGTACGTGAGGCCGTTCAAATTGACGACGGTGACGGCATTAACCGGTAGCCGCGCCGCACCGATGTCGATCGCATCGAGCGGGACGACACCCGCGCCTTGTGTGTTGCGCGCGCCTCGAATTTCGATCGTTCCCTGCGGGGCGATGCCAAGACGGCCAGCCGCCTGCGGATCCAATACGATGCCTTGCGAACCCGAGTCGATCAAGAGCAGCAATGGTTTGCCGTTGGCCGACGCTCGAACGTACTGCAACCCTTTATCGGACAACAGCGGCACGGTCACCGGCGCCGGCGCAGCGATACGAACGCTCTGCGGAACCGCGAAAATCGCAGCAGCGATCGGCCGGTTGACGTTGACGCCCGTTACGATCGACGTGAGGCTTTGGCCGGAGTCACCGGCGGATTCCACGGATCGCCGCGCGTACAACGCGCCGTTGGTGACGGCATAGTCGTAATACTCGACCGTGGCTACGCCGTCGCCGTCGGGAAAGGCCGTTTCGTCGATCATCGAGGTCGCGGCATCGAGTGCGACGCCGTACGGATCGCCGCCCGGCACCTGAACGCGGAGCCGGTAGACCGCACGCCCGTCGGGCAGCGTGGCGTTCCCGAAAAACACGGCGTTTTCGGGATGATTCACGAAGTCGTTCGATTCGATCGAGTCTTGCGTCCGTTGGCGAAGTGCGGCCGAAGGGCCGCTTTGCCGGACGTCGCCATACATGTTCCGCACGTACGCAACATCCCCGACTCGTACCGTCTGACGCGTGCGCACGCCGAGCGCCTCGTCGTAGCGCGAGCGATTTCCATCGCGCCAACTGTGAAACGAGCCACTCGAACCGAGACCGGTTAACGTCCCGCGAACCTCCAGCGTTCGCGGCGAAACGACGTGCATCACCGACAACGCTTGCGCTCGACGCTGCAAGAGCGACTCGACCGTTATGCCGCCGGAAGCGCTCGCCGGGGCGGCCGCCAACAGCAATGCCAAGAGCGGCAGGGTGAACGTGCGCACGCGGGTTGATTCGGCGCCGTCGTCACGTGGGCTTGCACGACGCACTTACACGATCGAGGCCGCCAACACCACCAGATCGGTACGCGTGGCTTCGAACGCACTGGGCTCGGAGTCCTGACGGAGAAAAGCGAGCAGCCGTTCTTCGGCTGCTACCGCATGGCGCGCCGCCGAACCGGACGACTCGATGCCGAGCAGACGCGCATCTTCGGTGCGCTCCAGCAGTGCCAGCGCATTTCGAACCGTAGCCGCGGCTTGCAGATGTGCGCCGTCGGCCACGGCGTCCATCGTGCGGCTCGCGCTGCGTAACACGTCGATTGCTGGAAAGTGTCCGCGGGCGGCTAAGCTCGGTGACAACGCGATGTGGCCGTCGAGCAACGAGCGCGCCGCATCGCTGACCGGATCGCGTTCGTCGCCGTCGTCGAGCACGCTCGCGACCAGCGTCATCGAGCCACAGTCGAAGTTGCCCGCGATTTCGACGAACCGTGCGAGCTCGGCAAACACGCCCGGTGGATAACCGCCGCGACCGGCCGGCTCGCCGGCGGCGACGGCAACTTCGCGCAGCGCTCCCGCCAAACGCGCCAGACTGTCCAATAACACCACGACGTGCAGACCGCGCCCGGCGAGCGCCGCCGCGTTGGCCAGCGCGATTTCCGCGGCGCGCACGCGCTCCGCTGCAGAACGGTCGCTGGTGGCGCACACGACCGTCGTGCGACGGTCGATGGCATCGAACCAGCAGTGCGCCTCGCGGCCGCGCTCGCCGATCAGCGCGACGACGATCGCGTCGGCACGGCAGCCCGCAACGATCCGTTCGAGCAACGTGCTTTTCCCGCAGCCAGGCGCTCCGAACACGCCGATCCGCGCACCGCGCCCGAACGTCAGCAGGCCGTCGATAGCACGAATCCCCGTATGCAACGGTTGCGTTACGGCGCGCCGCTCGTGCGGCAACTTCGGCGGCACGCGTAGAGCAACGCGCGGCCCACACATCGTGCTGCCGTGCAGCGCTATTCCGCGAGCGTCCAACGCGGCTCCCAGCGTGCACGTGCCGAGCGCCAATGTTTCGCCGGACGCCTCGATTCGCGCGGACGAACCTCGTGCAAGGCCCGCGCACGACTGCGAAGGCCAGACCAGCGCGCGGTCGCCGTCGAGCTCGCGCACGCGCGCAGCAATCTCGCCACGCGTGCCGAGTGCGACCGCGTCGCCAATGCGCGCGCCGGGAACGCAGACTTCGATCATGCCCCGGCGCATGCCGGTTACCCGGCCGCGAGCAATCACCGCAGTAGTATCGTCTCGAGGCGCGCACCCAGCGATGCGTCGATGCTGCCGCACCGCACGTCGAGCACCACGTCGCCGGCACGCAATCGATCGTCGGCAACGACGGGAAGATCGAGCGTCGCGCACGCACCGCGATCGTCCGGATGGACGCGCACTTGCAGCGGACCGTCTTCGAGATAGCGCTCGAGCGCGCGCGTTGCAATCGCCGCTACGTCGGGCGGAGCCAAGACCAACTCGCGCGCCAACACGTCGCACGCAAGGTCGCGAACCAGCCGTTCGAGCGAAAGCGCGAGTGCATCTGCGAGCGCGGCCCGAAAACGGCGCGCCTCCGACGCCGCGTCTTCCAAATCCGGCTCGACGGTATTCGTCGACGCGACGGCTACAGCGACATCGCCGGATACCGTCGGGGGTTCGGGAATCGGGCGCAACGCGCGGTCGAGCGGAACGAATCCGTCAGGCATGCCGGCGCAGCAGCTCCTGCGCGTCGGCCAGCAACGGTGCGTGCGGCCGCTGCATTCGTTGAACGATGGCGTCGCGTTCGGTCTGCGGGTAGAGTTCGAGCACCGCGGCTGCGGTAGCGGCCGGCAGCGCGCTGATGATCGCTGCGGCTGCATGCGGCGGTTCGTGTGCGAGCACGGTGCGCACGCGTGCGGGCGCGAAACCTGCGACCGCACTCGTGGTACGTCGCACCGAAGCGCGGTCCAACGCCGCTTTCGCGAACTCGATCGCGGGCGGGATCGAGATCCGCGCGGAAAGGACGACCGCGACGCCGATGGCGAGCGCCGGCAACAACGGAACGAGCGTGCCGTACAACAGCCACCACGGATCTTTGCGCGCGACCGGAGCGCGCCCGAAATCGACGGCCTGCACCGAAAGCGTGTCGCCGCGTTTACTATCCAACCCGATCGTCGCCGCTGCCAGCTCGCGAACCGCCGCCACATCGATCCGTTTAGACGCATCGACGAAGACGGCCGCCGACATGCGCCGCACGGCTCCGGCTGGGGTTTCGTTCTGCGTTTCGCGAGTTTCGTCGCCGCGCTCTCCGGATTCGTCCCGCAAACGGTACCGCTTCCCGTCAGCGTCGTACGTTTCGGAACGCGCGGCATAGGAGATCGATTCGCCTGCGGGACGCCGCTCCACGTTACGCTCGCTGCTGCGTTCGACGGACCGCTCGGCGCGCACGCGCACGATGGCCGACCCTTCTCCAAACGCATCGTCGAGCGCAGATTGCAACGAGCGGCGCACGTCGTCGTCATCGCCGCCGGTGGTCGTTTGGTCGAGCGCGAATCCGCGATCGTCGAGCAGTGTCACGCGCGCCGGGTCGAGGCCCGGTACGGCCGCAGCCACGAAGGCTCGAATGCCTTGCACCGCTTGCGGCGATAAACGCACGCCGCTTCGTAACCGTACGCGTACGCCGGCGCTCGCATCGCGAGACGATTGATCGGCGAACTCGGCAACCTTGGCCGGTGCGACGATTACGCGCGCGTCTTCCACCCCGTCGATTCCGCGCAGTCCGGTTTCGATATCGCCGGCGAGGCCGGCGCGCGCCTGCGCGTCGATCACCGTTTGCGGCGTCAACATGCCGACGTTGGCGAGCGCTTCGCCGCTGTCTTCGAGATGGGCGTGTGGAACGCCCGAGAGCGACAGTCGCAGCAGTAGATCGCTGCGACGGGATGCATCGACCACCACGTTGTCGGCGGACGGCGTGAAGGCCACGTTCCATCCCGCCAACCGTTCCTCGACCTCGGCGATCTGTTCGGCGTGCAGCGGCGTAGCGAACAACGCGACGCGCACCGGATGGGCAAGAACCTCGACCGCAACGATCGCAACCACGATCGCCGCAAAACACGCGATGCTTGCAATACGCGCGCTCTTCGAAAGCGCGCTCCAACGGGCGGTCAGCAGCGCGAAGTGCTGCACCTTACACCTGCATGTTGGCGACGGCTTGCAGCGACTGTGCGGCACGCTGCAGCGCCGACGTCGCTACGGCCAGCACGATGTCGGCGCGCGACCGGTCGTACACGGCATCGGCCAGCGATCCCGTGCGATGCGCGAACGCATCTTCCGAACGTTCGGCCCGATCGAGCACGGCGCCGACGCCGTCGAGCGCTCGCGCGAAGGCGCCCGGGTTGACCGTGCGCGTGCGGTCCAAATCCGGCGCTTCATCCGGATGCAATGGAACGACCGTCATAACCGGCCCATGTCGATGGTCTTCTCCGCCAACGTTTTTCCGGTATCGAACAGCGCGGCGTCCGATTCGTAGGCGCGCGACGCGTTCATCACCGCGATCATTTCGGTAAGGATGTTGACGTTGACGCCGGGCCGCGTTTGCGTTCCCGCAAAGGCCGCATACGGCTCGCCGTCCTGGCCGGCGGCAACGCGAAACTGAGGAATCTCACGCAGATAGCTTCCGTTCGGACCGGCAGCTTCGGCTGCAGCCACATTTCGTGCGGCAACATCGAGGGCGGCCCGTTGTGCGTCCATCGCATCGGCGGCCGCGTCGAGCAAGGGAATCGTCATCGTGCGACGCCCTTTATTTCCGCCAGTCGCGCGTGTTCGGCCGCGAGCAACGCTTCTTGAAATAACGCAGCCTGAGCCGTCTGGGCCAGCGCCGCGTTGCCGTGGCCGCGTCTCCGCCCGCGCCGGCCTGCGCCAACGCAGCCTGCGCGTTCAACAACTCGCGCTTCGCCGAATCAAATCCGGCGCGTAATGAGTCTCCTACATCGAACATCCGCCCAGCATACGAGGCGGGCGTATCCGGAAACCGAGCGTGAGGTTGCCGCGATATGACCGCTCGTGCGAGGCGTTATAGTTTCGCCGCTTCTTCCCTCAGGCCGGCGATCGCACGGGCGAGTTCATCCACGATCGGTCGCAGGCGAGGATCGTCGCTGGTGCGGTAAATCTCGAGCAACCGTCCGTAGTTCCATACTTGCTCGGACGGCACCGCACTGAACCGCTCCCACACCACCGGACCGTCCGCACGAAGATCGGTCACGGTCGCACGTACGTTATTGAGCTTGTCCGCAGCGCTGACGAGCCACACCGACGCGTCCGGGTTTGCCCGGAGATGTTGGTGATAGGCTTCCTTGCGTGGATGCCACGGTGCTTTGCGGCCGCCGGGTTTCTCCGGAAGGTCGTCCGACAGTGCCTCGACGATGCGTGCGACACGGTCGCCGAATCGTAGACGAATCTGTTCGAGCTCGTGCCGGCCGCCCTGATCTTCGGCCGCATCGTGTAATAGCGCCGCGATCGCCTCGTCTTCGTCACCCTGCGCGCCGAGAACGATGTCGGTCACGCCGAGAAGATGGCCGATGTAGGGAACGCCGGACCCCTTGCGCTGTTGATTGCGGTGCACGAACGCCGCGTAGACGAGCGCGTCGGAAAACCGGGGCGAGAGAACGGTGCTTGTCATGACCGTATTCTACCTCAACGCCGCGTCAGACGGGCGGCGAGCCGCCCGAAACGAGCACGGGCAGTCCGTTCGCGTCCAGCGGAACCCCGAGGATCAGCCGGGTGACTTCGTTATAGTTCTCGATGCCTGAGGCGATGCGATTGGTCTTGAGATAGGCGTTATAGGTTTTCCACGTCCAGCGCGACAGCAGAACGTTCACGTTGTGCGCGTTGCGTTTGCGCATGGCGGCGAAATCTTGCCACACGCGACCCGAGATTCATCGGCTTGCGGACCGTGGCGAGCAGGCGGCGGCCGCCGTCGGCGAAGGAGAGGTTGCACACGTTGGCGTTGCCGGCGTCGAACGTGCGGACAGGTTTGCCGTCGGCGAGGCCCCACAGGCGGACCTTCCTGCCTCCCTTTCCCGAGGCCAGAGTCGCCGTGGCCACGGACTGGCCGTCGGGCGACACCGCCAGCCCGAGGACCGGGAAGAAGGTCGGGTTGGTCGGCGTGTCGGCCCGCCAGGTGAGCCGTGTGCTGTGCGTCTGCCGCCAAAGATAATGCCACTCAAAGCCGGGCGGGGTCGTCGCCGGCGGGCTCGCGGTACTTGTCGAGCAGCTCGCGGGCCGTCGAGACGTTGTCCGCCTGCCAGGCGACGTGGGCGAATGCCGCAGGTCGGCGGCGTAAAGGGTGCGGCGGGCCTCGTGCCGCGCCGCTTCGAGCTGCTTGTGCCCTTGGCGACCTCCTGCCGTGCGGCGTCGGCCCGGGGCGCGTTCCGCGTCCGCCGATTGCCGGAGCCGCCGGACGTCCGCCTCGACCTTGTCGGCCAGGGCCTTCTGCCGCCCGGCGAGCTGGCGCTGCTCCTCGGCCAGCTGACGTTGCTCGTCGGCGAGACGCCCTGGCCTGGTCGGTGTCGGCCTGGGCCGCCGCGAGCTGGCCGCGGGCCTGGCCCAGGTCGGACATGGCCTGGGCCCGCAGCGCGACGTTCCGCCAGCCCAGCCCGGCGACGACGAGCAGGCCGACGGCCCAGCAACCGCCGCCAGCGCGGTGAGGCCGGCCGGCAGCGGGTTGCGGCGGCCCCACTTCGCCGCGCGCTCGGCCAGCGTCACCGGCCGGGCCGGGATCGGCTGGCCGTCGAGCCGACGCTCCAGGTCGTCGGCCAGCTCGGCCGCCGAGCCGTAGCGCCTGGCGGGGTCCTTCTCCAGGCACTTCAGGCAGATCGTCTCCAGGTCGCGGTCGACGCCGGCGTTCAGCGGCCGCGGCGGCGCCGGCTCCTGCTCGCAGCACCTGCAGCAGCGTCTCCAGCGGCGTCGTCGGCCGCGGAACGGCGGCCGGCCGGTCAGCAGCTCGTAGAGGATCGCGCCCAGGCCGTAGACGTCGGCCGCGGTCGTCAGGCCCTTCTGCGCCCGCGGCCTGCTCCGGGGCCATGTAGCTCGGCGTGCCGATGACGGCGCCCGGTCTGCGTCAGGCCGCTGTCGCCCTCGACGCGCTTGGCCAGGCCGAAGTCGGTGACCTGCGGCTGGCCCTCGCGCGTCGAGCAGGATGTTGGCCGGCTTCAGGTCGCGGTGCAGGATGCCGCGCTGGTGGGCGTGAGTGGACCGCCCGGGCCACCGTCGCCAGCAGCCGGGCCGCCGCCGCGCGGCGTCGCTGGCCGGCGGTCGGCGACCTGCGGCCGGCGAGGCTGCCGCCCTCGACCAGCTTCATGCTGAAGTAGGGCTGGCCGTCGTGCTCGCCGACCTCGTAGATCGGCACGATGTTCGGGTGGTCGAGGTGGGCGACCGCCTCGGCCTCGGCGCGGAACCGCTGCACGTCGGCCGCGGCCGGCGAGCTGCGCCGGCGAGGATCATCTTCAGCGCGACGACGCGGTTGAGGCTGACCTGCCGGGCCTTGTAGACGACGCCCATGCCGCCGCGGGCGATCTCCTCGAGCAGCTCGTAGTCGCCCAGCAGCTGCCCCGGGGGCGGCGGGTCTGCCGGCCCGGGACCACCCATCGCGCCCGTCGTCGGCGCTCGGCGCCGCCCGTGCCGCGCCGGCCAGCCCGCGAGCGGGACGACCGCGGCCGTGAAGACTCCCGGTCGGCGAAGAACGCCGTCAGCTCGGCGGCGTGCCGCGGGTGCCGGGCCAGGAAGGCGGCGCGGTCCGGGGGCGGCCCGGTGCGCTGGCCGCGAGGTAGCTCGGCGAGGAGCCATCCACGGCCCCCTCGTGCAGGTCGGCCTCGTTGGGGTTCACGGTCTATCTCCCGTTGAATTGTTCGCGGAGGGTACGCAGCCGCGCTTGAGCAGCCCGGCCACGGCGGCGGCGCCTGCGCCCCAGGTGGCTGCCCACTTCCTCCAGGCTCCAGCCGTGCAGGTGGTGGAGGGTGAGGGCCTCGCACTGGGCCGCGGGCAGGGCGAGAAGGGCGTCGGCCAGCCGGGCAGCTCCTCGTTCCGCGCGGCCCGCTCGCTGGGCGACGATTGCGGGTCGGCGAGCCACCCTTCGAGCCGCCCCGCCGAGTCGTCGAGGGTCGCCGCCAGGGAGGCTCGACGGCCGACGTCGCGCCGGTCCCGGCCGTAGTCACGGGCCAGGTTAGCCAGGGTCCGGGCAAGGATTCTGCCGCAGCCAGGCGGCCAGCTCGTCATCCGTGCCGCCGCGGAACTGGCCGATGTTCCGCCAGGCCTGCAACAGCGTTTGCTGCACCACGTCCGACGGGTCGAGCTTCACCGCCAGCCGCGGGCTCAGCTCGGCGCGGGCCAGCAGCAACAGGTAACTGCGAAAGCGCTCGACCCCCAGGGCCGTGAACTCACCTTCCCCCGTCATCGCGTCCCTCCGGGAGAATAGACACCGCGGCGCGGGCCGTTCGGGCGCGCCGCCAGGGACGGTATACCAACTTCGTCGGCCTGCGATGTCTAGAGCGGTTTGCGGGCGGGTGTGGCGGTGGGACCGGCGTCCCGCCGGTCCGGACCGGCGGGACGCCGGTCCCACCACTGCTACAACCGCCCGCAAACCGCTCTAACGCCGGCCGTTCGCCTCACTCACAGGATTAATTGTGATCGAGGGTCGTGCGTTTGTAAGAGGCCAGTTTTTCGCCAGGCCCAGGGCGAACGGCCGGCCGCATCCGTCGCAATGAGGCGCCCGTTGGGAGAGGGGAAAGAAGCAACTCACGCAACCTGGGACAGGGCAGCGCCAACCGTGCCGCGCGGGGTAGGCCATTGCCTGCGGGCGACAGGGAGGGCCCGTAGTTACACTCCCGATACAGCGCAGTGCCTGCCCGAGGGTACAATCTCTGACGGCCGCCCGCCCGTTCCCTTGGAGGTTCTGTCATGCCACCCGCCGCCCTGGTCCGGTGCGCCCCTTCCTGCGCTCCTCGTCCTTTGCCAACCCGCCCCGGCGGCCGCGCCAGAGGACGTCGTCCACGAATTCACAGGGCGACTGGCGAAGATGCGGCGGGAGGAGGACCGCGTCGCCGCGGCGCGGGCCTTTTTCGCAGGGCTGAAGGAGCCTGCCACGAAGGTCGAGGCGACGGAACTCCTCCGCCGGCCGCGCGGCTACGCCACCCACGCCAGCCTCGAATCTCTGGTGCCGGAATCGGTGATCGCCGAGCTGACCGCCCTGCTGCTGCGGGACGGCGACCCCGGCTCCGCCGCGGCCCGTGTGGTGAACGAGAGTGGCACTGGCGCCGCCCACGCCGCAGCCCTGCGGGCCATGGTCAAGGGGGGCGACGCCGCCGGCGCCCGCGCCGCCCTGATGGCGATGGGCACGGCCCGCGGCCGGGGGTTCGTCCCCGACCTCCGGGCCGCCCTGTCGTCCGCCAGCCCCGCCGCCCGCGAGGCGGCCGCGCTGGCCGTCCTGGTCAACCGGCTGGGGGGCTTCCACGACGACATCGTGCCCCTGCTCCGCGACCCCGCCCCGGACGTGCGCGTCGCGGCGGCCGGCGCGCTGGTGGTGGGCGGGGACGCGGCCGACCTGCCGCGCGTCCGGGCCCTGCTCGAAGACCCCACCGACAAGGTCCGGCTGGCAGTGGTGCGGGGGCTGTCGGACGTCAAGGACCGGGCCACGGCGGCCGCGGTCGCCGCCCGGCTGGAGGACGCCGACAACGACGTCCGCGTGTCCGCGGCCGGCGCGCTGCGCGGATGGGCGCGGCCGAGCACGTCCCCGCCCTGGCGCGGGCCGTCGGGGACGCCAACCCGGAGGTGCGCCGGGTCGCGGCCTACGCCTGCGGCGTCCTGCGCGATCGCCCGCGCCGCCCTGGAAGCGCCCTCACGGACGAGGACCGGGAGGTATGGGCGGCGGCCGTGACGGTGCTGGGGCAGCTGGGCGACGCCGCGGCGGCGCGGCCCTGCGCCGCTGACGGCCGACGGCGACCTGGCCGTCCGCTTCGCCGCCCTCGACGCCCTGAACGCCATCGGGACAAGGGGCCAGGTCCCCGCGCTGTTGAAGTGCTCGACGACGCCGAGCCCTTCGTGGTGAACAAGGCGGCCGCCGCCCTGGCACGCATCGGCGACCCGGCCGCCCTGCCGGCGCTGCGGGCCCGCATCGCCCGGGTGGGCGACAACATTTACCTGCGCGACCACTTGCTGAAGGCAGTTTCGTCCCTGGAGGCGCGGGCCGCGAAATGAATCCGGGGTCGGGTGATGATGCGCTCACCTACCATGGATCAGGCAGTGCTTCTGCTTTGAGTCGCAAGGGCTCGTCCCCCACACGCCGCAGCTGCGGCGCGGTGCTCGCGAGGTCACGGACGAATCCTTCCTTGTCCTTCGGTGAAATGAGAGCAAACGCCATCCCGCCGTGCTTGTGCCGGTAGTCGATCTGGAGCCTGTCCAGCGAAGGAGCCGCGGCGCCCACGGGGTTTCGCGTCGGGAACACTTCGACGATGGCGGCGAGCGGCACCGTGGTGCGAAAGGGGCCGCAACGAACCTGGAGGTCCGTCGGCGTGATCTCGTACCGCGTCCGGTCGCAGCCCCACAAGGCCAGGACCATGATCACGCCGATGGCGGCATCGACCGAGGCGGCGCCAATGGCCGTGGGCAGGGGCGGATCCCCCGTGGTGAAGCCGGCCACGAAAAGGCGGCGCCCATGAGAAACACGCCGACGGCTGCACCGCCGAACACGGCGGTGGCCCAGCGATCTACTTTCGCGTGATGGACCATTTCTGCCCTGGGTATCGCCCCAATTCTCCTGCCGTCAGGAGGAGTCTGCGGCCCAGCCTCGGGAGACCGCAGCTCAGGGCTCACAACACCTCGATCAGGTAGGTCGTCATCCAGATGTCGAGCTGCTGGAACCGGGCCTTGAGTCGCTCCTTGGCCGCGACGAAGTACTCCCGGCTCTCGGGCGCGTCGGGCGACGTCCACGAAGACCCGGATCAGGTCGTCCCGGTAGCTCTGCCCGTCCGACCGCCACCGCCCGCGGATCGTCTGCGTCTCGCACGAGACGGCCCCGAACTGCTGCTCCAATTCGAGCAGCGTGTCGGCGACCGCCGCGTCGGGAACGGGCGTGCCGTCGTTAAACCGGAGCGGGAGCAGCACCTCGAAACGCCGAACCATTCTGCTCATAAGTGGCCGGCCCCTCGACGGTGAACGAGACGCCCTGGACCGCCAGGAAGGCGAGGGCGTCTTCGGGGACGAGCATCTCCCCGCTCGCCCAGCTCTTGAAGCTGAACCGACCCGCGAGTCGGGCCAGTGCCGCCCGCTTGGATTCGGCGTTCGGGAAGCGGATGAGGATCATAGCCGAAGTATACCCCCCCACCGGAGTACAGACAAGTCTCCACCGGAACAGGTGTTGCACCCCGACGGGACGGCATCGACCGAGGCGGTGCCAATGGCCGTGGATAGGGGCGGTATCCCCTGTGGCGAGGCCGGCCACGAGGAACGCGACGCCCATGGCAAACACGCCCACGGCCCGCACCGCCGAACAAGGCGCTGACCCAGCGGTCTACTTTCGCGTGATGGACCATTCCGCCCTGCGTATCGCCCCAATTCCCCTGCCGGCGGAGCTGAGTGAACTACGCACTTCGGAATACCGACGTGTCCCGCCGGTCGGGTGTAGCGCCTGGATCGGCGTCCTACCTGCAAGCGACCCACAATTCCCGATAAAACTCGTAGGGGTCAATGGCAGTCGCCCTGAAGTCTGGCCGTCGTTGAGTTCGATGAGCAGCCACCGCCCATCCGCCGCCCGCGATGTCTACGACGAAGAACTCGGCATGACCAGCAGCCCGCGCCGCACACTCACGGGCGAGCGAGATCCCCGCCGGGTCTATCGCCGGGGAAACAGTCGGAGCTAACCGTGCCCAGTAGTACCCATATCCGATCAGCCGCTCACGAACGAAGAAAAACCGCCACTCATTCGCTATGGGCAGCCCACTCTCTGTTTGCCCGAACGTTTCCAGGGGGATGAATCGGCGGAGCAGTAGTCCCTGCTGGGCGATCACTTGCCGCTCCCGCAGGATCGCTGCTTTGCGGATCGCGTCCTCTTTGTTTGATGCGAACATCAACTTGGACCATTGATGCTTGAAAGAACTGCTGCGCCCTTTGAGTACGAATGGCCCTTCTGGAGCTGCCGCGAAGTCGTCCTCGGACCAACTTTCCGGTGTCAGATCTTTGTACCTTGGATAATACTCGAAGTTGGCGATCCACCGATGTTGTGCGTAGGTGTTGATTAGTCGGCAACCCCGTTCCGAGAGGTCCTGTTCAAGTGCGTCATAGAATGGTAACACTGAGAGTCTATCCGCGAAGTTTTCCGACGCATAGAGTATTGGCCAGCAAGGAGATACGCCAACAGAAGTGTCCAGGAGCGGCCGAGCCATGCGGAAGCCCTACCCGACGGATCTGACGGACGAGCAGTGGGCCGTCCTGGAACCGCTCATCCCGGCCGCCCGGCACGGCGGCGCGCCGCGGACGGTGGACATCCGGGAGGTGGTGAACACGCTCCTGTATCAGAACCGCTCCGGGTGCCAGTGGGACATGCTGCCCCACGACCTGACACCCCGCGCCACCGCCCACGGCTACTTCGTCCGGTGGCGCGACGACGGCACCTGGCAGAAGGCCCTCGACGCCGTGCGGGGCGCGGTCCGGAAGGCGGCCGGGCGCGACGAGACGCCCAGCGCCGCGGCGATCGACTCGCAGACGGTGAAGGGGACGGAGGTCGGCGGGGAGCGGGGCTACGACGGCGGCAAGAAGATCACTGGCCGCAAGAGGCACTTCGTGGTGGACAGCCTGGGGTTGCTGATCGCGGTGGCGGTGACGGCCGCGAACCTGGACGACGGGACGCACGCCAGTCGCGTGCTGCGGAAGTTGACGCCGGAGCGGGTGCCGCGGCTGGCGTTGATCTGGGCGGACGGGAAGTACCACAACAAGGCACTGGCGCGGTGGATGAAGGAGAGAGGGGCGTGGTACCGGCTGGAGGTGGTGTCTCGGCCGGTCGGGGCGAAGGGGTTCGTGCTGCTGCACCGACGCTGGGTGGTGGAGCGAAGCTTCGCCTGGCTCGGCCGCTGCCGCCGCCACAGCCGGGACTACGAGCGCGACACGAAGTCCAGCGAGGCCCAGGTCCAGATCAGCGCCATCCACCTCATGCTCCGCCGGCTCAGGCCGAATGTGGACAAACCGACTCCGCCATTCCACTACCCGAAGAAAGTCACGAAAGCCGCGTGAACTTCGTGGATAGACTCTGAGTACCGACCAACAACGAATTGATCGTGACAGCACCTGCGGTCCTGTTCTACGGGCCAGTGCCGGCGAGCGGGTTCGAGTTCCGCTTCGGTATCATTATCTACTCGAAACAACGTAACTGTTAAGCTGTGCATCTTCCCTGGCACCGTACTTCTTGACAAGCTATACGATCATGGACGACCCGCGTGATCTCCGGATTGCGGAACTCGAAGCCGAAAATGCCGAGTTGCACAAGCGGATCGCGCAGCTCGAGCATCAGGTCCAGACCTTCTTGCAGCGCCACAAACGCCCCAAGGCCAAACGCCCACCACGGCAAGGCACGCCCGACGATCGACGCCGGCAAGCGCATCGCCAGCATCCCGGCGTCTTCCGACAGGAACCGCCCCCCGGCACCGCCTTCATCGAGCACGACGTTCATCCCCAGCAATGTCCTCATTGCGGCAGCGCCGAGCTGGAAGCGACCGGACAATTCGAAGACCACGTCGTCGCCGACATTCCTGAGCCCAAGCTCGAATGGCATCGCTATCGCCGGCACGTGCATCGCTGCCGCGCCTGCACACGGACTTGCCAAGGGCGCGGCGACCTGGAACTGCCCGGCGCCCACATCGGGCCACGGGCGCGGCTACTGACGTGCTATGGTCGAGCCCACCTGGGCATCTCGCTCGGCAAAACACGCAACCTCTTGCACGACTTCTTCGGCCTGACGGTCAGTCGCGCCGGTTTGCTCGGCCACCTGCGCTGGGGCGGCGCGCTGTTCGAACCCGTCGTCGAGGAACTGCTGGAGCGGTTGCGTCATTCACCCGTGGTGCAGGGTGACGAAACCGGCTGGCGCATCAACGGCCAGACCGCCTGGGCCTGGTGCTTCCGCGATCCCCAGCTGGCCATCTTCCTCATCGACCAACATCGCAGCCGCGACGTGATCGTGCGTGTGCTGGGCGAATCGTTCGCCGGTACGCTCGTGAGCGACTTCTACGCGGCTTACAACGGCCTGGAGTGCGCCAAGCAGCGCTGCTTGGTTCACCTCTTGCGCAACTGGCGAAGTTGCGTGAGGAAGTCCCCTGGCAATCGGTGCGGGCCTTCATCCAGCCTCTGCTCACCTTGCTACAAGACGCCATCCAGTTGGGCAAGGAGCGCCCCCGATACACCACGGCCGCTTTCGCCGCGGCCCGCCAGACGATTCATGACCGCTTCGACGCCTTGATCCTGAACTGCCACAGCAACAATCGCGACTGTGTGCGGATTTGGAAGCGGTTGTTCAAACATTGCGACGAGCTGTTCACTTTCCTTGCTGACCCGCGGGTGCCGGCGGATAACAACGGCTGCGAGCGTGACATTCGCAGTCTGGCGGCGGCACGCAACGACGGCGGCGTGCATCGAGCCGACTGGAGCGCCGCGGCGTTTGCCCGCATCAAGAGTGTCATCGTCACCAGCCTGAAGAACGGCTTGCGCTTCATCCACTACGGCTTGGACGCTGTCCGCGCCCAACTGAAAGGCGACCCCATGCCCTTACCCGTGAAACCCTGAAGAGCAAAAACGCTCCTGGTCCCAAGCGATCCCAAGCCGTCGCCTGTCACCGCCGGTGCCGCTTCAGCACGCGCCAATGCGCGGCTTACTGAGTCAAGCGTGGCCATAGCTTGTCTGGGCTACTGAACATTCGTATAATAAGTTATGACGAGACCAATAGGAACAGCAGCCGAACTGGAACGGCGTCGGCGCCGGGCCGTGGAACGGGTGGAGGCCGGCGAATCCCCTTCCCTCGTAGCGCGCATACTCGGCGTGCATGAAACCTCTGTGCATCGTTGGCGTCGGCTGGCGCGGACGGCGGCGGGCCTTGTTGCCAACCCTCACCCAGGCCCCACTCCGCGCCTCAGCGACGAGCAGTTGGGCCCGTTGGAGCAACTGCTGCTGCAAGGGGCCAAACACCACGGCTGGCACAACCAACTCTGGACTGCCCGCCGCGTCGCCACGGTCATCGAGCGCCACTTCGGGCTCTCTTATCACCCCGAGCACGTCCGCAAGATCCTCAAGCAGCGCCTGAACTGGACCAGCCAGAAGCCCCAGCTCCGCGCCAGGGAGCAAAACGATAAGGAGGTCGAGAGATGGCTCGACGATGACTTCCGACGCATCGTCCGGGAGTCCTGGCAGAGGGACGCCACCTTGGTCTTCCTCGACGAGGCCGGCTTCATGCTCACCCCCACCGTCCGCCGCACCTTGGCGCCACGCGGCAAGACGCCGGTGTTGCCGGCCTGGCAGAGGCACGACCGCATCAGCGCCATCAGCTGCGTAACCCTCGGCGTGAACAAAGAACAGCAGCCGGAGCTGTACTTCGAGTTGATGCCCGAGGGGCTGAACGTCACGGCGGAGGACATCGTGGCCTTCCTGGATGAGCTGAGGCGTGAGGTGCCCGGCCCCCTGACGGTGATCTGGGACCGGCACAACATCCACAGCCGGTCGCTTGTGGTCAAGGGGTGGCTGGCACGGCAGGAGGAGGTGGTGTTGGAGGACCTGCCCGGCTATGCGCCCGCCCTGAACCCCGACGAGATGGTCTGGGCCTGGCTCAAGTATGGCCGTCTGTCTAACCTCACACCCCAGGACATCAGGCAACTGCGCGATCATCTCCTCTCCGAACTCCAGTGGGCTACCTTCGACCGTGAGTTGCTCGCCGGGTTCTTCAACCATGCTCACCTCGGAGTTCAGTTGTAGCCCACTAGCTTTGCCCATGCTGTACTCAATAACAGTTACGAAACAACAGCACCAGCTCCATCCGCTCACCTCTTTGGGCCGATCTGGTGAGTAAACCGTGGAATGAAAAGGGGACATTCATCCGTATAGTAATAAAGATGAATGTCCCCCTTTTAAGCTACGTCACACGTCAAGTAATCTGCCACCCCTTGCGGTAGTCGTGGCGCACGAACTGGTTGGCGTTCTCCGCCCCGCCGGCCCGCAGGTTAGCCGAGTCCCAGGTGATCCGCTTGCCCGAGGGCGCAGGGCCACGTTGCCCAGCAGCGCCGTCTCGGTCAGCTGGCACGCATAGTCAACGAAGTTCGACAGCGCCGGCGTCCCGCCCTTGCAGGCCCGCAGCCACTCGGCGTGGTGGCCCGGCGAGTTCGGCAGCGTCCGCTCCGGCGCCCGGAAGTTCTCGAAGGCCTGTTGCGGCAGCAGACGCCAGCCGTCGCCGTAGTCCGAGGCCGTGAACATCCGGCCCTTCTGCCCCACGATCAGGCAGCCCGATCCGCCCGGCTGGATCCCCTCCAGCAGCTCGTCCGCCGGCCGGCCGCGCTCGTACCACGTCAGCCGGCAAGCCACCAGGTCGCCGCGCTGCGGGAACTCGTAGGTGATCGTGCAGCCCACGGGGCAGGTCTCGGGGTTGACCGGCTGGCGCGAGACCGCCGACACCGACGTCGGGCAGCCCAGCTGCAGGCCCATGAACGGCAGGTTCACCGTGTGGCAGGCCATGTCGCCCAGGGCGCCGGTGCCGAAGTCCCACCAGCCGCGCCAGTCGAACGGGCGGTAGGCGCTGGTTGTACGGCCGCTCCGGCGCCGGGCCGAGCCACAGGTCCCAGTCGACGTGCCCTGCGGCACGGTCCTGGCGGGGCAGCGCCGTCCGCCACGCCCTGCGGCCAGATCGGCCGGTTGGTCCAGACGTGGACCTCGCGGACCGGCCCGATGGCGCCGCCAGCGGATCAGCTCGACGCCGCGGCGGAAGCCGTCGTCGGCCGTGCCCTGGTTGCCCATCTGGGTGGCGACCTTGTGCGCGGCCGCCGCCTCGCGCAGCTGGCGGGCCTCGCAGACGCGTGTGCGTCAGCGGCTTCTGGCAGTAGACGTGCTTGCCCAGCCGCATGGCCATCAGGCTGGCGTGGGCGTGGGTGTGGTCGGGCGTGCTGACGACGACGGCGTCGATGTTGCGCTGCTTCTCCAGCATCTTGCGGAAGTCGGCGTAGCGCTTGGCGTTGGGGAAGTCCTTGTAGGCGCTGGCCGCGCGCTGGTCGTCGACGTCGCACAGGGCGACGATGTTCTCGGTGCGGGCGACGGCCCGCAGGTTGCCGCCGCCCTGGCCGCCGGCGCCGATGACGGCGATGTTGAGCCGGTCGTTGGGCCCCGGCCGCCGCTCGGCCGCGGTCGCGCCGCCGGCCGCGTAGAAGCCCACGCCTGCCGCCGTAGCGGCCTTGAGGAAGTCTCGCCGACTGTTTCTCCAACCCATCACACGCTCCTTGGGAAATGCCCGAAGGGAAAAGGGATCGGCGCGGCCGGTTAGTAGGCTCGCCGCCGCGATGGTCCGTCCCGGGTCAACGCCAGTGTAAGGGGGCCGGACGGGGGCCGCAAATCATTTCTTCACGCCGCGTGCTAACGGAGGGAATTTGACACCTTTGTAGGGGCGGGG
>CAWAZM010000014.1:0-228034 GCA_963786515.1 Vulcanimicrobiota bacterium | reverse complement strand
GGCGTAAATCGATTCGCTCGGCGGCGAGCCCGGCCAAGGCGACGGCCGCTCGAACGACGGCCGCGCCGTCGCCGGCAACGGTGAGGACGCTCCGATGATGCACCGCGTCGGACGTCGCGTGCAGCACGCTCGCGCCGGTCGCGGGGACGATTTCTGCCGCGGCCGTTACGAACGCCGGGTCTCGCCCTTCCGAAAAGATCGGAACAATCTCGTAGAGCGCCAAACTGGGCTAGCCTAGGACGCGCTCAATCGCGTCGGCGATGTCGCGCACGCCGTCGGGCGTAACGACGGTCGTGTATCCCAGCCGGCGGGCCTCGGCCGTTCGCCGGTCGGCCGCGCCGACGCCACGAATTTCGCCCGACAGGCCGAGTTCGCCGAACGCCGCAGTATTCGTGGCGCGCGAGCGATTTCGAAACGAGGACGCGATCGCGAGCGCGATCCCGAGATCGGCGGCCGGTTCGTTGACGCGCAACCCGCCGGCGACCGAACAGTACATGTCGTGGCGACCGAGTTGCATTCCGGCGCGGCGTTCTAGGACGGCGACGATCATTGCCAGTCGTGCTGATCGACGTTATTTGCGAGGCGGCGCGGCGTTCCGTACGCGGCTTCGCCCACCAGCGCCTGCACCTCGACCAACACCGGACGCGAACCGACGACGAGGCACCACGCAGGAGCCGGCAGCATCCGATCGGCGCGACGAGAAACAGGGCCGACAGATTGGTGATTTCGTGGAGCCCGTTGTCGCATCGAGAAGACGCAGATCTCATCGACGACCGAAGCGATTTTTTACGCGCGCACGATGCGCTACTCGCCGCTCGAGTCGCCTTCGAAATACAGGACGGTATCAACTAGATGCTCGACGATGCGCGGTCCGGCGATCGCGCCATCTTTCGTAACGTGGCCCACGATGAACGTCGCGCACCCGGTTCGCTTGCGAATTCCATGAGCGTTTGCGTGCAGTCGCGCACCTGTCCGAGACTCCCGGCATATGATTCGACGTAGGCAGCCCCGTGGTTTGATCGAGTCGACGATCAGCGTACGCGGCGGCTGCGATTCGAGACGATCCAGCACCGCTCACAAGTTGGTCTGGGCGAACAGCGAAATGGGCGCGTCGATCTCGACCTCGCCGCTCGCAACTTCACTTGTGCCGCCGACTCTTCACCGCACAGATAAGCGACCGCGCCGTAGCGGCACAAGCGCGCCGCGATTTGCAGCAACAGCGTAGATTTTCCCGCGCCCGGCGGTCCGCCGATGAGGGTAACGCTGGCCGGAACGATCCCGCCCCCTAGAACGGCATCGAACTCGGGCAGGCCGACGCGCATGCGCTCCACGTGCGACGCGTCAACGTCGCCCAGCATCACCGGTTCGGCCGATCCCGCGTCGCGCGCCGCGACCGGCGTCCGGCCGGCCGGTACGACGAACGGCCGTTCGTCAAACGAGTTCCACGCGTTGCAGCCCGGACAGCGTCCGAGCCACCGCGTCGATTCGGTTCCGCAGGCGGAACAAGCGTAGACCGAGCGGGACTTTGCCACGGCCCGGGTGTTCTTCGGCGGACGCGGAACAACCGGCCGGTGCCCGAGCTCCCTGCCCTGCAGATCGCGATCGATGGCCCGGCTGCGTCTGGCAAGACGACCGTCGCGCGCTTGCTCGCACAGCGCTTGAACGTTCCGTATTTGGACACCGGTGCGATGTACCGCGCGTTGTCGTACCTCGCTGTTCGCACGCGGACCGACGCCGACAATGCCGCCGCGCTCGTGCGTTTGGCCGCCGCCCACCCGTTGGGGGTGGTGCGATCGGACGACGGTGCCGCGTATGCGATTCGCGTGGACGACCGGACCATGACCGACGAAGAACTGCAATCCAACGAAGTGACGGCCGTCGTGTCAACCGTCGCAGCCCATGCGACGGTCCGGGCATTGATGGTCGATGCCCAGCGCCGGGCCGCCGACGCCGCCGAGGTGGTGATGGCCGGACGCGACATCGGCACGGTCGTGCTGCCGTCGGCGCCGGTCAAGATTTTTCTCACTGCCTCCGTCGGCGCGCGCGTCGCACGGCGGCGCGCGCAGCTCGAACGCGCAGGCGTGCCGGGCGACGTGCATCTGCTCTCGGCAGAAATTGAAGAACGCGACCGCCTGGATCGCGAGCGGCCGGTTTCCCCCCTGGTGGCCGCGGACGACGCCTACGTGCTCGATTCGAGCGATCTCACGGCCGAGGAGGTCGTCGAACGAATTTGCGAGGTGGCCGGGGCGGCCGGTTATCGTCGATGAACGAGGGGGTCTACGATGCGACGGCCGCGATCCTGCGGGCGATGTTTTCGACGGTCTTCCGCGCTCGCGTTCGCGGGGTTGAGAACGTTCCCGGCAGCGGGCCGTTGATCGTCGCTTCGAATCACCTTTCCTACTTCGACCCGCCCGCGCTGTGCTATTGTCCGCGCCGGATCCGCTTCATGGCCAAGCAAGAGCTGTTCGAAATTCCGTTGCTGGCGCCGCTGATTCGAACGCTGGGTGCCTACCCGGTTGACCGTCATGGAAGCCCGCAAGCGGCCATCAAGCGCTCGCTCAGCGTCCTCAACGAGGGAGGGGCGATCGGCATCTTTCCCGAGGGCACGCGCAATCCCGACGGCGCCGCCGAAGCACAGATGGGTATGGCGCTGCTCGCGGCTTGGTCGTCGGCGAAGGTCGTTCCGACGTGTATATTAGGGGGAGACCGGGTCAAGCAGTTGGGACGTTTCGACATCGCATTCGGCGCGCCGATGGCGTTGCCGAGCGGTCGAAAAGCAACTCGTGACGATTTGGCGAAGTTTACGGAAGAAGTTATGAACGCAATCGGAACGTTGGCGGAGAGTTTTCGTGGAAATTCGTAAGGCGTCGGTCCAAGGCTTTTGCTTCGGGGTCGCGATCACGGTGAAGAAGGCCGAGGAAGCGATCGCGGCACGCGACACCGTTACGACGCTCGGACACGTCGTCCACAATCCGCAGATGGTCGAGTCACTCAGCGCTCGCGGATTACGCAACGCGGATTCGGTGACTCGGTCGACTCCGGCGCGCTGTTCGTGCGGGCGCATGGCCTGCCCGTGGGCGTCTTCGAAGAAGCGCAGCGAAAAGGCCTCGAAATCATCGACGCGACCTGTCCGATGGTGACCAAGATTCACGTACAAGCCGAGAAGCTCAAAGCCGACGGCTACAAGATCATCGTCATCGGCGATCCGGCGCATCCCGAAGTAAAAGGGACGTTGAGCCACGTTCCCGGTGCCTGGTGCATTCAGCGAGTCGAAGATGTTGACGGCCTGCCGCGATCGAGCCGGGTTGGCGTCGTGGTGCAGTTGACGTGGTCGGGACATCAATTTACCGAGATCGTCAAAGCGCTCGCAGCCAAATACTACGAAGTGCGTGCGGTCAATACGATTTGCACCGACACGCATAACCGGCAAAAAGAAGCGTCGCGATTAGCGCACGACGTCGAAGTGATGGTTGTGGTCGGCGGCAAGACGTCGGCCAACACCAAACACTTGGCCGATCTCTCCGAATCGCACGGCGCGCGCTCGTACCATATTGAAGACGCCAGCGAACTGCGCCCGGAATGGTTCGAAGGCGTCCACGTGGCCGGCTTGATGTCGGGAGCCTCGACGCCCGGATGGCTCGTCGATCAGGTGGAGTCACGGATGGAGGAGCTCAGCCGTCAACCTGCTTGAGCGCTTCGAAAGCGCCCTAGAGGAACGAATCGTAGACTATCGGGGATCGCGTGAGATCTCCGATATGCTTTTACGCCATTTCGGTTACGGACGATACGGACCGGCGCGTCGCGGCAAGCGGCTCCGCCCGCAGATGGTAATGCGCGTCGCGCAGGCGGAGGGCGCGCCGCCCGAGCACGCGGTTGACGCCGCGGTCGCGGTCGAGATCTTTCACAACTATTCGCTGGTGCACGACGACATCGAAGATCGTGACGAACTGCGTCACGGCCGGCCGACGTTGTGGACCGCGTTCGGTATCGGCCAGGCGATCAACGCCGGCGATGCGATGTGCGCGCTCAGCTTTCTCAGCCTGGAACACGCCGGCCGCTACGTTGGGCCGCGCGACGTGCTCGACATGATCGGCGTGTTGCACGAAGCCCACGCGATCATGTGTGAAGGCCAATCGCTCGATCTTCGTTTCGAAACCGAGCCGAGCGTCGAGCTGCCCGATTATCACCGCATGATCGCGTGTAAGACCGCCCAATTGTTCGATGCGTCGTGCCGGTTGGGCGCGCTCTCGGCCGGGTGCGATGCGCGCGCGGCCGAGGAGTTCGGAGCGGTCGGCCGCGCGTACGGTATGGCGTTTCAGATCCGCGACGACGTCTCGGGTATCTGGTCGTCGCTCGACGAGACGGGAAAGATCGCCGGCAGCGATGTAGCTCGCCGCAAATGGACGTTCCCGGTGGTCTGGGCGATCTCGCAGCCGCCGTCGGCGGCGCGCGAAACCGTTGCCGGCGCCTACGCGCTCGGCCGTCCCCTGGATCGCGAAGAAGTGCGTAGCGTCATCGGCGCGCTCGACGAGCTCGGCGCTCGCGAGGCCGCGGATGCTGCCGTCGCCGAAGAGATCGGCGTCATCGAGCGTCACGGCAACGCCCAGTTGCGCGACTTTTTGTTGCGAACGCTCGACCTCGCCGCCGCCCGTTAGGAGATCGTAGCCGCTTGAAGGCAACCGCGAACGCCCGGATCCCCGAGCGCTCGAATTCCGTCGCTTGGATTCTTGCGGCCCTGGTCGCGGGCGGACTCGTGTTACGGCTCGTCCTGGTTCCGAACGAAGGTTTTCAAACCGATATCTCAACGTTCGAGTTCTGGGCGATCTCGCTGGCAGAACGCGGCTTTGCGAATTTCTATTCCAACGCCGGCTTTGCCGACTATCCGCCCGGCTATTTCTACGTGCTGGCGTTGCTCGGGCACGTGTGGGAAACGTTCTTTAAGGCCGGCGATTCCGGGCATTACACGGTACTCAAGTTGCTGGTCAAGTTGCCGGCGATCGTTGCGGACGCGTGCGTCGGTGTGTTGCTCTATGCGGTCGCGCGGCGGTTCGCATCCACCGGCTGGGCGCTGGGTGCGGCGGCGTTGTATCTCCTCAATCCGGCCGTTATTTACAACTCGGCGGCGTGGGGGCAAGTTGACTCGGTCGCTGCCGGCCTGGCGTTACTGGCCATCTACTGTCTCTTACGTTCCGACGACGATGCGCCCGATCGCATTAGTTGGTGGGCCGTTGCGGCATGGCCGGCGATCGCCTATTCGCTGCTGATCAAACCGCAAGCAGCCGTGGTGCTGCCGATCATGCTGGCGTTTGCGTTCGTCGATCCTGCGCGGCGGCGTTCGCGCGCCATCGCAACGGCGATCGGCATCGCTGCGGGTTTGGTACTGGCGATCGCGCTTACCGAACCGTTCCATCCCAGCAATCCGCTGCAAGCGTTGGTGTGGTTGTTCGGACGCTACCAGTATGGCTCGAACGTCTACCCGTTCAACACGGTCAACGCATTCAATCTGTGGGCGATCCGTGGACCCTTCTGGCAACAGGACACGACGCCGATCACCGTGTTCGGCGGCATCTCGCTCGGCCCCCAATATCTGTGGGGTTTGCTCTTGCTCGTCGCGGCGCTCGGCTTGGTGCTATGGCGCTACATTCAGGCCAAGACGCCGCGTGCGCTGCTCGAAAGCTGCGCCATCGCGACCCTGGCGTTTTTCGTGCTGTTCGACGCGCATGCACGAACGGTATTCTTTCGACGGTTTGCTGTTTACGATCGCGTGCATACCGTTCGCAGCACGCTACTTGTGGGGTGCGGTGGCGCTCACCGTGGTGCTGTTCGCCAACCTGCAATACTCGCTCCAGTACCTCAACGTGATGCAGAATCACATCGCCGGTGCCGATGCGCAAAATTTGTGGGGCCCGGGGACAACCGTCTTTGCGCTATTGGCCGTCGGTACGTTCTTTTGGCTGGGCTACCAATTTCTGGGCGGCGAAAACCCGAGCGCCGTGGCTCCCGATATCGGAAAAGCGCCGCTCGAACGCGACGCCGGATCGGAGCCGATCGGCCGGACGCGCGCGCGCAGGTGGTTCGATCCCGGCGAGGGGCTGACCGCGATGCGGGCGCCGCTCGATTACATCGTGATGGGCGCACTCGGCCTCGTGAGTTTCGTCTTGTCGTTCGTCAACTATTGGTATCCGGCCGACGAAAGTGTTCGACGAGATCTACTTCGCTCGCGCCGGCGAAGAGTATCTGCAGAACATGCGCATCTACGAAAACACGCATCCGCCGCTGACCAAGCTGCTGGTGACGCTGTCGGTGATGCTGTTCGGCGGCATGCCGCACGGTCACGGAGCGGGCGGCTGGACGTTCTTGAACGGCCTGCTCGGCCATATGAGCAGTGGCGACAATTTGTACGGCTGGCGCTTTCTCGACGTGGTGTTCGGCGCGCTGGTCGTCATGCTGCTCTACATTTTTGCCAAACGCGTTACCGGATCGACGGTGTTTGCCGGGATCGCGGCGCTGCTGCTGACCTGCGACGGCATGCACTTCGTGCAATCGCGGATCGCAACGCCCGAAGGCTTCGTCGTCTTTTTCGCAACGCTGGCGACCTACGCATTCTATCGTTTTTGGTTGGCCTCGCAAGTGAGCGAACGCCGCCACGTGCCGGTTCCGCCCTGGGCGTTCGCCGCGGCCACCGGCGCATCGTTGGCCGCCGGCCTGATCGTCGCGTTGCTCGGGCATTTCATCCTTGCGTTCGACACGGCGTTCACCGTGCTGGTGACGCTCTACATCGCGTGCGCGGCGTATCTCGCAATTCGTTTCTACGTGCTCGAACGAAAATTCGGCGCGGGCCGCGAGCAGACGTTTGCCGACGGTCGTACGCGCTGACCGGCAACGGCGAAACGGCGGTCTACGCGCCCGACGGCGGGACGATCGACGATCGCGGCAAGATCGTCCGCGGCGCGCGTTCGAGCAACCGCGGCGGCGTGCTCACGTACGACGACGACGAGCTGCGGATCGAATACCGCCGCGACCCGAGCGTTCGCTACGCGACGCCGGCCGGTGCCGCGACCTACGCAAACGACGCGATCTCGGCGCAGAACGGCACGGAGTCCGGGCGGTCGTTGACGTTATGGCTGGTGCTCTTCACCGTCGCACTAGGCTGTCTCGTGAGCAGCAAGTGGTACGGCGTGATGGGCTTCGGCGTGAGTTTCATGGTGTTGATCGCCGTCGCCATGCAGGGCCTCGTATGGCAACGCCGGCCGCTGCTGTGGGGAAATCCGCGTGGCTTCCGTCTGGATGCTGCGTTGGCCACGATCGTGTTGATATCGGCCACCGTGTACGCACTGGTATGGCTTCCGGATTTGGCGCGTCACTCGCCCGACCCGAACGAAGTGCATAATCTCAACGACGTCGTGTACCGGCAGTACTCGATGTTCGAGTATCACGATAAGCTCGTCGCGACCCATCCCTACTCGTCACAATGGTGGGAATGGCCGCTGGATTACGTTCCGGTCGCATACTTCTACGAAGACAAGCGGCACGACCAGCAAAATCCGAGGGGCTGTTGCATCGAAGAAATAACGTCGATGCCCAACCCGATGATTTTGTGGTTCGGGTTGATCTGCGTTCCATTCGTCGCGGTGCTGGCATGGCGCGAACGCAACAAGGCCTACGCCTTGATCGTACTCACCTATTTGCTCCAATGGCTACCCTGGATCAAGTCCCCGCGCATCACGTTCGCATACCATTTTTACGTGGATATACCGCTGATCTGTCTGTGTAACGCGATCGTACTCCAGCGGATCTGGCAATGGGGTCTCAAGCGACCCGAAGAACACGACAAATGGCTAGGCGGGGCGGCCGTGGCGGCCTACGTGGCGATCGTGGTTGGGGCGTTTATCTATTTTTATCCGATTCTCTCGGCGCACGGTATCGCGTGGAATCAGTGGAACCAGCGCATGTGGATCGGCAAGTGGATCATCGGGCCCGGCTAGCGAAGGCGAGGAGCGACGATGTCGGGACATTCCAAGTGGCATAACATCCGCCTGAAGAAGGGTAAGGTTGACGCACAACGCGGCGCCCTCTTCAGCAAGCTCAGCAAAGAGATCATCCTGGCCGCCCGCGGCGGGTCGCCCGACCCCGAGGCCAATTATCGTCTCAAGATGGCCGTCGAAAAAGCGCGCGAGTTCAACATGCCCCAGGACAACATCAAACGCGCGATCGTGCGCGGCTCCGGGCAGTCGGGCGAACGCGAAATCGAGGAGCTGCGCTACGAGGGGTATGGGCCGCACGGCGTGGCGGTCGTGGTCGATGCGGCAACCGACAATCGCAATCGCACGGCCGGAGAGCTACGGTTCCTATTTCAAAAACAGGGCGGAACGTTGGGCGAAACCGGCAGCGTCGGCTGGATGTTCGAAGCCGTCGGCATTCTCGAAGTACGGACCGGCGGAAAATCCGAAGATACATTTACCGGCGCATGTCTGGTTGACGGCGTCCAGGATCTCGAATACGATGTCGAGGTATCGACGGTGTACACCGATCCGGCGATGCTCGCCGGCGTTCGCGATGCATTGACGAACGACGGTATGCGAATCGTCGACCTGTATTTAGGGGTTCGCGCCAAAACCAAAGTAGCGTTAAATGGAGAAGCGCTCGCGCAGGCGTTGGCGTTTCTCGAAGCACTCGACGATCACGAAGACATCCAGCGGCTGTTTAGCAATTTGGATGAGGCGAACGTGTCGTTGGAGGCTTTGGCCTGAGCGAGCAGCGCGAGTCGCCGCGCCGCCTGGGATCGCGCGACTGGCTATTCAGCGTCGTGCTGGCCGTTTTCGTTGCGGTCGTGGTGTGGTTCGCGCGCCAGATTCACGATTTCTTGATTCCGCCGTTCGACGGCCGTCACGATTCCGTCGTTCGTGGGGCAAACGCTGACCGATGCCAATGCGGAAATCGGGCGGCTCAAACTGTCGTCGGCCGTGGTAGACCATACCACCAGCGATCGCTACCCGAAGGGGAGTCGTCATCATGCAACGGCCGTCGTCGGGCGAACAGGCACGCGAAGGCCGCCAGATTTCGTTCGTGGTGAGCGACGGAATCGTCAATCGCTTGATGCCGGATCTGCGCTATCAATCGTTACGCGAAGTGCAGTTAGACCTGTCGCGGTCGCGTTTGAGAATCGGTAAGGTTACGTACGCAAAAAGCGACATCGTGCCCGAAGCACACGTCGTTTCGCAAAATCCCGCGCCGCTCACCGACGTTGACGATGGCGATTCGGTTGACCTGGTCGTCAGCCGTGGAGGCCTTTCCGCGCTGCAGGTTCCGACGTTTACCGGCTTGACGATCGACGATGCGCGCGACCTGGCAACGCGTTCCGGTATCAAACTCGGGCAAATCGTTTGGACCCCGCTCGGTCCTACGGGTCCGCCGCACGGCGCGGTCGTGCGGCAAATTCCGGCGCCCAATTCCAGATCGCATCGTTCGAGCCGGTCTCGTTGCAGGTTAGCGCTGGTCCGTTCGAATCGGGCTACGTGTTACGGCAGGTACGACTGCTCGTGTCCGTGCCGCCGGCCGAAAACGCCGCCGGTTCGCAGCCGGTCGACTTGCGCCTGACCGTGACGGATGCAACCGGTAAATACGACTTGTTTCGCGCGTTCGCGCAGCCCGGGCAAAAACTCGACTTCAACGTTACTGCGGTTGGCACGTCGGTGGTGGACATGTACGTGAACGATCAACTCGTGGGCGAGCAACGGCTGGGAAGAGAGCCTGCGGTGGTCTACGGCAACAAAGCGGTGACGCCGAAGCCGTCGGGATCGCCGCGCGCCGTGCCGTCGAGTTCGCCGTGAGCCGGGTGCGTATCGCGCCTTCGCTCTTGTCGGCGGATTTCGCGCGCATCGCCGAGCAAATCGCGTCGGTCGTTGACGCCGGCGCCGAATTTCTGCATCTCGACGTCATGGACGGAAGGTTCGTTCCCAACATCACGTGGGGTCCGAAGATCGTCGGCGACTTGCGTAAGCTCAGCACGGCGGTATTCGACGCGCATTTGATGATCGTCGAACCGGAGCGGTACGTGGACGATTTTCGCGCGGCCGGCTGCGACCGAATCACGTTTCATTTGGAGGCGACCTATCACGCGCAGCGTCTGCTGACCCACATCCGGTCGATGGGAGCCAAGGCGGGCATTTCGCTGTGTCCGCAAACGCCGGTCGCGATGCTCGAAGACATCATCGACGATTGCGACACGGTGCTCATCATGAGCGTTAATCCAGGCTTTTCGGGGCAGTCGTTCATTCCGCGGTCGCTGGAAAAAATTCGCCAGGCACGCGAACTCATCGACCGTCGCGGCTCGGCGGCGCTGATCGAAGTTGACGGCGGCGTCGGACGCTCGAACGTTCGCGAAGTCGCCGAAGCGGGAGCCGATGCGATCGTCATGGGATCGGCCGTGTTCGATACGCCCGATCCGGGCGCCGAAGTGCGCTACCTCCGCTCGCTGTTGCCGTGACGGCGCTCGAACGCCCGGCGCAATTGCGCGCGGTGCGTGAGGACGATATCGTTGCCGCAATCGCAACGTTCATCGGACGCCAACACGTCCGCGGCGTTCGCATCGGCATCGGCGACGATGCCGCCGTTTGGCAGCCGTCGCGATCGCATCGGCAGCGTGATAACGACCGACATGCTGGTCGAAGGCGTGCATTTCGCCCGCGATTTGATGTCGTTAAACGACGCGGGCTGGCGGTCGATGGCGGCCAACGTCAGCGACGTCGCCGCCATGGGTGCGCGTCCCGTTCTGGCGACGGTCGCCTTGGGCGTTCCCGAAACGGCCGGAATGAATGACGTGCTGGACCTATACGATGGATTGTCTGGGGCAGCGCGTGGCGTTGGGATCGCCATCGTTGGCGGGGACTTGTCGCGCGCACCGGTGTGGACCGTCGCGATCGCCGCAACCGGCGAGGTGCGCGCGTCGAACGTGAAAACTCGCAGCGGTGGCGGACCGGGATGTGTGCTGTGCGTCACCGGCGCACTGGGCGCCGCACGCGCCGGGTTCGATGCAGCACGCGGAGCTGTCGCGCTTTGCGACGCGCAAGCCGGGCGCGCGCTCGGCGCGTTCCGGCGGCCGCAAGCACGCGTGGCCGAGGGGCAGATTCTTTGGCGCCGATCGTGCGGTGGCGGCGATGATGGACCTGTCGGACGGGCTCTCGACCGACGTCGCGCGTTTGGCGCGTGCATCCGGCTGCGGCGCTACCATCGAGGACGTTCCGGTCAACCCGTCCGCGCGGGCCGCGGCCGAGATCCTACAGGTTGACCCGCAGCGCTACGCGCTAGCCGGCGGCGAAGATTTCGAGTTGTTGCTCGCGGTCCGCCCGCGAGCGTATCGCCAAGTGGCGCATCGTTTCGAACGGCGATTCGGCCGCGCGCTGCATCGCATTGGAACGCTTCGCGAGGAGCCGTCCGTCGAGTTCGAGGGCGCGCCGCTGCCGCCCGGTGGCTGGGACCACTTCGCGAACGCGAACGCGTGATCGAAATTCGAATCGGCCCGGAAGATGGCGCACACGTAACGATCGCTGCCGGCGGCTATGCGACACCGCAGGTTGCCGCACCGCATGGCCTAGACGTATTGGAGTGTGAGGCGCGCGTGCTGGCCGGCCCGGTGCGCGGCAACTTCGAGCTGCGTATTCGCGAACGCGATCTGCGCGCGTTGCAGAGCTATCTGTCGCGGATTAACTCCGGCAACGGCCCGCAAACGTCGTTTTCGCTGGGAGGGGGATTGTTTACGCTTTCGTTCGCGCCGACCCGGCGTGGGCCGGTACTGTGCGCCGTGCTCGTTAAGAGCATCGAGGCGTCACACGCACGCTTGGAATTTATGATTACGCTGGAGCCGCGCGACATTTCGCACGCGCTCGGCGGCTTCGAAGGATCGCCGCCGGAGGAAGAAGCCGGTTAGGCTTTGCGCGTCACGCGGCGCGAACGCAGACACGACGTGCACACTTTGACGGTGCGATGCGTGCCTTGTTCGTCAACTTTGACCGACTGTAAATTCGGCAGCCAGCGGCGACGCGTCTTGTTCATGGCATGACTGACGTTATTACCGGCCATGGGGCCTTTGCCGCAGACTTCACAACGCTTTGCCATGGAAACAATTCCTTTACCGGTTCGATGAGATAAATGTCGCAATAGTCCGAACGGCGGGCGCTCGGGCACAACCTCCGGATAGTATCACGGCCGGGCGCGCCGAGCAAGGATTCTTTTCCGGCCTCCGAAAGACGGCCCGCCGTGGACGTAACCGCCTTAGACGGCCGCGGGTTCGCAAAGTTCCTGGCCGCGGGCGCCTACTTCCTCAGGAAATACCGGCCGGTCCTTAACGACCTCAACGTCTTTCCCGTTCCGGACGGCGACACCGGGACCAATATGTATCTCACGCTGCGCTCCGCCTCGCTGGCGGCCGGGAACGGCCGAGGCGAGCCGCTCGGCAAGGTAGCAGCGCGCGCCGCCGAGGGCAGCCTGATGGGTGCCCGCGGCAACTCCGGCGTGATCACCTCGCAGATGCTGCGCGGCTTCGCCCACCACGTGCGAAATCGCACCGAGATCGATACGTTCATGATGGCCACCGGCATGCGCGAGGGCGTGGCGGCGGCGCGCAACGCGCTCGTGCGGCCCGTCGAGGGAACGATTATTTCGGTGGCCGATGCGGCGGCCGAAGCCGCCTATCACGCCGCGCTGCACGAACCGGATTTTTACCGGCTGCTGACTTCGGTACTGCGCACCGCCAACGAAGCGCTGGACCGGACGCCGGAACAATTACCGATGTTGGCCGAAGCCGGAGTGGTCGACGCCGGCGGAGCGGGGTTCGTCTATTTTCTCGAGGGCATTCTGCGCTTTTTGCCCGACGAGCGCGCACGCGCCACCGCGTTTCCGCGGCGCCCCAGCGGTCGCGGAGCGTTCACGCCGTCGCAGCACGTGGGCGAGAACAAGTATTGCACCGAGTTCGTTCTCGAATCGGCGACCATCGCGCCGCTCGAACTGCGGCGCTTACTGGAACCGCGCGGCGAATCGTTGCTGGTAGTGGGAGCGATACCCACGATCAAGGTGCACGTGCACACCGACGATCCCGAGCGCGTGCAAGAGATCGCGCGCAAACACGGCACGCTGACGCGCGTGAAGGTCAACGACATGGAACGCCAGCACACGCTGCTGGTGACCGACGAACCACCTCCGGCCCGTTCGGTCGTCGCCGTCGTTCCGGGCGAAGGCTTCGCACGGATCGCACGAGAGCTGGGCGCCGAAGTCGTGGTGCAGGGTGCGAAAACGCCGAGCGTTCGCGACCTGCTGTTGGCGGTCAACAAATGCTTGAGCGACGACGTGGTTCTCTTCGTGAACGATGCCAACGCCGTGCTGCCTGCACGCGAGGTGCCGAATCTCACAGGTAAGCGCGTTCGGATCGTCCCAACCGGTGACGTCGTCGAAGGAATCGCCGGTTTATTCGCGTTGCAAGCCTCTCCCGACGCGCTCCCGGACGTGCAGACGCTGACGGCAGCCTCCCGGCGGGTTTCGTCGGCGCGGGTATTTTTCGCCGGCAAAGACTCGACCATCGAGGGCGTCAGCGTTCGCAGCGGTAAGCCCGCAGGATGGTACGACGGCGGTCTGATCGCGGCCGACTCGGTCGCTGAGGTGGCGCTCGAAACACTGGCTCGCATGGGCGCAGCTCGCGGCGGACTGGTGACCCTCTACTACGGCAGCGCGCAACGCGAAAAAGACGCGCGGAAATTGGCCGTTGAGGTGCAGGCAACATTTCCGGACGCGAGCGTCGAATACTATTACGGCGGTATGAAGCACGCCGAATATTGGTTGTCGCTGGATGAGTAAGCGCCCGCGCATCGCGATCGACGCGATGGGGGGCGATCATGCCCCAGAAGAGGTCGTTGCCGGCGCCGTTATGGCGGCCGCCGAGGTGGGCGCCGACATTCTAGTGGTCGGCGACGAAGAGCGCGTGCGGCCGCTGCTGCACGGCCCCGGCGCCGATCGCATTCAAGTGGTACACGCTCCCGAATCCGTGCCGATGGATCAGCACGCTTCGGCCGCGTTGCGGTCGGCGGAGCGAACCTCGCTGGGCGTCGCGGTGGATCTGGTCAAGCGTGGTGAGGCCGACGCCGTGGTCTCGGCCGGAAACAGCGGCGCATTCTTGGCCATCGCGTTGATCAAGTTGCGCACGATCGATGGAATCTCGCGCCCGGCGATCGCCACCGTGTGGCCCGCGTTGAACGGGCCGACCGTGCTGCTGGACTCGGGTGCCAACGTCGATTGCCGGCCGGAATGGCTCGAACAGTTCGGGATCATGGGCTCGGCCTATGCGCGCGCCGTCTTGAACGTACCCAATCCCCGGGTCGCGGTGTTGTCGGTCGGCGAAGAGCGCAGCAAAGGCAATCAGCTCGCGCTCGAAGCGGCAAAATTGCTCGAGAGCGCCCCGGTTAATTTCATCGGCAACGTCGAAGGCCGGCATTTGTTTCACAATATCGCCGATGTGATCGTCACCGACGGCTTCGTCGGCAACGTCGTGTTGAAGGTCGGCGAAGGCATGATCGGCGATCTGGCCGACGTCATGCGCGAAACGCTCCTCGGCGGCAATCTGATTACCAAACTTGGAACGGCAATGCTCGCGCCGGCACTGCGCGGACTGCGACAGCGATTCGACTACGATACCTACGGCGGAGCGCCGCTGCTCGGATTGCGCGGAAACTGCATCGTCGCACACGGCCGCGCCAGCCGGCGCGCGATCAAGCACGCGACGATGGCGGCGGTGCAAGAAGTCGAACACGACGTGATCGGAAAGATCAGCGACATGATCGTCGCCGGACACGGAGTGCTCGAAGCCTAGCGTGGCGGTCGCGATCGTCACCGATTCAACCTCCGATATCGATCCCGCGACGGCATCCGCCGCCGGGGTCGCCGTCGTTCCGCTCTTCGTCGTCTTCGGCGATCGAAGCTACCGCGATTACGTCGACCTATCGCGCGAAGAATTTACCGCATGTTGCAAACGCAAGCGGTGTTGCCGACGACGTCGCAACCCACGTCTGCGATGTTCGAATCGGTCTTCGCACCGGTCGCAGCGGCAAGCGACGACATCCTGTGCATCACCATATCGTCGCAGCTCTCCGGGACGCTGAACTCCGCCAAGGCCGCGGCAGGTGTGTTTCCGCAATCGCGTATCGTTGCGTACGATTCGCAAAGCGTCGCGGGCGGTTTGGGAATGATGGTGCTGTAGCTCGAGAGTTGGCCGGTGCCGGAGCGACGCTCGACGAAATCGTGGCCGCATTGGATCGCTGGCGCGCGTCGCAGCGGCTGTACGCATTGATCGCGGACCTTTCGCATTTGCAGCGTACCGGACGCATCGGACGCGCGCGCGCAGCGTTGGGCACGCTCATGAAAGTCGTGCCGGTGCTCGCACTGAAGGAAGGTTCGATCGTCGCCGAAGCGCAGGTGCGCACGTTCGCTCGCGCTCGCGAGACGGCACTCGACCTGATGATGGGCGCCGTTACAAATCCCAGCGAAGCGCGCTTCGCGATCGTTCACGTCGGCGCGCCCGAGCTGGCCGAATCGGTGGTAGCTCAGTTACGCGAACGCTTGAACGGCGTGACGCCGGCCAAACTCGACGTCTGGGAAGCCGGTCCGGTAATCGCGACCCATGGTGGCCTCGGCGCGCTGGGCTACTGCGTCGCGCAACCGTAACGCCGGCATGCCGGGCGTCTACGTACACCTGCCGTTCTGTCCGTATCTATGCCCGTACTGCGATTTTGCGAAGTGGCCGTGGCGCGCGACTCGCGGCCGCCGTTACCTCGACGCGCTGTATCGCGAAATCGACCGCGCGCCGGCCGGACGCGCGGCGACGCTGTTTCTGGGCGGCGGAACGCCGAACGCGTATCCGGCCGACGACGTCGTCGAACTGCTGAACCGGCTGACGCAGCGTTTCGGTCCGTTCGACGAAGCGTCGATCGAAGTCAATCCGGAGCTCGTGGTCGACGGAGATTTCTACGCGTACCATTCGGCCGGTATCACGCGCGTGTCGATCGGCGTCCAGTCCTTCGAGGCGGACGAGATTGCGACGCTCGGGCGCAAGCACGATGTTTCCGACGTGGTGCGGGCGGTGCGCCAGGCGCGCGATGCTCGAATCGAAAGCGTTTCTCTCGACTTGATGTTCGCCGTACCCGGTCAGTCGCCGGAAAGTTGGCGTCGATCGCTGCGAGCTGGGATTGCGACCGGCGTCGACCACGTTTCCTGTTACGGTCTGACGGTCGAAGCGGGAACGCCGTTCGAAGGTTGGTTGGAACGCGAACCCAGAGCGTTTTTCGACGATACCGCAGAGGCGGAGCTGTATCAAATCGCGATCGACGAACTCGCGGCGGCCGGATTCGAGCACTACGAGATTAGCAACTTCGCACGGCCCGGCCACCGCTGCGCGCACAATCAGAACTATTGGGCCAACGGCGGATATCTCGGACTAGGCGTCGGCGCGGCATCCTACCGCGGGGGCGAGCGCCGGACCGCGACGCGTTCGTTCGACGCGTACGTCGAGGCCTTGGAACTGGGCGAAGAAGTGCCGGCCGATAGCGAGCGGCTTACCGGTTTCCGGCGGGCGGGCGAGGCCATCATGCTGGCTCTGCGGACGTCCGACGGCTTGGCGTTCGAGGATTTCCGGCTTCGCTACGGGGTAGACGTAGAGCGACACTACGCTTCGATTCTGACCCGCTACGCGAGCGACGGCTTGCTCGAACTGGCAGCCGGCGGCATGCGGTTAACGGAGCGAGGACGGTTTTTGGCAAACGAAGTCTGTGGAGCGTTTGTAACATTCGACTGACGATGACACTACCCGGGACGCTGCTGCGAGCAGCGTTCATCGTAGCCTTTGGAGTGACCGGCTTTTTGCTGGGTCGCGAAGTCTACGAGCACATGCTGGCGCCGCACTTCGCCAACGAGGGGCTGCAACTGACGCTATTGATCGGTTCGCCGGTCGTCGGTGCGCTGCTCGGTGCGCTGCTGGCGCCGTTCGCGCACAGTCTGTTCGAGGGCGAACTGGAATTGGCCGAGCGCGCGATGGATCGTTTTTCGCCGGCCGAAATTGCCGGCGGCGCGGTCGGATTGATCGTCGGCTTGATCGTCGCATTCTTGATCAAGAGCATCGTGTTCGAAATCGTATCCGGCATGGGAAAATCCGGCACCTACATCGCGATCGTGCTGTATCTCATCGTCACGATCTTCGCGGCGTATTTGGGAACGCGCATCGGTGCCAAGATTCGGATCGTGCCGGTGCCTCCCGTACAGGCGGCTCCGGTATCGGACGTCGCGCCGAAGCTGGTCGACACATCGTCGATCGTTGACGGACGGATCGTCCAGATCGTCGAGGCGGGGTTTCTCGATGGGCGATTGATCGTGCCGCGTTTTGTGGTGCGCGAACTGCAAGCCATCTCGGATTCGGTCGACGCGCTCAAACGCGCGCGCGGCCGGCGTGGATTCGACGTGCTGACCCGCTTGCAAGAACTCGCAGCGGTCGAGATTTCGGAACGCGACTACGACGACATGGGCGTCGGTAACGTCAACGCGCGACTCGTTCGGCTCGCGCAGGAGCTCAATGCGAAGCTGATCACCAACGATTACAATCTCAACCGGATGGCGCGCGTCGAAGGCATCGGTTCGCTCAACGTCAACGAGCTGGCCGACGCGGTGAAGCCGGTCGTGCTTCCGGGAGAAGAAATGCACGTCGCCGTGATTCGCGAGGGTAAGGAGCCGCATCAAGGCGTCGGCTACCTCGAGGACGGCACGATGATCGTTGTCGAGCACGGCCGCCGTTTGATCGGTGAAGAGGTCGACGTGATCGTAACGAGCGTGCTGCAAACCGTCGCCGGGCGAATGATCTTCGCGCGCGCCAAACGAGACGGGGGCTACGAATCGAAGCGTCCGTAGCGCGTTGGGCGGCGGTCGTCGTCGCTGCCGGAAGCGGAACGCGCTTCGGTGCGCCCAAACAATTTTGGGATCTCGCCGGCTTGCCGATGGCGGGCTGGTCGATCGAGACGTTCGCCGGCATGCCCGAGGTCGAAGCGGTCGTCGTCGCAACCGAAGCCGTGTGGATCGAACGAATGCGAGAACTTTGCGATCGGATCGCGGCAGATCGCGACGTGCGCATCGTTGCGGGCGGCGCGACTCGCCAGCAAAGCGTGTACCGCGCGTTGGCCGCCGTACCTGCAAACTGCGACGGCGTCTTCGTGCACGATGGAGCCCGCCCGCTGATTCGTGCGCGAGACGTGCGCGCCGGCATGCAGATGGTGCGACCCGGCCGCGGATCGCTGCTGGCGTCTCCGGTGGTCGACACGGTCAAGGTGATCGACGAAAACGGCCGCATCGTGCAGACGCTGGATCGCGAACGTTTGCGGGCGGCCCAAACGCCGCAGTTTGCGTGTAGCGAAGATTTGCGACGCGCGCACCGGCACGCGCTGGAAAACGAACTGCAGGCGACCGACGATGCGATGCTGCTCGAAGCGATCGGGCTCGACGTCTTCGCCGTCGTAGCGAGTGACGAAAACTTCAAGGTTACGGTGCCGGCCGACGCGTCGCGTGCCGCAGCCGTGTTGTCGGAGCGTCGCCGCTCGTGCGGCTAACGCGCGCCGGCCACGGTTTCGACGCCCATCCGCTGGTCGAAGGCCGCGCGTTGATGTTGGGCGGCGTCCACGTTCCGTTCGATCGCGGTGCGCTCGGACATTCCGACGCCGACGTTCTGGCACACGCGATATCGGATGCGCTGCTCGGCGCGGCGTGTCTCGGCGATCTCGGTGGGCGGTTTCCGGCCGGCGACGAGCGTTGGAAAGACGCCGATTCCATGTTGATGTTGGGATCCTGCGTGCAGGCGTTGCGCCAAGCCGGCTTCGACCCCGTAAACGTGGACGCGACCGTGGTCGTCGATCGTCCCAAGCTCGCACCGTTCGTCGCCCAAATGCGCGCCAACGTCGCTTCGTGCATCGGTCTAACGATGGACGACGTGAGCGTCAAGGCAAAAAGCAGCGAAGGCCTGGGATATACCGGCGATGGCAGCGGTATTTGTGCCTACGCGGTCGTTTCGGTGTTGGCTCCGGATCGTCAGGTATGAGTCTATCCGCCGAAGACCTGATCGTCGCCATGCAGCGTTGGGGCGTTCTCGAACAACCCGTTCCGGATGCGGCGCGCCGCTGGATCGACACGTTCATCATGGCATACGGAGACGATGTGACGACGGTCGAACGAGCCCGGCCGGCGGTAGAAGCGCTGCGTGCCGAAGCGTGTATGATTCCGGCGCTCGAACTCGAGCGGTTACGTTCGCGCGACGTATTATTTTTTCTGGATACGGTCGGTCAATACGTCGACGCTCAGGCGGAATTACGCGATCTGCCGCTCGAGCACGACTTGGCGGCGATCGCCGACGAGTTCGGCCTGTCCGCCGAAGACGCACGATCCACCGTGCGGATGGCGCTAACCGGAACCACCGAAGGGCCGCCGCTGGAATTGCTCTTCCCGCTCCTCGGCCACGACCGGATCCTGATGCGGGTTGGAGCGGTCAATTCGAAGCTCTTGCACGGGCGCGGCCTCAAGCCGATCGAACGCGGCCCGGATGGCGCGCCCTTCGCGCCGATCCGAGGCCGGGGTGCTCCTCCGGACCCGGAACGGAATCCAGCCGTTGACGGGCCGGGTTAGACTAAATCGAGTATGTCGCAGATTTGGGAGACGCTGCGAGGCGACTTGGAAGCTCCACTCATGCGCGATCCGGCAGCCCGCGGGCCGCTCGATGTGGCGTTGTCGTACCCGGGGGTCCATGCCGTCGTCGCCCATCGTTTCATCTATGCGATACGAAGCGTGCCGTTGTTGCCGCGCTTCCTCGCGCAGTTCGTCCGTTTTCTGACCGGCGTCGAGATCCATCCGAGCGCCAAGATCGGACACGGCGTTTTTATCGATCACGGCATGGGCGTTGTGATCGGCGAAACCGCCGAGGTGGGCGACGGCTGCACGATTTATCAGGGCGTCACGTTGGGCGGTACGAGCCTGACGCATGGGAAACGCCATCCCACGCTGGGGCGCAACGTCGTGGTCGGCGTCAATGCTGCGGTGCTCGGTGCGATCGTTCTCGGCGACAACGTAAAAGTCGGCGGCGGATCGGTCGTCGTGAAAGACGTGCCTGCGAACGCGACGGTCGTCGGCGTCCCGGCGCGCATCGTCGCGCAAGATGGCAAGCCGGTACGAGTCGTTCCGGACCGTCCGCGAGTGGAAATGCCGGACGTAACGATGGACGCGATTTCGAGAATGCAGCGCACGGTCGAAGCGCTCGAACGACGGATCGACGAACTCGAAGGAAACGAACGCTCGGATGAAGCGTGGAGCTGGGTAATCTGAAACTCTATAATTCACGGACGCGAACGGTCGAACCGTTCGTGCCGCTCCGCGACGGCGAAGCCCGAATGTACGTCTGCGGTCTCACGCCGTCGGCGCGGGCACACCTCGGCCACGCGCGCTCGTTTCTTTTTTTCGACCTGTTGCGGCGGTATCTCACGCATCGCGGCTATGCCGTGACGTACGTTCAAAACGTCACCGACATCGACGATCGAAGCATCGCCGAAGGCAACGCGACGGGTGAGGACTACCACGCAATCATCGATCGCAACTATGCGGATTTCAAAGCGTCGATGCGCAAGCTGGGCGTACTTGCGTTCGATTACGAGCCATATGCGACGCACTACATCGCCGAGATTCAATCGACGATCGAACGGTTGATCGTGGCGGGCCACGCCTACGTCGCACGCGACGGAATCTATTACCGGGTGTCATCGTTCGCACGCTACGGAGCGCTTTCGAATCGTAACGTCGCCGAGCTCGAGGCCGGCGCCCGCGTCGAAGTCGACGAAGCAAAAGACGATCCGCTCGATTTCGCGCTCTGGAAATTCGCCAAACCGCGCGAGCCCAAATGGGCGTTCGAACCGTACGGCGACGGACGGCCCGGATGGCACATCGAGTGCTCGGCGATGTCGCGAGCACTGCTCGACCCCGAAGGGCTGGGATTCGACATCCACGGCGGCGGGGCCGATTTGATTTTCCCGCATCATGAGAACGAGATCGCACAGAGCGAACCGTTGATGCCGCATCCTCCGATGGCCAACACGTGGGTGCACGGCGGCCTATTATTGTTTGAAAATAAGAAGATGTCGAAGTCGTTAGGCAACTACGAACCGCTATCGGACTTGCTCGAACGGCACGATCCGCTGGCCATCCGCTTATCGTTGCTGCAAACCAGTTACTCGAAGGTCAAGAACTTCACCGAAGACTCCGTCGGTGCGGCGGCCGTAACGTTGCGCCAAATGAAGAAGGCGTACCGGTTGTTAATGGCAGCCGGCAAACCCCAACCGACCGATCTGCATGCAACCGGCTACGTGCAGCGCGTCGAGGCAGAACTCGACGAAGACATGAACACGTCTGCGGCGCTGGCAGTGGTCTTGGACATTCGCCTCCAATGCCGAAGCCACCGCTGCGAAAGCCGGGGCGGCGTCGAGCGCACTACGAGTTCGCGTATCTGTTGACGTTACTCGGCATCGCTCCAGACGATCGCTGGCTGGACGAAATACCGGTCGAGCTGCCGTCGGATTTGATCGACCGTCTCCCGCCCGACCTCCGCGCGCTCGTTGACGGCGCGTCGCGGCAGGCCGCCGTGGAGCGCATCGTCGGGTTGCGAAGCCAAGCGCGCGCGGACAAGAACTGGGCCGAGTCGGATCGTCTGCGCGATGCGCTCGCGACGTGCGGCGTCGTGCTCAAAGATTCGAAGGACGGCACGGCGTGGACCGCCGCGGGATAAACCGGCGCCGCATCGTTCCACGGGCGCCGTTCGACCTGGACGACGCGCTCTACGGAATCCATACCGTTGCCGAAGCGCTGGCCGCGGGCGAACGCCTGCGCGAGCTGCACGTCGCCGAAGACCGGCGGCGGGATCCGGCCGTGCGCGACCTTTTGACGCGAGCGGCCGAAGAGCAGGTTGAGGTCGCGTTCGAGCCGCGCGAATTCTTCACGCGCATCCCATTTCGCGCCCACCAAGGCGTGGTGGCGTTGGCCGAGCCGTTCGAGTATGCGACGCTCGACCAAGTGCTGGCGCAGCGCAAGCGAGACGAGCCGTCGTTGTTTGTGGTGCTGGATCACCTGACCGACCCGCATAACGTCGGGGCCATCCTGCGGACGGCCGAGTGTGCCGGGGCAAATGCCATGATCTTGCCGGACCGGCGGTCGGCCAGCATCAATGCGACGGTGCGCAAGGCCGCGGCCGGCGCAGCCGCCCGGGTGCCCGTCGCCCAAGTCGGCAACCTAGCGGTTGCCGTTCGGACCTTGAAGAAGGCCGGCATTTGGGTGGTGGGCGCCGATGCCGCGGCGTCGACCGATATGACCGAGGGCGATCTGAACCGCGATCTCGCGATCGTCGTGGGCTCCGAGGGCGACGGCCTCTCACAGTTGGTCCGCCGCGAGTGCGATTATGTACTGCGAATACCGATGAAGGGTAAGCTCGGGTCCCTGAATGCGTCGGTGGCGACCGGTATCTTGCTGTTCGAGACATTGCGCCAGCGGCGACAGGCGATACGAGCGACATAGTTGACGATGGAGGGGGGGCCTCCTATACTATCCTTTGACACGATCCCCGGAAGGTAGACAAACAATCATGGCAATGACCCAGCCCGTTTCGGATGGACTGGACTATCACGAGCGCGTTGACGAGGACCTCGTCGCGATCGCGAAAACCGGCGACAACCTCGCGATGGAATATTTACTGAACAAGTACAAAAATTTCGTCCGTATAAAAGCCAAGAGCTATTTTTTGATCGGTGCAGACCGCGAAGACATCATTCAGGAAGGCATGATCGGCCTGTACAAGGCCGTGCGCGACTTCAAAGCCGACAAGCTTTCGAGTTTCCGCGCATTCGCCGAACTGTGCATCACGCGGCAAATTATCACGGCGATCAAAACCGCGACTCGTCAGAAGCACATTCCGCTCAATCAGTACATCTCGCTAAACAAGCCGATCTACGATGAGGACAGCGAACGCACGCTGCTCGACGTCATGGCGTCGCAGAAGACGTCGGATCCCGAAGAGCTGGTCGTCACGCAAGAAGTGTCCGACGACATCCGCCAGCGCATTCGACAGAATCTGTCGGAGCTCGAATCGCAAGTGCTCGAATCGTATCTGGAAGGCAAAAGCTACCAGGAGATGGCGCGCGATCTCGGACGCCACGTGAAGTCGATCGATAACGCGTTGCAACGCGTCAAACGGAAGATCGAAAAAAATCTCGCCGAATTCGAATTTCAGTAACGACGGAATAGCTCTCGCGCGCCCATCGTAACGAAACGTCTCCAATAGCTTGGAGACGTTTTTCGTTAGCCGACGGCCGGATTCGAACCGGCGACGCCTTTCGGACGTGATTACAAATCACGCGCCTTCAACCGCTCAGCCACGTCGGCGTACGGCCGCCGTTTTCACACTGGTAAGGAGCGACCCCTACCGGACGACGGTCCAATCGATCAACCGATACTCTTCGCCGGTCGCGGTTACGGTCATGACGCCGTTGCCGAACCGATCGGCATCGATTGCGGCGACGCGCGATTGCGCGTCGGTGAGAACGGCTTGTACGCGGCGTTCGCCTCGCGGTCCGCGCGCCGTTGCGTCGGTCCACACGTCGAAGCGATAGCCGCCGCTCATCGACGCCGCCGGAACGCGTAGGGCTGCAAGCCGGCCGTTACGGAAGACGGCCTGCGCGGTCATTTTGAACGTGCCGCTCACCGTGCCGCCGGTGAGCGCGTACGCCGGACGGGCGATCGGGCACGTGGGTTGGAGGGTCCCGCCGGCAATCGATAACGATCCGATCGGCCCGACGAACAGTCTGCCGATTTGACTCGACGAAACGACGGTTCGGCCACGCAAGGGTGCGATAACCGGTTGCGCCGATTGATCCAGCGACGCGCTTTGCCATCCGAACGTCGCATCGAGCGACGGAATTCCGGCGGCGTCGTAGCCGGCCGATGCGTCGCACCGTCTCGGCGAACCGCGCAACGCAACTTCTTCGGATCCCGACACGGACTGTACCCGGCTGCCGACGGTGAGACGAGTCGAGGTCGTCAAGATAAACCCATCGCTTGCGATCGGCTGGCCGGTCGGAGCGAAGATGGCGTTGGTGATCACCGTAACGCTTTCGCGTAACGCGACCGGAGGCGTCGCGTCGCGTCCGTAAATCCAGGTGGAACGATCGATCGTTTCGCTATCGCCGGACGCGTTACGCCGCACGTAAACGCTCACTCGTGCCGGGTTCGCACAACGACGGTCGTAGTATTGCGCGACTTCTTGCGAGTCGGGATCCCCGCTGCGATCGGGCACGAACGACTCGACGCCGTCGTGGCAGACGCCGTTCGGAACGGCCGCCGTCGCGGGGAGCGGCCAGAAGCCATCGCCGTCGGAAAGGCTGCGCAGCGGCGCCCCGAAGGCATTGGCGGCATTGAGAGCGATGGCTGTGACGTCGGAATCGGTCGTGCGGTGCGCGACGATCGCTGCCGCATCGCCGACGGTTTCGTCGGCCGGAGCGGCTTGCAAGGCTTGCATGGGAAAGTGATGGCCGGCACACGCGGCAAACGCGAGCACCGCACACAGTGCGATCAACCGACACCGGGCTAGTATTCGCACTTTTCCTCGCGCACGTTGACGTACGGCGGTATTGCGCGTCGTGCGCCGACTGCCTCGCTGTACGGGTGAGATGTTGATGAGAGCACGGGTTTTTGCGTTCTTTCGAGGACTCCGGTCGCGCAATAGCGTAGCCTGGTGAGCGATTCGTGGGTAGGTGGCCGAGTGGTTAATGGCGCCAGGCTGTAAACTTGGTGTGCGAAAGCGCTACGCTGGTTCGAATCCAGCCCTGCCCACCACGATACCGCGGGCGTTGCATAGTGGTAATGCCCTTGCCTTCCAAGCAAGAGTCGCGGGTTCGATTCCCGCCGCCCGCTCCAACACCGCCGTTGTAGCTCAGTGGTAGAGCACCCCCTTGGTAAGGGGGAGGTCACGAGTTCAATCCTCGTCAACGGCTCCATTTAACCGTCGAGGATTTCGCATGCAGTTATCACGCAAGCGCCTCTTTGCGACTGCCGCGTCGTTTGGCGTCGCGACCGCCGCCGCCGGCATCGTTCGCGCGACCGCAGCTCCCGCCGCCCTTGCGCCGGCAGCCGCCGCGCCTCCGGCAGCCCTTATTGGCGCCTGGGCCCTCGAGACGTTTGTGATCGACGAACCAGGCGGGGCACAAAAGCCGCGATTCGGAGTCAATCCGGTCGGTTATCTGATCTACACGGCCGACGGGCGTATGTCGGCCACGCTCATGGGCGTCCATCGCGCCCCACTGCCGGCGCCGGATGGATCGTCGTCGAGCCGTCAGGACGTCACCGAATCGCTTGCCAACTTTCTCTCGTATGCCGGCCGGTTCGAAATACGCGGCGATCGCGTCTTTCACCACGTCGAGGTTAGCGTCTTCACCAACCTGGTCGGGACCACGCTGGAGCGCGAGTTTACGCTAGCCGACAACACGCTGACGATTCGCACGCTGCCGCCAGAGATTTGGGGGAGCTCCAACCGTCTCGTATGGCGTAAAGCCTGACGCGCTACGGCGACTTCACGTTTTTCTGTATGCCGGACGTGACTGCGGCGCCAATCGGTTCGGAGAAACCGGTCAACGTCGTAACCGGAAAGCCACCTTTCGGATACGCGAAAATCTCCACATCGGCATTACCTGCGTCGGGACCGATCAAACGGTTACCGGCGATCGAGAATTGCACGATGTCCGGGTCGATCGGCGTGAATCCGATCTTTTTGCAGTGGCTCAGTCGAAAGACGCCCCACTGCCCGGCATTCGTTCCGCCGATGACGATATACGTCCCGTCCCATGCGATGCTGCCGGGAAATGAATCCGATCCAAAAACGAACGGGCCGCACGGTATGGTAACGTGCTTGGAGTGAGCGCGCAGCTCCGCGAATACGGGCGTATATGCCGAGTCGAGTCCGGTGATGAACAGATTTCCCGAGCCATCATACTGGTCGAAATATGGCTTAAAAAGTTTCTTAGAGCTGATAACGTGCGGCGTACCGGTAGCGCCCGTGTAGATAGCGATGTTGCCTTGGCCGTAGGACGTGTTGATGATGTTGGTCACGGCCAGATCCCCGGACGTGGGATCGAACGAGCAGCCGACCGGAAAGCCGTAGGGATCTGTCAGGTTTTGGCTCGGCGAAGTTGCGCCGCCCTTGTACTCGAGGATGTTAAAGCCGCCGGTGTTCGTGATGAACACGTCACCCGACGTGTCGGCGCAAGCGCCCTGCGGCTCGGTGAAGCCGGTCAGCGTGGCAACCGGGTTCGTCGGCTTTGGCCAGCGGTACACTTGTACGTCGTTCGTCCCGGAATCTGTTACGTATAGAAACGAATGTGCGTTCGCACGCCCCGACGAGTTTTCGTTTAATGCAGCGAGGCCGGGCGTCGCGTAGGGGATTTCTGAAGCACTCCGCCCGGCGCAGCCGGCTATCAAAAAAAGCGTGGCCATCACCACGGCCGACCGTTTCGATAACAACATTACTGCTTCACCACGCTCACGGCCGCACCGACCGGTTGGGCGAAGCCGCCGATGTTGTACAGGGCGTTGCCTCCGGCGGGGTACGGAAATATTCCGATCGCGAGAGAGCCGGCGTCTGGAGCGACGATATATTTTCCGCTCACCGCCGCTTGCACGGCGTCGCAGTCGCCCGACGAACATGAAAGCGTCGTTGTGCCGATCACTTTGCCATTGGCGCGAACCTGCAAGAAGGTCGGGCCGGAGAACGAGTCCTGGTCGCCGATGACCAAGCTCTTCGTGTTGTATCCCCACGCGACCGTCCCCGGGAAGCCGATCGTGCCACCCGCGATGAACGGCGTGAACGTACCACGTATGTATGAGTCGATCGCCGCATAGAACGAGTTATTAAAACCACTGAAGTAGAGCTTTCCGGTGTTGCCGTAATAGGCGATGAAGAACACTTCGAACATATTCGGATCCGTCAACTGTTGCGGACTGCCCGAAGCATTTTTGTACAGGCTGATGCCGCCGGCGTTGTCACTGGTGCTAATGATGTTCGAAACGGCGAGCGTTCCAGACTTCGGATCGACTGCGCAGCCGGCCGGGAACTCACCTGGATCCGACAGCGCTTTTGTGAACGTGCCGTTGCCGCGCATACTCGTCGATCTTGCTCTTTTCGTGTTCGCGATGAACACGTTGCCGTTCTTGTCCGAACACATGCCTTGCGGTTCCGAGAAACCTTCGGGCGGAGGGGGAGCCGAGCCGATGTAGTCGGGCTTCGGAAACGTGAAGATCCGAACGTCGTTATCGCCTGCATCGCTAACCCATAACGTCTTGACGTTAGCCGCGATCTTTCCGCGAAGTGGCTGCGAGTGTAATCGTCCATTGCTCTTGCGGAATGCAAACTTCGGATCGAGGACCGAGGTCGTCAATAGATGGCCATTATGCATAACCGAAGTCGCGAAGTCCGCCGAATTCGTTCCCGGAGCGAGTGGCGAGGTTGCGGCGCTGCTGCAACCTGCGAGAACTGCGGCCGCAGCTGCGATGCTCACAGCGTGCTTTGCCGATCGTGCCGAATACATATGTAAACTCTTCCTGTTACGTCGAACTCAGTCAACGCAGCGTGTTAGTTCTCGACGGAACTGACGGCCGAACCGCTCGGCTGGCCGAAACCGGTGACGGTAACGAGTGCGTCGCCACCGGCCGGGTATGCGTACACCGATGCGTCAAGGGATCCGGCGTCCGCAGCAACGATATAATTGCCTTTGACCGTCACTTGAGCGATGGCGCAGTCGCCCGATGAACAACCGATAACGGTCGAACCGGTAACGTCGCCGTTGGCTTTCACATGGTAGAGAGCACTCCCGGCGGTTCCTTGGCCGCCCACGACCAGGCTTTTGGTTTTGTTGGCCCACGCTAGGCCGCCCGGAAAGCCGAGGGTTATGCCGTTCGGCGAGAAGCTCTTGAACTTGCCGTCTACGTACGATCTGAGCGCTGGATAGAACGTGTTATTGAAACCGCCATAAAAAAGCTTTCCCGTTCGGCCGTAATAGGCAATCGAGAATATTTCGAACATGTTCGGGTCGGTCAACCGGTGCGGCTTGCCCGAAGCATTTTTATAGAGACTAATCCCGCCGGCGCTACCGCTCGTGCTAATGATGTTCGAAACGGCGAGCGTTCCGGACTTCGGATCGACCGCGCAGCCGGCCGGGGACTCGCCCGGGTCCGACAGCGCTTTTGTGAACGTTCCGTTACCGGCGTACTCGTCGATCGTGCTGTTGCCCGTGTTGGCAACAAACACGTTGCCGTTCTTGTCCGAACACATGCCTTGCGGTTCCGAGAAGCTTTCCGGCGGTACGGGGGCTGCGCCGATGTAGGTGCCAGACGGAAAGCGTGAAGATTTGGACGTCGTTGTCGCCCGAATCGCCGATCCAGAACGTCTTGGTTCGGGCGTCGATCTTCCCGCGCAGCGGGTGTGTGTGCAATCGTCGTCCATTAGTCTCGTGGAACGCGAACCTCGGATCGAGGCTGGACGTTCCCATCGGCGAATTCGCTCCCGGAGCGAGTTGCGAGGTTGCGGCGCTGCTGCAACCTGCAAGCATCGAGGCCGCCGCCGCGATGCTCAGGATATTCTTTGCCGAATGCATATGACGATTTCCCATTACTTCGTCGCAAAACGGGAAATGGTAACGCCGATCGGCTGTGAGAAGCCGCCTCCCACCGTCGATATTGGTTCGACCCGCCTTTCGGATAGTCGTAGATCTCGATACCGGCATCGCCCGCGTCGGCGGCAACGAGACGGTCGCCATCGATAACGATTTGCGCGATGTCGGATGCGTCGTCCAGAGGCGTAAAGCCAACTTGCTTGCACTTGTTCATACGGTAGACGCCGAACTGCGAACCCTTGGTCCCCCCGAGAACGATATAGTTGCCGTCCCATGCAATCCCCGTGCCGAAACTTGGGAAATGCAACGATTGGCAGATGATCTTGATGCGCTTCGAACCGGCCGGAAGTTCTGCGTACACCTGGGAGTACTGAGCGTTGATTCCGATAATAAAGAGATTGCCCGAGCCGTCATATTGTAAGGAGTACGGTTTAAAGAGTTTTCTCGACGTGATGAGATGCGGCTTCCCCGAAGCCCGGGTATACATGTCGATGTTGCCTTGACCGTACGAGTTGTTGACGATGTTCGAAACGGCCAAGTTGCCGGAACTTGGGTCGGAGGAACACCCGACGGGAAGGCCGTCTGGGTCGGCCAGCGCCTGGCTCGGTGAGGTCGCGCCGCCCTTATACTCAAGAACGTTGCGGGCGCCGGTGTTCGTGATGAACACGTTCCCCGACGAATCGGCGCACTCGCCCTGCGGCTCGCTGAAGCCCGTGAGCGTTGCAACCGGGCTCTTGGGTTTTGGCCAACCGTAGACCTGAACGTCATTGGTTCCGGCATCACTTACGTACAGGAACGAACCGCGATGGAGTGAGGTGCCGTTCGATCCAGCGAGGCCGGGAGCGGCGTACGGAATTTGCGACCCGCTCTGGCCGGCGCACCCGGCGGTCAAACCAGCAGCCACGAGCATCGAAACCACCGAACGGATTAAGCGCGATATATACATACCGCGACATACGGCCCAGCGGCTCGCGCTCATGCGACCGGAAGTGCCGTCGAGGTGCCATGCGACGTTCGGAGCCGCCGTGCATCCCCATGCGGGTCGCCCGCGGTCTTACGAGTGTATGATTGAAAAAACCGAACAGCAGTGGCGCGAAGAGCTCGGACCCGAGCGTTACCACGTTTTACGTGAGGGGGGCACTGAGGCACCCAATAGCGGCAGCCTGCTGCGGGTGAACGACCAGGGAACCTACACGTGCGGCGCCTGCGGCCACGCGTTGTTCACATCGGATTCCAAATTCGACTCGCATTGCGGATGGCCGAGCTTTACGCATCCGGACGAGCTCGAAAACGTACGGCTATTGGACGATAGTAGCCACGGAATGCACCGCACCGAAGTCCGCTGCAAAGCCTGCGACTCGCACCTCGGGCACGTCTTCGATGACGGTCCGGGACCGCGCGGGACTCGCTACTGCATCAACTCGTTGTCGCTCAAGTTCCAGCCCGGCGAGGCGCCCGGGACCGCTTAACCAGGACGTCGGTCTCGGCCGGCTTGGACGACGCGACCTCGACGGTGACGTGCCAAGTGGCGCGCGTGTACTCAAACGTCGCGGCCGACCCGTCGGCCGTCGACGCCGATATCGTTTGCGATCCGGGGGGCAGCCGTCTACGGTAGAACGCGACCACCTGGGGATACGCATCGGCCGTCTGAAAAGCGGCGACCGAAGTACCGTTGGCGGTCGTAAAACTTCCGCCGGCGTCGGCTTGGACGCCCGGATACAGCGGAACCCCAAGGACTGCGTCAACCACGGGTGACGTCACGGCGTCCACCGTGTGGCGCGCGCATGCCGCCAGGCAGGCTGCGACGATGAGCATCCCCACGCGGTTATGGAGGCTATGACGGTTTCCGCGCAATTTCCCGACGAGCAAGGTAGCTCGGGCGAGTTTCAGCGACAAGACGATGCGTTCCGAGGCTGGGTCCGCGCCGATCCGGCCTCCGAGTTCCCGGCAGAGGCCGGACGGTACCATCTATACGTATCGTTGGCATGCCCGTGGGCACATCGGACGATTATCGTCCGGAACTTGAAACGGCTCGAAGATGTGATCGGCATGACGGTTGTCGATCCGATTCGCGACGAACGTGGGTGGCGCTTCTTCGAACCGGATCCGCTGAACGGGTGGCGCTTCTTGAGTGAAGCCTATACTGTAAGCGATCCGTCGTACGCGGGCCGCGTGACCGTGCCGGTGTTATGGGACACCAAGACGCACAGAATCGTCAGCAACTCGGATGACGACATCATGCGCATGCTCGAAAGAGAGTTCGATGCATTCGGCGACTCCGGCTTGCGTTTGTATCCTGCATCGCTGCGTGATGACATCGATCGATTGAACGACGAGCTGTATGCGACGGTGAACAACGGCGTCTACCGGGCGGGTTTCGCGACGTCGCAACGCGCGTACGAACGCGCGGCATATCGCGTGTTCGAAACGCTCGACGCGATGGATGCCCGCTTAGCGGACCACCGGTATTTGCTGGGCGCCCAACCGCTGGAATGCGATTGGCGCTTCTTCGTAACGCTGGTGCGTTTCGATGCAGTGTACTACGGTCATTTCAAATGCAATCTGCGGCGGATCGTGGACTTTCCGAATCTCAGCGGCTACCTGCGCGATCTATACCAAATCGACGGCATCGCCGGAACCGTCAACTTCGACCATATTAAGCGGCACTATTATGCGACACACGAGCAGATCAACCCGACGCGCATTGTCCCCATCGGGCCACTGCTCGATTTGGCAGCACCGCACGGGCGCGAACGACTGAGCACTGCGACGCCGGTCGAGCGCTTCTCAGGCTAGATTACGGCGCGCCACCCTACAATGCGCCCATGAGATACCTCTTACTGGCGCTGACGTTGACGCTCACCATCGCACCGGTGGCCGTTACCGCAGCCGACACTCCCCCGAGTCCGCCTCCGCCTGGAACCTCCACGCAAAGTTGGAAACACGGTGACTTCGGTGCGTTTATGCAACAGGAAATGCAATTGCAGCAGAAGTTCCGCTCGCAGGCATTGTCCGCGCTATCGACCCAGCATCGCAATTCGATTGGAGGGATCATCGGCGCGATGGCCGTCTCGGCCAGTCCCGATCCGCATGCAGCCGCCGCGCAAATCGACGGCGTGTTAAATCAGACCGAACGCCAAGCAATCGTGTCGGCTCGCGACTCGTTCAAGCAACAAAGCCTCGCGTTGCATCAACAAATGCGCGCCCAGATGGCACAGCAAATGCCGGACGCGCAGGGAACGCCGCGACCGATGCGCAGCCCCGGGCCGAGTTGGAACGACCCGGGCAGCATCTTATTGATGGCGCTCGCTCCCGGACCGGGAATGAGAATGCGCGGGCACGGCGGCCCTCCTCCCCCTCAGCCGTAAGCGGCTTCGGAAAACACTCGCGCTAGGGCTTCGATGCCTTGCCGGTCGGCTTCACTAAAGCGGCCGACCGACGGGCTATCGATATCGAGCACTCCGCGCACGCGGTCGCCCTCGTAGAAGGGCACGACGATTTCGGAACGCGACGCCGAGTCGCACGCGATGTGATCGGAGAACGCGCGCACGTCGTTGACCACCAAGGTGCGGCGTTGCGTGGCCGCCGCTCCACAGACGCCGCGTCCGGGGGCGAGGCGCGAACACGCAGGCTTGCCGCCGAAGGGCCCGAGCACGAGCGTGCCGTCGTCGCGCATGAAGTAAAAGCCGGCCCAATTAATATCCGGCAGTTCGTCGTACACGAAGGCGGCAATATTGGCCGCGTTAGCGACGATGTCGCGCTCGCCGTCGAGCAGTGCACGTGCTTGACGTTCGAGCAGTTCGTACTCGGCAGGTTCGCGTTCGGGCAGCGGGCGCAGGGCGCCGACAACGCGTCCGGAGCGGTTGCGCAATTCGGGTTGCGCGAACGATTGCAACGCTCGTAACGGCGCGTCGCCGATAATCTGGGTTCGCCGTAGCAGTTCCATCGTCGCGGCCGGCACTGCGCGCCCATTGCCGTCGATAACTTTCAAGACCGCTCCGGCACCCGCACGCAAAGCGGCCAGACCGTGTACGCCTTCGGCACCGGACTTCGCCGTCACGTCGCCGTTTGCAACCCGCATCAGGTCGGTATCGAATTCGCCGGTTCCGCCAACGTATTCGGGACGAGCCATCATGGCATCGCGAACGGTTTTTAGGGCCTGTGCGTCTTGCGGATCGATGCGTTGCAGCGTGGCGAGGCGCGCGAAGGCGGTGGCCGCGACCGTGAGCGGAACCGCAAAAACGGGGATTCCGCAGCCGTTGACGCCCATCGTCATCGACGATGCATCGATTCCGCATATCCGCGCGCAAAACGTCAAGATCGCACGCTGAGCGGGATGTTCGAGATCCAAGTACGTTTCGATCGGCGCTTGCAGCGCTAGACACAGCCCGAGAATACCGGCGTGTTTGCCCGAGCAATTATTGTGGATGGCGGCCGGCGAGGCTCCCGAACGCAATAGCGCGTGCGCCGACGCTTCGTCGTACGGCAGATGCGGCCCACACTGCAGTGCCGTTTCCGGCAGGTTCATCTTATGGAGCATGGAGCGGACGGCGTCGATGTGGAACGGCTCGCCGTTATGCGAACCGGCGACGATCGCGATCTCGCGCGAATCGAACCCGAATCGCTCGGCGACGCCCGCGCGCACGATCGCCGCAGCGATGAACGGCTTGGCCGTCGATCGCAGAAAAACCGGGACGTCCACCGTTCCGACGGCGTCGAGAATGCGGCCTTCATCGTCGGCAACGCACGAAGCGACGCGATGGATCGACTCGATACCGTCGCCACGCGCTACGACGATTGCCGGCGCACCATCGAGTAGAACCGTCACTGCGATAGGGTCCAACGTCCGACGTTCCAAAACGCGCCGGAAAACGACGTCGATTGCCCGTGCAAGCGATCGGTAAACGCGCCGATTTGCCGCCGCTGATACAACATCGCGATCGGAAGCTGGCGATAGAGCACCCGTTGCAACGCAGCATAGATCGTTTTACGGGCGGTTTCGTCGTTCGTGCGCCGGCCGGCCGAAAGCAGTGCGTCGATGGCGGGATCGCAGATTCGGGACTTGTTGTAGCCGTTCGGCGGCACGCGGTCGCACGCGAATTGGTCGGTCGTATCGGGATCGTCGCCGTTGAGGAAGGGGTAGAGCGCCATCTGAAAGTGACCGCCGTACACCGGGCCGCCCATACCCGCCGGTGCGACGAACTGCGTCACGTTGAACTGTTTGATCGACACCCGCACGCCAATGGCGCGCTCTTCCGCCGCGATCGTATTGCCGATGATTTGATCGCCGGGCGTTTGCGCTTGGATGATCAACTGAATGTCCAGTGGATGACCGTCTTTGCTACGAACGCCGGATGGGGCGAGTCGCCAGCCGGCGGCGTCGAGCAGTTTGGATGCGCCGGCCGGGTCGTACGGTATGTTGGGATAGGCCCGCGGGTCGTACGCCCACATGAACAACCCGCGGGCGGCGTCGCGGCTGGAATACGCGCCGCGATACGTTTTTGCCACCAAAGAAGAAATGTCGAGCGCTTCGGCGAGCGCGTGACGCACGTGCGGATCGGCCGTTGCCGGATCCGCGGTATTAAAGATGATTGCACCGACGCCGTTAATCGGATGGCTCGAGATGTACGTGTGCGGGAGCTGCTGCAATTGCGGAAAATTGCCGAGGTCCTGGTCGTCGAAATAGCCGTCGATTTCGCCCGTCTGCAGCAAGCTGATGGCCGTATTGGCGTCGGCCACAAAGCGCAGCGTGATCCGATCGATACGCGGCTTTCCCTGCCAATAGAACGGATTCGAGCGAAGTTCCAGGCGATCGCCGTGCAGCCATTGCGTCACCACGTAGGGACCCGATCCGACCGGTGCTACCGAGAACGCATCGCGATTGAAGTTGGCCTCGTTCTGTAACACGTGTCGCGGTAAAATCGGAAAGCCTTGCGGCGCCAGCACCAACGTGGTCAGCGGCGCGAAAGGCGCGCGCAGGTGAAGCACCAGGGTGGTGGGATTCGGCGCCTCGGCCGCGGTTATGCGATCGTACCCGTAGCGCGACTGCGCGTTATTGGCCGGATTTTGGATGGCATGAATCGACCACACGCAATCGTCTGCGGTAAGTGGCTTGCCGTCCGAGAAGCGCAGCCCGGGACGCAGATGGTAGGTGATGGTCAAGCCGTCGCGGCTGATGCCGCCGTTGCGCAGCGTCGGCGGCTCGATGGCCGCATCGCCGATCATCCGTGAACGGTCGTCGAACTTCACCAGGTACTGGAAGATCAACAGGCCGAGTTCCATCGACGACGTGCCGTTTTCGAGTGCGGGGTTGAGCGACATCGGCTCGTGCTGCTGTGCGATGACGAGCTCCGCGCGCATATGATGCGAATCGTGGCGCGAGCACGCCGCAAGTCCCACGCAGATCAGCAGAAGCGCGAGCGCGCGTTTCACAGATCGTACGGATCCCGGCTATACATCGTCGTCGCGGCCGCATTCACTCGAACCTCGAACCACGGGTCCGACGTCGTCTTGGCTGCGAGGTTAAAGGTTTCGAAATTGCGGCGCACGTGCGAGACTTCGACGCGGTACACGAACGGCGTGCCGCTCCGGATCTTTGCGTTGCCCGGCGCTCGCACCAGGTAGGCACCGCGCCCGCCGCTCGCATTGATCAGCGTGGCAACGCCACGGGCATCGACGACCACCGCACTCGCCTGATCGATTCCCAACGCATAGATCGTCGAAGCGCCCGGCAGCAGACCGTCGGTCGCGATACGTGCGAGAAAGACGACGGTGCGTCCGAAACGATTGCGTACCGCAAAGTGTGTGTCGGTCATCGTGTCGCGCAGCGGCGGCCACGAAAACAATCCGGTGGTAAAACTGATGCGCGGTTCGAACGGATTGGCGACGGCATCGGCCGTGTGAACGTCGTTGTTCAGGCGGTCGCCGGCGACCGAATCGAATACCACGGCGCCTTGAATCGCCAAGCCGGCGCTTCCGCCTCCGACGATCCCGCCGCGAGCGTAGACCCGCTTAACGGCCGCGATGAGCGAGCTGCCTTTCCAAATGACGTAATGCGCTTGATCTCCGCCGGCGAAGAAGACGGCGTCGGCGCCGTCAACGATCTTGGCCGCTCGATCGAGATCGGCGCGGGCCGCGCAGGGCGGAATGAGTACCGTTTGCACCGATGCAAAGCGTCCGTCGCTATAGAAGAACGAATCGTATTCGTTGGCCGAGGCCGCGCGCAGCACCACGACGTTCCCGGCTCTACCGGCATCCGTCCCGGCCAGCGTGCGCCGCATCCACGCAAAGACCGCCTCCGGAGCTTCTTCGGCGCCGCCGCCCGCTAAAACGAGTCCCGGTCCGTGCAGTCGAGGCGTACGCACGTACGCACCCACTCGCGGATAGATCGTCGTCGCACACGGCGAGGCGGCCGGAGCCTGTGCTTGCGCCGCAGGAGCGCCAAGGAAACCGAGAATGCCCGCGACGATCGCCGGCACCGTCAAGCGAATGGCGCTCACCGCGCGAGATACCGGTCGAACCACCCTAACCACCTTTCATATGCATCGGCTAACCGCACCGGACCGTTGGGAAGATGCCCGCGACTGGGATAGGCATAAAACGTTACGGGCACACCGTTATCGCGCAACGCGTGATACCATTCGTATTGCTCGACGATCGGAACCCGCACGTCGTACACATTGCCGAGCATCAGCAACGGAGTGCGAACGTTCTTGAAGGATACGATGGGCGACTGCGCTTGCCATGCGGCGAGCTGATCCCCGACGAACGGCGAATCCGAAAACGATGCCCGGGCGGCGTCGATGTCGTCGGCGATCGTGTAGTCGACCACCAGATCGTTAACGGCCGCGCCGGTGACCGCGCATTTCCAAATGGGATAATGCGAGATCATCCACGACGTCATCTGTCCGCCGTACGACCAGCCCGAAACGGCGAGTCGTGACGAGTTCGACGATTCCGAGGCGCTCCACGGCCGCGATTCCATCCATCACATCGCGACCCGGTCCGACGCTGGCGTCGTTAAAAATTGCTCGTTCGAATGCATCGCCCATGTTGGTGCTACCGCGGTAGTTCGGCGCAAACACGAGATAACCGCGGGCCGCGGCGCTTTGATAGAATGGTTCGAACGCCGCCAGCGACGTTTCGGCGGGTCCGCCGTGAATGCGCAACACAAGCGGATACGTGCGGCCGGCGCGATAGTCCGGCGGATACGTCAGGACGCCCGCTTCTTGGAAACCGTCGCTCGACGTCCAACGAACGGTATCGACGCGACCGAGGTTGCGCCGGCCGATAGCGTCGTTGAAGTGCGTGATTCGTTCGGGTCGTGCGGCACCGGTCGGCAGCACGTACAGCTCGTACGGAAGGTTTGCGGTCTTGCCGGTAAAGGCGATCGTTCCGTCGCGTGCGACGCTTTGCACCGAGTCGATCGATGCGTCGACGACGTCCCCCAGCGGCACTCTGCGCGGCATACCGCGTTCGTCGAGTGCGTACAGCGGCCCCGAGGTTACGTCGTACACTTTGAGCAGCATCCGGCGCCCGTCGGGATACCATGCGGCGGTATCGACGTGGCGGTCGAGCTGCGCCGAGGCGTCGCCTTCGTGGGTTGAAAGATCGACGGTGCGCACCGTCGTGGCAGCGGCCGGATCCCCGTCGCGCGGAAAGAGATACAACAAACGTTGACCGGCGGGCGACCACTCGATTTGGTCCTCGTGCGCGTCGTGCGCCGTGAGCGCGCGCGAAACGCCGCTGCGTACGTTGAGGGCATAAGCAGCGGAGCGATCGGAGATGCCGTGGATCGCGTTGGGCACGCGCATGTAGGCGAGTTCCATGCCGTCCGGCGACCACGACACGGTGTCGTTGGCGACGCTCCACGAGCCTTGCGTCAACCGCCGTTCGCCACCGCGGAGTTGTGTCAACCAAAGATGACGCGGTTGCGGCCGCGACGTCGCAAGATAATCGTTGTCGGTCACCTCGAAGGCATCCGCGTAGGCTGCCGACCCGGTGCGCTGCGGCACCGGGTCGGAGCGCACGAACGCCAGCGCTCGTCCGTCCGGCCGCCACGCAAACGCGACGATTCCGGTCGAACCCGCGGTGATACGCCGTTCGCTGCCGTCGAGTCCGAAGATATACAGTTGCTCGCCACCGTTCGCATCGTCGGCGACCGCGGCGACCGAACGTCCGTCGGGCGACCACGCCGGCCCCGAAATGGAGTCGTGTCTCGCCGCCAATCGCGACGAGGCACGACTCGTTCGGTCGTAGACCCAGAGTTCGTCGCGATATTCGTTGCGTTCGAGGAACGCGCGGGACGCCACGAATGCGACGTGCCGTCCGTCGGCCGCGATCGCCGATTGCCCGACATCGACGATTCGCGCGATATCGGGCACCGAAAAGTTCGTTGCCGCACGCACGCCCACCGGGAGAACAAACAGGACCGAACAAATCGCGGCGCTACGGCGGAGCACGGTGAGCCTTTAGATCTTTAGCTGCAGTTGGAAGTACAGATTGATCGGTAACGGATAGTTGAACGAGTTGTTATCGCCGTACGACGGGATGAACGGCTGCGAGAAATACGGATTGAACGCAACGCCGTTCGCCGCCTTATCGTTCGGGCCGGTGCCGTTGTAGAAGTTGCTGTCGTAGAAGACGTTGGGCGAGTACCCGCAGACCGTCGAGCTGGGCGCGTACTGCCGGCTCCACGTCGTGCTGGATCCGCCGAAACATTCGTTGACCAGATTCGCGATCGTGACGTTCGCCGCCACGCGCGGCGAGAAATCGTAGTGCAGTTGCAGTCCCATGTTGAATTGCCATGGCTGCGTGAACTGACCGAACGAATCGAACGTACCGGTCGTTGGGTTCGGGATGTACAGCGAGCCGCTCGGCGTTGCGGCCAGTCCGCACGACGTGTAGTCGGGTGCGTGTGGATTGACGCCATGAATGCCGACGCTGCTCTGGGTTGCGGTACACGTGCGAGGATCGAGCCCCTGAACGTCAGACGGCGCTCCGTACGCGGCGCCTTGGTTAAGCGTCATAGCCGGCGTGATCGAGAAGCGATCGTGCTTGTAGTTGAGCACGAGCGCAAAGACGTTTGGCGACGTATACGGAAAGTCGAGACCCGTCACGTACCAAGCGTTCGGGTCGAGTAGCGGTTGCGGGGCCATGTTGTAGTAGGGATTGGCGATCGCGTTGTTGTGGCAGTTCGGCGCCGGCTGACCGCTGCGATTGTCGCGGTAACATGGGGCGCCGCCGCCGGCCTTGGTCAACGCGTTGTACTCCTGTATGTATTGGTTGTACGGCGAGACCGCGTTGACGCCGATCCCCTGGAAATCGTTCCACTTCTCTTTCGTGTTCAAATACGTGTAGGAGAAGATCGCGGCTAAGCCGTTCTTCGAGAAATCGCCTTTGGCCAACTGGAACTCGACGCCGTAGCTGACCTGCGTGCCTGCATTCAGCGCCGGCGAAGCGAGCAGCGTGGGAATGAAGATATTCTCGTCGAGTTGCTGCGTCGCGAAGCGATAGTACGGCGTGACCTTGACCGATGTGTCGGTGCCGTGGAAATGATGCTCGTACGAGAAGTCGTAGTTGTTCGAAAACTGCGCTTGTGCGTTATGAAACGGCGTCGTGAAGCCGTACGGCAAGAAGCCCAGGATCTGGGATGCCAAGTTCTCTTCCAGGCTGTCGTATTGCACTTCGTAGTTTTGCGGCTCTTGTGCGTAACGTCCGGCCGAGGCGCGCAACACCGTATCGGGATTGACCGTGTAGGTGAGGCCGATCCGCGGCTGCCAATAGTTTTGTACGTAGGTCGATGGGTATTGGTTCGAAAGCAACAAGTGGCCGTTCTTACCATCGGGGTGAACCGTCTGCACCGGCGTACCGCTGGACTTATCCACTGGGCAGACGAAGCCCACATACGGTTCGATGATCGAGTCGTTCTGCGGTGCTTCCGGCTTGAGCACCGGTTCGAAGGTGAGCGGATTGTAGCAAAACTCGCGTTGCGCGGCCGCAAACCAGAAGTTCTTGCCCGGCGTATTGGTGTTGTCGAGCGAGAACTGGTCGTCGGCATATTTGAGTGCGAGACTGATGTCGAGCTTATCGTTCGGGCGAAATTCATCCGATATCGATGCATCGATGAACTGCGGGATGACTTGGTTGAGTTGGCCCTGATTGCCGGTGTAGGTCAGCTCAAAAAGCGCGCCGGCTTGGCAGGCGGCGAGTACTCGCGCCAACGTTTCCGGTGGCGCACGGGTTGCCGTTCCAATTGCCCCTTCCGGACGGATCTCCGAACGTGCCTTGGGTGATCGGTGCGTTGCACGGTGCCACCGCGCCCTTGTTGAAATGCTCCTTGCCGACGTTGCCGTTTTCGAAAGCGAAGCACTCGGAGCCGTTGGTGAAGTTACTCACTTGTTGGCTCGCCGTGTTCAAGTAGTTATCGTTGTTCAAACGCAACGTCGTCGAAGTGATATAGTTCAAGTTCGCGCTCAATAAGTTTGTTGCGTTGATCTGATCGCCGAGATCGGCTTGAATGCCGCGCGTGTGGCCGTCCACTTCGTAGTCGTAGTTCGTGGCGCCGTAACCGCTGCCGATACCGCGACGGCTCGCGCCGCTGCGATTCGTATCGGAGTAGAACGAGTAGCCGAACACCCGAAGATAGGCATTGCTTCCGAAGTTCTTCTGGTACTGCAGCTTGAAGATGCTCGCGGTGTCCCACCGGCCGTCGCGATAATTGTTCGGTAAGAGGGCGTAATCGCCGTTCGCAATATCGCACGAATTCGGTAGGCCCGCAACGTTCGCACAGCGGTCGGTAGGCGACCCCGGAAAGAGATAGGCGATCTGTTGCGTCTTTGCCGGCGCGAGAAACTGCGTGCCGCCGGGAAACGTGTAATAGTCGGGCCAATGCGGCGGCGCGCAATGCGAGAAATCGCACTGCTGGAGCAATCCTTGAGCGAGAGGCAGTCCGCCATCGTCGACGCCGCTATAATATTGCCGAAATTGTGCCGACGAGGTGTACAGGATTTGTACGTCGTCGCGGCCGGCGTCGTTGTGATGCGGAATGCCGAAGTGCATGTTCGCAACGATCTCGCGTCCCGCGATGTACGAAACTTCGCTGTAGTTGGACCCGAACGCCGAGAAGCAGCCCGGATCGTTGCTCAGAAACTTCGCGGCCGGGTTCGTATAGGTGGCATTGGTATTACACGTCGGGTACACTGCCGGATAGAAATCCAACTCGGTGGTAAGATTGCTGGGACCGGCGCCGTATGGAAAGTCGCTCAGCAGATCGCCGCCGTTATACTGCGTGAGATAGCGGAAATCTTGATTGTAACCGCTCGCGCCGACGTAATAGGAAAAGAGGCGATCGGGCGTCGCACCGCCGGTCTCGAACGAAACGTCGTGATAGAACGTCGGCGAGCCTAACGAGCCCGAGACGTTGGCGTAGCCCGGAAACGTACCGGTCTTAACGACTTGATTGATAAACCCAGCCAACCCGGTGGCGTTGGCGCTCGCTCCGCCGCCGCCGGCATAGATTTGCAGTTCTTGTTGGCCGAGGGTGGATGCCGAGTGCGCCGGATAGTTATCGAACGAGCGGTTGACGGGGACGCCGTCGTACTCGTAGCCGATTTGGTCGTAGTAGCCGCCGCGAATGTAGACCGTCTGGTTGACGCCCATCTGGCCGTTGGGCACGTAGGCGCCGGGCATGGCGGCGATCGCGGAGTACACGTTGTTCAAGCCGCCGCCGCCGCCGATCGGCGCGGCCGCCTTGGTGACGGCCGGGTTGACCGAATACACGTCGGTGATCGTTCCCGGGCGCACTTGGTTCAACGACGAGCGCGCTTGCACGGTGGCGATCGTTTTCAAGCTCTTATTGAGTTTGAACGAGAGCGTCTGCGCTTGATCGGCAAAGATGCTCAGGCCGGTGGCAGAGAACGGTTCGAAGCCCGTATGGTCGATCGTTATCACATATGTGTCGGGCGCCAAAGACAGGAAGATAAATCGTCCACTCGCGTCGGTGTGCGTCGAGGCCACCTGCGAGGGGCTCGTCATACGCACCACGGCACCGGCGATCGGTTCGCCGTTAGCCGACGAGACGACGCTCCCCGCTAAACTGCCGGTGGTACCGGCGGTAACGGGAACGCACAGTACCCAAGAAATGGCGATCACCGCGGCAATCCAACGGCGCGCCAGCAAACACAGCTTGACCATCGTGCTCCTCCTCCGGTCGTTGCGGGAATTATACGGAGAGCGGGGGTCGAGCGCCATCCCGGGATTCCGCTATTGCGGTGGCAGGCTGCCCACGCGCGCCGCCAAGGCCGCGCGCGAGCGCAGGCCCAAGCGCGCGAAAATGCTCGACAGATGATGCTCGACGGTGTGCTCGCTGATATTCAGTCGTTGAGCGATGACGCGATTGGTACCGCCTTCGGCCACCAGTTCGGCGATCTGTCGCTGCCGCGGACTCAAACTGTCGGCGCGGGATTTGCCCTCGTCGCATGCGACCGGGGCCAATCGGTCGGCGTCGCGGACGTCGCCCATCGCTACGTAGGCTGCGTAGGCGCTGCCGGCGTTTCCGGCCATCTCGAGCGCCCGAGCCCGCGCCAAGCTCCAGCCGAGGCGTCCGAACTGCGCGGCCGCCGACGACGCGCTTCGGGCCGCGCGGGGCGAGCCGCTCGGCTCGACGGCGGCGTGGAGTAGCAGACGGCATGCGCGCAACACCGCCGGCCTCGTCCAACTCCGTTGCAGCGCGGCGCCGGCCCACGCCCGCTCGATCTTGCCGCCGTTCGCGATGACGTGCAGTACTAGCGCGACGCAACGGTGCGGCGTTCCGATCGTTTCGATGGATTCGATCGTATCGCGCACGATGCGGCGGGCTTCGTCGAGCGCCCCCTGGGCGGACCGTAATTCCGCGAACGCCGCGCCGACGGCCGAGATACGTTGCACTTCGCCCGAACGGCGCGCAAGTTCCAGCGCCTCCTCGCGAGCGCAGGCGTCGAGAAGCCGGCGGTCGTTCAGCAGCAACGCCAACGGAATTCCGACGGCTGCCGCCTTGGTGCGAAACGTCGCGGTCGTAACGCCGCTTTCGATCGCTTCCCACGCGACCGTGCGCGCTTGTCGCAGATCGCCCGACAGCGTTAGGGTCTGCGCGAAATTGAGCGCCGAGTACGCGATTCGCCACGGCATGCTGGTGCGCCGGGCCTCGGCCAGAGCGATCTCGTGCCGGCGGATCGCGTCCGGCAGCGCGCCGAGTTCGGCCGCGACCAACGCGCAGTTGTTCTCGATTTGGACGATCGCTTCGCTATTGCGGCCGGCTTGCGCCAGGCGCGACGCGGTCGCACAGTCTCGCAGGGCCGATGCCGAACTCCCGAGCGCCGCCCCGGCTTCGGCGCGTATTTCGTAAAAACTGGCGTTGGCCGGAATCTCCAGCGACCCACCGAGCGCGTGCGCTGCTTGCAACTCCACTTGCGCGGTCGCCGCGTCGCCCAAGGTGATTGCGAAGCGCGCCAGCGAGAGATGGGCTTCGAGCGCCTCGGCCGGACGGTGCATGGGTGCGAGCCGGTTGACCGCCGTCCGCGCCGCAGCCATGCTTTCGTCCGTGCGCGCGTCGACCCAATGCTGGTCGGCAGAGCGGAGCAAGGCGCGAGCTGCAGCGACGTGGTCGCCGGCCGCTTCCCATTCCAAGCGCCCACGGTCGAACCACGACGCCGGTTCGTCACCACACCCTTCGATATACAGCAGCGTGCCGAGACGTTCGAACGCCGCGGCGCGTTGGGCGCCTGCCGGATATTCCCATTGCAACGCGTTCGCGTAGAAGCCGATCGCGTCGCGATACGCGTAAACGTTCCACGCGGATTCTCCGGCGCGCTCGTTGTACGCACGCGCTTTATCTGCGACCCGCGCCTTCGACCAATGGTAGGCGAGGGCGGCCACGTTCGACGGATCGGATGCTTCGAGCGCTTCGGCGATGCGCGCGTGCAACGGAGCCGCCAAACCGACGACCAGCCGATCGGCCAGCGCTTGACGGATCAGCGCGTGGCGAAACCGGAAACCGTTCGGGCTAACGGAATCGGCTACCACCATATGCGCGTTGACCGCGCGTTGCAACGTTTCCAGCGCCGCGTTGACGGTAACGCCCGCGATGTTGGCGACGAAACCGGCGTCGAACTCGCGCCCCACGATCGCCGCGCGAACCAGCAACGAGCGATCGCCTTCGGAGAGCGGGGCAAAGCGTTGGCTAAGAATCGGCATCGACCGATACGGGCGAATCCGCTGCGAGGTTCAGTCGCCCGTCTTCGGCGATGTTCGAAAGCTCTTCGGCGAACAACGGGTTGCCTTCGGAAAGCCGTTCGATCTGTCCGACGACGCCGGCATTCGGCAGGCGATGCGCGAGACGCGCCGTTACCAAACAACGAATCTCGTTGCGCGAAAGACCGCGCAGCCGAACCGTCGGCACGCGGCTGCGCGCTGCCTGCAAACGAAACGCCGCGAGGCCGGCGTTGGTCGCAGCATCTTCGGTGCGCATCGAAACCAGTACCAACACGCGAGCGTCGCCGAGTGAGTGCATGAGATACGACAGCAATTCGAGCGTCCCGGAGTCGGCCCATTGCACGTCCTCGACCACGGCGACGACCGGTTTTTTCTGCGCAGCGCGTTGAAGGATGCCCGCGCTGGCGGCTAAGAACGCGGCCTTGTCCTCAACGTCACCCCGGTCGCGATGCGGATCGAACGCGCGTGCTGCCGCGCGTTGGTTGACCGCCGAAAGCACCGCTAAGAACGGTAGATACGGACTGCGGACTTGCTCGCTGCAGCGGCCGCGTGCGACGGTTGCTGCATCGTTTACGGTGGCGGTGAACTCATCGATCAAGCGCGATTTGCCGATGCCGGCATCGCCTTCGACCGGAACGAAACTCGGACGACCCTCGCTCGCACGTTCGAATGCTTCTTGTAAGAAGTCGAGTTCGTCACGGCGTCCGACGAACGTTTGGGCGGGACGAAGCGCCGGAATCATTTCGGAACGATCCAAACGGCCCACGCGGCAAGCGCTACCGCGACGGCGTCTTCGATGGTCGCGGCCGGGACGGGACCGATCGCCTCGGCCGCGGCGTTCCGTGCCGCTAACCCGGCATACGCGCCGCCGAGTGCGGCGAGACTTCCAACGGCTGCGTAACCCAACCGCGATCCCGGTTTGCCGATCGCGTATGCCACCCGGCCGCCGAGGATGACGCGCGCGATCAACGGCAGGGGAGCGGTGCGGTCGGGAGCGCGCGAGGAAAGATCGGCGGCAAATTCGCCGAGCGCGCATGCGCCGGCAAACAACGACCGAGCGCCGCGTCGTCTTGCTATGGAAAGCACCGCCCAAGCGGTCTGCGAGCGTAATCCGACCGATACACCGAGAGCCGTAGCGGCGACGAAGCGCTTCATCGCTGCGTTGTCTTAACGGAGCACGTACGCTTGCAGCCGGGTCCAGGACCGCCGAGTCCGCCCCGCGTACGTTGCTCCATCGTTCTTATTTCGTACGAATATAGGGGATTCATGATGTATTCACGCTTCGCGTTGTGCGGCGCGCTGGCCGGGGCAATCTCGTTGAGCGCGTGCTCGGCGAATTCTCCATCCCCGGTGCCCTTCGCCGGACAAGGGAACATTGCTTCGCCGCTCGCGTCGAGCGGCTCGGGAAAAATCAAACACGTCGTTATCATCGTCCAAGAGAACCGATCGGTGAATAATTTGTTCCAGGGCTTTCCCGGTGCGGATACCGTTCCGTCCGGAAAAGACTCCTCGGGAAAGACGATCGAGCTAAAGTCGGTTAGCCTAGCGACGCAATACGTTATCGATCATTCCGCCGCAGCGATGTTTTCGGCGTGTAATGCGCCCAGCGGGGATCTCCCGGGAACGCATTGCCGGATGAACGGCTTCGATAAGGAAGAGTCGTTCGGCGGACCGCCCAACCCAGAATACGTGTACGTACCGCACACCGAGTCGAAGCCGTATTTCGATATGGCGCACGAATGGACGCTCGGCACGCGCTTTTTTACGTCGCAGCTCGACGAAAGCTTCGTCTCGCATCAGTACATCATCGCCGGACAAGCGCAGGGCAGCGTTGACCTTCCCTATGGCTATTGGGGCTGCAAGGGCGGTCCGAGCGACACCGTAACGACGCTCACGCAGAAGCGCACGTACGGGCCGCAGCAAGAGGCCTGTTTCGATTACACGACGTTGGGTGACGAGCTGGATGCGGCTAAATTACCGTGGCGTTTCTACACGAGTTCCATCACCGGCGATGACGGCGGTGGAGAGTGGTCGGCCTATCAAGCCGTCAAGCACATCTACAACGGACCGGATTGGAAAAACGACGTTATCACGCCGCAGAAGCAGTTCTTGACGGACGTTCCAAACGGAAAGTTGGCGGCCGTGACGTGGATCACGCCGACGTGTGTGGATTCCGATCACGTGAATTGCGGCGGCGGTTTCGGACCTTCGTGGGTTACGTCGCTGGTGAACGCGGTCGGCGAGAGTAAGTATTGGGATTCGACCGCGATTTTCGTCTTTTGGGACGACTGGGGCGGACTCTACGATTCGATTCCGCCGCCGATGGAAGATTACGACGGCTTGGGCATCCGTACCGGATTGCTGGTCATCTCGCCCTACGCCAAGAAAGACCATATTTCGAAAGTGCAATACGAACACGGCAGCATTTTGAAGTTTGCCGAAGACGTCTTCGGGCTTCCGCGCTTAGCGGCGAGCGATACGCGCGCGAACTCGCCGGCGGCGGACTGTTTCAACTTCAATCAGGCGCCGCGCAAGTTCGTTCCGATCGCGGCACCCAAGAACCGCAGCTTCTTTCTCCATCAGATCGACGACGGCCGGCCGCCCGACTACGAGTAGCCGGCCGTCGCTCGTCATTGGCTGTTGACCGGCCGTGGATCGAGCGCCTGCGTTAGAAAATAGTGTCCGTCGTGCGGAGCGGCGATCGGCACGAACGCCCGAGGCTTCTGCTTGAAATCGAAGCTGTCGGCCTCGGGCGACGTGGCGCGCGAATCGCTGGCCGCGAGCCGCGCTAAGCCGAACTGATCCTCGACGAAACGCAAGATGCTGCCGTGCTCGAACTGCACGTGCGACACGTAGCCTTTCTTTGCGTACGGCGAGATGATGAGGAGGGGCACTCGAATGCCCAGGCCGTCGTAGTCGAGCTTTTTGGGCGGCACGTGATCGTACCATCCGCCGTATTCGTCCCAAAAGACGAAAATCGCGGTCGAATCCCAATACGTACTCTCGCCGACGGCGTTTACCAATGACGCTACCCACGACGGACCGGTCGAGAAACCGCAACCTGCGTGGTCGGAATTCTGGCACGTGGGCGTCACCCAACTGACGGTGCGCAGTTGGCCGTTCGCAACGTCTTTCAAAAAGCGCGTCTGCGGACGGATCACATCGGCTTTCCAATCCGGGCCGAAGCGAATGTGTTTGATGGCTTGATACGCGTTCCAAATGTTGCCGTTGCCGTACACGCCGGCCGTATAATAACCCCAGCTCAATTTCGCAGCATCCAGTTCGTCGCCGAGCGTGGGACTGTCTAAGCAGACCGAAACGTAGTTGTTGGTGATGACGCGCTTCTGGTTGACCGTGTTGATGACGTCGTCTTTGTTGCCGTCACATCCCCAGATGTTGGTCGGGAAATCGACCGTTGACTCCGCCTGTCCGGCGATAATGTATTGATGCGAGACGAAACTGCTGGCGTCGAACTCGGACGTGAACATACGGTCGCCTAAGACGTACTGCCGCGCCATGTCGAAATATGGCTTGGACTCGGAATGCGGCACGTAGCCGTATTGCGGACTACCGGTCGGGCAATGGCCTCGACCGAGACCTTGACACCTCAGCGTTTCGAGGTTGAAACCGTCCATCTTACAGTCAGTGCCGGGATACGCTCCTTGGCCGTCGCACGCTTCAAAGTACGACTTCGCGCTGTGATCGATGTCCCACTCATCGGCGAGCGACGTTGGAACCAGCTCGACTTTCTTCCCTTTGCTCGTGAAACCGTACGAGCGCGTGTCGGCACCGGGATAGCCTTGAAACAGGTTATCGACGCTGCGGTTTTCTTGAACGATGATGACGACGTGTTTGATTTTGCCACTAACGGAAGGGCGGATGTTGGCTTGCAACGCCTCGATCGGTGCTTGCGTGCCGGCCGATGGCACGGCGGCGCCCGATCCCGCGCACGCGGCCAACGCCAGCGCCAACGCGATGCTTACCGGCCGGCGCGCACGGCCGAAGAATGCCTGCATGAAACCTCCTGGCGTTTCGAGGAACGATAAAGACGGAGTCATCGAGTACGACGTAGAGACGTAAACCCCTCAACTTTTGGCGCAGGTAGCGGCCAGGCTGCCCCTTGAAGCAAGCGTTCATGGCCGTCGATTGGGTCCGCAGTACGATCTTCATCGCGCTTGCCGCGCTTACGATCGTTTTGGCATATCTCGTGCAGCGAAAAGAGCGCGTGCAGGCACTGCGCACGATGTGGGTTTGGCCGGTTGCGTATACGCTGTTGGCCGCGCGGGCGATCCTGACGCACGGTTCGTTGGACGCACGCTCGATACAGTGGATGATGGTCGCCGCGGTCGTGGGCCTCGCACTCGGCATCGCGCGCGGCTTCGCGTTCGACGTGCGAACGGGCGAAAAGCCCGGCACGCTGATCTTGCGCCCCACACTGCTCAGCGGCGGCATCTTTTTGCTCGCATTGATCTATAACGAATACCAGCACGTTTTTCGTTGGGGGGATCCAAGCCTGGAGCGCATCGCGCGATCGCTGCTGGTATTGACCGCCGCGAACTCGATTGCCGTGAATCTCGCGCGGCTTGCTAACTGGAAACGCTCGGGACGGTGAGCGCGCATCAGTTCCAGTTGCCGGCGTTCTTCGATATCGGCGCGACGTTTATTTGGGCGATTACCGGTGCCGGCTTGGGCGTGCGTAAGGGCTACGACGTCACCGGCGTGTTCGTCATGGCATTCGTGTCGGCGTTGGGCGGCGGTCTGTTGCGCGACGGCATTTTCTTGCAGCACGGTCCTCCCGAAGCCGTACGACAGCCCGCGTACCTCCTCACCGTTTCGTCGGCGCGATCGCCGGAGGCTGGATCGCCATACGAGCCGGCGGACGAACGCCATCGGCGCGTTTTACGGCGATGACGTCGGTGGTCGACGCAGTTGGGTTGGGCGCATACACGTGCGTGGGTGCGCAGATGTCGCTCGCGGCCGGGCTCAGTTATCCGGCGGCAATCTTCATCGGTGTGGTGAATGGTTGCGGCGGCGGTCTCTTGCGCGACGTGTTGGTCAACGAGATTTGGATGATGCCCGGACAGCTGCTGGCCGTGGTGGCCTTCGCGGGCGCGTTGGTGTTTTGCGGAATCGCCGGCCTAACGCACGCCGGCGCCGAGGCCGCGGCCTGGATCGCGATCGCGCTCACCACTGCGATCCGGTTGCTCGCGATCCGGTTCGATTGGAGAACGAAGGCGTTGTTGCCGAAGACGACGAGTCCGCTACCGCCGCGTTAACCGCGCTCGGCCGCTCGGATATTATGCCGCCTCGAAGCGTTTCCGGATGACACGGGCTCGAAAATCGAAGATCGCATCGACGTCTCGCCGCACGAAGCCGTCAACGATCGTCGAAAACGGATACCACGGCAACACGTAATCGACCGCGTCGTGCATGATGGTCGCGCCATCCCGCTCTTCGAACGTATGCCGGTGCTCCCACAAAGCGTACGGACCACGCAGCTGCACGTCAACGAACGCCTGCGGCGGTTGCCAATTCGCGATGAGCGTCGTCCATCCGAACGGGATGCCGTGCAATCGCAGGCGGTAACGAATCGAGCTACCCGCTGCGACAACGTTCGCTTGCGATTCTAGTTCGAATCGCAGCGCGGGCGGCGTGATCGACTCGAGATTCTCTGCACGAGCGAAGAAGGCGAACACGTCGGATATCGGGGCGCGAATCGTTTGCCGGCGACGTACGGTGCGTACGAGCGGGCTCTGCCGCGACGGGGCCAGGAGCGACTGAACGGCCGGCTCGAGGCGCGGATGCGACCACGTGAATCCCGCCGCTTGCGCTCGTGCCGGCAACACGAGCTGACTCGCCAACAACGTCGTTGCGAACTCGCCGAGGACGAGCCGTAGGATCGGTGACGGCGCGTACGCCAGGGCGGGGCGGCGAATCGCGGCGCCGATCGCTTGCGACAATCGCGCCGAGGTTGCGTAATCGGGCGCGACCGCGTTGAAAACGCCGCTCCATTCGTTTTCGACCGCCGCCAGATAGAGCGCGCATAGGTCGTCGATGTGAATCCAAGGCACGAACTGACGCCCGTTGCCGAGCGGCCCGCCCGCGCCGAAACGAAACGGTGCAACCATACGCGGGAGCGCGCCGCCTTCGCGACCGAGCACGACGGCCGTTCGAAGAATGACGGTGCGGATGCCGAGTGCGCTCGCACGAGACGATTCACGTTCCCACGCACCGCAAACGGCCGAAAGAAATCCAGTGCCGTGCGCTGAGCGTTCGTCGAGCGGCTCGACCCCGCGGTCGCCGTAGAATCCGACGGCCGATGCTGCGACCAGCGCCGTTGGCGGATGCGTTGCGCGCGCCATCGCATCGACCAGCTTGTGGGTCGTGTCAACCCGCGACCGTACGATCGCCTCTTTCTTTTCAGGAGTCCATCGTCCGTCGATCGGTTCGCCTGCCAAGTGAATGACCGCGTCCAGGTTTTCAACGTCGGCCGGTCGCGGATCGCGCGGGATCGGCCGCACCGTCCAGCCACGAGCGCGAGCGTACCGCCGAAGGGCGTTTCCGATAAAGCCGGTCGAGCCGGTCATTCCAAGCAGCACCCGGCCCTGATACCCATTTTTCGCCCCGGCGTTTGCCATGGACAAAAGGTGGACAAGAAAAGGTCATGAAGGGTGCCTGGTCGTGAGCGAACGGAAAAAAGCCGTGGTTGTGGGCGCGGGGGTAGCCGGATTGACGGCGGCCGCGTTATTAGCGCGTTCGGGATACGATACGACCGTAGTGGAGCGCGCGACCTCGCCCGGCGGACGCGCCGGGCGCTTGGAGCGGGACGGTTTCTCATTCGATCTCGGCCCCACGCTGCTGTTCATGCCGGATGTGTTCCGCTCGGCGTTTGCCGCCTGCGGGGCGGATTTCGACCGCGAGGTTCCGTTGCAGCGCGTGTCCCCGAACTATCGATTGCACTTCGTGGACGGCCGTACGCTGACGATCGGATCGTCGCTGCCGGAAACGATCGACGCGCTCGAACGATTCGAGCCTGGAAGCTCCGGCGGTCTGCTGCAGTACCTAGCCGGCTGCGCGCTTGCGTACGATTCTTCACGCCGGCATCTCGTCGGCACGCGGATGCGCGGCGTTCGGAGTTTGCTCTCACCCGCAGTACTTTCCGCGCTGGTTCGTTCGGGCGCGTTTCGTTCGTTGCGGCGCACCGCCGCCCGCGCGTTTCGATCCAGCACCGTGGCCGCCGCGTTGTCCTTTCAAACGATGTACCTCGGTATGTCGCCGTACGCGTCGCCCGAGATGTACCGCTTGCTGTTTTTCACCGAAATGGGCGAAGGTATATTTTTTCCGCGCGGCGGCATCTACACGCTGGTGCGAGCGCTCGAACGTCTGGCTCTTTCGTGCGGCGCCAAAATCGAGTATTCGACGACGGTAGGCGGCGTGGTGGAGCGCGGCCACACCGTGCGAGCCATCAGCAGCGACCGTGGCGAGTTCGCCTGCGACGTGGCGCTGTTCTCTGCCGACTTGCCCTACGTGTACGCATCGCTGCTCGACGAACCGCGGCATCGATCGACCAAGATGCGCCATACACCGTCGGCGTTGTTGCTCTATGCCGCCTTGGATCGCTCGTACGGCGACACGGCACATCACGAGTTCTTGATGCCGGCCGACCTGCACGCGACGTGCGACGATATCTTCGCCCGGCGGCGTTTTCCGCGCAATCCGGCGATCTATATCGCCGCGCCGTCCGCTACGGATGCGTCGATGGCGCCGGCCGGCAAAGAAGCGCTGTACGTTTTGGTGCCGGTCGCGAATGCCGACGGCAACACCGATTGGAACTCGCAAACCGCCGAGAAGGCCGGCGACGTTCTCGACACGATCGAACGCCGCCGCTTTCCCGGCCTTCGCAGGCGAATTCGCTGGATGGAGGTGCGCACGCCGCAAAATTTTCTCGAAGAGTTGAACTGTTCGCGCGGCTCGGCCTTCGGGCTTTCCCACGATTTACTGCAGATCGGTCCGTTACGGCCCGACACGCGCCATCGCCGTTTACGTAATGCATATTTTGCCGGAGCGAGCACGCGCCCCGCGACCGGATTACCACTGGTGACGTTGAGCGCGATGCAAACCGTCGAGCGTATTTGCGAGGAGATTCCGGCATGAGCCGCGTCAAAAGCGCCGCCTACTGCAGGCAAGTCATGCAGCATCACGCACGTAGCTTTTATTTCGCCACCCGGTTGCTGCCGGCGGCAAAACGCGACGCCATTGAGGCGCTGTATGCATTTTTCCGCTGCGTCGACGATGCGGCCGACGAAGGAAACGCCGGAATATCGACGCGGCGAGCGCGCTTGCATGCGTTTCGCCGGGCGGTGGAATCCTTGCACGGCGGCCCCGACGCGTGCGAAGAACCGTGGTTCGACGCGTTGTCGCGAGCATACGAGCGCTACGCGATCGATCGACGCCCGTTGCTCGAACTGATCGACGGCTGCGAAAGCGACCTCGGCACGGTCGATATCGCGACCATGAACGATCTCGAGACGTACTCGCGCGCCGTGGCCGGAACCGTCGGGCGAAGCGTCGTTCCCATCCTCGGAGCTACGGGTGCCGATGCGCTGGCGTTGGGCGAACGATTGGGCGTGGCGATGCAACTGACCAACGTGTTGCGCGACGTTGCCGACGACGAGCGGCAGGGGCGAAACTATCTGCCGCTTCGCGAGTTTCCGGGCGCCGGCGGTACCGAAGCGATGCGTGCCGTCGCCGCGCATGCGCGGCGTCAATACGACGCCGGGCGAGCGTTGGCTCGCCGCGTTCCAAACGACGGCTCGCGGGCCGCGTTACTGATGGCGGCGACGTTTTACGAAGGTATTCTCGCGCGGATCGAGCGGCGCGGATTCGATCGCGCGGGCCGGGCGTTCGTGGGAGGTGCGGCCAAGTGGGGTTTGGCTGCGAAGTGCCTCGTTAGCGCTTATACGGGCTTGGCGATCATCAAGTAAATGACGGCGAACAGCACGGCGGTTACCGCCCAGCCGACGACGTTCCACGCGACGAACAGATTGCGCGCCGGGTGCCCGCGGCGCGTCGAAACGAACAGGCGTATTTCGATGGGAACCAGCACCGCGATCCAGACGACGCCCGAAACTGCCACCGCGATCAGCGCGTCGCGCAGCCAACGAGTAGCCGCGACGTCGAGGTGTAATCGTTGGGCGAGCAGCAATCCGCTGACGACGACCGCACTGCCGAAGACCAGCGTAAAGACCGCGTCGGTAAATAAAATCTCGCGGGCGGCAAATGCGGCGAGGTTGCGATCGCGGCTCGCAAACGCTCGCAACGCCCAGACGCCCGTAATCGCGAAGTTTCCGAGCCACAGCACCGCCGAAGCGACGTGCAGCGTGGTGAGCCACTCCATCGACCGCGGCTTCGGTGCGCGGGCGTGAAATCCGTGGCGGTTGTCGGCGCGGGTCTGGCGGGCTTGTCGGCAGCGCTCGAGCTCGCGCGGCGCGGCGCGCAAGTAACCGTCATCGAGGCGCTGTCGACGGCGGGCGGCCGCGCGCAACGGTTGCAATATGGCGCGTATCGCTTCGACGCCGGTCCCACACTCTTGGTGATGACCGACGTGCTTCGAGGGACGCTGGGAGACGCGGGTTTCAAACGATTGGGATTGCGCCGCTTGGAACCAGGTTATCGCGTGTTTTGGCCGGATGGCGAACGCTTCGATCTGTCGTCGGACCTGGCAGAACTGTTGGCTCAGATCGCACGCTTCGAGGGTCCGTTGCACAATGCACCGGCGCTTCGGTACATCGCGCGAGTGCACGATTTGTACCTTCGTTCGCGCGCCAACATTCTGGACGTCGATCACACGGCCGGTTCGTTCGTCCGCACGCTGCTCTCGCCCGGGCGCTTTTCGCCGTGGGCGGTCGGCGGACTTCGCTCGTTCGCGCAGCAACACTTTACGTCGTCGCACGTCGTGGACGCGTTGACGTTCCAGACGCTGTATCTGGGGACGTCGCCGCGTCGCGCTCCGGCCCTCTACGCGATGCTGGCGGTGGAAGAAGCCGTCGGTGGCGTGTGGTATTGCGAAGGCGGCACGGCGGCGGTGGTCGGTGCGTTGTTTGAAGCGTGCACCGAAGCCGGAGTGCGATTCGAATTCGACTCGGTCGTACAAGAGGTGCGCACGAGCGGTCGCACCGCGCATGCGGTCGTGCTGGAGAATGAAACGATCGAAGCCGACGGGGTCGTGATTACGGCCGACCGCGAAGCGGCGTTGGCTTCCATGTTCGCTCCATCGCGATCGCGTAGCGTGCGCTATGGCCACTCGGCGATCGTATGGTACATCGGCGTGCGGCGCCCGGTCGGGCTGCCGCATCATAGCGTGTTTTCTGCCGTCGGATCCCTGGCGTTCGTACGCACAGTTGGATGCAGGCGAAATCCCTCAAGAGCCACTCGTCTACGCGTGCAATCCGGCGATCGACGACGCTGGCGTAGCGCCGCCGGGTTGTAGCGCGCTGACGTTGCTCGCACCGGTTCCCAACGCACTCGCGCTCGCGGAGTTCGACGAGACCGCGTTATTCGACGCCGTTCTGTCGTCGATCGAACGGCAAGCGGGTGGGCTCCGCAACGACATCGAGGTCGTGCGATCGCGCGGCCCGCGTGAGTTTGCCGGTGAATTGCGACTAACGCACGGCGCCGCATTCGGACCCGATCACACGCTCGACCAAATGGGGGCGTTCCGCCCGTCGATCCGTCATCCGAAGTTCGACAACGTCGTATTTGCCGGGAGTGGAACGCATCCGGGATCCGGCGTGCCGATGGTGTTGCTTTCGGGCCGAATGGCCGCCGGCCGGCTGATGGGCGACGCCGCATGATCGAGGCGCGTCCGTTGCGTGGGTTCGATGCCACGTTCGGTCGTTATTTGCGATGGTTATTGCGCCGTTCGTTCCGCGGCGTCTGGGTGCGCGAGGACGCCGTCGTTCCCGGCGGCGGATTCGTCGCAGTCGCCAATCACGCGTCGTGGTGGGACGGGTTTCTTCCGTACGCGGTGCAACGCGCGATCGCGCCTCCCGTTCCATTTTTCGTGATGATGACCGAAGAACAGTTGCGCAAATATTGGTTCTTTCGATACGGCGGAGCGTTTTCGATCGATGCGGGATCTGCGCGCGATTGCGTTCGTTCGATCGATTTTGCGGCTCGCAGTGCTGCCGGCGGGGGCGGCGTCTGGATCTACCCGCAAGGCCGCTTGGAAAACGGCGACCCCGAGCGATTTCATCCGGGGTATCTGCACGCCGCGCGGGCGGCCGGCAAGCCGGTCGTGGCGTGCGCGGTGCGTTTAGCATTCGTCGAAGCGCAGCGTCCCGACGCATTCGTCGAGTTCGCGCCGCCGATCGATCCGAGCGACCGGAATGCAGGCTCGGCGGTCCTAGCGGCGGTGCGCGCGTCGTTGCAGCGGATCGATGCCGACCTGGCAGCCGGACGCGCGTTACACGGGCGCCGGACGCTGTATTCGGCGACGGGTGGTCCCGACGTCGTTACCGCGCGCTTGGCGGCAATCGCCGGCAACCGATTCGTGCGATGAAGCTCGTTACCGCTACGGCCTGGACCAGCGCGGTCGTCGCAATCGCCGGGTTGATCGTCGAGTGCGTGAATCTGCGCTTTTTTCCGCCGTTGCGTCCGGCGCGAGGTCGCGACCGTTCGATCGTTGCGTGCCTGGCCGTTCGCGATGAAGCGCGAACCGTCAAAGCGTGTATCGATGGGTTGTTGGCGCAGCCGGAAATCGAAGCCGTTGCGGTGTGCGACGACCGCTCGCGAGACGCAACGCAGATCGTCTTAGAGCGTCTCGCCGCCGCAAATCCACGCGTGTGGCTCGCGCGTCTCCCGCCGGGCGCGGGCGGGTCGAAGAGTGCGGCGCTTCTTGCTGCGGCGCGGCGCGCGAACCGGTGCGACGTTCCGTTCTTGCTCTTCACCGACGCCGACGTGACGTTCGAACCGGGCGCCGCGGGAGCGCTGCTGCAACGCGCTCGCGAATGTGATGCGGATGCGGTTTCTGCTTGGCCACGAGTGCGAACGCACACCGTTGCCGATTCGCTGCTCGCGCCGTTAGTGCCGGAGTTGCTTCTGCAGGCGCTCCCGATGTGGCGTCGGCGCGACTCGCGCTGCACGGCAGCGACCGGACAAGCGCTGCTGGTAGACCAGCGTGCGTACGCCGAGTGCGGCGGGCACGCCGGGATCGATACGATCGTCGAAGACGTCGCGCTGGCGCGGCGGTTACGGATGCACGGGTACCGTGTCGCCCTGGCTTCGGGCGCCCAGGTTCTTGCCGTCGATGGGTACGGGTCGATGCGCGCGGGCTGGGACGGCCTGGGACGTTCGCTCTTCGGCGGCGGCGCCGGCGTTTGTGCGACCTATGCCGCGTGGCACGCTCTGCTGGCCACCCCGCCGGCCTTCGCTCGGCACGCACGGCTGCCGGCAGCCATTGCGTTGACCGCCATGGTCGCCGCACGGGGACTGCAAGCCGCCAGCATCGCGAGTCGGCGCTGTCGGTGGGGCTGGCGCCGGTGTCGCACGCTGTAGCCGCCTTCGGCGCGATCCGAGCACTCGTGCTCGGCCGGCGCGGCGCCTTGCGTTGGCGCGGGCGGCCGGTCACGTGAACTATACGATCGCAGCGGTTAGCCGTCTCACGCACCTCTCGCCCGACGTGATTCGCGTGTGGGAGCGCCGCTACCGGATGGTCGTACCGGCTCGTGACGCGGCGGGCTCCCGAACCTACTCCGAACGAGACGTCGCGCGGCTCGCGCTGGCTGGAGCCGCGACGCGGCTCGGGCATCCGATCCGATCCCTCGCCCGCCTGACGGACGAAGAAATCCGCGCCCTGATCGGCGGCCTGGACGAGTTCCAGGAGAGCGCCGGCCGGACCGTCGAGCGGCTGGTCGATGCCGTGCTCGCGGGCGACGTCGCCCGGGCCGCACAAACGTTGACGGCTGCGGCGAGTCTGGTGCCTGCGCGCGAGCTCGTCCTCGAGATTTTGGCCCCGGCCCTGCGGCGCATCGGGGACGAGTGGGGCTGCGGACGGGCCGAGGTGTGGCAAGAACACCTCCTCTCGGATCTGGTGCGAAGCGTGATCGGCTCTTCGAGCGCGAGCGGAACTGCCCGGCCGATTCTGTTCGTGACCCCGCCGTTCGAACCGCACAGCTTCGGCACGGCATTCGCCGCGATGCTTGCCGGGGCGCGCGGCATCCGGACGGTCGATCTCGGGACCCGCGTTCCGGCGGCTGAGGCGATTGCGGCGGCTGCGGCCACGGGAGCTCGCGCCGTGGTGGCGGGCATATCGGGCGCGCCGTCGCGGCCGGCGCAAGCCCGGGCCTACTGCGAAGAGCTGGCGGCTGGTCTGCCGGACGACGTGGAAGTGTGGGCAGGAGGCCCTCTGGGGACGCGCGTGGCCACCGAACTACAGCATCCGCGGGTAACGGCCATCGAATCGCTCGAGGCGTTCGACCGCCTGATCGCGGCTCGCTACCAGGCGCGCCGCAGGGGTGCTGAGAAGTCAGCGCCGCGCGTGCGCCCGTAGCTCAAAACTGGATAGAGCAGGGGACTCCTAAGCCCAAGGTTGCCAGTTCGATTCTGGCCGGGCGCACCATTGCGGCGCGGCGTGGCATATGTTAGCATGGGTGGTCGAACGGGCCGCGCGGTCCGTTTTGTTCTGTTTTGAGATGGACGGATGGCGAAAAAAGAAACACGCGTTATGATCGTAATGGCTTGCACCGAGTGCAAGCGCCGAAATTACAACACGCAGAAAAACAAGTCCAAGACGACCGATCGGCTCGAGCGCAACAAGTATTGCCGCTGGTGCCGGTGCCACCGCGCGCACCGCGAGACGAAGTAGTCGAACGGCGCACGTAGGGCGGTGGCGCAATTGGTAGCGCAGCGGTCTCCAAAATCGCCGGTTGCAGGTTCGAGTCCTGTCCGCCCTGCCAGTTTTTCAGGAGACATTCTCTGGTGAACGATCAACGAAAAGCGGCCTCACGCATCGCCGGTCAAGACTTCGTACGTGGTGTCATCACCGAGATGCGCCGCGTCACGTGGCCGACCCGCGAAGAGTGGATTTCGGCGACCGTACTGACGATCGCGCTCGTCGTCGGCGTCGGCTTGTTCACGTTCGCCTTGGACCAACTCTTCAGCGCTTTATTTACCTGGATTCACCCCACGATCGGATAGTAAGCCACAACAACGATGTTTGAAATCGGACGCGATCCGTTCGCGGAAACGACGGACGTTCGCTCGGAAGAGCCCATAGACGACGCACAGATGGGCGACCTCGCCGGATCGTCTGACGATCCCGTAGCCGAGGTGGCTGCAACCGCAGAGGCCGTCGAGGGCTCCAGCGATGTCGCCGTCGACGCCGCCGATGGTGCGGGCGCCGATGCCGCCGTCGACGATGCCGAGCCTGCCGAATCCGTCTCGATTTCGCCGCGTGCCAAGGACGACCGCAACTGGTTCGTCGTGCACACGTACTCGGGGTACGAGAACAAGGTCAAAGCCAATCTCGAGCGCCGCATTCACTCGATGAACATGCAAGACAAGATCTTTCGCGTGCTCGTCCCGATGGAAGACGAAGTCGAGTTTAAAGACGGCAAGCGCAAGATCACGCCGAAGAAAGTCTTCCCGGGTTACGTGCTCGTGGAAATGACGATGGACGACCAGTCGTGGTACGTCGTGCGCAACACGCAAGGCGTAACCGGCTTCGTCGGCAGCCCCGGACCGGGCGAAAAGCCCGTGCCGTTGCCGGATAAAGAAGTCAAGACCATCCTCAAGCAGATGGGGATCGAGGCGCCCAAACTCAAGATCGACTTCAAGAAAGGCGACCGCGTCAAGGTCACGTCGGGACCGTTCTTCGATTTCACCGGCGTCGTCGACGAGATTACGCCCGAAAAAGAACGCCTGCGCGCGCTCATCTCGATCTTCGGCCGCGAAACACCGGTCGAGCTGGAGTTCTTCCAAGTCGAGAAGGTCTAGCGCCGCACCGGTTGCTGCAGATGTGTTCGCGGGAACGACCCCGGCTCGCGAACGTTTTGAGGGGCAGAAGCGCCGTACGGCGCATCGTTAAGGAGAAACGAACGTGGCCAAACGAGTCGTAGGCAAAATCGGCCTGCAGATTCCCGCCGGCAAAGCGACGCCGGCTCCCCCGATCGGTCCCGCCCTGGGACCGTATTCGCTCAACATCATGGATTTCTGCAAGCAGTACAACGAACGTACCGCATCGCAGGCCGGCATGATTATTCCCGTCGAGATCACCGTGTTCGAGGACCGGACGTTTACGTTCGTTACCAAGACGCCGCCGGCGTCGTTCTTGATCAAACAGGCGCTGAAGATCGACTCGGGCAGCAAAGAGCCGAATCGCAACAAAGTCGGTAAGCTGACGCAAAAGCAGCTCGAAGACATCGCCAACGTGAAGATGCCCGACATCAACGCAAACGATATCGACGCCGCAAAGAACATCATCGCCGGAACGGCGCGTTCGATGGGCGTGGAGGTCGAAGCCTAATGCCGCAACATCACGGAAAACGCTTCAAGAAGCTGACGACCGAGTTCGACCAAAAGGAAGCTTTCACCGCATCCGACGCGGTCGCGCTGGTGAAGAAGAACGCGAACGCGAAATTCAACGAAACCGTCGAGGCGCACATCCGCTTAGGCGTCGACCCGAAGAAGAGCGATCAGAACGTGCGCGGCACGGTCTTGCTGCCGCACGGAACGGGCAAAGTGGTGAAAGTGATCGCGTTCGCCAAAGGCGATAGTGCCAAGTCGGCGCAAGAGGCCGGCGCCGACATCGTGGGCGATCAGGATTTGATCGACCGCGTTAAGGGCGGCTTTACCGAGTTCGATATCGCCGTGGCAACGCCGGATATGATGGCACAAGTCGGGCGCGAGCTCGGCCGTATTCTCGCACAGAAAATGCCGAACCCGAAGGCCGGCACGGTGACCGCCAACATCGGCCCCGCCATCCGCGACATCAAGGCTGGTAAGGTCGAGTTCCGGTTAGATAAGAGCGCTATCATCCACACGATCGTAGGCAAGGCGGACTTCGACGAAGCGAACTTGCTCGAAAACGTATCGACGCTCCTCGACGCGATCGTGCGCGCCAAGCCGGCCGCCGCCAAAGGAACCTATCTGCGCAGCGTGACCCTGACCAGCACGATGGGACCGGGCGTTCGCGTCGATCCCAACCGCATCAAAGCGACCGCCTAGTTCGGAGGTGGCGTTCTAAAAGAACGTCACCTTTCCCGAATGCAAGTCGTAGACGCCGCCGACGATCTCCACCGATTTTTGGCTCACGGCGTCGGCGACGATCGACGAGCGCAGTCGTGAGTGCCCGGACGTTATCGCGCACGTTTCGCGCCGATCGCATTATCCAGCCAAGCTCCGGCGCTGCCTTTGGTTTCTCGGACGGCCGGTTCGATCGCTACCACGAGGCCCATGATTTGATCCGGGCCGGTTTTGCTCCGTCCTGCACGTATTTGATCGTGGCGTCGACCGCGCCGCATGCGCGAGTGTCCGAGCACGAGGATTAACGGCGCCTTCAATACCGCAATCCCATATTCGAGCGAACCGAGCCCACCGTTTGTAAGATATTTGCCGGCGATCCGGACGCTAAAAATATGCCCCGGCACTTGGTCGAAAACCGTCTCGCCCGGTACGCGCGAGTCGGAGCAGCCCAAAATCGCTGCGAACGGAGTCTGTCCTTCGGTTAACTCGACGCGGCGCACGGTAAGCGACTCCGTGTGGCCGGTTCCCGCATGAATCGTTTGTTGCCGGCTCCAGCAGCGCAACGCCTCTTCGGTGTATCGGCGGCCGTTCGGCGGCCCGCCGGCGGCGGCGTTGCGGATCTACCCGCCACTGTCATGGCGGCCAATCCTAAACCGGCCCGGTTCCCGAGAAACTGTCCGCGAGCCAAGGTTGCGCGATCGAGGTCGACATCGATTCGTCCCTTTCGTCATAGCGTCTTGCGGCAGTACGAAGCGATGTGTTACAGTACCCGAGGCTCCAAAGACCGTAGGTGGCGCTAGCGCCGTAATCGTCCGGCCGTATGCTCTCTGCGCTAGTAGACGTTCGAACCCCTGCCGAGGACGCACGACCGCGCACCGCACCCAAACTTGGGTGGTGCATTCGTTGAGCGCCCTCCGAATCGGAGGAGCGCTTTTTTTCTTTTCCTTCGGTCCAGAAAGACGGCTCATGCCAACCGCACGTAAAGAAACGTCCGTACAAGAGCTTCGCGAGCGCCTCGCCGGTTCTCCGAATTTGTTCTTAACGGACTATCAAGGCCTCACCGTTGAGGACATCACGAGATTGCGCGGCGAACTGCGCAAAGACGGCAACTCGTATGCCGTGGTCAAGAACACGCTGTTCCGTATCGCGGGCGGCGACGTTGCAAAAGAACTCGATGCGTACCTCGCCGGCCCGACCGGTATCGTATTTGCCGGTTCCGATCCGGTCGCGCCCGCCAAAGCACTGCGCACCTTTTCCGAAGCCACGAAAAAGCTCTCGGTGAAGGCTGCGTGGATCGACGGACGGATCGCCAGTGCGGCCGAGGTTGACATCCTGTCCAAGCTTCCGCCCCGTGTCGAGCTACTCGCTCGCCTCGTCGGCTCCATCGCCTCGCCGATCCGCGGTCTCTTGACCGTCCTCAGCGGCAATCAAAGCGGCCTCGTCCGCGCGCTCAATGCAATCCGCGAGCAAAAAGCCGCGGCATCCAACGCTTAAGGAGACCCTGCAGTCATGGCACTAGCCGAATTAATCGATCAAATCGATAAACTGACCGTCCTCGAACTCGCCGACCTCGTCAAGCAACTCGAAGAGAAGTACGGTGTATCCGCCGCCGCCCCGGCCGCCGCCGCTCCGGCCGCAGCCGCCGCCGCCCCGGCCGCCGAACAGACCGAGTTCGACGTGATCCTCGCCGAAGCCGGACCGGAAAAAATCAAAGTGATTAAGGCCGTTCGCGAACTGACCAGCCTCGGACTTACCGAAGCCAAGGCGTTCGTCGAAAGCGCGCCCAAGGCGGTCAAGGAAGGCATCGCCAAAGACGAAGCCGAGACGATCAAGAAGAAACTCGAAGAGGCCGGCGCGAAAGTCCAGATCAAGTAATTCTCGCTTCCGCGTCACGATAGAAACGGGGGCGATAGCTCCCGTTTTTTTATTGTTTGAAAGGAGCGCTCCGCTCGATGCAATCCGACTATACGCCGTCGCCGTGGATGCAGCTGATTCCGTTCGTCATCGTGGTTGCGCTGCTGGCGGTGCGTTCGATCCGCCCGCAACGAATCAGCATCACCCGCATGTGGATGCAGCCGTTAATCCTCGTTTTCGTTGCGGTTCTGGTTATCTACAGTTCGGAGCAAATGCAGCCGACGCCGGCTTGGGAAGTCGCGGTGGGAATGATCGTCGGCGCGATCGTGGGCGTCCCGTTTGGGATCCTTCGCGGAATTCACACCGACGTTCGGCTGACGGATCGACCCGGCGTCATGTATTTGGGATCGTCGTGGATCACGATCGCCATATTCCTCGTCGCGTTCGGACTGCGCAGCGCGGTTCGTTTGCTGATGCCGCACCGTAGTTCTCTGACGGGCGCGGTCGGCGATGGCGCACTGGCATTCGCCATCTCGTTTATCGTCGTGAGCTATATCATGATCGGGCGCAAATACCGAGAAGAAGTAGCCGGCAAGTTGGCATCGCCGCCGGCGCCACCGGAAGTTCCGGGCGAGGGCGTCGCCGGAGGCTGAGTCGGTACCGGTGCACCGTACTGCTGCGGTTGTTGCGGCGGTGGGCCGTACTGCTGCGGTTGTTGCGGCGGTGGGCCGTACTGCTGCGGTTGTTGCGGCGGCGGACCATACTGCTGCGGCTGTTGCGGCGGCGGACCATACTGCTGCGGCTGCCCATTTTGTTGCGGCGGCGGGGCGTTATATTGCTGCGGGTATTGTGCGTTTGGCGCTGCCGATTGTGCGTTCTGCGGCTGACCCGGCGCGTGGGCGTACCCTTGCACCGGCGTAATTCGGCGCCGGTCGCGTGCGGCATTTCGGCGGTCGATTCGTTTGGATCGAAGTGGCCGAACGTCGCGGGGTCGCTCTTGAATAGGTTTTGTAGGTCGGCAACGCGGTGGCCGTCGGTAGGATGGTCGGAAAACATTTCCATGCTCGACATCCCGCTCGAAGGTTGTTTCGGCATCGATTCCATGCGTTCGAACAACCACACCATGCCGTACGGGTTGAAGCCGGCCTGCGCACACGTGTAGGCGCCCATATGGTCGGCGTTCGATTCGGCTTGGCGGGAGTAACTCTTGGATTGAGCGCCGGCACCTAAACCAACCGCACCCGTTGCCGCCGCTCCCAGGATGCCGAAGGGCGCGAAGATGTTGGCGAAATTCGATAGTGCCTGCAGATGCTGGTCTTTTTGCTGCTCGTTCACGACATCGTGGTGGATGTCGTGCGAAACCTCGTGGCATAAGACCGCAGCGAGTTCGTCTTGGTTTTGCGCGAAACGCATCAGCGACGTCGTTACGTAGACGTTTCCGCCCGGCGCCGCCATTGCGTTCGGCGAGTTCTCGTTAACGAGAACGAAATGAAACGGCGTAAAGTACTGCGGATCCGCGACGGCGGCGACGCGCTGTGCGACCTGCTGCAGCTCGGGATAATACTGCGACGATTGCACGACCTCCCCGCGCTGCGATAACTGCGTCCATTCTTGTTGGCCGATCTGCATTTCCATCTGATTCTGCTGCTGATTCTGCTGCGGATCGGCGGCCGCCGGAAGGCTGCCCGCCAAAGCGAAAAGAGCGGCGCACAATGCGCCGCGCAAGCTACGTGGTAGTGCTCGCGTCATGAAGGTATTGTAGGCATAAACGGGCCGAAAGCGCATTGGCCCGCACGCATAAATGGCTAAAGTTTCGTGAAAAACCCGCGGGTGCGGGTTTAGGGTTCTAGCCGGCGGCGTAACGTCATACCCGCGGTCTGCAGCGAGATAACGTGTCCGCCGGCGTCGCGAACGAATGCGAGCGCTGCGCCGCTCAGGGTGAAAAAGCGTAACGGCCCCTCGGCATAGAGCTTCATCGGGATCTTATCGAGGGAGCTGCGCAAGAAAAGCGCAGACGCGCCTGCATGCCGCTCGATCGTTACTTGCATGCTAACGTCGAATCCGCTCGTTTTCGCTACGTAACTTCCGGTCACGGATCGCATTTGCGCTTGCTTCAGAGGAAGTGCCGTCTTCGGCTCGGGCTGGAGAACCGGCCATCGATACGCTCTGGCGACTGAATGGACGATCTCGTTGGCAAGCAGAATGCCGTTATCCGAGTTCGTCATGACGACGACTCCCCGGCCGGCGGTGGTGAGGCCGATGAAGGTACCTTGAAAGCCCTCGTTCGCCCCGTCATGCCAGAAGAAGCCCGATCCTACGGCCGGACCTAACGCAAATATTTGCGATGCTTTGGTCGTCATCTCGCGGGCGACGGTTTCGTCGATGGGTGGTGTACCTCGGCCGCGCAACGCGTTTTGAATTGCGAGGACGAACCTCGCGAGATCGGTAGGCGTCGTCCACAACCCGGCGGCCGCCATCGTCGGGTACACGTGCCAGCCTCGATGCACCGCCTTGCCGTCGGAGTAGTAACCGTTGGCCGCATTTGCTTGCGATTCTGCCGGAAGCGGCTGCTCGAACGTGCTGGCTCGCATATTGAGGGGTGCGAGCACCGTTTGCTGCATGAATGTCGCAAATGGCTCGCCGCTGAGATCGACCGCTACTTGTTGAGCGATCGTCGTTCCCCCGCCGGAATATTCGGTTTTGGAACCCGGAACGCTAGTTACCCGGATCGCTTCACTATTTGCCGGCGCACTTCCATCCAGTACCTGTAGAAGCGTCGGTAGGGTTGCGTCGCGATCGTAGCCTTGGAAACCGTGAACGTTGACGCCGGCGTTGTGACTTAGCAGCCGGCGCATCGTAACGGTGCCCGAAACGTTCGGCCCAATGGGAACGTGCCAAGAACGAAGCAGTGTGTTCACGTCGGCGTCGAGGGACAGATCCTTGACTTCGAAGAGCCGCAGAATACCGGCGGCCGCCACGGCTTTGCTCATCGACGCAGCTTGGAACAGCGTATCTTCGGTCACGGGCACTTTTCCGGACACGTCGCGAAAGCCGGCCGCGCTCGTCCACGAAATCCGATAATCGTCGATCACTGCGATGCTTACGCCCGAAACGCGATAGGCACGCATCTCGTCGGCCAGCGTTCGCGCGACCCGCGGAGTTCCGGCGATATAATACTGGCCCTCGAGGTTTCCAAGCACGTTCGCTCTACCGCTTTGCGCAGGTGTATGGGTATTCGAGGCTGCGGGAGCGGCGGCGACGCACAGCGCAGCCATGACGATAACTACCGCGCGCAAACGCATACGGTGGTTACGGACTGCAAGCAACGTTGAGGACGCTGTGCGCGCCCTCAACGCTAACGTTCACGAACGCGAGGAGCTACCGAACCAGGAAACCGACCAGCAGTAAGGCCACGATGTTGAGCACTTTGATCATCGGGTTGATCGCCGGCCCAGCGGTATCTTTGTACGGATCGCCCACGGTGTCGCCGGTGACGGCCGCTTGATGCGCGATCGAACCTTTGCCGCCGAAGTGCCCGTCTTCGATGTATTTCTTCGCGTTGTCCCACGCGCCGCCGCCCGTCGTCATCGAGATGGCGACGAACAAGCCCGTGACGATCGAACCGACCAAGATACCGCCCATCATCTGAGCTCCCGTGCTGCCCGGCAACGCGCCGAACACCGACAGCAAAACGACGACGACCGGTACGCCGACCGGAATGAGCGCGGGAACGATCATTTCCTTGAGCGCGTGACGCGTCACGATGTTGACCGTCGTCGCGTAGTTCGGACGAACGGTGCCTTCCATGATGCCCGGATTCTCGCGGAACTGTCTGCGGACTTCTTCGACGACCGCGCCGCCGGCGCGTCCGACGGCTTCCATCGAAAGCGATGCGAACAAGTACGGTAACAGACCGCCGATGAACAAGCCGCACAAGACGTACGGATTGCCGATCGCGAACAAGTTGCGCACGTCGTTGACGCACGTGCCGACGCTTGCGCCGGGACACTTGATCTTGATGAGTTCTTGCAAGAAGGCTGCGAAGAGCACGACGGCGGCCAGCGCGGCCGAACCGATCGCGTAGCCTTTCGTAACGGCCTTGGTCGTGTTGCCGACCGCGTCGAGCGGATCGGTCACGTTACGCACTTCTTCGGGAAGCTCGGCCATTTCGGCGATACCGCCGGCGTTATCGGTGATCGGTCCGAACGAATCGATTGCGACGACGATGCCTGCGAGCGAAAGCATGGACATGACGGCAACCGCGACGCCATAGAGATTAGCGAACGCGTAGCTCACCAAAATGCCGATGACGAGAACGATGGCCGGCAGCGCGGTGCCCTGCATCGAAACGGCCAATCCCGCAATCATGTTGGTCGCGTGACCGGTTACGGATGCTTTCGCGATGTTTTGCACCGGCGGGAACTGCGTGCCCGTATAGTATTCGGTGATGAACGTAATCGCACCGGTGATAACCACGCCGACGACCGCACAGACGAATACCGAAAGCGGCGAGATGCTGCCGGCGCTGCCGAACGCGTACTGCGAGATGAACCAGAAGCCGATGATCGAGAGCACGCCGGCGACGGCCATGCCGCGGTACAGCGAGCCCATGATGCGATCTTTTTTGATATTGCCGCCGCCGACGAACAGCGTGCCGACGATCGAGGCTATGATCGACAGCGCGCCGATCAACAGCGGGAAGGTGGTCGCGTTCGGCACGGTCGCGCCGAACACGAGATTGCCGAGCAGCATCGCCGCGACCGTCGTGACGCAATAGGTCTCGAACAAGTCGGCGGCCATGCCGGCGCAATCGCCCACGTTGTCACCGACGTTGTCCGCGATGACGGCCGGGTTGCGGGGGTCGTCCTCGGGGATACCGGCTTCGACTTTACCGACTAGATCGGCTCCGACGTCGGCAGCTTTCGTATAAATGCCGCCGCCAAGACGCGCGAACACCGAGATCAGCGAACAGCCGAAGGCGAGGCCGACCATCGCGTTCAGCGACGTGCTTTGATCGCCGGCGTTGACTTGTAGCAGAATCCAGTAGTAACCGGAGACCGCCAGAAGGCCGAGCCCGACCACCAGCATGCCGGTGACGGCACCGCCGCGGAAGGCGACGTTGAGCGCCGGCTTGATGCCGCCGCGGGCCGCTTCGGCCGTGCGAACGTTGGCGCGAACCGACACGATCATACCGATGAATCCGGCCGCGCCCGATAAAATGGCGCCGATCAGAAAGCCGATAGCGGCTTCGCGCCCGAGCGTCGGTGCGAACCAAATTACGATGGCGAGCACGATGGCTACGATGCCGATCGTCATGTATTGCCGCTGGAGGAAGGCCATAGCGCCTTCCTGGATTGCGCCGGCGATTTCGCGCATCCGTTCGTTGCCTGCGGGTTGCCGGAGCACCCAGAAGGTCAGCGCGATTCCGTAGAGTACCGCAAGGGTACCGCCGATCAAACCGGCCGCGATCGCCGTATCTGCCGTCATTCCTATCCTTAAAAGTAGAGCGGGGTAGCGTTTGTTGGTCTTGGCTCGAGGGCGAGCCGACCGGCCTGCTTACTGCGATGTCGCGAACGAGTCCTTTTCGAACACGGCCAAGCTGGCGGACCGCGCACGCCGACGACGAACGTCCGCGGTTGTGGAAACGGTAGATCTTCTCGTCGTCGGTTGCGGGCCGGCCGGTGCCACTGCAGCACGCGAAGCTGCCCGGTCGGGGCTCGAAACGGTCGTGCTCGAGAAGGACGCCGTGGTCGGAGCCAAGCGCGTTTGCGCCGCCGGTCTGCGTCCTGGGTTTTGCGAAGAGTTCGACCTGCCGCGGGAAATCGTCCACTTCGATACGCCGCGCCTAGCGTTGTTCGACACTAACGGCCGCGAGCACGAGGTCATGTTCGGACCGGGACACACCACGACGCGCGAAGAGCTGGATGGCACGATGGCCGCTCTAGCGGCACGCGAGGGCGCCGATATCCGAACCCAGTCGCTCTTTCGAACCATCGAAAGCGACGGTAAGCGCGCCGTCGTCGAATATGCCGATCTTCGAGCCGGAGAACGCCGCACGATCGCGGCACGGAACGTCTTTTTGGCTTCGGGTGCGACGGTGAATCTCGATCGCGTTCGCACCGAATCGGAGTCGGCTTCCCGGCTGGAATACGATCGCTGGCGCGACGGTCTCATGACGACCCTGCAATATCGGGTGTATCTCGATGCGCCGGCGGTCGACATCGCGTACCGGACGCTAGAACTGCACTATTATGCCGCTCGCGACGGGCGGCAGATCGTCGCGTGGATGTTTCCCAAGCGCGATCACCTAGCGATCGGACTCGGGCTCGTGGGCAAACTGCCCGGACTCGAACTGCGCGAAGAACTGGACGCCTTTACCGAGCGGGTGCGCGCGCGGCTGTATTCGCACCGCACCGTCGTGTCGGTGAAAGAAGAAGGCCACTTGCTGTACGGCGGCGATCCGCGTCCGCGCTTCTCCGATAGCAACGTGCTGCTCGGCGGCACGGCCGCCGGTTTGGTAGACGCGACCAACGGCGAAGGCATTTACGAGGCCGCCATGAGCGGCCGGCTGGCGGCGGAGGCGCTGAATGCGGACCGGTCCGATCCGGTACGGGCAGCGGCGCGCTATGCCGGACGAGTCGGTTCGCAGTTCGTTCACCGGTTGGTCCATCGCGTGCAGCTCATGCGCTTCATGGAACGCCGGCCGGCGCGCTACGCGGTGCTGTTCGAGCAGTTGGCGCGCTTCCCACGCTTCGCCGACGCGCTGCAAAAGGACGACGCGGTACGCACGTTGCGTGACAAGGCGTGCCTCTACGGCCAGGCCCTGGTGTTCGCGGTTCGCGCCGCCCGCTGCTGACCGAAAGAACCTCAACTAGCGAACAGGAGTTCGATAGTTAGCCAAGAAGACGGACGCCCGTGACCTGGTTCTCGCGACTTCGCGCATCGCTCGGCAAGGCGCGCGAGGCATTCACGGCGGTACAGCGGTTGGGCCGTCCCGGGATGCCGTTGACGCCCGAGTTTTGGGACGAGCTCGAGGAAACGCTCATCGTCGCCGATTTCGGCGTGCCGACGACGCAGAAAATCGTATCCGGCTTGCAAACCGTCGCGAAACAAGAAGCCTGGAAGACTACCGATCGCGTGGTCGCACGCTTCCAAAAAGACGTCGAACGTTTCCTAACGCTTCCGTCGGCCGAATTACAGTTGAGCGGAAAGCCGTCGGTCGTGCTGGTCGTCGGAGTTAACGGCAGCGGCAAGACGACGACTATCGGAAAACTGGCGCTGCGCCTGCGCAAACAAGGCAAGCGCGTGCTGCTGGTTGCCGGCGACACCTTTCGAGCCGCTGCGGCCGAACAGTTGGCGATTTGGGCCAATCGCAGCGGCAGCGAATTAATCCGCGGAGCCGAAGGCGCCGATCCGGCGTCTGTCGTGTTCGACGGCGTTCGCGCCGGAAAAGCGCGCAACGTTGACGTCGTATTGATCGACACCGCCGGACGCTTGCAAACCAAGATCAACCTCATGGAAGAGTTGAAAAAAATTCGTCGCGTCGTCGAGCGCGAACTCGGCGAGCCTCCGGCGGAAACGCTGTTGGTCCTGGATGGAACGACCGGACAAAACGCGATTTCGCAAGCGAAACTGTTTCATGCCGCCGCCCCGCTCACCGGCCTCGTCGTCACCAAGTTGGACTCGACGGCCAAAGGCGGCGTTTTGGTGGCGATCGTCAACGAGCTGGAAATTCCGGTGAAGTTCATCGGACTTGGAGAGACGGCCGACGCGTTGGCACCCTTCGTTCCCGCGGAGTTTATCGAAGCGTTGTTCGACGAAGCGCCGGCCGGAGCACATTCATGACCGTCCGCGTCCTCAATGCCATACATGTGGCACTATCCAATGCGAATCTGACTACGCGCCGCACCATTTTACGACAACACTAACGAAGGAGGACCAGCATGGCAGCATCGGACGAACGGCAAGTTGCACTCAGTAGTGCGCTCGCGCAGATCGAGCGACAATTCGGCAAAGGCTCGATTATGCGCATGGGCGATTTCCAGGAGCGCATGGCGTTCGAGGTCGTTCAGACCGGGTCGATCGCACTCGATTTGGCACTTGGCGTCGGCGGACTTCCGCGCGGACGAATCGTCGAAATTTACGGCCCCGAATCCAGCGGTAAGACCACCTTGGCGCTGCATGCAATCGCGGAAGCACAACGGAAAGGCGGGACGGCGGCCTTCATCGACGTCGAACACGCGTTGGATCCAAACTATGCGGCCGCATTGGGCGTCGATCTCGACAACCTCTTGGTTTCGCAGCCGGATACCGGCGAGCAGGCCCTCGACATTGCCGAAATGCTCACCCGGAGCAACGCGGTCGATGTGATCGTGGTCGACTCGGTCGCGGCACTCGTTACGAAGGCCGAACTCGAGGGCGATATGGGCGACACGCACGTCGGTCTGCAAGCGCGCTTGATGTCGCAAGCGCTCCGCAAACTTACGTCGGCTATTTCGCGCAGTAAAGCCGTGATGATTTTCATCAATCAGTTACGAGAGAAAATCGGCGTCATGTTCGGAAGCCCCGAAACGACGTCCGGCGGTCGCGCACTCAAATTCTACGCGTCGATTCGCCTCGATGTTCGCAAGCTCGAAACCATCAAGGTCGGTCAAGACGTCGTCGGCACGCGCACGCGCGTCAAAGTGGTCAAGAATAAGGTCGCGCCGCCGTTCCGGCAAGCCGAGTTCGATATCACCTACGGCCGCGGAATTTCGAAGATGGGCTCGATACTCGACGTCGCGCTGGATCAAAACCTCGTGGGCAAGAGCGGTTCGTGGTATACCTACGGCGATCAACGGATCGGCCAGGGGCGCGAAAACGCGAAGGCCTTCTTAGAAGAGCATTCGGATATGGCCGAAGAGCTCGAGACGAAGATCCGCGAAGCGCTCATGAAGGCAGTTTCGCCGAATGGATCCGCGGTCGTCGAAGCCTAGGCGCTCGTGACGCCGTACGCGTGTGCGCTCGGCTTACTCGCGCGGCGGCGACTCACCGAGGCGCAGCTTTGGCAGCGCCTTGAAAATAGGGGCTTTCCGGGTGAGAGCGTGCGCGAAACCGTCGAGCGTTGCAAGCGAGACGGCTTCGTGAACGACCATCTGTATGCGCGGTTGTACGTCGAGACCAAGCGTGCGGCGCTCGGTGATGCTCGACTCGTCGGTGAGTTAGTACGCAAGGGAATCGAGCGCGACGCGGCCACGCAGGCGGTCCGCGAACTCGAAGGCAGCGAAGCCGATCGCTGCTCGGCCGCGCTGGCGTCATTGCAGCGACGCCAGCCGGCAGCGTCCTATCCCGCATTGGCGCGTAAGCTCGAACGCTTGGGTTTTGCCGCGTTCAACGATCTATGCCACGCTGCGCCTGCATGCCGCAACATTCGGGCCGCTGGCGGATGTCGAGCGATTGGCGAATGTCTAACTGGTAAGCCGCTGCGGGCACTGTCGCCATCATGCCCGTGCAAACGATCGTCGTCGCCGAAGACGAAGCTGCCATCCGCGACATCGTCGCGCATCATCTCGAGCGGGAAGGCTTTCTGGTCGCCGCTGCGCCCGACGGGCCGGCAGCGCTACGGCGAGCCCGCACGCTGGCCGATCTCTTGATCCTCGACATCGGATTGCCCGGCATCGACGGCCTCGAAGTCGCGCGCACGCTGAAACGCGAACGGCCCAGCCTTCCAATCGTGATATTGACCGGGCGCTGCGACGAAGTCAACCGCGTCGTCGGATTCGAACTCGGCGTCAACGATTATATCTGCAAACCGTTTTCGCCGCGAGAGGTCGCCGCGCGCGTGAAAGCGGTGTTACGGCGCAGCGGCACGCCGGTCGAGCCGGCGGGCCGCATTCTCTGCTTCGGACGGCTCGAGATCGACGAACGCGCTCGCGAAGTCCGCGTCAACGGCCAAGACGTGCGGTTGAAGCCGCGCGAATTTGCGCTCCTACTAGAACTCGCCGCGAATCCAGGCGTCGCACTCTCGCGCGAACGTTTGGTCGAAAAAGTCTGGGGCTTCGATTTCGACGGTGACGTTCGTACGATCGATGTGCACGTCCGGCGGCTGCGGGCCAAAGTTGAGGAGGCGCGTGCCCTGCCGTCGATGGTTCGTACCGTGCACGGGCTCGGCTATAAGTTTACACCGGCGTGATATCGTTATCGGCCGGCGCGTTCGCCGCTGCGATCAATCGTCGCGTCGAGCGTGGAGGTCCCGTCGCGATGATCGCGCTCCGCGGCCGATCGGGTATTCCGAGCCAGTGCCGAACCGCCCGGACATCGATCGGGCCAAGGTTGCGCGCCGGCGACGTTGTGATGCGCGAATCGAGCGGCGGCGTGTACGCGGTCGGATTGTTCAGCGAACCGCGCGATGGTGCCGATGCGAGCGACCGTCACGTCCGCAGCGCGGTTGGCCGTATCGCCGGCGTGCTTCGGGAAGACATGGGGTGCACGTTCGACAGCGCGTTCGCGTGGGTGGCAGGCCCCCTTTCGGCGCGCGCGCTGCACCAAATGTTATATCGAGGCACTTCGCCGGGACGAACGGCGACGCGAACTCGCAGGCATCGCGCACGAGTTGCGTTCGCCGCTAACGAGCATTCGCGGCCAGCTAGAGTTGTTGCTCGAACCGCGCGGCGACGCGCCGGCCCGGCTGGAGTGTTTGGAAACCGCGCGTGGTGAAGTGCTGCGGTTGGGCCGCTTGCTCGACGGCATCGCCGACGTTTCGTTGCTCGATGGCAGCGCCGTACGCTCGGGAGCGTCGTGCGACGTCGCGCCCGCCATCGAGCACGCCGTCGCAGCGATCCGTCCACGCGCGCTCGCGAAGTGCGTTTTGGTGCGCATAACGCGCCGGGCTCGCGGCGCGGCTCGCGTCGCCGCCGACGATTGTATCCGTGCATCGATCAACATTTTACAGAATGCAATCGACGTGGGCGCGCGCACCGTGCACGTCGCTTCCAGCGGTGCCGGCGGCAGAATTGCCGTTACGATCGACGATGATGGACCGGGCGTGGATCCGCGCGAACGCCGCGCGATCTTCGAATGCCAACGAAGGGGTCTTGCCGGTTCGAATTACGCGGGAACCGGTTTCGGACTGGCGGCGGTCGCCGCGATCGTTCGTTCGTATTCCGGCAGCGTCATCGTCCGGGCGTCACGTTTGGGCGGAGCGCGCTTCGTCTTGTCGTTCGAGCGAGCACAGGACTACTAGCCGGCCCAAAGCCGTCGCATCGCTGCAGGCAGGCGGGCGGCGTTGCCGTACCTGCAGCACATGTGCGTTGTAGTCGCGCGCGTTTTCGTTAGCGCATATTCGCGTTATGAGTTCGGGCGGCGTCCTCCGACGACGACGACGTTGGAGATCTTGCGGATTCGTCCGAACGATTGATGGAAGAAGCCCGTCACGGTTACTTGCGTCCCGTCGGCTACGCTGGTGTCGCCGAACTGTACGACATTGACGCAGGCGCTATCGCAGAGCTGATACCGCACCATTTGGCCGCGTTTGGTCGTTCGAACGTGCGGGTCTTTGGCGGTTCCGCTGACGCTGACGGATTGGCCGTCGTAGTCGGTCGCCGAGGTCGAGAGTTGCGTGGGCGTCGCGCTCTTCGCTCCGCCGCCGCACGCGGCCAGGGCTACCGACGCTGCGATGACCCCGATGTACGTTTGGAGTCGTGGGGTTGAAGAAAAAAACATGGTTAATATCCTTTGTTACCGGCGGATTAGGATACGTACCGGTCCTGGGAAGCGTCTGAGGTATTTCGCGTTCCCCCCGGGAGTTCTCAGTTTGAGGAGTAGGCTTAATAACGTGAAACGACCCCTGCTACGCGTGACGGCCACTTTAGCCGGCGTCTGCCTTCTTGCCGGCTGTGGCCATGGAGGCGGCCGTCCAAGCCGGCAAGGGGCGGGAGCGCATGCCGGCTCGATCCCAACGGCGACGGCCAAGCCTGCGACGATTCACCCAAAGCTCACCATTTCGGGCATCATCGCCCCGTATCAAAATGTGATGCTGACCAACAACTTGCCCGAGCCGACCGACGCCGTGAATGTGAACGAAGGCGATCGAGTCACCAAAGGCGAGGTGCTCGCCGTCCTCAATACCGCCGATCTGCAAGCGCAGTACGAGTCGGCCGAGCATACCGCCAGCTCGGATTCGTCCAAAGCCGATCAAGCGGTGTTCACCGCTCAGCAGACGATCGACCAGGCGCCCAACACCGTTTCGACCGCGCGCGAAGCGCTCAATCAATCCCAGTCCAACTTGAACCAGGCGAACGCCGATTTAGCTCGCGACCGATCGTTGGAGTCGCAGGGTTACCTATCGACGCAATCGCTGCAGACCCAGCAGACGCTCGCGAACGTCTACACCGCCAACGTCCGCTCGAATCAAGCGGCGTTGAACTCCGCCGTGATATCGCAACGTACGAACGGCAGCATGCGGGGAGGCCTCCAAGCCGCAACGATTGCCGCAGCGCGTCAAGATGCGGCCTCGGCTCAAGCCGATGCGCGCAATCTGAGCGCGCAGATCTCGCGCGCAACCATCACGTCGCCGGTCGACGGCATCGTCGTTAACCGCAACCTGAATCCCGGCGAATATCCGGGCTCGCGAACGATTTTCGTCGTACAGCAAGACGACCCGGTATTCGCAGAACTCAATGCGTCGAGTTCCGACGTGTTCCGCGTGCATGCCGGCGCGCTCGTGGCGCTAGCGATTCCGGGCCAGCCCAACGCGCGCTATCAAGGGTCAACGATCGGCGTGCTCGGCCAGGTGTCGCCCGGGTCAACCAACTTCACGGTAAAGGTGTTGGTGCGCAACACCAAAGGTGCGTTGGCGGCGGGTCTGCCGGTGACGGGCGTGATCGCGCTACCGTCGGCCAGCGGCGTCGGCATTCCGGTCACCGCGTATCTCGACGACTCGCACACATCGGTGATGATCGACAAGGACGGTACGGCCGCGCGTACCTCCGTACGGGAAGTCGCCAACGACGGCACGACGTCGATCGTCCAAGGGCTGAAAAGCGGCACGACCGTTATTTCGAACGGGCAACTCGGGATTACGGCCGGCGAAGATCTCGAAGACGGCCCGTAGGGAACCGGAACCTCCGACATGTGGTTGACCCGGGTCTTCGTTAACCGGCCCACGCTGACGTTCGTCACGCTCGCTGCGATCGCGCTGGCGGGCGTCGTTTCGTACGTCAATCTCGTCAACCAACAATTTCCGAACATCGACTTTCCCACGATACAAGTCCGCGCCAGCTATCCGGGCGGTTCGCCGAGCGAAATTCGCGACGCGATCGTTCGTCCGCTCGAGGACGCGATCGCGGGTGCGCCCGATTTGGATCACATCAACTCGACGATTCAAAACGGCCAAGCATCGATCGCCGCCACGTTTACGCTGAGCTCCGACAAGACGACCGATCTCGTCGAAGTGCAACGTCGCGTGCAATCGGCCGAAGGCAATTTGCCGAGCGACTTGGTGACGCCCAGCATCGGCAGCTTCGATCCTGGCCAGCCGACGGTTGCGACGCTGGTGGTGACGTCGCGAGCCATGACGCCCGAAGCGCTGTCGCTCTTGGTCAACAACCAACTGGTTCCGGATCTCGAGCAAGTTCCGGGCATCGCGAACGTCAATGCCAGCGGCGCCCTTACGCCGGCGATCGAAGTCTACGTGAATCCGGCGCAGCTGAGTTCTTCGGGCGTTACGCTCGCCGACGTGGTCGGTGCGATTAGCAGCAACAACGTGCGCGCGCCGGGCGGCATCGTCTATTCGCAGAATCGCGAGACGAGCGTCAACGTGCGCGGCGACGTGCAAGACGTCAAATCGGTCAGCAACCTGTTCTTGCAGCCGACCGCCGGCGGCACCGGCGGCGCGACGCTCAACTCCGGCTTGTCCGGCACCGCGGCGGCCACGGTCACGCCGACGCAGACGTCGGGAACGCCGGTATCGTCGTCGTCCGACGAGTTCAATTCGTTCAGCGTCGCACCGCGTTACGTCAAGGTTGGGGATGTAGCCCACGTCTTCGACGGCGCCGAAGTACGGCGCGTCTATTCCTACGTCGGCGGCTCGATGGCCATTTCGCTCGGCGCGCAGAAAACGACCGGCGCCAGCGAGGTCGCGGCGTCGAATGCGGTGTTGGCGGCGCTTCCGGCCCTGCGTTCCCGCTATCCGGGCATCGATCTCGAAGTCCTGAACGTCCAAGCCCAATATACCAAGCAGCAAATCGACGCGGTGTGGCATACGCTGGCCGAGGGCATCGTGCTCACCGGCATCGTCATGATGCTGTTCTTACATTCGTGGCGCAATTCGATCGTGGTGTTGATCGCGATTCCGGCCTCGCTGCTGATCGCGTTCACGATCATGAAGCTCGCTTCGTTCACCGTCGACACCGTCTCGCTGCTGGCCATGACCTTGATCATCGGTATCCTGGTCAACGACTCGATCGTCGTCATCGAGAACATCGAGCGCCACTACGACGGCGGGGAGTCGCCGCGCACTTCTGCAATTCTCGGGCGCACCGAGATCGGTCCCGCGGCCATCGTGATCACGCTGGTCGACGTGGTGGTCTTTTTGCCGATCGCGTTCTTACCGGGTATTACCGGAAAGTTTCTCGCCGAGTTCGCGTTGGTTGTCGTCGCGGCGACGCTGACATCCCTGGCGGTATCGTTCACGATCACGCCGTCGCTCGCCGGCAACTGGGCGTTGCATTCCAAGTGGCAGCCGTGGCCTTTCTTGAAGCGTTTCGCAAACGGTTTCGAGCGCGTGCGGCGCTTTTATTCCACCCGCGTCGTCGACTGGGCGCTGGGCCATCGTTGGCTCGTGTTCGGCACGTGTGCCGCTACCGTCGTGCTGGCGGCCGTGCTGTTAGCGTTGGGGGCCGTCGGATTCGAGTTCATGCCGTCGGTTAACCGCGGCGAAGTGTTCGTGCAGGTTCGCTATCCGACCGGCTCGCCGTTGTCGGTCACCAACGGCGCGATTCAAAAGCTCGCGGCGCAAATCGCGCGCCAGCCCGACGTTCAGGCCGTTACGGGTACCGCGGGCGCGTCGCAACAATCGTTCGGTGGTTCGCTCAACGTCGGCTCGACGGGTCAGTTGCACGTGTTTCTCAAGTTGAATCGCAAGAAATCGACGGATTACTGGGCGCGGCGCTTTGGAACGATGGGCAGCGACATCGCGCCGGGTGCCGACGTCGTCGCGATTCCGGCGACCGGTAGCGGAGGCGGCAATCAGCAGCCGATCGACTATCTCGTCACCTCGCTCGACGACAAGCCCGAGGCGTATGCCCGAAAAATACTCGCATTGCTCACCGCAACGCCGGGAACGATGCACGTCACCAGCTCGTATCAGCAGTTGTCGCCGCAGGTGGACGTCGAATTCGATCGCGACCGCGCTCGCGTGCTCGACATCGATATCTCCACGGCCGCCAACGCGATTCGCTCGAGCTATGGCGGTGCGTTGGTCACCCAATTCGAGACCGCCAAGGGCATTCAGTACGTCCAAGTCACGTATCCGCAGTCGGCGCAAACCAGTGTGAACGACGTGCTCGCCATTCCGATTCGCGCCCGTAACGGCGGTCTGCTGCGCGTCGGCGACGTCGCTAGGCTGGTACAAGATCCGGTCGAACCGATCGTCACTCGAACGAACCGTCAAACCGTCATACACATTAGCTCCAACGTCTCGCCGGGATACGCGCTGTCGACGGTGCAGAGCGCCTTCCGCAAACGCCTGGCCGCAGCCAATCTGCCGGACGACGTTTCGGTGATTCCGTCGGCCGGGGGCCAGCAGGCCAACCTCGCGCAGACGATTGCGGGCATGGGCGTCGCACTGGCGTTGTCGTTGCTGCTAGTGTATTTGTTGATGCTCGCGTTGTACGACAGCTACCGAATTCCGTTCATCATCATGTTTACGGTCCCGGTCGCGGCGGTCGGTGCGATCGGCGCGCTGGCGTTAACGCGCCAGACGCTCAATCTTTTTTCGCTCATCGGAACGATCTTGTTGGTCGGACTCGTCTCAAAGAACGGTATCTTACTCGTGGACTTCGCGAATAATCGCGTGCGGGCCGGAATGGATCGCGTTCGCGCCATCCGCGAGAGCGCGCACGAACGCTTCAGGCCGATCGTCATGACGACGGCCTCGATGGTCGCGGGCATGCTGCCGCTGGCGCTGGCACTCGAGCCGGGCAGCGCGCAACGCCAGGCGCTGGGCGTCGTCGTGATCGGCGGACTGTTGAGCTCGCTGCTGCTAACGCTGGTGGTAGTTCCGGTGGCGTTCGTCTTGCTGGCACCGAAATATGAGCCGCGGCCGGGCCCGATCGGCCCGCCGCTCGATATCGTGGCGGAGGCGCCGGCTCGATGAAACTTACCGATCTCTTTATCAAGCGCCCGTCGCTGGTGACGGTGCTGCTGGCACTGATCTTATTGGGCGGAACGATTTCCGCCAACGTGCTGGTGAAGCAGCAGTTTCCTAACTACGACGTTCCGACGATTCAAATCGCGTTAACGTATCCGGGCGGGTCGACGACGGAAATTCGCGACGCTATCGTTCGGCCGATCGAAGACCAAATCGCGGGCGCGCCGGATCTCGACGCGATCGAAACGGCGATTCAGCCGGGGCAAGCGACGATCGTCGCTCGCTTTGCGCTGTCGTCGGATCAGAATTCCGATTTGGTGCAAGTGCAGGGTCGCGTACAAAACGCGCAGCGGCAGCTTCCCAGCGATCTGCAGACGCCGCAGATCACGATCTACGATCCGAGCCAAGCTGTGGTCGTGTCGCTCACGGCTAAATCGTTCAACCTTAGGCGCGGGCCAGTTGTCGGCGCTGGTGACCAACAAGGTCGTGCCGGCGATCGAGCAAGTCCCGGGCATTTCGTTCGTCGAGGTGAACGGCGACGTGACGCCGTCGCTGCAGGTGGAGGTAGACCCGCGCGCGCTCAGTTCGTCAGGCTTTACCTTGACCGACATCGTCAACGCGATCTCTACCAACAACGTGCGCGCGCCGGGCGGCATCGCCTACGAGCCCAACCGCGAAACCTCGATCGATATCCGCGGCGACGTGCAGACTCCGCCGACGGTCGCCAATCTTCTGCTCGGAACGAGCGGAGCGGCCTCGAGCGGCACCACCAGCGCGTACGGAACAACGGCCCGGCTGATGAAAATCGGCGACGTGGCTGCGGTTCGCGACACCTACGAACCGCAGCGCGTCTTCGGCTACGACCACGGCACGCCGGCCATCGCACTGGACGTGCAGAAGGCCGCCAACACCAGCGAGGTGGCGGCATCGCAAGCCGTGTTGGACGAGCTCCCCAAACTCACGCGGCAATTCCCCGACATCAGCTTTACCGTGCAGAACGTGCAGGCGACCTACACCAAGGAACAGTTGAGCAGCGTCTTGCGCACGCTGGCCGAAGCGATCGTCGTTACCGGCATCGTCATGCTGTTCTTCCTGCGTTCGTGGCGGAGTGCGATCGTCGTCATGATTGCGATTCCGGCCTCGCTGCTGGTGACGCTCGGGGCGATGCGGCTGCTGGGCTTCACGCTCGACACCGTTTCGCTGCTGGCGATGACGCTGATTATTGGCATTTTAGTCGACGACTCGATCGTCGTTTTGGAAAATATCGAACGTCACGCGGCCGAAGGCGAAGCGCCGTTCGATGCCGCTTATCGCGGCCGTTCCGAGATCGGAACCGCGGCCTTGGTGATCACGCTGGTCGACGTCGTCGTCTTCCTGCCGATTTCGTTCTTGCCGGGTGCCGTCGGGCTGTTCTTGCGCGAGTTCGGATTGGTCGTTGCGGTGGCGACGCTCACGTCGCTGTTCATTTCGTTTACGATCACGCCGTCGCTGGCCGCGCACTGGTCGTTGGTGTCGCGCTGGAAACCGTGGAAGCCGATCGATGCGTTCACCGACTGGTTCGACCGCACGCGCTCGTGGTACGTCGATCGCGCGCTCATGTGGGGATTAGGAAGCGCGCGGACCGTCGTGCTGATTTCGTTCGGCACGTTGGCGCTCGTCTTGCTGGTGCTGCCATTAGGCATCGTTGGTTTCGAATACATTCCCAGCGTCGATCGCGGCGAGCTCTTCGTGACCCTCAACTATCCGACCGGAACGCCGCTCGAAACGACGCGCAAGGGGATTCTCGCGGCAGAGCGCGTCATCGATGGTGCTCCCGGCGTTTTGGCCGAAACGGCGCTCGCCGGTGCGTATGAGGGCAATCTTCCCGGCTACGTCAACAACGGCGCGATCGGGCAACTGCACGTCTTCTTAGATCCCAAGCGGTGGCGCAACACGTCCGACTTCGGCACGCACGTGCTCGACGACGTGCGCCGCGCGGCGCCCGGGGCAGCCGTCGTGGCGGTGCCGGCGACGAGCACGATGGGCGGCATCCAGCAGCCGATCGATGAGGTCGTCAGCGCTCCGGGCGGCGATCCGACCGAAGCTGCCGGCAAAGTCTACGCCGCGATGACCAAGACCGCGGGCGCGGTCGAACGCCACCACGTCCGACAATCCGGCTTCGCCCCAAGTCGAAGTCGCATTCGACCGCGACCGAGCGCGCGCGCTGGGCGTGGAAGTCGGAACCGCGGCGTCCGCAATTCGAGCGGCGTTCGGCGGAACGCTGGCCACGCAGTTTCCGACGTCCGACGGTCTCAAAGACGTGCAAGTCATCTATCCGCAATCGGATCAGACCGACCTGACGGCGATCGCGGCTATTCCGGTGCGGTCGAGCGCGGGCGCGATCGTCAACGTCGGGGACGTCACGCGCATCGAACGCGAACCGGCTCCTCCCTTGATCACGCGCATCAACCGGCAATCGGTCGTGTACGTCGGGGCAAACATCGGTCCGGGTCGCGAGCTGTCGAACGTGCAAAGCGATTTCAACAAGCGTCTCGCCGACCTCAAGCTCGGCCCAGGAATCATCGTCGCACCGGTCAGTGGCGGCAATCAAGAGTTCGTCAACGACACCGTGATCGGAATGTCGATCTCGCTGGCGTTGTCGGTGCTGTTAGTGTACCTGTTGATGGTAGCGTTGTATAACGGCTATCGGACGCCGCTGGTCGTCATGTTCAGCGTGCCGGTCGCCGTGGTCGGTGCGTTGGGTGCGCTCGCGATCACGCATCAGACGCTGAATCTGTTCTCGTTCATCGGCTCGGTGTTGCTGGTGGGTTTGGTCAGTAAGAACGGTATTTTGCTGGTCGATTTCGCCAATCGCTTGCGCGTCACGCAGAGCAACGCGCGCGCGGCGATGATCGAGGCCGCCTACGAACGATTCCGGCCGATCGTCATGACGACGGTCGCGATGATCGCCGGCATGATGCCGCTTGCATTAGCCCTCGAACCCGGTGCGGAAGCGCAACGCTCGCTGGGCACGGTCGTCATCGGCGGCCTGACCAGCTCGCTGATACTAACACTGCTGCTGGTTCCGGTCGTGTACTTGCGGTTAGCGCCGTCGCGCGCCGAAATCGAACAGGAGGAGCCCGCGTAAGCGAGGTCTTATGCGGCCGGCGCCTTACGGGCTAAGGTAGCTCGCACGGTCGTGCCTGGCCGCGCGTCGTCCAACTGTACCGCTGCGGCGAATTGTGCGACGAGAAATAAACCGCGGCCGCCTTCGCTGAGTACGTTGCGCGGTAATGTCGGCGAAAAAGGGAAACCCACGCCGCGATCGGTTACTTTCAAAACGATTTTTTCGTTGTCGCATTCGAGAACGATTTCGATCGGGCCGGGCGAGTGCGTCACGACGTTTCCGACCAATTCGCTAAAGACGACCGACGCCGCGTATTCGTCGACCGCCCAACCCTGATGGCTGCGAAGCGTGCCGACGAATTGTCTGCGGTGCCTGATGGCAATTATCGCTTCATCAGCCTCGAATCGGCAAAGCACTCCCACCCGACACATATTTTTAGATTCCCAGCCCGTCCACAGCCAAACCTTGCGGCTCAAGCGGCCGGTCCGGGGCTTGTATGCTAGAAGAGGCCGGCAAAGGTGGTCGCGAACCGCGGCCGGCCCTGCGAGCGCATGCACGACGAATCCAGCGAGCGCGCGTCGTATGCGGCCAAGAACTGAAGCTCTATGTGGAGCGTACAAGGCGAATCGACGTCGTGACCGCCGTGGGGCACCAGGATCTGACGGCCGTTCGGTAGGCCGGCGAGGGTGCGGGCCCCGAACTGCGGCGGGGTCGCCGGATCGGCAGCGCCTCCGATCATCAGCACCGGCACGCTCGATTCGATCGGCCGTAGAAACGTCTCCGGCGCGGGGCGTACGTTCCAGATCGCACACGCAGCGCGTTGCGCGTCGTAGCGCGAGGTCCCCATGAACGTGCCGGCAGCTGCGGCTGCAGCCGTTCGCTCGTCGATGAACGGCATCGATTCGGCACACGTGATGGATAGGTTCATGCCCATCGCGAGGCTGCCGGTAATGCCGTTGGCCAGGAACGTGACGGTTTTAGCCAACGGTGCCGAATCGCCGGCCGCCCAGCGATGGACGATGAGCGGAAGATAGGACGCGGTGTACTCGTCGTACATCGCGTGGCGCATTGCGTCGGCCAGCACTTGGAACGAGATCGTGCCTCCCTCGACGGGAATTCCGCCGCTGCGCGCCCTGCCGAGCATCGATTCGAACTCGCGCGCGAAATGTGGAAATTTGCGGTTGCATGCCGATTCGTTGTGGCAACTTGCGGCCAAGTCGTCGAACGCACGTTGCGCGCCTTGCGGAAACGGAAGCGGGAGCAGCAACTGGGGCGGCGCCACTCCCTCGAGCACCGCAGCTGCAGCAGAGGCCCCATGCCGGCGCAGATACACGAGCGCAACATCGGTACCATAGGACCCGCCGTATAGGACGATCTTCCCATAGCCCAAGCTTTTGCGCAGCGCGTCGAGATCGTCGGTTGCAGCGTCGGTCCCATAGGCGTTGAGATCGTGCGACGCGGCGAGGGCGCTCCGGCAACGCGCGACCGTCGCAGTGGGAAAGAGATCGGCGAACATCATCGCCCGGTCGCTCACGAGATCGCAGCGCAGCGGGCTCGAGGCGCCGGCACCTCGCTGGTCGAGAAGAACGACCGCGCGTTCGCGGTTGGCGGCACGCAAGAAGCCGTTCGCGGCAAAGCCGCCGCGGTAAGCGTCGATCGAACTTTGCCCGGGTCCGCCGGCAATCGCGAAGACCGGATCGCGTTCGGGCCGCCTCCGCGGCTCGACGGCAACGAAATGCAATGCGATCGAGCGGCCGTACGAGACGGTGCGACTCTCGGGAACGGCGAGCGTTCCGCAGCGTGCCGGCAGCCCGGAGTACGAACACGAATGGGTCAGTAGCGCCGCAGCAAGGACTTCAGCCAGCATCTGCAACGCTTTTCCGGCGGCGTCCGTATTCCGCTCGCGAAGCCTTACCAGCTTTTAAGATGCCGGGGCGGGACGCTCGCCGCGATTCGTCGTAGACTATCGCCCGTGCCTACGTCACGGGGGCCGACGCCGAAGTATCACGGTTGGCTCGCAGCGCTTTTAGCGTTCGTCGTATTTGTATTGCCGTTGCGCGTTCCGGCGCTCGAGCTGCATTCCATCGAACAGGCTGCAGCCGACTATCGCAACGCCAACGAACACCTGCAAGAAATGTTCCGCTCGGCGCTGCTCGACACGAGCAAACTCGCCGAGTATGCCTCCGACGGCACCGCCTACGTGAAGACGGGCGACATTCCGGCCGAATGGCTACGCGACGCCAGCGCACAATCGCGCCCCTATCTGTTCTTTGCGAAGAACGATCCGGACGTGCGCAAGTTGATGGTCGCGATCATGGCGCGTATGGTGCGTTACGTGCACACGGATCCGTATGCCAATGCCTATACGCTGGACTATCGCGTGTGGGAGCAAAAATTCGAGCTCGATTCCTTGGCGTATCCGACGGCACTGGCGTGGAGTTACTGGAAGACCACCGGCGACACGTCGATGTTCACGCCGGAGTTCTCGACGATGCTGGACGACGTGCTGGCGACCATGCAGCGCGAGCAAGACCATCCGCGTAACTCCCGCTACAGCCATAAGGAATTGCCGAACAACGGCACCGGGCGGCCGGTCGGATACACCGGCATGATTTGGACCGGCTTCCGGCCATCCGACGACGCGTGTTACTACAACTTTTTGATTCCGTCGGAGATGTTCGCCGTGGTTGCGCTGGGCGATATGGCCGAGATCGAACGCGACGTCTACCATAACATCGTCAAAGCGCGCGAAGCCAAGGCGCTGCGCGACGAAGTGCAGCGCGGCATCCAAACCTATGGACTGGTCCTGGTGCCGAAATACGGCTACATCTATGCCTACGAGGTGGACGGTCTCGGGCACGCGATCCTTACCGACGATGCCAACATCCCGTCGCTGCTGTCGGCTCCGTACATCGGCTACACGACGTCCAACGACCGCTACTATCAAAACACGCGGCGCTTTCTGCTGTCGCAGGATAATCCGTCGTTCTATCAGGGGCAGAAGGCGCGCGGGATCGGCAGCTATCACACGCCGGATCACTGGGTGTGGCCGCTCGCGCTGATCGTTCAAGGATTGACGGCGAGTACGCCGACGGAAAAACAAGACGTGCTGACCCAGTTGCTCGCCAGCGATCCGGGCGACCACCTGTTGCACGAATCGTTCAATCCGGATAATCCCAATCAGTTCACGCGTCAAGACTTCGGATGGCCGAACGCGTTGTTCTCGGAGTTCGTCATGACGCAGTTTCAAGGCGCCTCCGAAATTCCGATGGGCGATACCAGCGATTTGGAGTTCCGGACTGAGTAACTCCAAGCGGACGGTGAACATCATCGTCGGCATCCAATGGGGCGACGAAGGCAAAGGGCGCATCGTCGATCTCTACGCGCAGGACTACGATGTGATCGCGCGGTTTGGTGGCGGCGACAACGCCGGCCACTCGATCGTGGTGGGCGCTACCGAGCTGGCATTGCGGATCGTTCCATCCGGAGCGCTCGTGCCCCACGCGCAACTCTTCGTCGGGAGCGGTACCGTCGTCAATCCGGTCACATTGGTGCAAGAACTCGACCGGTTGTCCGATCTGGGTGTCGACGTTTCGCGCGTCAAGATCTCGGATCGCGCGCACGTGGTGCTGGAGCGGCACGCGCTGGCCGATCGCGCTGCCGAAGAAGCGCGCGGTGCCAACGCGATCGGCACGACCGGCCGCGGAATCGGCCCGGCGTACGTCGATAAAGTGGCCCGCACCGGAACGCTGATGCGCGATTTTGCGACCGGATCCGAGACGTTGGCCAGACGTTTGGCCCCCCACGTGGTCGACGGCGTCGCATACATGCGTGAATGCCTGGATTCCGGCAAACGCGTCTTAGCCGAGGGAGCCCAAGGAACGCTGCTGGACGTCAGTTTCGGCACCTACCCGTACGTAACGAGTTCGCATACCGTCGCGGGAGCCGCATGCGTCGGGTTGGGGATCGGACCGACGTCGATCGGTCGCGTCATCGGCGTTGCAAAAGCGTATTGCACGCGCGTCGGCGCCGGACCGTTTCCCACCGAGCTGCATGACGAACGCGGCGAGCGGTTGCGCCGGCAAGGCGGCGAGTTCGGAACCGTCACCGGACGGCCTCGCCGATGCGGCTGGTTCGATGCGGTCGCGGGCGCGTATGCCACCGGCGTGAATGGATTGACCGAGGTCGTGATCACCAAGCTCGATGTGTTGAGCGGCTTCGAACGCCTGTCGTTTGCGACGCACTATTCGATCGACGGTGCGTCCGCCGGTTTTGGCGACGCGTCCGACGACCGTTTGCAGGTCGAATACGATGAGGTTGCCGGGTGGGTCGAACCGATCGAGAACTGCCGCTCGATTTCGGATCTCCCGCCGGCCGCGCGTAGCTACGTGGACCGCGTGCAACGCGCCCTCGACGTGCCGGTTGCGTTGGTTTCCGTGGGCCGCGAACGCTCGCAACTCGCTCGTTAGCCGTTAGCCGCTAGCCGTACGCGTCGAGCGCGTGATCGAACGCGTGAGCCTTCGGCGCGGCGCGTTTCCATTACACCCACTGCTCGAACAACGCCGCCGGATCGAAGAGGCCCGTTTGTGCGAATGGAGCGAGACCGCAACCGAATGCAATGGAATGCTCGAAGCGATTCGGCTGCTCGAACGCGCTGCGACAGCTTCGCACGTAGCGAGCGATTGCGAACCGGCGGGTCGAGCCGTAGCGACCGAGTGGAACCGGTCGAGCGCGGAGCGAACCTTGCGCTCGGCCTTACAGCGCCTGCGCGAATGTACCGAACGCCGCAGCGTCGCGTTTTCGGCGTTGCGCGCGGCACGGCTCGAGCGGCGCGTTATCGAAACCCTCGAAGAGCGTTGGCAGGCGGCGCGGCGGCGCCGTCGCGCGCTCGTCGAAGCCGGCGCCCTGGAAGAAGCCGCGATGCTCGCGCGCCCGACATCGGATTAGCGGGCACTGCTATGGCGTGCGAGGACGATGACGCAGACGTTTTGGATACGCTATGCAGTCGCGGTCGCAACGGTGTGCGTGGCGCTCTGGCTGTTATCGCGATTGGCATTCGCTCTTCGGCGGCAAAAGCGGACCGGCGACGCGGGTGGTTTGTCACTCGTGGCATCGATCGCGCTCGCGCCGAACGTGTCGGTGCATGTCGTACGCGCCGGGGAGTGCGAGTTTCTGATCGCCGCCGGTGGGACGGCGGTTTCGCTAGTGCAGCAAACCCGAAACGAGGTTGACGACCAATGCGAGGATCGCCGTGCTGTAGCCGAACGACACTAAACCGTGCGCCAATACGAGCCGCCGGATGTTGCGGCTGGTGATCTGCACGTCCGACACCTGGAACGTCATGCCGATCACGAACGCAAAATACGCGAAGTCGAGGTCGTTGGGCGGCTGATCGCCTGGAAACGTCAGGCCGCGATCGCTTCCCGGATTCCGATCGCGGTCGCGATAGTAGAGGTGGGCGTACCGAAAGAGAAACGTGGTGTGAATCAAAAACCAACCGGCGATTACAGCGCCAAATCCGAAAGCATCGACCAGCAAGTCGTGTCCGGGGGGTTCGCCGCTCGGACCGCGCCCCAGAATGCTGAGCGCCGCAACGAAACCGAACAACACCCCGATCGCAACGATCGTCGTCGCGACGTTTCGCCCCGGGTCGTCCGCTGCGGCGTAGCGTTTGGTTTCGATCGCATCGGTGCCTAAGATCTTGCGCCAATACACGAAGAGCATCCCGGCGGCAGCGGCATCGTAGACTGCAACGATGCGCACCGAACTGCGCAGCCAATGCGGGCCGAAGAAAGCGAGGAGTGCGCCGAGCACGACCGCGATGACGATCGCAATGACGACCGGCCGCAGGGCGTGGCTATTGAAGGCGGTCATACAGCGCGCCTTCGCCGTTCGCCTGAAATTCTTTAGAAGTACTTGAACTGGCCGAGTTTGTCGGCAGCCGTTTCGACGAAATAGACTTGCGAATCCGGACCGAGCGTCACGTCGCCCGGCTGCGAGCTCTGGGTCGGAATCTTAAAGAGGCGCACCGCCTGGTTCTTATATTTGAACTGTCCGATCACGTTGGCTCCGGGATCGCTGAAATAGAAATTGCCGTCGATGCCCTGAACGATTCCGTCCGGCGAGATCGCCGGCGTCAGCGGATATTCGTTGGTTACTTGACCGGTGACGGCGATGCGGCCGAGCTTGTCGGCTTTCTGCTCGGTAAACCATAAAGCGTTGTCGGTTCCCGACGTGATGTAGGCCGGAGACGAATTTGGGGTTGGAATCTTGATCTCGGCCAGCGACGTGCACGGGTCGGTGACGCTGACGCGTCCGATGCTATTGGTGCCGGGCTCGGTAAACCAGATACCCCCGTCGGGGCCGCTGGTTATGTTGAGCGGTTGTGCATTGGCTTGCAGCTTGCACGAGGTCGCGACGCCTTTTTGCGTTACGCGCCAAATGAGGTCGGCGCCCGGATCGGTCACCCACATGTTGCCGTCGGAGCCGAGCGTGATACCGACCGGCTGGGCGGCCGGATTCGGCAACTGGAAATCGACGAAGGTCGGTCCGGTCAACTGAATCTGACCGACTTTGCCGACGTTCTTTTCGGTAAACCACACCAGGCCGTTCGGTCCGGACGCCATGCCGACGGGGCCGGCTTTAGCGGTCGGCGTGACCGCCTCGCTAAACTTCGCTTGCTCGTTGAGCTGGCCGATTTTGCTGGGTCGCGATTCGGTGAACCACATGTTCAAGTCCGAGCCGAGCGCGATGCCCATCGGCTGACTCGATGCCGTCGGAATGGCGTATTCGCTCGTTACTTGCGGCGTAAATGCCGGGCCTGGGGTCGCGGTGCCGCTGGTCAGCGGCGTTCCTTTTCCACAAGCGGCGAGCAGTGCGGCAGCAATAACCGCGCCTAGGGTCAAGCGCACAGAAACCGTCGTCATCATGAGCGTTTCCTTATTGGCCCACGGTCGCGGCATTCCCGCGCTGCGCTCCTACTAAGAAATTAGTTGACATCTGATTCTAACCGTCGTAGACTATGAACTAAATCGTTAAGAGTACCGTTTGAAGGAGGCTGCATGGCGCGCTCGCGCTCGAAGACGTTGACCGAGGCGGAGCTTCGGTTGATGGAGGTGCTGTGGGTACGGGGGACGGCGACCGTCGCCGAGGTGGTGTCGTCGCTTCCCCCGCCTCCAAGCGCGTATAACAGCGTGCTCACGACGATGCGCATCCTGGAGCAGAAAGGGTTCGTCGCTCATGAAGAAGCCGGACGAGCATTCGTGTACCGTCCACTGGTCGCGCGAGACGCCGCCGCTCAAACTGCCGTCGGACATTTGGTTTCACGATTCTTTGAGAACAGTTCGGGCTCGCTCGCGTTACGCTTGATCGAGTCAGAGCGGCCGTCCGACGACGAACTGTCCCGTCTTAGAGCGCTCATCGAGCGATACGAGGAACGTTCTCAATGAACGCATCGCACGTACTCGGCAACGTTGCCGCAACCGTCACCGCGGTGGGACTCAACTCGTTGTGGGAAGACGCGCTCGTGGTTGCGTGCGTTTGGGTCTTCCTGCGCATGTGGCCGCGCGTAAACGCGGCAACGCGATACGTGATTTGGAGCGTAGCGCTCCTCGCGGCCGTGGTTGTGCCGGTTGCAACGACGCTACCGTTCCTGTCGATGTCGCCGCCGGCAGCGGCGACCGCTGCGGTGAAGGCGTCCATCGCACCTGCGATGCATGCCTTCCCCGCTACTGCCGCCTCCGCTCGCGTTCGCGAGGTTGCCACGCACGACGCTGCATCGCAGCACGTTGCCTCGCAGGAGCGCATTGCCGCACCGCTCGCCCTTCCGCGCGTGCATCTACAACTGCCGCTGGTCGTTGCGATCGTGCTCGCATCCCTGTGGGCGCTTCTGACCTTGGGCGGCGCGATTCGCTTTGGCGCCGGATTGCTGCGGTTGGAACGCCTCAAACGCGACGCGCTTCCGCTACCCGTCGAATACCGCGATGCGATGCTCCGCTGGAACGCGGCCACGAAGGGTGTGCGCGACGTGCGGTTGTGCGTTAGCGACCAAATCGACGTGCCGGTCGCGGTCGGCCTATTCGATTCGATGATTTTGATTCCGCGGGATCTGCTTCAACGGTTGTCGGCAGGCGAAATCGACCAGATCGCGTTGCACGAGTTGGCGCATCTACGTCGCGCCGACGATTGGACCAACGGTCTTGCGCGCATCCTGCTCGCGGCCTTCGGTTGGAATCCCGCCGTCCGCTTCGCCGCTGCCCAGCTGGATCTCGAACGCGAAGTGGCGTGCGACGATTACGTCCTGGATGCGAGCGGCGTCGTGCGTTCGTACGCAATGTGCTTGGCAAAGATGGCCGAGTCTTCGTCGTGGCCGCGCAGTTCGATCGCTGCGCCGGCCGTGTTTGCAACCCGCAAACATCTCTCGTTGCGCATCGAGCGCCTACTGTTTGCCGGCCGGGCTGCCGGTACGAATCCGTCGTTCGGCATCGCGGCGTTCGCGGTGGCCGGCGTCGCGCTTCTGGGCTGCGCGATCGGATCGATCGCCCCGTCGGTCGCCGCAACGGTCCAACCGGCCGTGGTGCCGCCGCCGGTCCAGGCGCATCGCGTACAGAACGTCCGCGATATCGTGCGGTACGTCAACATACCGCGAGCCGTTGTCGCCGTAACGACCCCGGTGCCCTCGAGCCAACCGCCCGCGACGGCGCGTCCGGTCACGACGGCGCACGCCGCTGCGACGCCGCATCCCTTAGCGACGGCGCATGCGTTCGCATCGCTCGCGCCTCTGACGCCGAAGCATCTGCACGCGGCGGTTTCGGCAAAGCCCCTGGCGAGCGGCACGATGGCGATTCACATCCCGGCCATCGACGTGCCGTCGTTGCACATCGCTCCGATCGACGTTACCATTCCCAAAATCGGTTTGGCGAACGGCGGCAAAACGTGCACCGGCTGCGATTACAGCGGTGTCGATTGGCGCGGACGCGACGTTCGCGGCGTCGCATACACCGGCGTTCGACCTGCGTCGAGCGAATCTCGACGGGACCGATTTCTCGGGTGGGTCGTTCCAAGGCGTTCACTTCTCGCACGCTCGCTTGCGGAACGCCTCGTTCAGGAACGCCCGTCTCACCGGCTGCGACTTTACCGGCGCCGATCTGTCGGGAGCCGATTTCGCCGGAGCCCGTGTCTCCGGATGTCAGTTCGACCACGCACAACTCACCTCGGCCCGCATCCGCACGATCGTGACCGGTTGCGACGGCTGCGACTTTGCCGGGGCAAATCTCGGCGGCGTTGACCTTTCGAACGTTCGCGGCGCGGACATCGATTTTGCCGGGGCCGATCTCTCGCATGCGAATCTTTCGGGGTCGTCGTTTATCGACGTCGATTTTGCGGGCGCGCGCATGGCGGGAGCCAACGTGGACGGTGCGGTGTTCACGAACTGCGATCTCAGTGGAACGAACCTAACGCGCGCCGCGTTGGCTCGCGCCAAACTCATCGATACCGATTATCCAGACGACCGGTAACGACGCATGAATCTCTCGACCCGCTAACCCCGTACAGATTGTAGGATTTGCTCGAGCCGGACCCACCGGCCTGGTTCGTTGCGCCCAAAAACCATCGAAAGGATGTTCTTGTATGATTCGGATTACCACCGCTTGTCTCGCGATCGCAGCAATCGCGATCGTGGCCGCGGTACCCCCGGCGGCTCGCAGCGCTTCGTCGGACGTACCGTCGAGCTGTCTAGGCTGTTCGTTCAGCGGACGCGATTTGCACGGTACGGATTTTTCCGGCGCGAATTACGTCGGGGCGAACTTTGCCGACGCGAAATTTGCGCGGCGCGAAACTATCCGGCGCGAAAATGGTCGGCGCCAACTTTCGCAACGCCGACGCCGGCTCGGCCGATTTCACCAAAGCCAAACTCGTGGGCGTCAACTTTCAATCGGCGACCTTGACGGGAGCTCGATTCGATGCGGCCAGCCTCGTGGGAGCGAATTTTAAAAACGCGAAAGCACAAAACGTACAAATGCCGGGCGCCGATCTGATCGGTGTGAACTTCGGCGGCGCGGACGTACGCAACGCGAACCTGCGCGATACCAAGCTCTGCACGCGAGATTACAGCGGCCGCATCGACTGCGCCGACTTTTCGAACGCCGACGTGCGCGGTGCCGACCTTCGCGGCGCGATGGTCTGCGGCAATAACGACACGTGTTCGCCGGTTGACGCGGCGACGCTGCGCGAGCGCAGCCGTTCGCCTCTGTCCGGAGCGCGTCTGTAATGTTTGGCCGGGCGGCGCTCGTCGTATGTCTTCTAGCGACGCTCGCCGCTCCGGTCGAAGCATTGGGCGTCACGCGTTTATCCGTACCCGAGTTCGCCGCGCCGTTGGATCCGTCGCAGTCGAGCGATGGGTGGGCGCAGGCGGCGCGGGTCAAGTTGGGATGGAACGTTCCCGCATCGCGCCCCGCGTCCGAAGCCACGCAAGCCGCGATCTCGACCGACGGAACGTCGCTGTACGTCCGCTTCGATGCGACACAGCGCGAGCCGGTAGCCGCCGCGCAGCGTAGCGACAACATCGGACAGGGAAGCGACGACGCGGTGTGGATCGATCTTTGGCCGGACGGTACCAACGGGTACATGTATCAGTTTCAGGCGACGCCGAACGGCACGCACTATCAATACTCGTCGGAGAACACGACGTATACTCCGTCGTGGCAGTCGCAAGGCGCGACGCACCCCGGCGGCTACACCGTCACCATGCAGATTCCGCTGAAGATCATGCGCGGCATCGCTCCCGGCGTTCCGTGGCGCGCCCAGTTCGTACGTTACGTGCACGCGACCGGCGAAATCGCCGTGTGGTCGTACGACTCGGCGCAAACCAGCGCCGACGACGTGACGCGCGCCGGCGTTTTGGCGATGCCGCCGCTCCACGTTTCGTCGCCGAAACCCAAGCCGCGACTCGCCACCTACGCGCTGGCCGAAGCTGCATCCAAGACGATCGGCGGATCGACGAGCCGCGTCGGCGCCGACCTTTCGATACCGATCGGACCCACGGCGGCGTTCTACGCAACATTTCACCCCGACTATTCGAACGTCGAGCTCGATCAACAGTCGATCGCGCCGACCGTCTTCGCTCGCTACTATAGCGAAGTGCGTCCGTTCTTCACGCAAGGAGCGAGCATCTACAATCCGTTCAACTGCGATGCGTGCCCGAGCATTCAAGAGTTGTATACGCCGGCCATACCGACGCCTCGCGAAGGCTATGCCGTCGAAGGCAAACAAGGGCCGCTTTCGTTCGGAACGTTCGATTCGATCGGGGACGATCGCACCGATGTCGCGAGCGCCCTCGATTACTCGTCGCCCGACGGGCGCTGGGGAGCCGCCGTGCAACGCGTCTCGGCAAACATGCCCGGGTTGAGCGACGACGTCACGACCACCGGCATCACCTACTCCGATCTGAAACACGTATCGGCGTATTTCAACTACGGCAGCGATTCGGGAACCAACGTGCTCGTGCCGGACCAGGCGCAACGCTACGACTTCGGCGGTGGCTGGAGCAACTCGACGTTCGGATTTTTCGGCTCGATTCGAAAGCTCGGCGAATATTACAATCCGGTCGACGGCTTCGTTTCGCACCCGGGTATCGCCGGCTACGCGTTATACAGCGCAAAGATTTGGACGTTCGCTCCCAACGATGCGCTTGCCGCGGTCGGCGTCGCCGGGTTTCTCGACCGCTATCAAGGACCGCAACAAGGGATCGCGCAGAGCGACAACTCGCTCTTGCTCGACGTTCTCACCAAGAGCGCATGGGATTTTCAAATCTTCACCGGATCGAACTATTGGCGTTTCGTTGACCCGCTTACCGGAATGGGCATTCTCACACCGGTTTCGCAGAACGCCGGCTTCCAAATCACGTATCATAGCGGCCTTCAGACGAATAATCCGGGTAACTTTCCGTACCATGGATCTTCTTCGGATCCGACGTCGATCAACTACAGTACCGGTGCCTACGGCAACGGGCGCTTGGACACGTGGTTCCGCAGTTCGACCATCCGCATCGGATCGCGCGGCGCGCTGACGCTGGCGCTCGACGATACGGCGCAGCGATTCCCGAACGCGACGCCCAACATTCAATGGTTCGAGAACGCCAGCTACTCGTTTCAGATTACGCGCAACTCCTCGTTCGCACTCGGGGTCCGGCGGGTCATCGGCGATCCCCCGATTCCGAATGGCGGCGGCAACTGTATCGGCAGTTGCTCCAACGTGACGGTCGCCTATCATCTGTTGACGCCGCATAGCGAGTTCTACGTGGCGTACGGCAACCCGAACGCGCTAACGACCGTGCCGCAGGCGATTTTCAAGTGGATTTTCTATGCCGGCGCCGAGAAGGGAACGTGAGCGTACGCTCGGCAGGTATAAGAGGCCGCGGAGTGCGCTCGGCGTATACTAACGAGTGATGGTACGTGCCGCATCCGCTCTAGCGATTCTCAGTTTTGCCGCGCTGGCGTCCGCGCCCCAAATGGCGGTGGTCGGCGTCGCCGCCACGGCAGCTCCAAAAGGCACCCCGCCGCCCGAGATTTATCACATCGTGACGCGTCCGCTGTGTGCCGAGCTGCACCAGCATATCGCGCCGGCCATCGCGATGATGCTGCAAAACGATCGAACCATCAAGCAAAGTCCGAAACTGTTCTCGCAGTACAATCGCAGCGCATTGAACGGCGTGGACAACTCGGTGAGCAATAGCGTCGGCACCTCCGCGAACGGTGCGGCAGTCACTGCGGGCGATGCGTCCAACGGCACGCTCAATGCCGACCAGAACATGGCGTTGCTCGGCATGGAAAATCTGGTCAGCCCGATCGCCAACAACATCATCGCAACGCAGAAACTGCTCGATTCGCCTGCGCTCATGCAAGGCACCGGCAACGTTGACGACGACAAGCAGTTGAAGGAAATTCGCGCCAAATTGCTGTCAGCGCTAGCGACCCAAAATGCCGCCCTCGATATCGTCAGCGGTTTCGTTGCCACCGAGCAGATGGGCGACTTGCAACACTCGGGCGAAGAATACATCGCTGCGATCAACGCCAGCGACCAAACCGGCAGCCGCGGCGGCACCGTATCGATGTCCGGGACGCCGTCGCCGAATCCGCTGATGCAGAACGCCAATCAGCCCGGGTTGCCGCCCAACCCGTACGACATCGATCTCGCCAACGTGCCGGGATTGACGCTGGGTTACAATCCGGTTACGCGGCTATTGACGGCACTGCGTTGGACGATCGCCGAGACCGAGAAGCGCGAGAACACCGCCTCGGTTGCCGTGATGAATGGAGCGCAACAATGCGCCGCTTCCTCACCCCAACCCGCCGCCACGCAAAAACCCCACTAACCCCCGTCGAGCAAGACCGTGAGAGGACGCCTACCGGCGTCCTTTTTGCTATGGGAGCCCCTTGACATACGAACAGGTGTTCGATACGCTGTGCTCCCATGGCGCCGGATCGAACGAATTCCGACTCGGATGCGAACCGCCGCGAGGCGTTTTCAGCACTGAAGGCCAGCTTGTCCGGGAGACATGCCTCGGCACCCCAACTGCGGATTGCCGATGCCGTTCCCACCTCGATTCCGGCGCTGGACCGGGCGTTGGGCGGCGGTTTCCCCACCGGCGGTTTGGTCGCGCTCGAGGGGCGAAGCGGCCGCTGGAGCATCCTGGCTCGTACGCTGGCCGGCGTCACCCGTACGGCGTTAGCCGCGGTCATCGACGATGGCGGCTTATATCCGCCGGATTTGGCGCGCGCCGGCGTCCGGCTCGACCGGCTCATGGTCGTGTCGGCGGCCACCCCCAAAGGCATCGCACGAGCGGCCGACATTCTGATTCGTTCGCGCGCCTGCCGTTTGATTTTGATGGGCGCGCCCGCACTGCGCCCGACGTCGTGGATGCGCCTGGCGGCCGTCGCACATCGTTCCGGCGTGCTGCTCGTGGCAATCACCGAACGCGCCGGTGCGGAGCTGGCCGCGGCCGCATCCGTGCGGTTGCGCTGCGAGCTCGAACGCGTCGTGCTGCACGGCTCGCGCGGTCCGTGGTGTACGGTGGCCGGCTACGACGTGCGCGCGTCGATCGGAAAAGATAAACGCGCGGCCGCCGGTGCGTACGCACGCATACGTGCGATCGATGCGGTTGCGGGTACCCAATTACGCGAGCGGGTGCTGGCGCAAGATCGTCCCATTCGTCGGGAGCGTGTGCACCGTGCTCTTGTGCGTTGAGGCCGTTCCGGTTGACGTCGCTGCGTGGGAAGACGCACTCGACGCGCTCCATGCCGTCTCGCCGCTGATCGACGACGTTCGCCCGGGGCTGGCGTTTATCGATATGCGCGGCATGCCGGGGACGCCGCCCCAATGGATCGGGCACGCTCGAAAGGTGCTCGAAGGTACCGGCGTCCGCGCCCGTTTCGGTGCCGGCATCAATCGTATCGCGGCACGCGGAGCGGTGTTTACGAACGATGGAACGGTTTTTCCGGCCGGCCGGGAGCGCGCGCTGCTGGCACCGTTGCCGTTGGCCGTGCTCGATGTTCACCAAGATGCAATCGACCGTTTACGATTGTTGGGAGTCGAACGTCTCGGCGATCTTGCCAAACTTCCGCACGGACCGTTCGTGCGTCGTTTCGGCGCACGATCGGCGCGATGGCACGCGCTCGCTCGTGGCGACGATTCGACACCGTTCGTTCCGCGCGGACATTCGGCGGCGATCGAAGCGGCGTTATTCGGTGAAGGGCGTGCCGAAGACGAAGCGCAGGTATTGTTCGCCTTGCGTATGTTGCTCTCGCGTATCGCTTCGGATCTCGAACGCAGCGGCCGGCGTGCCGGCGCGCTCGAAGTGACGCTCGAGTTAGAAGACGCGCAGACGCATCGTTTCGACGTGTTGCTGGCCGCGCCGACCGCACAAGAACGCGCGATGTTCGATGTGGTGCGCGCCAAGCTCGACGGCGCCACGTTTCCGGCCGCAATCGTCGGTTTGCGCGTGCGCGCGGCCGGGTTAGAAGAAGGTGGAGAAGCGCTGGCGCTGCTGGCCGGCGACGATCTCGATCCGCAAGCCGTCGCGGTCACGATCGCGCGACTCGAATCGGTGCTCGGCACCTCCGTCCGGCGCGCGCGTACCAAAGAAGCGCACGCGCTCGAAGATCGCTTTTCGTACGATCGCTTCGAGTTACCCAAACGGACGGTACTGCAAAGCGGTACGGCCGAGGCCGCGCCGTCCGAGACGGTCGTACCGCAACTGCGGCTGCTGACCGTCGCGGAAATCGTCGTCCAGTTGCGTGCCGGAGAACCGGCATCGGTCGGCGATCCGCCGCGCGCGGTGCTCGAGTGTGCCGGGCCGTGGCGTATCGACACCGGTTGGCCCCAACATGATGTGGCGCGCGACGAATACGATGTGTTGCTCGAAGACGGCGAACTGTATCGTATCTACCGTCAGGGCGCGCACTGGTACGTGCGCGGAGCGTACGATTGAGGGCTACGTTCCTTCGTCGGCGCCCGCGTGAAAAACGTACTTCACGATCAAACGATTCAAGGTGGCGCCGGCGGCCGGACTGCCATAGTTGACGTAGAGTTCGTCACCGCTGCGCAGCCGTTGATGGAATGCGACGGCGAGATTGTTACCGACCTGCGTTGCGAAACCACCCAAACCGTTGATGTCTCGCAGCTCCAGCGTGAACGTACTTTCGCTCGAGATGCCGTACGAGAGCGACACGCGGCGTAACCACTGCGAATCGATCGCACCGTTCGAGAACGCTTGCTGCAACGTCCCGTCGTATTCGAGCCCGAGGCTGAGCCGGCGTCCGATCGGGCGACTCGTCGAAATCGTGAACAGGTGGATATAGTTGTCGCCGAACGGCCCCCACGAATAGCTGGCATCGATCGGCGTCGGCGTTCCGTCGCGATAACCGATCGGAATTTGGGTGAGATCGAACGGTTGTGTGAAGCCGTCGCGATAGCACGGCGCGCCCGAGAAGCTCGATGTATACGCGATCGGACCGCTGCAGCCGGGACCGGACGGGATCCCGTACGAGCGAAGCTCGCCGACCGCTTGACCGACGCCGTTGAGCGAGAATCCGTTGGCGAATGTCGCGTTGACGAAAACCTGGGCGTCCGCTTGGTGAACCGCTCCCGAGTCGTCGAGAAAGCGATCCCCGGTAACGAAGATTCCGTAGTTCTTGATCGCACTGCTCGCGCCGGTGATCTGAGCGTACGCCTGCGGCCCGCGAATGTCGGAGTTGGCCGTGTATCCGTCGATCGGGTTGTAGTTGGGCGATATGTCCATGTACCCGATGTTGAACTCGGTGTTGCCTTTATGGCGGTCGATGAAGGCTTGCGTGAGGTCCGCATGGCCGGTCCACGACCCGTTCTCGAACGAGTGATCGAAATAGTAGACCATTCCGTTTTGCAGATCGCGGGCTTCCATGCCGCCCTCGATCGTATCGTCGGTCCCAAAAATGGAGTGATTGGCAAGCACGCCGTCGCTCCAATACAGAAACGATCCACCTTGAATCGCGTGCTCGTATCCGAATGCCTGATCGCTGAACGTATTTCCGGTCGTCTGATCGTAACCGTGGAACGTTAGCGCCCCAAAGCTCTGGTTGCCGAACGTGCCCTCGACCTTTCCTCCGCTGTCGAACGGTCCGACCGAGGGAGAGTAAAAAATCAAATTAGAAGCGTTGACGTAGGTTCCGGTCGGCGATCGCGGTCCCGACAACGCGTTGATAAACGCCGCACCTTGCGCGAAAAACGGACGATACTCCACTAACTGGCGTTGAAACTCTTGCGGAGCGATCGTCTGCTGGTCGATTTCGACGTTCGAAAAATCCGGATTGAGCGTTCCAACGAAGCGGATCGTCGGCGTGATCGGGATGCTGGCATCCCCGCCGATCCAACGCACCTTCATCGGTAAGAACGTGCCGTTGGCTTGCTGAAAAAGATTACGATCGTTGCCGACGCTCGCTAAGCCGTAAATATCTGCGCGAGGACGCGGACGCAAGGCGGCCGCGGACGCTACGTCGATCGCGACGGCGGCCCAAAAACGAGTGTCGGCAAACTGCGGCCAACTGCCGCCGCCGGAGTCCTGCATGATCGGGTCCGACACCCACGAGAGATGCTCGCCGCGACCGGCAACGCCGCGTACGAACTGCACGCGCCAGGTTTGCTTTCCGCCGTGCGGCACGCGCAGCACGTTCAGCGGAATAATCATCACGGCACTCCACGAGCCATCGGCCGACGTGGCGGCGGCGCTCCAGCGGGGCTTATAGCGCACGTTTTCGTTGGACTGTTGGTAGCGCACGCCGCGCGGCGTGGTTTCGAAATAATAGGCTTGACTGCCGGCCCCGCTCGTGTTGACGCCTAGGCCGACGAAATCGTCGAGACCGAATCCGATGTCGTTGGTCGTCTGCGACGCAACGATCGGCACGCCGGTTTGCACGGCTTTGAACCCGACGTACAAATTTTTATCGTCGTACAGCACGTACGCCGTAGTCGCGAACTGCGCGGGCGAACGCGTGGTCATGTTCTGCCACGGTCCGGTTCCGTTCGGCACCGCGCCGGTCTGCCAGGCAGGATCGGCCAGGCTCGGATCGAGCGCTAACGGGTGCGGCGCCCGCGCCATCGTAAACTGGAACGTGCTGCCGACGGACGCGACGGCTTGTGCCCTGCCCGCGAGCAACGCGAGGAGCAATCCGGCCAGCGAATAGAGCAGCGTGCGAACGGGGGGCAAGGTGACCGAAGTGTAGCACCGAGCCGGCCGGCGCGCGGTCAAAATGGCATCAAACCCCGTACTCCTCTCAAAACCGCCGTCAGAGGGCCTTGTATATCGAACATACGTTCGCTATACTCCGAGGTCCTGTATGTATGCCGAGCTGCACGCGTGGTCGAATTTTACATTTTTAGACGGCGCATCGCACCCCGAAGAGCTGGTTGACCGGGCCGCCGATCTCGGCCTGGCTGCGGTTGCGCTGACCGATCGCGACGGTCTGTACGGGATGGTGCGCTTCGCTGCCCGAGCCAAGGAGCGCGGGATTGCGGCTATCGTCGGCAGCGAGCTGACGTTTGAAGACGGCGCGCGCATCGTGCTGCTGGTCGCGGATGCCTCCGGCTATGGAAACTTGTGCGAGCTGATCTCACTGGCACAACTCCGCGGTGCTAAGGGCGACGCGCGCCTGCGGCTCGAGGATCTGGCCGGTCGTTGCGATGGGGTGATCGCGCTCTCGGGCGGTGCCGAGGGGCGCGCGGAGCGGGCGTTGGCGGGCGGCGATCCGGAGCGTGCCGAGCACGAGCTGCGGACCCTCAAGACGGCGTTTGGGGACCGTCTGTACGTGGAGCTGCAACATCACCTCACGCCGGCCGACGCCGGCCGCAACGAACGAATGGCCGCGCTCGCCGCCCGGCTCGGCATCGCGTGTGTGGCGACCAATGGGGTGGTGTACGCCGTCAAAGACGACGCGCGGTTATCCGACATCCTCACGTGCGTGCGGCACGGCACGACCATCGATGCCGCGCACGCAGACCACCTACTGCGTCCGAACGCAGAATTTCATCTTAAAGCGGCGCGCGCGATGCGCCGCTTATTCGTGCGCTATCCCGATGCCGTCGCACGCAGCGTCGAAATCGCAAAGCGTTGCTCGTTCCGTTTGGAACGCATCACCGGACAGTTTCCGCTCTTTCCGGTCGAAGACGGCAAAACGCGGCAATCGTATTTGCGCGAGCTCGTCTATCGCGGGGCGGCGGAACGATATGGATGGCCGTTGGCGTCCGATGTCGAGCGCCAGCTCGAATACGAACTCGGGATGGTCGCGCGCATGGATCTGGCCGGCTACTTCTTGATCGTCTGGGACATCGTGAAGAAGGCCGGCGAATTGGGCGTGCTCTGCCAAGGGCGCGGCTCGGCGGCCAACTCAGCTGTATGCTATTCGCTGGGCATTACCGCCGTCGATCCGATCGGCATGCAGTTGCTGTTCGAACGCTTCATGTCCGAAGAGCGTAAAGAAATTCCCGATATCGATATCGACTTCGCGCATCAAGACCGCGAAAAAATCATTCAGTACGTCTACGAACGGTACGGGCGCTCCAACGCCGCCATGGCGGCCGAAGTCATCGCCTATCGAACGCGTTCGGCGTTGCGCGATGCCGGCAAGGCGCTCGGCCTCAGCTTGGCGGAGGTCGATGCGCTGGCCAAAGAATACGATGCATTGGAATCGCTCGAAGACGTCACCGGCGCGCTTTCGGGGGAAACGTCCAAACGGCTGTACGCGATTTGCGTACGGCTCAAAGGCTTTCCGCGGCATATGGGCATCCATTCGGGCGGAATGGTGCTCACGCGCGATCCGCTGGTTCGCGTCGCACCGGTCGAATGGGCGACGATGCGCGATCGTACCATCATCCAATGGGACAAGGACGATCTGCAAGACCTCGGATTGATCAAGATCGACCTGCTGGGTTTGGGAATGCTGTCGTTGCTACGCGAAGCGTTCTCGCTGCACGAGCGCCGTTACAAGACGTCGCTGGCGCTGCACACGATTCCCGCGGACGACAAACCGACCTACGCGATGATTCAAAAAGCCGATACCGTCGGCGTCTTTCAAATCGAGTCGCGCGCGCAGCAGTCGATGCTGCCGCGCATGAAACCCGCGTGTTTTTACGACATCGTCATGCAGGTTGCGATCATTCGTCCCGGTCCGATTCAAGGCGACATGATCCATCCGTTTTTGCGCCGTCGCGCGGGATTGGAACCGGTCACGTATCCGCATCCAAAGCTCAAGCCGGTCCTGGAGCGCACCATGGGCGTACCGCTCTTCCAAGAACAAGGAATGCGCATGGCGATCGAAGCCGCCGGCTTTACGGCCGGCGAGGCCGACCGGTTGCGGCGCGCCATGGGCCACAAACGTTCGCGCCACCGGATGCTCGAAATCTATCCGCGCCTGGTGGACGGCATGGTGGAAAACGGCATCGATCGCGCCGCTGCCGAGCAGTTATTTCATATGCTCGAGGGATTCGCCGATTACGGATTTCCCGAGTCCCACGCGGCCAGTTTCGCGTTACTTGCGTACGCTTCGGCTTACGTGAAATGCCGGTTTCCGGCGGTCTTCGCTGCCGCCATTCTCAACGTGCAGCCGATGGGATTCTATTCGACCGAAGTGCTGGTCAACGACGCCCGTCGACACGGTGTCGTCATCAAACCGGTGCGCGTCAACTCCAGCGAATACTGGTCGTACGTTGACGACGAAGGTGCGCTTCGAATCGGATTCCACGTGATTCGCGGCCTCGGCCAGGTGCAGCGCAACCGGCTCGAAGGGGCGCTGACGGGCGGAGCCTTTGAAGATATGCTCGATTTCGCGCACCGGACCCGTTTAGAAAAAGAAGCGCTCGAAAATCTTGCCGTGGCAGGTGCGTTTTCGCCGTGGTATCCGAAGCGTCGCGAAGCGATGTGGGCGTTGCGCGCGCTCGACGAGCGCGAGGCCCGCGGCGAACTCGGCAAACTGATGGACGTCGAAGAACCCGCAGCGGTGTTCGCCGACGTCGCGCCGCGACAGACGGCGGCGTTCGATTTGTGGTTTACCGGGATCACGCCGCAAAGCCAAGCCATGGCGCATTTTCGCGAGGAGCTGCGCGCGCGCGACGTCGTGCCGGCTGCGGGTCTGTCGGAGCTCAAGCGCAATCAGATGTGCCGCGTCGGCGGTTTGGTGATCACGCGCCAGCGGCCGGGCACCGCCAAAGGTTTCGTCTTCTTAACCCTCGAGGACGAAACCGGGCTCGTCAACGTGATCGTTCGGCCGGACATTTTCGAACGGTATCGCCGCGTGATCCGCGCTTCGTCGATGCTGATCGTCGAAGGCAAACTGCAGAAGGAGGCCGGCTCCGTCGACGTGTTGGCACATCACGCGTACGCCTTCGACGGCGGCGGCATCGCCGACGGCATTCACGCTCGGAATTTCCGTTAGGGCGTCGAAGCCGGGCTCATGGCCACGTTCAGTAAGGAAACGCTCTCGAAGTTTGCCGATGCATGTGCGTCGATTCCGCTCCGTCCCCTCGACCGGGCCTTCGAGCGCGCCGGCATTCGTCCGGGCAAGACCGACGACGATTCGGGTGGCGCTCGCCGGACGCAGTTTCGCCGCTATATCGCCGGCGTCGATCGCAACGACGAACGGCAGCTGCAACAACTGGGCGACGCGCTCGGCGCGTTGATCGATGAAGTCGCCGATTCGAAGAAAGCATTTCTCATCGGTTCGGCGGAGCGGGATGGCTTTTCGTTGACGGACGGCGCCTTTCGAATTGCCGTAGCCGACGCGCGTTCGTTCGCGCTCGCGAACCTCGACGATATCGCAGCAGTCGACGATCGCATCCGGCGCCTGCAGGTGTTAGCCGGCCAGCGTCCGGGTGACGCAGTTGCCGGAGCGTGGCAACTGGTCGAATCGGCCAGCCGGATCGCGGGCGACGGTTTCGGCATCAACGGCAAGAATAAGACCGCAGCGGTGGTCCGCGTTGGACTGCGGAACTTGGCGCAGTTGATCGATTCCCTAAACGACATCGATTCTAAACTAACCGCTGCCCATGCAAGATTAGCCGTCGATTCGGCGGCCGCATTCGTTCGATTCGTCACCGCTCGAATGTAGCGGCTATGGACCGAATGCAAGCCATTGTGGATAGTTCACGCCATCCGTGATGGTTTGTTTTAATTTAAATGTTCCCGCCGCATATTCGGTGACGGAGTTCGCCGAGGCGTTCGCTACATACACATTTTCATCACCGTCGAGGGCGATACCACGAGGTTGCGAGATGCCTTGCGAGATGGTCGCAAACGGCGTCGTCGTCCCGAGTGCGTACACGGTAACGTTGTTGCCGAACGTATTGGCGACGTACAGGTTCCCAGCCGGATCCATCGTCATCGCGTACGGCTGATTGACTCCATCCGTAATCGTTTCGAACGGGTTGGTTTGGCCGGGTGCGTACACTTCGACATCGCTCCTCCGATCTCGGCCATTATTACCGACGTAAAGGTTGCCGCTTGCGTCGAAAGCAAATGCGAGCGGCGCACGGATGTTGATATAGCGAATAACACTTCCCAATTGCGGTGTGTACTCGGTAACGAAGCCATGATTGGCGACGTAGACGTTTTGGGATTCGTCGAGCGCCACCGTACTCGGCTGCGCAACTCCAGACGTTATTCGAACCGTGGGCGATTTGTGTCGGGGCGCATACATCGCGATCGAAGGGGAACGATTATAGTGCGTCGTGAACAAGCGGCCTACGCTCGCAACGTACAGATTTCCCTGAGAATCGACGGCCACCGATTCGGGCCGGCTGATGCCGTCGGTAATTCGTCGAACCGTTTTGCCATTCTTACCAATCACCGCGACGCTCCCATTGTTGCCGCACGCGCCGCCGCAATTTGCCACGTACGCGGTGCCCGACGAATCGACAGCAACCGACACCGGCCATTGAATTTTATCGCGTATCGTTTGTTTGAGTTTCCGGACCGGATGAAGATACATGGTAACGGTGTCATTGCCGCTATTTGCAACGTACAAGCGCGAAAATGCCGCCGTTAAGGCCGGTCGCGTGCGATCGGGTTGCGATGGCGTCCGAGATGCCGAAAACGCAGCGTTGTTTGCGGCGCCGGCGCATCCAGTGAATACCGAAACCGCGATCGTGCAGAGAAGATAGCAACGGAAACGATTCATCGAACGTTCCTCCAAGAGAAATGCAAGTTCTACGAGGCGTCCCAGCGATACTGGTCTTTGGGGACTATTACTTGCTCTCGTCGCACCACCTCCGGCACTTACCACTAGTAGGCGTGTTCGCGTATCTCGTGTAACAGCGCATTCGCCACTTTTTGAGGGAGATCGCTTTGAATCGTTACTTCGCTCGCGTGCTCACGATCGTGAGCGTCGCAGCCGTCACTGCTTGTTCGAGCGGCACGACGAACCCGGCGCTGCCGGCGGCCGCTTCAAATGCCGCGCAGATCGCAGGGGTCGATACCGGTCACGTTCGACCGGCCTGTCCGCAGACGGTGCAGCCGGGGTATGCCACATGTTTCATGTGGATCCGCACCGACGTCCCGCGCACGCAGGGGGAGCACCCGTTCGTCAATGGATACGGGCCGCCGGATGTACAAGCCGCCTATAATTTGCCATCGGCGAAAAATGGGAAAGGCCAGACGGTCGCGGTGGTTGACGCTACGATAATCCCAATGCCGAAAGCGATCTCGCCGTCTATCGTTCGTATTTCAATTTGCCGGCGTGCACCACGAAAAACGGCTGCTTCAAGAAAGTCAGCCAAAGCGGTTCGACGACCAAGTTTCCAAAACCGAATTCGGGATGGGCGGGCGAGATGTCGCTCGATCTCGATATGGTGTCGGCCGTTTGCCCGAACTGCAAAATCATCGTGGTCGAGGCCACCTCGAACCGGTTGATCAGTCTGGCGAAATCGGTGGATCGCGCCGTGCTATTGGGCGCTAATGTCGTTACAAACTCGTATGGTGGCTCGGGCGGCGGCTCGTCGAACGCACACTACGATCATCCCGGAACCGTCATAACGGCAAGCTCGGGAGACGGCGGACACGGACCGCAGTCGCCGTGCGATTACGCCACCGTCGTGTGCGTCGGCGGCACGACATTGATCAAGGGCGGCAGCGGGCGCGGTTGGACCGAGACGGCGTGGCCCGGCGCCGGTAGCGGCTGCGCGCGATTGGTTGCCAAACCCAAATGGCAGACGGACAAGGGCTGCGCGTATCGTTCGGAGTCGGACGTTTCGTCGGTCGCCTCGCCGTATCCAGGCGTGGCATTTTACGACACGTATCCGTCGGGCGGATGGGGCACGACGGGCGGAACCAGCGTATCGTCGCCCACCATCGCCGCCGTCTTTGCGTTAGCCGGAAATGCTTCCAAGCAAAACTACGCAGCTGGTCTTTGGGCGAACGGCGGTTCGCCGGGATTGTACGACATCACGTCGGGCAGCAACGGCGACTGCAAACAGAATCAGTATATCTGTACTGCAGGACCCGGATACGACGGCCCGACCGGGTGGGGTACGCCCAACGGCGTTTCGGCTTTTTAGCCGTTCGCCGGTAGCGCGATTCGAAACCGAAGCACCGCGCCCGCGCCGTGATGGCGCGGTGCTTCAAAGCGTTCGATCAGCACGCCGCCGTTGGCGAGGATAACGCGCTGCGATGCGACGTTATCCGGCCTGGTCGTCAATTCAACGTACGGCAACCCGATGGTCCGGGCGAGCGGCATCAATCGGCGTAACGCTTCGGAGGCGTAGCCGCGCCCGCGTTTCCACGGCACGACGCCGTATCCAATATGCCCGAAACACGTTTCGGGAAGTGCGGCCGTGCCGGGCGCCCATCGAAAGCCGATGCTGCCGCAAAACTCCCCGTCCCACATCCACCGCTGGAAGCCGGGAAGCCGCGGGGCCAGCGCGCCGTCCGGCAGCACGATCGGCTCCCCGCGCCCGTCCGGATCGTCGAGCGATGCCAAAAACGCCGCCGGGTCGCGCTCCATGGCCGCAAGTTCTTCGTGGGAAGCTTCGGGACGCAAGTTGTCCGGCGACCAGCCGCGTCGAAGCGCGTTGACGTAGCTGGCGAGATACGATTCGGCCGGTACCACGAGTTGCATGGAAAGCCGTCTTTTCGCCGGACGGTTTGGAACCATTGCCGTTGATTGGGGTATCTTAGCACTCGCCTTGAGCACCTTAGCACCACCGAAGCCGTCGCGGACGCGCCGTCGTCCGAGCCGCATCGAGCGCGTGACCCTGCATGCCGCAATGGCCGGAAACGCATTGTTCCTATGGAGCGAGCCGTTCACGCGTCCGTCGGCGCTGCGAGATCGCCTTTCGGTGCTTGGCGGCGACGTGCGCACGCAGAGCTGGACCGACGCCGCGGCGGGTTCGGCATCGACCGGCGGGGTCGCGCGCGAAGGGCTCGCACTCGACGGGCGCGACGCTGCCGCACTGTTGCGTCGATTAGCCGGCCGCGAGATGGCAACGCCCGACGTTGCACTTGGCGCCGATGTCACATTTTGGTGCGATGCATTGCGATTGGCCGCCGAGATCGTCGCGTCGCAACGGTTCATGCCCGGTCTCTCATACGAAGCCGATCAGAAGCGCTATCGCGCCGTTTGGGATCCGATGCTCGGCGACCGCGAGCGCAAACTGGCGGCGGCATTGGGAGCGACGTCACCGGCGTCGTCGCCGTCGTTAGAACGCTTTCTTGCCGTCGCCGTTGACACGCTGGTGCGCGACCCGGCGGCCGAGCCGCGATCCGCCGCCGGAACGTCGGTCCACGACCGATGGCTCGAGGGATTACGATCGACGGACGGCCTGGTTGCGGCGACCCCGGCCGAACTCCGGGGTCTCGCCGCACAAATTGCGGCTTGGCGCCGTCCGGTTCTCGACGACGACGCAACCGATTACCGCTTGTGTTTACGATTAGAAGAACCGCACGGCGATAGCGACGTGTGGCGCGTCGTGTACTTATTGCAGAGCCGTGCCGATCCGACGCTGTTGCTCGACGCCGCGGCGGCCGCGGCATCGGCTGCTTCACGCCGCGCGTTCCTCGCGGCGTTGGGTCGCGCCGCCCAAATTTCACCCGCCGTCGATGCCTCGTTACGCGGCGTCGATGCCGTGCCGCATTGGTTCGAAACGGACGCGGCAGGCGCGTACGCGTTTCTTTCGGAGTCGGCGTGGCTGCTCGAACAAGCCGGCATCGGCGTCATCGTGCCATCGTGGTGGCTCGGTAAGCACACGGCCGGCCGTATCGTTGCCAAAGCGACCGTCAAGCCGCCGTTGACATCGGCCGGTTTGCGCGCCGATACGTTGCTCGACGTTGACTGGAACGTCGTACTCGGCGATCACCGTCTGAGCCAGCCCGAGTTGGAACGGCTCGCGCGGCTCAAGGTTCCGCTGGTGCGAGTGCGCGGCCAGTGGGTGCACGTGGAGCCGGGCGACGTGCGAACCGTTCTCGCGCGAATGCGCGAAGGCGCTTCGACGCTGACGCTGGCCGAGGTCGTGCGACTGCAGCTCGACGGCTCGTCGCCGGTCGAATGCGGCAGCGACGTCACCGCATTGCTCGACGGGTTGGAACATGCCGGACGCCTCGGCGAACTCGCACCGCCGGCCGGTTTGCGCGCGCAGCTGCGCCCCTATCAAGTTCGCGGGTACGCCTGGCTACAGTTTCTCACGGCGGCCGGTTTCGGCGCCTGCCTGGCCGATGACATGGGCCTCGGTAAGACGGTGCAAATGCTGGCGTTGATCCAATACGATCGGGAACGTGTGGCCGGCCATCGTCCGGTGCTGCTGGTCTGCCCGACATCGGTGATCGAAAATTGGGTTCGTGAAATGCAACGGTTCACGCCGGATTTGTCGGCCTACGTGCATCACGGCGCCGCCCGGCTGCGCGGGCGCGAGTTCGCTCGTGCGATCCGCGCGCACGACGTCGTTATCACGAGTTACGCATTGCTGAATCGCGATGCCGAGACGTTTGCGGCGCTGCGCTGGCACGGCGTCGTACTGGACGAAGCGCAAAACGTGAAGAATCCCGATAGCAAACAGGCGCGAACGGCGCGTTCGTTGCGAGCCGGATATCGGGTCGCGTTGACCGGAACGCCGGTCGAAAACCACGTGGGCGACTTGTGGTCGATCATGGAGTATTGCAATCCCGGCTTATTGGGATCGCAAACGGCGTTCCGCCGGGACTTCGTTATCCCCATTCAAGCGTTGCGCGATTCCGACGCTGCCAAACACTTGCAACGGTTGAGCGGGCCGTTCGTACTTCGGCGCAGTAAACGCGATCCGGCGATCGCGTTCGATCTGCCCGAAAAGAGCGAGTCGATCGTGTATTGTACGCTAACGCCCGAACAGGGCACGCTGTACGCGGCCGTGTTGCGCGATCTCGAAACCGGCATCGACGAGTCGCATGGCATGGCCCGGCGTGGCGCGATCTTGGCGCTCCTCTCGAAACTCAAACAGATTTGCAACCACCCGGCACAATTCGCCAAGGACCGTTCGGCGCCGGCCGAGCGATCGGGAAAACTCTCGCGTCTTGAAGAGATGCTGGAAGAAGTGCTCGACGTCGGCGATCGCGCGTTGATCTTCACGCAGTTCGCCGAGATGGGCAAGTTGCTGGTGCGCAGGCTATCGGAGCGATTCGGTCGTGAGGTGTTGTTCTTGCACGGCGCGGTTCCGAAAGCCGCGCGCGACGAGATGGTGAATCGCTTCCAAGAAGAGCACGGCCCGTCGCTATTCGTACTGTCGCTCAAGGCCGGCGGAAGCGGACTGAATCTGACGCGCGCGAGCCACGTCTTTCATTACGACCGATGGTGGAATCCGGCGGTCGAAAATCAGGCGACGGATCGGGCATTCCGTATCGGACAAACGAAGAACGTACAGGTGCACAAACTGGTCTGCGCCGGTACGCTCGAAGAACGCATCGGCGATTTGATCGGCCGCAAGGCCGCGGTTGCCGAGAGCGTGATCGGAACCGGCGAGCAGTGGTTGACCGAACTTTCGGATCGCGAGCTTCGCGATCTGGTTGCATTGGCACCCGAAGCGGTGGAGGGTTAGCATGCCCAGAACCGGCGGCGTCCGCGCGCAGTCGCGTCGCGGTGCGTTCGGGCAGCGATGGTGGAGCCGTCGATGGATTGCCGTGCTCGAGTCGCTTGGTTTGGGTGCGCGACTACGCCGCGGGCGCGCGTACGCGCGAAACGGCAACGTTACGGGAGTCGAGGTTGACGAACGCGGCGTGCGCGCGTCGGTGAGCGGAACGCGTGCGGAGCCGTATGCGGTGACGATCGCGATGCAGCCGCTCTCGGCCGGTCAGTGGCAGCACGTCACCGATCGCATCGCCAAGACGCCGCGATTCGCGGCGGCGCTGTTGAGCGGCACGATGCCGCAGGACATCGAGGAGGCGTTTACCGCCGTCCACTGCGCCCTCTTCCCGCGTACCGCCATGGATCTGCGAACGTCGTGCACGTGTCCGGATTGGTCGAATCCGTGCAAGCACGTCGCGGCGGTCTATTACTTGTTGGCCGAAGAGTTCGATCGCGATCCGTTCTTGCTGTTCGCGTTACGCGGTCTCGACCGCGAGGGCGTGGTGCAGGCGCTTAGCGCGCGCGAGTTCGATTTAGCGACGGTCGCACCGGATGCGGCGCCGCTTCACCAATCTCGCCCGCCGATCGACGTACCGTCGGTGGATGCTTGGCCGCTGCGGCGTGCCGGACGTTTTCCGTTTTGGAGCGGCACCGAGCCGCTCGAATCCGCTCTGGATGACGTGTATGCGTCGGCCGCGCAGCGAGCCGCGGCGCTGCTCGCCGAGACCTGGCCCGACGACTAACGCGGGCCAAGGACGGCGCGCGCGTGCGACCCGCCGTCGAAGCGTTCGGTGACGTTGAAGTCTTCCGCCAAGCTCCAAACGATATACAGTCCGCGCCCCCGTTCGCTGAGCAAATCGGTCGGGAGCCGAGGGACGAGCGTGAACCCCGGACCGCGATCGAGAACGTGCAACACCGGCATCTCGTCGTTCCAATCGAACGTGATGTCGATGGGACCGGGCGCGTATCGCACGACGTTCCCTAACAGTTCGCCAAAAATCAACTCGGCCGTGCCGGTATCGTCCTCGGACATGCCGCCGTCGCGCAGCGCCTGCACGAATGCATGCCGAGCAAGGTGCGCCGTCTCTGCATCGCTCGTATCGAACGTCCAGCGTTTCGAGAATTCCATTACGGCCGGCTCGGCCGGCCCGGGCGACACGAGGCGCAACGTTAGGATGACGACGTCGTCGCTGCTGCCGCGTTCCAGCAGGCGCTTGTACAGCGCTTCGGCACAGTTTGGCATCGATGGGATATCCGGAGCGGCGACCGCGGCCTGTAGACGTTCTTGGCCGGCGATCACGTCGCGTTCGACTTCGATCACGCCGTCGGTGTAAAACACCAGCAAACAATCTTCCGGAAGCGTGATGCTCATCGCCTCCTCGCCGCGCATGCGCAGACCGATTGGCGGCGAGCCGCCGATCAGTGCCCGCACGCTGCCATCGGATTTCCGCAATAGCGGCGGCGGATGGCCCGCCGATGCGTAGGTGAGCGTTCGGGTAATCGGATCGAATACGCCAACGAACGCCGTGACGAACGTGTTCGGGTGCTCGGTCTTTAGGGTCTTGTCGGCCGCATCGAGCATGGCGACCGGATCTGCATAAACTTGTGCGACGCCACGAATGACTTGCCGCATCGACGCCATGATGACCGCGGCGCTGAGTCCGCTTCCGGCAACGTCGCCGATCGACACGACGATTCTGCCGTCGCTCAGACGCAGCGCGTCGTACCAGTCCCCTCCCAAAAGCGCTCGATCGCTGGCCGGCACGTAAATGCCGTCGAATCGAATTCCCGGAACGCTCGGCAGCGACTTCGGCAAGGCGGCTCGTTGGAACTCGGTCGCGATCTCGCGTTCGCGCTCGTACAGGCGCGCGTTTTCGATCGCGACGGCCGCGCGGCGCGTGAGCTCTTTGAACAATGGTACGTCGTCGTGCGAATACCGGCGCGGTGTTTCGGCCCAAAAAGCCACCAGCGAACCGATCGTGCCGCCGCGCGATTTCAATGGCACCGTGACGGTAGAGTGCGGCGCCAGCGCGCGAATAACGTCGATCAAATCGTGCGACGCCGACCGCACGATCGACTCGTCCGGAATGGCGGGGATGACGATTGCCTGATTTTTCCGCAGTTCGGCTTCGATCAACGGTTCGGCTTGCGGGTCGTGATTATATCGCCCAACGATACGCTGTACGAGCGCGGCCTTCTCTGGGTAGGCGTGAATAGCTGCGACGGTTTTCAGGCGGCCGGTTTCGTCGAACAAATCGATCGCCGCCCAATCGCCGAATTCCGGAACGACGATGGCGAGCATGCGTTCCAGCGTCGTCTGCAGATCCAGCGACTCCGACAGCGCTTCGCTCGACCGCGCCAGAAACGCGAAGCGCTCGCCCTGCCGTTTATGATCGTCGATATCGATGCAGACCGCCAGCCATTCGCTGCCGTCCGGGTTGCCCGAGCGAAGCGGCGAAACGCTCGCGCGAAACCAGCGATTGTCGCCGTCGAATCGACGGAGCCGCAGCTCGAGCCAGAATGGTTCGCCCCGTTCTATTCCTTGCGTCCAGGCTTGGATCGCGGCGTCGGCGTCGCGCGGATGCACGGCGAGCCGAAACCGCTCCCCGGCATCCAGGCCATCTTCGGGGCGCTGGCCGGTATATGCGAACCATTGCTGGTTGAAGCGGTGCACGTTTCCATCCAACGAGTCGACCCACAGAATTTCTGCAAAGTCATCGAGCAAGCTTCGTTGGACGCCGGCACTCGAAGAGATGCCACCCACGCTGGTGTGTTCCATCGAGGCGCGGTTACGCACCTTTTCCGGGGCTGGTGGAGGGCGAGCTATTCGCTACACTGCTCGGGTGACGTAGCGCAGCGCTGCGCTTGCGCGAGGTTGACGCCGAATGCGGAAAGCGTCTCGATGATGATGCCGCCGTGGGTCGAATATCCGTACCGCTTGCCTTTGTAAAATTCGGTTAGCGTGCCATCACTGCGATCGCGAATCGACGCGACGCGCTTCGCCGCAAGAAAATCGTGTGCCACGGCTTGCCCGTATAGGGAGGCAAAGAAAGTGAACCCGTAGCCGCCGCCATCGTGGCGGATGTGCGCCGACCCGGCGGGTTTACCGGGGTTGCCGACGGACAGCGATTCGCGCCGAACGTGCGACCCATCGGTGGTGGCGTAGAACGTCCAGGCGATTCCGCGATCGCTCGTCTCGAGCCCGAATGCCGGATCGCCGCTCATCTCGTCGCGACGTTGCGCGATGCCGGCCAAGAGTTTTCGGCTCGACGCCCACGCGTGGAATTGCTGCAACGTCTGTCCCGGCAGCGCACTCGCCGGGGCGACGCAGGCCGCGTACGCCAGCAGGCCGGCGATAAGGCTACGGATGTTCGTTCGCACGAGCGTTCTCATAGCTGAAGAAGGCGAGAGCATCCTCTCGAAGGTCGGCCTGCGTTCGCGTATCGCTGCTGGAATCGCCGACGACATCGAGGTATGCGGAGTCGGGTCGGTTGGTCGCCGATTGCCAACGCGCGACCATTTTTGCAGCCTGCCAATCGGCACCAACTTGATAGCTATGTTCGAACGAGCGGACGAGGATCGGCGGATAGGCAACGCCGTCGCGAACGTGCGCGTAGGGACTCATGGCAAGCAGCGCCTCGAAGCCGTTACGGTTCGTGACCGATCCGAATTCCGGAACGCTCTGTTGACCGAATGGAATCGTTTCCGCACGCAGCATGTCGAACGACGGCGCGTCGATAACGGCGGCAGAGAACAAGTCCGGCCGTTCCTCGATGGCGCGACCGATCGCGATGCTGGATGCCGCGCCGCCGAGATACGACTGTGTGGTTCCGAGCAGATCGAGCCGACTGGCGAAACCGCCCCTCAAAAATTGCCCGGCGGCAATCAGATCGTTCCAGCTGTTGGGTTTCTTGGCGCCCATTCCAGCGCGATGCCAGTCTTCGCCGAACTCCCCGCCGCCACGGATGTGCGCGATCGCCACGATGCCGCCGCTGTCGAGCCATGCTTGCGGAACGATACGATAGTCGGGCGTTATCGAAAATCCGAACGCGCCCGAGGAGATAACGATCGCCGGCGCCGGCGCAACATAGGTATCGGGATGGTTCGGCCCTTCGGGCGGCCTAGCGGCTTGTATGACGTCGATCGGGATGTGCGTTCCGTCGGATGCAGTCGCAGTTGTTTCGATGACGTTACGGCGGGCGTTGCCGTCTGGATGAACGATGTGGAGAGGCGACCAGAGATCGTCTTTTCGAACGGTGAAAACATCGCCTGGATCCGTCCAACTCGTCAAGTGCAGTAGTAATCCGTTACGCGCCGTGTCGGCTGCGGCCTCCAAAATACTACCGTCGAGCGGAAGCATCATCGTTTGCGGAGTCGGGTTATGATCGTATGGAATGCGGACCATTTGGGCACGACCGGCGTGTAGCAACTGCACGTAGTCTGCATCACGCGCAGCGTTCAGCGCGAAGATGCCGGCCTTGGGAATGTTGTCGAGCGTTCCACTAACGACCGTATCGTTCGATGCCGGGAGCACGACGTGCGGACGGAAAGAGCCGCTCAAACTCGCACGCACGACCGCATAATTCGGTGCGTTTGCGTGCGTAATCAAGTCGATCGTGGTTCCATGAACCGCATAGTCGGTATATTGCGCGCGAGCATCTCCGAGTCGGCGCCACGGCGTGTTCGGCCGCCCGATGGCGGCGATTGGAGCCGCATAAAAGCGGCTTCCCACCGCGGAATAGTCGCGAACTTCCGCGATGGCGTAACGTTCGTGCGGGTCGACGAATGCGAACGCGTTGGCAGGAATGGAAACTTTCGCCGACACGCCCGATCCGAAGATTGCAACGTCAACTTTTTGCGGCGTTCCGAAATGATGCGCGAAATCCAAGAAGCGCCCGGTGAGCGCGTTACGGTTCTTATCGATCGCCCGCGCATAGACGACGCCACGATTATCCGGGAAGAAGCCGATGTAATCGAAAACGGCGTCGTGAAGCGGCGGCTCGGAATCGCGACCGTCGTCTACCCGAAGAATATGAATGTCGGATACCGCATTCCCGACGTACACGTGCAATGCAACCGTCTTTCCGTCGCCGGAAGCTGCGAATGCGCCAAGCGATGCCGATCGCAGCGATCCGTAGGTGGCGGCGGTGACGATCGTTCGCGGCCGGCAGGCGCGCACGTCGCAGACCGTGAGTGCGTCGTTGGTCGCGGTATGACGAATGTAGAACGCGCTGTTGCTTACGAGCGCGAGATCGGTGATTCTTGGGGCCGTTTGAGAAGATGTCGAGAATTTGGGCGCGCGGGACCGGGCCAGTGCCAGCATGAGGTTCGTCGATTGGCGTTGCTGAGTCTTCCATTGCCGGTAGGCCGGATCGGCGCGCTCCATGTAGCGATACGGATCGACGATCGCGGTTCCGAAATAGGTGTTGGTTTGGGGCCGCACCGGAGCGGCCCACGCGGCGGTTGCCGCAATCAAGGCCAGCGAAAGAACGACGGCGGCGCGGGCGGCCGCCGTCACGTTAGATCAGCCTTCTGCGTCTCGCTTCGGCCAGCAGCGCGTGACGGCTGCTGACCGCGAAGAACTTGAGGACGGCTTTGGCATGATTGGCCACGGTTGCCACACTCAGATCGAGTTCTTGCGCGATCTCTGCGTTGCTCTTGCCTTCGCACAGCAAACGGAACGTGCGGTCGCGCATCGGCGTGAGACCCGAGCTTCGTTTGGAGCTGCTGAAACGATCGCGCCATTCTTCGGCCAGCCAGCTCTTGGGATAATTCCCCAGCCACTTTTGGGCCTCGTGAAGAAACGCCGTCTTTCGCGTTGCGTCGAACAATCGGAGATCGCATCGGGCGGCACGCCATTCGAAGGCAATCGTTCGATACACTTCGCGCGCGCCCTCGAAGCGGCTCGCGGCGCGCTTACGTTCGCCGTGCTGCAGATCGACGACGCCGCTGACGTAATCCAGCAGGGCGTGAAACCGGCGTTCGCGATGGTAGAACGGCACGCGGGACGGGTCGTCTTTGATGCGGCGGAATCGATTGAGATATTTAGCCGCACGCGCCGCGTCCATGGGCGCCGTCAGTTCCGCGAGCAGTAGCAACGCGAGGGTGCTCTCGTCGTCGAATGCGTCCCAATCCACGGATTCGGCGATCCGTTGCGCTTCGAACAGCTCTTGGGCGAACCACGTCAGCTCGTTGCGAGCCCGCGCGAGATACGCCCGGTCGCAGTAGGCAATCGTACGCCATGCATCGTTGGGTGCGTCGTCCGCACGTTCGCGCAGGTAGCGGAAGGCACTAAAGTAGTCGCCGTCCAGCGCGCTGGTCCAGGCCAGCGAACGCGCCGCCATAAATCGGCGGCCGGAAAGGTCGTCGGGCCACGGGGTTCCGGTGAGTTGACGTTCGATCGAACGGACGGCATCGGGTACGTGACTCTCGCGCGAGCACACGGCCAAAGAATAGGTGGCTGCCACCCGCGGAACCATGTGCTTTTCCGAACGCGGATCGATCGACGCGAGCAGCCGTATGAGGACGCGAGCCTGCTCGTGCGTTCGAGACTCCGACTCCAAGATTCGACTCTCGAGGAGTTGTGCGGCGAGTTTACTTTCGGTACTGCGACCGGCTTTGGCGAGCGCGAGACCCTCGCGCGCACGCTGCGGATTGGATTGCAACACGAAGCGTTCGCCGATGCGCGAACCAACCGCAGCGATCAGTTCCGCATCGCCCTTGTGGGTGGCGGTCTGCATTGCGAGCTGCAACCGGTCGTCGGCCGCCACGTAATCGCCCGACACTGCGTGCGCCTCGCCCAGCAGCATTTGCTGCCATACGTAATCGCTACCGTTCGAGGACGCCTGCATCGACTTAAGGAGCGGCAGCGCCTTTTGCGATTGTCCGGGCGTACGCAACGCGATTTGCGCGCGGACGATCGCGACGTTCGGCGGAATTCGACCGCGGCGAGCGTGTGCATCGAACGTTGCGACCGCTTCGGCATCGCGCCCGCCGTCGAAGGCATCGTTCATCGTGCGCATCCAAGCGACGCGCGCAGGCGCCTTTCTTATCGCGCTTGTCATGGTTGAAACCGGTACATGGTGAATCGACTCGTTCACAAGCAGCAAAACCGCAACCTTCGAACGTTCTTCGCTGCCGAATGGGCCTTTGGGCCCAATGCGTATGGAGCGCGAAGGTAACCGAAGCGAGGCAGAAAAGCCCGTAATACGCGCTCGCGCCTTATGTTTGCTCGAATTAACGCACTCGAGCTACGGTTGGGTTCGATCGCGCTACCAGGTGAGGGCGCTGTGGATTGCGGTGACGCTCGATAAAACGTTGGGTACGTTGCCGGTGGCGAGCGCTGCGGCTAGCGAGAGCATCCCCGCTGCAATCTTAATCCCGCGACTGATACTCGCAACTTCGTTCTGCAACGCTGCGGCAGCCGCGTTGGCTTGCGCCGTTGCCGCGTCGAGTTTGGCGAAGGCGCCGGCTGCATCGTCGAACGTTGTGGCTGCGGCTTGCACGGCGAGCGTGGCGCCCGCTTTGGCGGCGTGCGTCGCGTCGTCGGACAGTCGATCGTAGGCCGTCGAATCGGCGACGTCATTGTCGTCCAGAAAATCGTTAATGCTCGTCGCAAACTGGGTGTAGCGTTTGGCAAGCGTTTCGAGTTGATCGGCGGACAGCTTCGGCACGGTTATCCTCCACTCGACGCGAGCGCCGAAACGTCTTTCACCAACGGCACCACGTTGTCGTTGACGACATCGATCATTTCGGAGAGGCTCGCCTGCGACTGTGCGGCCTTCGCGAGAGCGGCATCGGTCTTCGCAAGATCGCGCATCGAAGCGGCGTAGGCCAGCGCCTTCTGTTTGCGTGCCTCTACATCGTTTCGGCGAGCGAGCCACTCTTGGCGAACGTGCAGAATCGTCAGTCGATCGCCATTCGGGTGCACCGCATTGCGCAGATACCGTTGGTAGAAGCGATCGACGACGACTTCCTCGTCGTCGAGCAGCGTGGTGTACGGCCCCTCCGCGGTCGAGGCGAGCGATTCGGTACCTTGTGCGACCGACGGATCGGCTTGCAGTACCACTCGGCGCAATTCGGCGTCGCGATCGTTCTCGAGCTTGATCGATACGATCGTGCTTACTAAATCACCAAATGCGGACGACTTCGTGCTGGAGAAGATCGACGCGTTCGTCAACGCGGCGCCCAACGCGTCGGTGCCGTCGGGTTTGGTGTCGACGCCGGCGATCGCGGCCAGACTCTGCACGTACTGTTCGAGAATTGCGTTGCGGAGTTTCCATTGCGTGGATACGCTTGCGGCCAGCGCGCAGGTTGAGGGCGTCGCCCCGCCGGGCGCCGGCGTCATCTGCACGACCGGGCGCGTGCGCAAAAACGCGGCGCTGTTATCGGAATATTCGCGGATGCGTACGCACGATTGCGCGAAGTCGCCGGCAACGTCGTCGAACGACGCCGCACCGGCGGCGAACGTCTTGGCATACTCTTGAACGCGCTGCGTGTCTACCGGCTTCTCGCAAGCGCTCAGCACCGTGCATCCCAGCGCGATCGCAACGAGCCTACGCCCGGCTTGAAATAGTGCGCCCGTCATTGCAAGAGGCTACTCTTTGCGCCTCTGCAAGTCAAGCGCTACCTCGCTCGCCTCGGGCCGCCCCCGGCGAGCGATATTCGCGGCGTTACAAAAGAAAATCGCCGGCGCGGTGTTGCCGTGCCGGCGATCGAGTGAGTTGGTTCGAGTGTATTAGCGGGGCGGTTTACCGCCGCCGTTACCGCCGCCGTTGTTCTGCGGAGGCTTTGCGCCACCGTTTTGCGGAGGCTTGGCTCCGCCGTTTTGCGGCGCTTTCGCTCCACTATTCTGCGGAGGCTTTGGAGGTGCTGCGTGCATCGGCGGCTTGGCGGCCGAGTGCACCGGCGGTTTCGGCGCCGGCTTGGTGCTGTTGGCCGGAGGCTTGGCAGCGCCGGTATTGGCCGGCGGTTTCGGTGCCGGTTTGGTGCTGTTGGCCGGAGGCTTGGCAGCGCCGGTATTGGCCGGCGGTTTCGGGGCAGGCTTGGTGCTGTTCACCGGAGGCTTGGCCGCGCCGGTGTTGGCGGGAGGCTTCGGAGCGGCAGCCTTATCCGCGGCAGTTACCGGTTTGAAGTTCGGCGGGCGGTTCGTCGAGCTCAACGGTTTTGCCGATACGAGCTCGGTCGGGCGTCCATTATTAACGCGGGCGTACATATTACGATCCGCTGCCGCAGTGGCGATGTGATTGCGCTGATACGGGGTCAAGCCGATGTGCGTCTGACGCGCGTACTGTAGTTGCGCGGGGGTCGCGACGACTCGCGATCCACCGGGGCCGTAGTAGCTGTAGCGGTTGACGTTGTGCACGACGACCGTACGGTTAACGTACACGTTGCGAACGTAGCGCGGGTTGACGCGCATGACGGCGGTGTTATAGCGGAACTGGTTGCCCTGCCAGGCGCCGCCGACGAAACCGTTACCGTAGTAACCGCCGCCGTAGTTGACGCCGCCATAATAACCAACCGTGCGGCCCCAATATCCTTGGTTCCAGCCGTAGTTATTCTGCGCGGCTTGATACCCCCAGTATCCGGGGGTCCACAGCATACCGTACTGCGGTGCGGCCATCCAGGTGCCGGGGATCCAATAGTAACCGGCCGACCCGTATCCCCAATATCCGGGGATCCACTGGTAGTTTGGGTTGGCCAAATACGGCTGCTGATACGCCGGCATGATCGGCGGTGCGCCGATCCCGATGTACAGCTGAGCGCTTGCCGGCGCAGCCGTGGCTAAGGGGAGGGCCGCCGCGAAGGCGACCGCGGTTAAAAATCCTGTTACACGCATTATTGCTGTTCCTCAAGCTCCTTCAGGAACCAACATACCCCGTTTGGCAGCCAAGCATCCTTGGAGGCTGGTGAAAGGTCTGTTGCAGGCGCGTTAGGATAGGGGCGGGCTTAGGTTCCGTCCCCCATCCTTGCGTATCCGAGCGTTTGCTAGCTTCCTATTTGGCTGATAGTCGCGCCGACGGGTTGAGAGACGGAGTCTGTGATATTGGCAGTGATTGCCTGCGTGTTCGGATTGTATATGGCTACGCCGTTGGCGGCGTTGCCGAAGTCCGGTGCGATGATGCGGGCAGTGGCGCCCGATCCCCGCTTCCAGAATCCGATGACGTCCGTGGATCCGGTTATTACGGCTTGGCCCTTGTACGTTAGCGTTTCGCCGGTGCCGCACGTGCAGAGTTGGTAGACGGCCGATCCCTGCGTGTTTTGATACGTCTGGTCACCGACCAACAAGAACGAGCCGCCCCACACGATCGCGCCGGGCGTGTAAATCGTCGCTCCGGTAATCGTGACCGGGCCGAACACGTTCGAACCACTCGGCGCCCTCGCGATCGCGAAGGTCGAACTGCTGTCGTAACCATCGACGTAGAGGTCGCCCCCCGGCACGTAACCGACGAACGCCGGGTGGGCAATATTGCTCACCGTGACGGTTGCCGGCGATCCCGTTGCTTGGGTGTAGATCGAAACGGTGCCGTTCGAGGAAGACGGCGCGAAGTCCGCAACGGCTAGGTTTCCAGTCGTCGGATCGACCGAACAAGATACCGGACCACCGTTCGGATCGGTTAAGGTCTGGCTCGGCGTCGTAGCGCCGTACGCATATTCGTAGATTTTACCGGTCGCGTAATCCGGAATAAACACGTTGCCTTTTGAATCTGCACATGGAACGGCCGGCTCGGTGAACCCGGTCAGCGTCCCGCTTAGGCCGGTTTTGAGTCCGTTCTTCTTATAGGTGTAGATCGTGACGTCGGCCGTGCCCATGTTGGAAACGTACAGATTAGCGTTTCCTCTGTTTTTTGCATCCGGCGAGATCCACGACTTTTTATGATCCGGCTTCACTGCCGGCAACACTCCGCGGAACGCCCATGGTGAGAGAACGCCTTTTGCAGCGTTGCCTGCAAACGACGTGACGCCGGACGACGTAGCCGTCGGCGGCGCGCCCTGCGATTGCATGTTGCCGGAACATGCGGACAAGAATGTAACCGCGGCTGCAATGCCGCCGAAACGAACGAGAAATGGGGACATGGTACGCATCAAATTCCTCCAGAAGGGATTACATAAATCTTTGTTTCTTTGTACCGCGCGGCCTGTGGTGTTCATCGGGCATAAACGCCGTACTTTTAGGGAGCTTGCGACTGCGTATCCGTGCCTTTAGTCCCATCGGGCTTAGGTTGATGTCCTCGAATTACGCTTGCTTACCGCTATGCAATCAGCTTTTCCGGGACGATCGGCAAATCGCGAACGCGCACGCCCGTGGCGTGGTACACGGCGTTTGCGATGGCAGCAGCGCATCCGGTAATTCCGACTTCGCCGATGCCCTTCGCATGCGCGGGGTTGATATGCGGATCGTCGCCTTCGATCATAATCACATCGATGTTCGAGATATCGGCATTGGTCGGTATGAGGTAATCGCCGAGGTTTGCGTTCATGATGCGTGCGGTGCGCGAATCGAAGTGGGTGCGTTCGAACAACGCCATGCTGATGCCCCAAATAATCGATCCGACCAACTGGCTATTTGCGGTTTTCCGATTGAGAATCCGCCCGCCGTCAAACGCGGAGACGACGCGTTCTACCGATACCGTCCCCAGATCGGCGTCGACGCGTACCTCGGCGAAATGCGCGCCGAACGCTTGATTCGCGTACTGGCCTTCCCCTTTGGTCGGTCCGTCGGTTATGTCGAAGCGTATGCCGGCGGCGGGAATACTACCATCGTAACGGTCGAGTTGTTCGCGTAAGCGCGTGCAACCGGCCACCACGACCGAGCCTAAGCTTCCCGAGGTTTGCGACCCGGCCGCGATCGGAGCAAACGGCAAGTCGGTGCTGCCCCACTCGAAGCTGACTCGTTCGAACGGCAGTTCCAACAGTTCCGACGCCGATTTGTGCGTAGACGGTCGAGGATCCCGTTCCTTGCTCGATCGTAGCGCTGGAGATCGTCAACGAGCCGTCGGGGGAGTAAACAAATCGCGCGGTCGCTGCGGCGCGATGCACCGAGCGCGATGCCGATGCCATTCCCAGCCCAATCCATGCCGAGCCGTCGCGCATGGCGCGCGTTTGCTGCGTGCGCCTGCTCCAGGCGAAGCGCTCTGCGGCGCGTTCGTAACATTCGCGCAGGGATTTGCTGCTGTACGGCTTGCCGTCGTCGGGCGCCGCTTCCGCGTAGTTGCGCAAGCGTAACTCGAGGGGGTCCATTTCGAGTTCGTACGACAGTTCGTCCATCGCAGATTCCATCGCGAACGAGCCGGTCCACTCACCGGGCCCGCGCTGAAAGGTCGGCTTGCTGATATTGAGGCGTCCCAGCGCATGCGACATGCGGTAGTTGCCGACGGCGTATAGGTCGCGGCTGAAGACGCCGCACGGTTCGACGAACTCGTCGATCACGCTGGTTTCGGAAAGCACGTCATGCGCTATGGCTTGCAGCGCACCGTTACCGTCGGCGCCTAGAGCGACGTGTTGTTGCGTCTGCGGACGATGGCCGACCCAACCGAACATATCCGGCCGGGTAAGGACGAGTTTGACTGGTTTGCCGACGACCTTGGCCGCCATCGCTGCGAGCGCGACTTGCGACCACGCAGTGCCTTTGCATCCAAACGCACCGCCGACGAACGGGGACACGACGCGGACGTCGCCCGGCGCGATGGTAAATACTCCCGCCATGCGCTGTCGCACTCCGAACGGCCATTGCGTTGAATCGTAGAGCGTAAGCTCAGCGCCGTCCCAGCGTGCAACGGTGGCGTGCGGCTCCATGGGATTATGGTGCTCGGTCGGCGTGGTATATTGCGCGTCGATGCGATACCGCGACGTCTGCAGTGCCGCACCGGGCGCGCCGCGTTGAAAGGTCGCGGGCTTTCCAAAGATTTTTTCCGGGAGAAATCGTTTTGCCGATTCGAGGTCGAGCTGAGGCTCTTCGCGATCGTAGCGGATGCGGATGAGATTCGCCGCATGCGTGGCTTGTTCGAACGTCGCCGCGACGACCACGGCGACCGGCTGCCGGTCGAATAACACGGCGTCGTCTTGGAGCAGATACAAATCGGCTTCGTTTTCTTGCTTCTTGCGAGCGTTCACTCGAGGCGCGTTGCGATGGGTGAGCACCGCCTGGACGCCGCCGGCGGTTAGCGCTCGCGCATCGTCGATGTCGGCGATACGCCCGTACGCGATGGCACTCGGGACGACGACGGCATGCACCATTCCGGCGAGATCGATGTCGGCGGCATATTTGGCTTGACCGGTCGCTTTGTCCGGACCGTTGACGCGATCGTATCCCTTTCCAATGAGTGGCTGGCTCATGCCGCGGCAACCGATTCGAGTGCGCGCACGAGCGTGCGCTGCGCCAACACGATCTTGAAATCGTTTTCGCCGTATCCGCGCGCTCCGGCGACGGCCGCCGCCGCGGCGCGCTCGAACAGGATACGCGAAGGCTGCGATCCGATCAGGATCGCCGATGCCTCGGCCGCGAGCCACGGAATCGTTCCGACACCACCAAGCGCGATGCGAGCATCGCGAATGGTTCCCGAGTCGACGGCGAGCGCGACGGCTGCTGACGCCAACGCGAACTCGTACTGTGCCCGATCCCGCACCTTGAGATACGTGGATTGCAGCGGCAGGGCGGCGCGACGGAGCGCTACCGAGGCGATTAACTCGCCCGGCGCCAGGACATTTTCAACGTTCGGTGCGTCCTGCGGAAGCCGATAGAAGTCGCGTATTGGAACGTCGCGCGTCCCATCCGCGGATACGATGTGTAGCGTCGCATCGAAGGCGATCAATGCGACGGCTAAATCGGAGGCATGCGTAGCTATACAACGGTCGCTCGTGCCCAAAATGGCGTGCGTACGGTTGACGCCGCCAATCGCGGCACAGCCGCTGCCCGGCCGGCGTTTGTTACACGGCGTTGCCGGATCGCGGAAATACGCGCACCGCGTTCGTTGCAAAACGTTGCCGCCAATCGTTCCCATGTTGCGTAGCTGCGGCGACGCCGTTTCGTCGAGCGCCATCGCGACCGCCGTAAAACGTTCGCGAACGTCGTCGTGACGTGCGGCATCGCTCATGCGCGTCAACGCTCCAAGAACGATCGTATCGTCGCTCGCAGTGATGTCGCGAAAGCCGATTTCGTTGATATCACCAGCAGCGGTGGGCGTTCGACGTCGTCCTTCATCAGGTCGAGAATGTTGGTGCCGCCGGCGATATAGCGGGCATTCGCAGCGCTTGCGATAGCTTGCATCGCAGCGTGGCCGTCGGCGGGCCGAACGTATGCGAACGGGTTCATGCGCCGGCTTCTACGATCGCGTTGACAATATGCGTGTAGCAGCCACAGCGGCAAAGATTACCGCTCATTTGGCGCCGAATCGTATTCCGATCGAGCCCGTGTCCTTCGGCGAGCAGCCCGGCAGCCGAGACGATTTGCCCCGGCGTGCAGTACCCGCATTGAAAGCCGTCACGACGTACGAACGCGGCCTGAAGTGGATGAAGGTTCGCGCCCGTTGCCAATCCTTCGATCGTCGTGATCGCGTGGTTGTCGTGCATCACCGCTAACGTGAGGCACGAATCGATGCGCACGCCGTTGACCAGAACGGTGCACGCGCCGCACGTTCCCTGATCGCAGCCTTTCTTGGTTCCGGTCAGGCCGATTCGGTCGCGTATCGCGTCGAGTAACGTCACGCGCGGCTCGACCTCGATCGCGTGCCGGACGCGATTCACGATCAACGAGACGGTGCGTTCGTTAGCGTCGCCGATCCGCCCAGGGGGTTCTTCGGCGGTGGCAGTAAGCGCCGCGCCGTGCTGTAAACCCGCGACCGACACCGCCGATGAGATCGCCATAAAATCGCGCCGGCTAAACGCACGTTCCGTCGATTCGTCCTCCACCATGCAGCGTTCTTTCCCACTTTTGCCGGAGACGCGGCGTGCGAGCGCGTAGCGAACGCCATGCGTTTCGCATACGTCGTATTAGCCGCCGGATCGTCGAGCAGAATGGGCCGTGATAAGCTCACCTCACAGCTCGCGGGCACGTCACCGTTGGAGCGCCTTGCAGCGCTGCTGAATGGACGTGCGGCAGCGATCGTTACGACTGCTTCGCGCTTGGAAGCGTGCAAGCAGCTGATGCCGGATGCCGTCGCCCTCGTGAACGAACGTCCGCAAGACGGGATGACGTCATCGCTGCGAGTGTCGTTGGAATCGGTTGCCGACTACGATTGCGTCGGAGTGTTGTTGGGCGACAAGCCGTTGCTTGCGCGAGCCACCCTCGATCGACTCGAGTCGATGGTGGCGTGGTCGCCGCTCGACATCGTGTATCCCGAGTCGGAAAGCGGCGTTCCCGGGCATCCCGCGTACCTGTCGCGTCGAGCTCGAGCAAGCGTCCAACGGTTGCCGAACGGTGACACTCTGCGCCTTCTCCGAGAGCACGCCCTATTAACCTCGACGGGGATCCCTTGCGAGGATGCCGGCGCATTTCTCGACATCGATACGGAAGACGACTGGCTCCGCGCCGAAAGTCTCGCACGGGCCTCCAGACGCTAACCCGGGGTTAGGCGCGCGGGTTCATCACCACTTTGATGACGCCGTCTTTGTGGTTGGCGAATTTGTCGTAGAGTGCCGGGGCATCCTCGAGCGAGATACGATCGGTAATGATCGAAGATAGATCGATCTCGCCCGCCGTAATATGCGCCAATAGTTTGGGAAGCATCGGTTGCACGTTGGTCTGCCCGGCGCCCATCGTCATACCTTTGGCAAAAAATGCGCCCATGGGAAACGTGTCGAGAAATCCGCCGTACACGCCGGGTACCGAGAGCCGGGCGCCGATACCGCAGGCTTGAATCGCCTCTCGCAGCACGTGCGAGCGGTCTTGTTCCACTTTGATCGCCTGCTTGACGTAGTCGATCACAGCATCCGGGGACGTTCCATGTGCTTCCAAGCCGACGCAGTCGATCGCGCAATGGACGCCACGCCCGCCGGTCACTTCATACAACGCTTCGAGAATATTGTCCACCTTGTCGTGATCGATCGTCTCCGCGCCGGCTGCTCGGGCCATGGCTAAGCGTTCTTCGAAGCGATCGATGGCGATCACGCGTTCCGCTCCCAATAAGAACGCAGAGCGTATCGCGAACTGACCGACGGGACCACAGCCCCAGACGGCGACGACATCCGACGGCGTGATGCGACATCGCTCGGCTGCCGCGTAGCCGGTCGGAAAAATGTCGGTGAGGAACAACACCTGGTCGTCGGTCAGATCGTCGGGTATCTTGAACGGCCCGAAATCGGCGAACGGGACCCGTACGTACTCGGCCTGTCCGCCGGAATAGCCGCCGTAAATGTGCGAATAGCCGAAGAGGCCGGCTCCGCTATAACCGTACAGCTTCTCGGCGATGGCGGCGTTCGGGTTCGAATTGGCGCAGCCGGATACGAAGCCGTGCAAGCACGGATCGCACGATCCGCAAGCAATCGTGAACGGCACGATCACGCGGTCGCCGGCCCGCAAGGTAGTGACGGCTTTTCCGACTTCGACTACCCGGCCCATGAACTCGTGGCCGAGAATGTCCCCATCTTTCATGCTCGGGATGAAGCCGTTATAGAGATGGCAATCCGACCCGCAGATGGCGGTCAACGTTACTTCGACGATGGCGTCACGCGGATTGAGAATTGCCGGATCGTCGACGGTATCGACGCTGACGTGCTGTTTACCGTGCCAGACGACCGCTCTCATCGGCGCGCTCCCGTCGGGATCTCGCCCGTCTCTAACAATGCGCGTTCGTTCGCCAGGACCTGTTTGAGATCGGTCTTTGAAAGCGCGTGACTTGTGGCGTGCAACTCGGTTCCGCGCCCGCCCGGGGCGGGTTTGATCGAAACCTCGTATTCTCGCATCGTGCGAGCGACGAACGTTTCGACGTCGGTCGCCGATACGGCGGAAGAAACGGTCACGGTAGCGGCTGTCGCGTTTTTGTGGTCGTGCATCGGCAGCCTATACCCCGGCGCTCGGCCGAGTTAACGCAGAGGTTCGCGACCGGCGTAGATTCGAGACAGCAAGGGCGTAAGATACGTCCCGGACGGCAGCACGTAGCCCAGCGGCGGCAGCGGGAGCGGTACGTCGTGCACGTAGGGAGGATTAGCGATCCTGTCGTCGCTCGTCGGATAACAGACCGGCCACGGAATCGTGCCGTCTTCGCCCGCACCCGTGGCAAACTGTGCGACGTAGCGTGCGTAATAGCAGACTGTCGCGCCCGAGGACCAACGCCGCAACGGAATCAGCTGCATCTGGACGGCGTTTTCTTGAACGTGTCCCGGGGCGTCGAAGTACGGATCGCCGGAATGATGCCGGCGCTTGACGTTTTGCCGGAGCCAAGCTCAGTGGATTGTTCGCCGTTCGCAACTCGGCGGCGACGCGGGCGAAGTTCTGCTCCTGCGTTGCGAGTTGCCGGCGAACGGATGGCGCTGCTGGAGCGGCCGGCCTGCCGGGTGTCGGCGGAGCGGTCGCTTCGTGGCTGCGGCGTGGCTCGCGCATCCTGTCGTGACAATTCGTGCTTCGGTGCGGCCGACGGCCGCGGCGCGATCGGAGCGACCGGTTGCGTGGAGCGCTGCGCCGTTTGCGGACGCGGTTGCGGAACGGGACGGGTTGCGGGTGCGGTTCGCGGCGCCGGAACCGGACGTCGCTCGATGCGCACGGCGGTGGAGGCGACGATCCGTTCGGTGTGCGGCGGGACGAGTGGAGCGCGCACGATCCAACTCCACGCGCCGAACGGCACCAGCAGTGCGTGCAGCGCCAGCGAAATGACGAACGCCCAAAGCAACGGCCCCCGCTCGCGATCGCCGCGCCGTCCCGAAAGCATGTCGCACGCTTCGACACACCCCGTCCCGGGTGACTTCAACCGGGTGACTTCGACCCATAGCGCGAACCACGAAACGTGGAAAGGGGGAACGCGGTGCAACCGTCTGATTCGGGTTCTGGGGAAGCGGCGTTCGGTCGCGAAGACGCACACAGCGGTGGTTTGAAACGGTCGCTGGTCTGGATCGGCGTCGGCGTCAGCGTCGCCGGCCTTGGAGCCGCGCTGGCCTTTACCATGGCGCGCGCGATGCTCGGCGCACGGCGGCTTCCGGACGATCCGACCAGCAAGCGCATTCAGCAGCTGATCGACGAAGCGAACACGCTGCTTAAGACACTTGACGATCAACGCGGCGGCTAAGCCGGACGGAGCGCCACGAGCCGGTGAGCGGCTCGAACTCGATTTCCACGATCTCCTCGCCAACGGACAGGCCGTCGGCCGGCACGCCGGCTTGGTGGTGTTTTGTTTTGGTCCGCTTCCCGGCGAACGCGCCTTGGTTCAAATTTCCGAGGTCAAGCCGAAATATGCCGTCGCCGGCCTCGTCCAACTATTGATCGAATCGCCGGAACGCGCCGAACCGTTCTGCCCGGTCTTTGGAGAATGCGGGGGTTGCCAGATCCAGCACTGGGCGTATCCGGCACAACTCGCTTGGAAAAAGCGGGTCGTCGTCAACGCGCTCGAACGCATCGGCGGTTTTCGGGACGTCGAGGTCAACGACACGGCGGGTATGGCGGCCCCGCGAAACTACCGCAACAAAATGTCGCTGGTGGTTGCCCATCGGGACGAACGCACGCAACTCGGCTTTTATCGCCAGCGCTCGCACGACGTCGTGCCGATCGATGCGTGTCCGATCGTGTTACCGCAGTTGAGCGGATACGTCGAGGCATTGCAACATCCACCGGAGCCGGACGCGGCGCGAGCGATCGCGTCGTCGCGGCACATCGTGGCGCGCGCTTCGTTGGACGGATCGGCAGTCGTGACGTTGACGACCGACCGGCCATCGGACGAGGCCGAGCGCGCCGCCCCGAAACTCTTAGCGTCTCTGTCCGGCGCCTCGGGCCTCACCAACTCGTACGACCTTGGAAGCGCGAATGCGATCCTCGGCAAGAAGCAGCGTCTGTTAGCCGGCGACGCGGAAATCGAAGAGACGATCGACGGATTGCGCTATCGCGTTTCGTCGTCGTCATTTTTTCAGGTCAACACGACGGTCGTGGCCCGCATCTTCGAGTATCTCGATGCGCGTGCACCGCGCGTAGGGCGAGTACTCGACCTCTACTGCGGCGTCGGCACGTTCTCGCTCTTTTTTGCGCGCCGCGGCGCGGACGTGCTCGGCATCGAAGAAAGCTTGGGAGCGATCGAAGAAGCGCGAGCCAACGCGGAACTCAATGGCTTGTCCAAACGCGTTCGATTCGCGAAGGGCCGCGTGGAGCGCATCGCCGCCGACGAACGGGGGCGAAACGAGTTGGCCGCGTGCGAGTTAGCGTTTTTGGATCCGCCACGCAAGGGTAGCGACGAGGCTGCGCTGGGCGCCTTAGCCGCGGCCGGCGTACCGTCGATCTGGTATCTCTCGTGCGACCCGGCGACGTTAGCCCGGGATTTGAAGTTCCTCACGGCAAAAGGATATCGTCTCGGAACCGTGCAGCCGTTCGACATGTTCCCGCAAACGGGACACGTTGAGGCGCTGGCCACGCTCGAGCGACAATCCTAACCGACCGGAGTTTATCGTGCAATCCGATTCCATCGACGTCCGCTACGTCGCACGACTGGCGCGCATCGCATTGACCGACGAAGAAGTCGACCGCTTTTCGGAGCAACTCGGCGATTTGCTGCGTCACGTTAACGCATTATCCGAATTGGATACCAATAGCGTCGCGGCCACCGCGCAAGTGGTGGAGTCGCGCAACGTCACGCGCACCGACGAGCGCCGCCCGTCGCTGGATCGCGAAACGGTTCTCGAACAAGCCCCGCGCAGGCAGGGTAACTTCTTTCGCGTTCCGCGGATTATCGCCGAATAACGTGAGCGAGTTTTCGATCGAGCGCAGCGCCGCCGACATCGCGCGCTCCGTTACTGCAGGTGCCGTTTCTGCGTCGGACGTCGTCGAAGCCGTCTTGTCACGCGTCAACGCGGTCGATGGTTCGGTGGGAGCATACTTAACGCCGTTGCACGAACTCGCACGCCGCACCGCCGCGAACGTCAACGCGCGGGTTCGGGCCGGCGAGCGGCTGCCACTCGCGGGCGTCCCGTTAGCAGTAAAAGACAACATGTGTCTCACCGGCACGCGGACCACTGCCGGCAGCAAAATTCTCGAGCATTGGGTCGCGCCCTATACGGCCACCGCCGTCGCGCGTTTGCTGCATGCCGGTTGCGTTCCGATCGGTAAGGCGAATCTCGATGAATTTGCGATGGGCAGTTCGTGCGAAAACTCGGCGTTGGGCGTCACGCGCAACCCGTACGATCTGACGCGCGTTCCCGGCGGCTCGAGCGGCGGTTCGGCCGCGGCCGTCGCCGCGCTCGAAGCGACCATCGCATTGGGTAGCGACACGGGTGGTTCGATCCGCGAACCGGCGGCCTTCTGCAATCTCGTCGGATTCAAACCGACGTACGGACGCGTTTCGCGCTACGGTTTAATTGCATTCGCCTCGAGCCTCGACCAAATCGGTCCGCTCACGCGTTCGGTCGAGGATGCGGCGCTAACGTACGACGCGATGGCGGGTTTCGATACGATGGATGCGACGTCGGTGAACCGCGACGTCGAGCCATCGGCGACGGCGCTACGAGAAGACCTGCGCGGATTACGTATCGGGTTGGTTCGCCAATTCGACACGAAGCTATTGGGCCCAGAAGTTGACGCCGCATACACGAAAGCGTACGACGACCTGGCGGCGTGCGGTGCGGAGATCGTCGAGGTGTCGCTACCGACCGCCGACTACGGTCTGGCCACGTACTACTTGATCGCACCGGCCGAATGTTCGTCGAACCTGTCGCGCTTCGACGGCGTACGGTATGGGTTACGCGTCGAAGCCAAGGACGTGCAGGCGATGTACGAGGAAACGCGCGCCGCCGGCTTCGGTCCCGAAGTGAAGCGCCGTATTCTCATCGGAACGCACGCGTTGTCGAGCGGGTTCTACGACGCGTACTACGTTCGCGCGCAGAAAGCCCGGACGCTCGTCGCGCGCGATTTCGACAACGCCTTTGCCGGTTGCGATCTGATCGCGTGTCCGGCGGCCAGCTCTCCGGCGTTCGCGTTCAATGCGAAAAGCGATCCATACAGTATGTATATGATGGACTACTATACGATTCCGATGTCGCTGGCGGGCCTGCCGGCGCTCTCGGTGCCATGTGGTTGGGTGACGCCGCCCGGCGGGAGCGTCCCGATGCCGCTCGGGCTGCAGCTGTGCGCGCCGCAGTTCGCCGAGCCACTGTTGCTCGGCGCCGCTCACGCTTACGAGCGTGCCACCAATCATGCGTCGCAGCATTCCGCACGCGTCGAAGCGGTGTCGCCGTGAACTGGGAAGCGGTCATCGGCATCGAGTGCCACGTCGAGTTAAAGACGCAGACGAAGATGTTCTGCGGTTGCCCGAACGAGTTCGGCGCCGAGCCGAACACCAACGTTTGTCCGGTCTGTTTGGGAATGCCGGGCGCGTTGCCGGTGCCCAATCGCGTCGCGATCGAGCACATGGTGCGAGCCGGGCTTGCGTTCGGGGCGGAGATCCCGGCTTTCTCGAAGTTCGACCGGAAGAATTACTTCTATCCGGACATGCCGAAAGATTATCAGATCTCGCAGTTCGACATGCCCCTCACACAGGGCGGCGAGGTGAAGTACTGGCTCGACGACGGAACGATGAAGTCGTGCCGCCTGACGCGCATCCATCTTGAAGAGGACACCGGCAAGTCGTCGCACACCGGCTCGGGCGACGGTCGCATCGCCGGCAGTGAGTACTCGTTGGTCAACTTTAACCGCGCGGGCGTTCCGCTGATGGAGTGCGTCTCCGAGCCGGAGATGCATAGCTCGCAAGAAGCCGTCGCGTATCTCACATCGCTCCGCGAAACGCTGCTGCAGCTCGACGTTAGCGACGTGAAGATGGAAGAAGGCTCGCTTCGTTGCGATGCCAACGTGTCGATACGGCCTGTCGGTGCGACCGAGCTCGGCACGAAGACCGAGATCAAGAACATGAACTCGTTTCGGTCGGTACAGCGTGCCATCGAAAGCGAAATCCGGCGGCAGATCGAAACGATCGAAGCCGGTGGCCGTGTGGTCCAGGAGACGCGCGGTTGGGACGAAGCGCGCGGCGAGACGCACACCATGCGCAGCAAAGAAGAGGCGCACGACTACCGGTATTTTCCCGATCCGGATTTGGTTCCGATGGAACTGCAGCGCGACGACATCGAGCGGCTGGGCGCCGGCTTGGCGGAGTTACCGTGGCAGCGTTTCCAACGCCTTACCGGCGAATACGGGCTGAACGTCAAGCAAGCCGGTCAGTTGATCGACAACGCGCGGCTGGCCGAGTATTTCGATCGCGTCGTCAGCGCTAGCAGCAGTCCGCAGCAGTCGACCAATTTCGTGTTAGGCGATCTGTCGCGTTTGGCCAACGAGAGCGGCGTGGCCGTGGCCGATTCGAAGGCGTCGCCGGACGACGTCGCCGAGTTGATCGCAATGGTCGAAGCAAAGACCATTAACTCGAAGATCGCCAAGACGCTGGTCGAGCGGATGTGGAAGGGCGACGGCTCGCCCAAAGCGATCGTCGAGCGCGAGGGACTGTCGCAAACGAGCGACCCGGCGGCGGTCGAAACGTTCGTCGACGACGTGCTCGCGGCCAATCCGAGCGTCGTGGCGGAATATCGCGCCGGCAAGACCAACGTGGCGGGCTTCTTGGTCGGTCAAATCATGAAGGCGTCGCGCGGAAAAGCCGATCCGGCGCTGGTAAACACCGTTCTGAAACGCAAGCTGGAATAACGAGATGCTCGCCGACGAGAAAACGCTCGAGGCGCTCGACTTCGAACGGATCCGCGAGCGCGTCGTCGGAGCGACACGCACGCAGCGCGGCCGCGGTCTGGCAGAGGGGCTCTCTCCGGAGCTTGCGTTCGATGCGGTGGCGGTGCAGCAGCGCCGCACCGCCGCAGCGCGCGATTTAGTGGCGTCCGCCGATTTCCACGTGATGGCGGCGATCAATACCGGTGAGTTAACGCAAACGGCGGCGTTGGGGCGGACGCTCGGCGCCATCGAGTTGCGCGCGGTGGGCGACGCGTTAGCGGCCGCGGCCGCGGCGTACAACGTTGCGGTTCACGATCCCGTGTTGCGCGAGGTGACCGTCGGGTACGTGCCGGTGCGAGAGCTGCAGCGTTCGATCGTCAACGGTATCGACGAACGCGGCTTCGTGCTGGATCGCGCGTCGCCCGCGCTGGGGCGCATCCGCCGTTCGCTCGTGCAAGCACAGTCCGATGCGCGCGACCGCGTCGGCTCGATTTTGCGTTCGTCGCGCTACGCCAATGCGATTCAAGATCAAGTCGTAACGATTCGCGAAGGCCGGTTCGTCGTGCCCATCAAGGCCGAGTTTTCGGGTGAGTTTCCCGGTATCGTTCACGATACGAGTTCGAGCGGTCAGACGCTGTTCGTGGAGCCGCTGGCGGCGCTCGAGACCAACAATCGCTTGCGAACGCTGCGCCTCGAGGAAGAACGCGAGATCCAACGGATCCTCGGCGAGTTGTCGCGACGCGTCGGGGCCGATGCCGGCGCGATCGAAGGCAATATCGATATTCTGGCCGACCTGGATGGTATCGTTGCGAAAGCACAGGTTGCACGATCGATGGATGCCGTGCAGCCGTTGCTGCGAGACGAAGCGGCCATCGACGTACGTAACGGGCGGCATCCGCTGCTTGGCGGGCGCGCCGTACCGCAATCGATCGCGGTCAACGACGAAACGCGCGTCGTCGTGATCAGCGGCCCAAACATGGGCGGTAAAACGGTTGCGCTCAAACTCGTCGGGCTGTTCACTATCATGACGTATTGCGGCATGCAGATCCCCGCATCCGACGGGTCGTCGGTCGGACGCTTCGACCGCGTGGTGGCGGACATCGGCGACGAACAATCGATCGTCGCGAACGCGTCGACCTTTTCGGCCCATCTCGATCGCATGCGCGAAGCGCTGACCGGCGCCGGCCCGCGCACGCTGGTGCTGGTCGACGAGATCGGCGGCGGCACCGAACCGAATGCCGGCGCGGCATTGGCTGTCGCGATGCTCGAGCGCTTATTGGAAGCCGGCTCGCGCGCTGTGGTGACCACGCATGCGACCGAGCTCAAACTCTTCGCCCACGCGGCCGCAGGCGTGGCCAATGCGAGCGTTCGGTTCGACGCGCGCACGTTCGCGCCAACCTTTCATCTCGACATCGGCGCACCCGGACAGTCGCTGGCGTTTCCCCTGGCGCGTGCCGTCGGCATCGACGAATCGATCGTCGACGCGGCGCAGCGACTGTTGGATAATAAAGAACGCGATTATGAGTCGGCACTGGCCGAATTGTCGGAACGTTCGGCCGAACTGCACGAGCGCACGCGTGCGCTCGAAGGCGAACGTGCCGACATTCGCCGCGAACTCGAGCGGGCGCGCGCGGAACGCGACGCGCTGGACGCCGAACGCAAAAATTTCGCCTTGCGCGCCGAGGATCGCATGCGCGACGCGCTGCGCGATTTCGTGCACGATTTGCAGCGGCGAGCCGAAGAGCGCGAACAGCGCCGGCCAAAAGCGACGCCGGCACAATCCCAGCTACTCTCGCAGACCCTCGACGCGATGCATCGCGACCTCGGCATCCGTCCGGAGGCGCCGGGGACCGTCGATAACGGAGCATTCGTCTCGGGCGATCCGGTGCGGATCACGTCCTTGCGGCAAGACGGCAGCGTGGTCGAGGACTACGGAACGACCGTGCTCGTCGCGATCGGGCCGATGAAGACGGTCGTCGGCAAGAGCGACATCGTGCGACGGAAAGCCGTGCCGGTGCGAACGTTGCGAGCCGGCGGCGGGACACCGCGGCTGGAGGCGGCGACGCGCAGTTCGGCGGAGTTGGACGTTCGAGGAAAGCGTTTCGTGGACGCCGAGCCGATCGTCGAGCAATGGCTCGACGAAGCGATGCTGGCGGGCAACTCCCCCTTGCGGTTGATTCACGGAAAGGGCACCGGAATGTTAGGCCGCGGGCTGCAAGAATATCTGCGTTCGCACCCTGCGGTTAGCAGCGTGCGCTACGGTAACGAAGAGGAGGGCTCTGCCGGCGTGACCATCGTGGACCTGCGCGAATGACACGCGACGCACGATTCGACGACGTTGACTATTTGCTCGACGGCTTCGAAACGGTCGAGACGGTGAACGACTTTCGCGAGCGGTTACGCTCGGGACGGCCGCTCAACGTCAAACTCGGCATCGATCCGACCAGCCCCGATTTGCATTTGGGTTTCATGGTCGTGCTTTCCAAATTGCAGCGATTCGCCGAAGCCGGCCATCGCGTAACGTGGATTATCGGCGATTTCACCGCGCGCATCGGCGATCCGAGTGGAAAGAACACAACCCGCCCGCAACTGACGCCCGAGGCGATCGACGCCAACATGAACACCTACCGCCGGCAAGCTGAGAAGGTGCTCGACCTCGAGCGCATCTCCGTACGCTACAACTCCGAATGGCTCGACCGTTTAGATCTCGCCGACTTGATCAAGCTCTTATCCAAAACGACGGTCGCACAGATGCTGGAGCGCAACGATTTCTCGAATCGTTATCGCAGCGGTGCGGCGATCTCGTTGCACGAGTTCTTATATCCGGTCGCGCAGGCGTATGACTCGATCGCGGTGGAGGCCGATGTCGAGTTAGGCGGCAGCGACCAGCTCTTCAATTTGTTGTTGGGGCGGCACTACCAGCGCGAATACGGCCAGCAGCCGCAAATTTGCGCGACCGTTCCATTGCTGGTCGGCTTGGACGGCGAGAAGAAGATGAGCAAGAGTTTGGGCAACTACGTCGGTATCGACGAAGCGCCCGAGCAGCAGTTCGGAAAGCTGATGAGCATCGCCGATTCGCTCGTGCCGACCTATGCGCGTCTGGCCGCGTTTCGGTCGCAGGCCGAATGCGATCGCATGGCCGCCGAGATTTCCGGCGGGTCGATCAATCCAATGGTCGTGAAAAAAGACGTGGCCGAAAGCATCGTCGCGCGCTATCACGGCGCGGCTGCGGGGAGCGCGGCGCGGGAGCATTTCGAGCGGACGGTGCAACGCAAGGAGCTGCCGCAAACCGAACTCGCCGAGTACGACGTGCCGCACGGAACCCGGATCTGCGAGGTGCTGGTTCGCGCCGGCTTGGCCGAGAGCAAGCGTGCTGCCGAGCGACTAATCTCCGGGAACGGCGTCAAGATCGATGGTATAGTCGTCAACGATCCGCGCGGGGCGTGGACGGCCGAGTCGGCGGTCCTCTCCGTCGGTTCGCGGAAGTTCGTGCGCGTACGCGCGCAGAAAGAATAGCAATGGCAGAAGCGATCACGTACACGCCCGACGCTCCGATCGAGGGACGTCGCTTCACTTGCAAACGCTGCCATCGCGTCTACGCGTACCCGGAAGCCAACGACCGGCCGATCCGGTGCGAGTGTGGCTGGTGGTATTACAACGACGGTGCGGGTATTCGCGAATCGTATCAGCAGCGGCTCGAGCCGTATCGCACGCCGCCGAGTCTGCGTGCGCTCTTCGAGCGCCGCTAGACGACTCCTTAGGACTTCGCGCTCTCGACCCGTTGGGCGAGCGCATCGAGTTCGGCTCCGCTCAGCTCGTAGCGGCGTCCGCAAAACTCACACGTAGCCTCGGCAGCGCCTTGTTCTTCGCGCAGCTGCCGCAGGCCATCGGCGCCCAGGCCGGTCAGCGCAGTTTCAACCTTTTCGCGAGTACAGCGACAATCGAATCGCACCGGCATCTCGCGATGCGCGCGAAGTTCGTCGTCGCCCAACAGCGCGCGTAACAGGTGTTCGGCCGTGGGATTTTCCCGAACGAGCGTCGTGATCGACGGCATCGCGAGCGCGCGACGCTCGATTCGTTCGAGTGCGTTGTCGGGCGCGCCGGGCAACGCTTGCGCGAGAATCCCGCCGGCGGCCACGACGCCGCTCGGGTCCGCCAATACGCCCAGTGCGACGATACTCGGTATTTGTTCGGAATTCGCAAGATAGTACGCCAGATCTTCGGCTATTTCGCCCGACTGCAACGGTACGATACCGACGTAGGGCTGTCCGACCTCGTACGACTTCGTTACTTGCAGCACGCCCTCGCCAACGACGCTTCCTACGGCGAACTTGCCACGCTCGTCAACTGGCAGTTCGGCCAGCGGGTTGCGCGCGTATCCACGCGCCCCTACAACGGCCCCCGCGTCGAGCAGCCACGACTCGGCCGTAATCGCGCCGGCGGGGCCATCCCCCGAAATCTGAAGAGAAACGCGCTCGCTGCCCTTGAGGCTCGCACCGAACAACACGGCACCGGTGGTCAGCCGTCCGAGCGCTGCCGTCATTGTGGGAGAGAGATCGTGCCGGGAGCGGATCTCGCGAACTAAATCGGTAGAAACGACGGCGGTGACCGCAATGCCGCTGCCGGTTGCGGTCGCGCTGAGAAGTGCGTCGGGCATCCGGCGCTTTCTCTCGAAAGGCGCGCGCTTTTCCTGTACGGAAGGGGCGCGGATGCGCGTTTTGGTGCTGCACGGCCCGAACCTAAACTTACTCGGCATTCGCGACCCGGCGACGTACGGTACGCAGACGCTGGCCGAGGTTGACGAGCAGATCCGTGCGACCGCATCGGAATTGAATATCTCGGTGCGATGCGAGCAGTACAATGGCGAAGGAAGTATCATCGATGCATTGCACGCAGCGCGCGAAAAATATGACGCGATCGTGATCAATCCCGGAGCGTACGCGCACTACTCATATGCCATTGCCGACGCGCTCGCGTCGATCGGCATTCCGGCAATTGAAGTGCATTTGACGAACGTTGCTGCGCGCGACGAGTTTCGCCGAAGGAGCGTCACGGCAGCGGCGTGCAAAAGCACAATTGCCGGCCTCGGCGCAGCCGGCTATTCGTTGGCTCTTCGGGCGCTAGCGGAAAACCGGAAATGACGGTGAACAGGCATCCGGGCAGGCAAGCCCAAGCCGAGTCGGCCTGTAGGAGAGCGCCATGACCAAAGCCGACTTAGTCGAGGCCGTGGCGGACCGGGCGGAACTTCGGAAACGCCAGGCCGCGCAAGTCATCGACGTGGTGCTAAAAGAGATCGAAGCGGCGCTTTGTCGCGGCGATCGCGTCGCATTGATGCCGTTTGGGAGTTTTGTCGTACGCGATCGTAAGGCACGCGAAGGAAGAAATCCGAAGACGGGTGAGAAGATCGAGATCTCAGCGCACAGAGCGCCGGCATTCCTCGCCGGTAAAGCTCTGAAGGATTCGGTCGGCCGCAAGAACGTTTCGCAAAAACGTCCGACGCGGTAGGCGAGTCGCGCAATCGGCATCGGGCTGTGGCGCAGTTTGGTTAGCGCGCTTGACTGGGGGTCAAGAGGTCGCTGGTTCGAATCCAGTCAGCCCGAAAGTCCAGTTCTTTAAGCCCCTGTAAACTTTTACGGGGCTTTACTATTGGGGTCGTTGGTCGTCTGAAGCCGAGGTACCCGTAAACGCGCCTTATGGCTCTACGTCGCGAGGCCGAGAAGTCGATCGAACAAGGCTGGCAAGTTCGAATCCTACTGAGTTGTTCCCGACCGTCTGCACAAATCGTTACGCCGGCGCAGCGGCGCGATCGCAGACTTCGGAACACCACGCGCTTATTTTCGCGCGGATATGGTCGCGAATGTTTCGGGTCTGCTCCAACCGCTCGTCGTTTGTGCCTTGGGTCGTTGCCGGGTCGGGAAAGCTCCAATGCAACCGTCGACCGCCGCCAGGAAAGACCGGGCAACGTTCCGCGCTCGTTTCATCGCAAACCGTGATGACGTACGAGTATTGCTTTCCGTTCTTAAAGAGGTCGAAAGCGCTTTTAGTCGCGTTGCCGGCGATGTCAAAACCAACCTCGTTCATTGCCGCGACCGCGAGTGGATTGAGCTTGCCCGGTTCGAGCCCGGCGCTTTCAGCGAGGTACTCATGGGGACATAACGCGTTGAGGAAGGTTTCGGCCATTTGACTTCGCGCTGAGTTGTGGACGCACACGAACAGAACGGAACGTTTCACGGTCTAGGACTCCTTGCGTACGGCGTGAGGGACGACGACGGCGGGGTCAATCGGTCGGGCAGAAGCCATCCAAAAAGCAGAGTCGCCATGGTCGCGCCAACTAACTCAACCCCAATGAAAGCAGGCACGTCGCTGGGCGCGATACCGGCGAACGTGTTCGTTAACGATCGCGCGATCGCAACGGCAGGATTTGCGAACGAAGTGGACGCTGTGAACCAATAGGCGCCGACGATATACGCGGCTACTGCGAAGGCGGTGAGGTGCGACCGGTGTCGAGCGCAGCCCCATATAACGGCCAACAAGCCGAAGGTGGCGACGAACTCACTCAGCAGGACTGGTGCTCCACTGCGAGCATGGTGAGAAAAGACGACTGCAGGTTTTCCGAACATGGTGTTCGCGACGACCACGCCGGCAATCGCGCCGAGTATTTGTGAAATTATGTAGGCAGGAACATCGCGCCAAGGTAAGCCGCCTTTGGCGGCGTCCGTCAGAGTTACCGCAGGATTGAGGTGCGCGCCGCTGATTGGACCAAACGTGAGAATCAGCGCGATGAGAACGCCACCCGTGGCGATCGCATTTGCTAACAGCGTGAGCGCGACGTTTCCGTTCGCGAGTTGTTCGGCCATAATACCCGAGCCGACTATCGCAGCGACAAGTAACGCCGTGCCGACTGCCTCAGCGGCCGCCCGGCGCGCCAGCGTCACGACCCCGTACGGAGTGGTTTCCAGCGTAGTGCACCGGTCCTCGATGCCTTGATTGTAGGTCGTACGAATCGCTTCCAGATCGTGGGTTTCTGCAGTACGAATAGTCGTCTTACTGTCAAACCTCAATCTATACAACACGACCGCTCAGAATCGTCCGAACTGCAGCACGTTGTGTCCGGATCATCCTTCTGATCGGTGTCCTCGTGAACGGTGTAGACCTCCCATCGGCGTCCTTCAGGGTCAACGGCCCACACCTTCGTCTGGTTGGCGTAGCAGCACGTTTCTTCGCGCTCGACTGACGAGACGAGGTTCGCTTCTTGAAGACGAGCTATGGCGGTATCTACGCCGGCCGTCGATTCAACGCATAGACCGTAATGCACGTCGGAACCGGTCCGCACGTTGACGCTCAGGTCGAGGGCAAGTTCAAGCCCCGGTTGCTCCGTTACGAACAATGCATAGTCGGGCAGCACTTTGTACGGAGCAGCGCCCAACAACGCAGAATAAAACGAGACGCTTTTATCCAGGTCGGTCGTGGCAAGGTTGAGATGAGTCTTCATGCAGGCAATTTCTGTTCGAATACGTCGCCGACGGCGACCTTGATAAGGTCGGGCGCGTCGTGCGCGAGTCGGTAATACACCCAGGTTCCGCGTCGTTCGCACATTACGAGGCCAGCCTCGCGCAAGATGCGGAGGTGATGAGATACCGTCGGTTGGTTCAACGGGAGCGCGTCGGTGAAGTCGCACACGCAGACTTCCTCGGAGGCACGCGCGAGAGTCGCCAGCATTCGAAGACGGTACGGATCCGCGATCGCCTTAAACAGGGTGGCCTCCGGCTCGAACTTGTACGCCGGGACCGTGGCTGGCTTACAACACCGTTGTATCGACATTCTTCGATGTTACCACTATGTATCGAAGTTCGTCAATATAGGCCGCGGCCGCAGCCTTGCCCGTTCACCTGAGAAGGTGGCCGGAGTTAGCCGCGATGCGATTACCCTTGCTCCGCGGTCAGCTACCGCTGGTTTGAATCCAGTCAGCCCGAAAGTCAGAAAGTGAGCCAACGAAATACGGCTCGTTTATTTTGCACGAGCCGTCGTCGGGCCTTATCGGCCCGCATTGTTTGCGAGTCGAGCCGTCAAGGAGTAAAGTTCATCATCATGGCTTCAACGACGTGTTAGCGGTTCTATTCGCGGTTCACATGTGGTTTGGAACGTATTCCGTTTCGGACGTTGGCAAGCCCGGGGTTCCGCAGCTTACGACGTCGCAGGCTCGATGGCTGCACTTGATCCATGCCGTTCCCCAGTACAAAAAACGATGGCCTTACCTTCGTTTCACAAAACAACCGCGGAACAACTACCCGTCGTTTCCTCCCCTAGTTGTGTTCGATCCTCAAGGTTTAGATCGGCTTATCAAGACCGATGTGGGCGGCGTGCCCCCATCGTTCCATGTCATTGGAGAGTCGTGTAATGCAATGTACAGCCCTCAGATGCGAACGTACGTTGGCGACACCTCCGTGGTGTGCGAGGCGGGGGCTATCAAACGCGAACCGCCTGTGCCAGGTGAATCGAGCGTCTTGAAGCCGTAGTCGAAGCAGCGACGCCTCCGAATGGTGGCGGCCGCATAGCGACGATCGCGTCGTCGTCGGAGCGGTCGCTATTTAGAATGGTTCCCACGGGATAGCCTAACCGACTTGTTATTCATCGTAGCATGCTCGCGCCGTCTTGATCTTCGGGGAGTAAGTCAAAACGGCAACGAACGGCCCTTTGACGGGAGGATCTTTGATGATGAAGCACGCGGCGAGAATTGGTGTGGTGTTGGTGGCGGGGACGGTGCTCGCGTCGTGCGCAGGCCCGGCCGGACGGTCGCCGCAGCCCTCCGGCGGCACAGCGGGATTCTCTGCATTGCCTACGAGCTGTTACGTCACGAAAATCGATCCGACGACAGTGAACGCGACGATCACGTTTTACGGCTGGCCCGACAACAGTCCGCCGGGAAATGCGATCGCACACCCGGTGCTGCACCAAGTCGCTTCGGGCGACGGGACGTATTGCAACCCGACGACGTTTGCGACCGAGAAAAAGAACGACAGTCAGATTCCGTACGGCATAAAAATCTACGTGCCATTCCTGGAGCAATACTTCATACGCGAAGACGACTGCGCTCACTCGGGACCGCATCGCGGGCACGGACATAACGGCTGTTCGGGTCTCTGGTTCGATCTCTGGATCGGCGGCGATAAAGCGTCGATACCGCACGACGTGTTCTGGTGCGAGAATCATTTGACGCCGAACGGCAAGGTGCAGGTTATTCTGAATCCGGACGATGGTTTATCGGTGGAGAACGCGGGGCCCATCTACCTAGACGATCCGGCGCCGAAGGGAACGTGCTTCGGCACACCGGAGAAAAACTAATCCGTAACCTTACCGCTTCTTGCGGGTGCCGCTCTTCTTCGCGCTCGACGTCTTCGCGCTCGACTTCTTTGCAGAAGACTTCTTGCCGGAGGATTTCTTCGCTTTTGCCAAAGTGCCGCGGGTGCCGGTTGCAACCTTTGCCGTGAGTTCCTCGGCGACTTTGCCGCCGCTCTCGACAACGGAACCGATAGCGGCAATAACCTTGCCGGCCTTCTGAGCTCCTTGCGCAACTTGCTTCGTTTTGCGAGCAACGCTAGACGCTGCCGAAGTTACTTTCTTCGCGGTCTTTTTCACCGAAGCACCGGCGCGTTTCGCGATCGATTTCTTAGCCGTTTTCTTCGCCGTTTTCTTGACTGCCATATATCTCCAACACTTTCCAATGTCTGGCACCCGATGGGCGCCTGTGCTGGCAACCTTCCCCTAACTCGTCTCCAAGCAAACATATTCAATGACTTCCACCTCAAAGGAGAACAAGATGTCGGATCATTCTATTACATCCGTTCCACCCGGTACACCGCTTGCAGCCGACGATCCGAGGCGGACGTTGACGGTGGCACTGCCCGAAGATCGAGGCGTCCGCCACCTATTTCTTGCGGGCGATGTCTATTCGATCGTTGTCTCCGGCAATCAGACCGACGGTCGGTACTGTCTGATCGATATGCTCGTCCCCAACGGCGGGGGCCCGCCGCTCCATCGTCACGACTTCGAAGAGATGTTTACGCTGCTCGAGGGAGAGCTCGAATTCTATTTCCGTGGGCGAACGCAGATCGTCAAGGCGCCTGCCACGGTCAACATTCCGGCGAACGCACCGCATCATTTCAAGAACGTGTCGGGCCGCAGGGTTCATATGCTGTGTATGTGCACTCCGGCCGGGCAGGACGAGTTCTTTGCCGCTGTAGGCGTGCCGCTCGAAAGCCGCGACGCCGCACCGCCGAAGCTTAGCGATGAGGAGCAGCAAGAAAAGGCGAATCTAGCGCGGCAGCTCGCCCCGAAGTATCGGACCGAGTTCCTCAAAGGCTAAGTTAGCTCAGAACGGCCGTGCGCGCCGTCGCTCGATGGCAGCAATTCTCTGACGCAAGGGCGGCAACAGATCCGCGCGCAGGTCTTCGACGGCCTGGGCCGCGCTATAGGTGGCGATATCGTATTCGCGCATGTCCTTCGGAGACTCGCGCCGGCCCGGCTTGGGAAGCGCGTCGAACTCTACGAGGGCCTTGTTGTCCGAGAACGAGCACGACACCAAGAACTCTAGAAAGCGCCGGCGGTCGTTCGATCCGTCTTTCTTTGGAAATCCCAGATACGGCTGTAAGCGCCGGAAGAGATCGAGTCTCCAGGCTTGCTCGAGCTCGTTGCCGGTTGTCGTAAACATGATTGGAGTATAGCATGGGCCTCCCGACGGCACTTCGAATCGCTTACCTATGAACGCAGCCGTCGTTACCGACGTTACCAAACCGCCGCGCTGGTCGGAATTCGCCAATCCGTTACCGGCGGCAAACGAAATCGTCGTATCGGTACGTGCCGCGGCGCTGAGCCCGTTGGCGCGCGGACGCGCGTCGGGAACGCATTACAGCGCGTCCGGTGCCGATTCGTTCGTCGCCGGCGTCGATGGCGTGGGAATAACGCCCGACGGGCGTCGAGTCTTTTTCGCATTCCCGCGCGCACCGTTCGGCACGATGGCCGAACGGGCACCCGTGTTCTTAGATAACTGCACGTTGGTGCCCGACGACCTCGACGACGTAACCGCCGCCGCGCTCGGCAATCCCGGCATGTCGTCGTGGGTCGCCTTGCGCGAGCGTGCAAAGTTCGAGCGCGGCGAGTCGGTATTGATCAACGGAGCGACCGGCTCTGCCGGTCGCCTTGCAGTTCGAATCGCACGCTATTTAGGCGCGCGAGCCATCGTAGCTACGGGGCGGAACGAATCGCAACTCGAGGCATTGGGCAATCTTGTCGAGGAAGCGATACCGCTGTCGTTGGAACCGGCCGAACTCGAAGCGCGCTTCGACCAAGCGCTACGAACGCATCGCGTCGGCGTCGTCCTGGATTATTTGTGGGGAACGTCGGCGGAACGACTGGTTGCAGCGGTCGCACGAAACGCCGCGGGAGACGCCGCGCCGCGTATCCGATTCGTGCAAATCGGCGCGGCGTCGGGCGCCGATATCCGCTTGCCGGGCAGCGCGTTACGTTCCTCGGGCGTAGAGATCATGGGAAGCGGGTTGCGCAGCGTTACCAACAAAACGCTGATCGCTTCGATCGGTGAGATGCTGCGCGAAGCAACCGCCGCCGGGCTCACGATCGATACCGCCACGGCCCCGCTCGAAGATGTTGAATCGGCGTGGCAACGGGATTGGGGTTCGCGCCGGCTGGTTCTCGTCGCAGACTGGTAAGAAAAGCACAGACCCCGCATGAAAGCGGGGTCTGTGCTGCTAGAGAAGGAGCGGTTGTTTAGTGGAGGATGACTCGGCCGACGACGAAAACGCCGTTGCTGTAATGACCGACTAACGCGACGCGTTCTCCGGGTTGCGGAGTTCCGCCGGTCGGGTAGATGATCGTTCCGTTCTTAAGGTCGACCGTTTGCACTTCGCCATTTTTGCGCATAACGGTCAACCGATAGGGGCTGAAGTTTTGCACGATGCCGACCATAACGTGCTTCTTATCGTACTGAGGAGTGTCCCAGCCGTTTTGCCACGAGGTGTAATTCGGATACGGATACGCTTGCGCGGAGGCGGGGAGCGCCGAGCCGAAGGTTCCAACGAGCGCGCCGAACGTGAGCGCCGCGATTGTCGTTTGCAGTAGGTATTTCATGCTTCTTTGAGTACCCACCGAGCCCACGACGAAACTCGCAGCGCTCGAGTTTTAGTCACTCCTTAAGGTAGCCCCAGGCTCCTTACTGCGTTCCTATTTTCTGGTTGGCGTTATTCAGTAAATAGATCTTGTCGGCGTGGCGCATCCCGAGCGCCGCTTGGTCGAAGATGATTCCAACGTACTGTCCGGCCTTGACGGCCGACATTTGCATGGTCGTCTTGCCGTTGCTGGAGAAGACTTGATCGAACTTGGGAACGATCGTGAAGCTCAGCGTTTGCTTCGTCTTAGGATTCTGTACTTTGATGTTGCTGGTGGAAACATGCTCGACGATCCCGTAGAAGGTCTGGGTGGTCATCGCGGAAGCGACGTACGGAACGGTCGCGAACGAGGCGAACACGGCCGAGGCCGCTACGGCAGAAAAGAAAGATCTCATATGCGTGTTATTCCCCAGAATCTAGGTCTTAACTCCTGGCGCCGGCAGCAGGCCGCCCGTGGTTGATGAGGGCGGGTACGAGGCGACCCTGTTCGCGGACGGCGGGTCGCGTGGTAATCCGGGTCCGGCCGCCAGTGGGTCGGTGCTGCTCGATCCGGCGGGGGTGCAAATTGAAACGGTCGGCACCTTTTTGAACGTCGCCACTAACAACGTCGCTGAGTGGACGGCGCTGGTGCAGGGCTTAGAGGCGGCGAGCCGCCTGGGCATCCGCCGGTTGGCCGTGCGCTTGGATTCGGAGTTGGTCGTGAAGCAGATGAGCGGCGAATACCGCGTGAAGCACCCCGATCTGCAGCCCCTGCATCGCCGGGCGAGCCAACTCTGCCGGGGCTTCGAGCGCGTCGAAATTCGTCACGTCCCGCGCAAGCAGAACGCTCTGGCAGATGCATTGGTGAACCGAGTTCTCGACGCCGAAGCCGCCCGCGCCCAGGAGGCGCGGCGAGCGTCCGAGTAGGCGCCGCACATGCGTCGGTCTTCGCCCCTCGAGCTGTTCATCGTCGGCTTGACGATCGTGTTCTTGATCGTCGGCTGGCGGCTGTATGGCGGATTGCATCCGGTGGCCGGCATCGGGCATGCCAAAAACTCGCCCAGCCGCTTGTACGCGCGGCTCACCATTAACTATGCGCACCCGCCGATTTTCCAAGAACAGTACTACATGCAAGACATCGACGGGCTGTCGACCTTCAACTATCGGATTCGCGGGTACAACTGCCGGTTGGTCACGATTCAAGCTCCGGAGGGGCACACGTACGACGTCAGCTTTTTCTTTGGCGGGTTAGATCAAGACGGTATATGGCAGCTGACGAATCAGGCGCCGTTGCCGCACGCAGCGGCAACCTACACCGTCTACGTCAAGCAAGTCGCCGACTTCAAGCAAGGCGATCGCACCGTCGTATTCACCGATCCGAATTATTGGGCTAGCCACGGACCGCACCGCGAAGTGCAGTTAGATCTTTCCAAAGGCGATGCCGACAACATCTTGCGGATGTCGGCGCCGAGTCCGGATCCTCGTTATCAAAAAATCGTCGACGACTTTCGCACCTTTGGGCCGGATGAGTTTCGGCGCAACGTGGCCGCGGCGCAGGCGCGCGCCAAAGAGAACGCGTGTCGTTGACGCGGCGGCGCGTGATCCGATCGGCGGCCGGCGTACTGTTGGGCGCCGCGATCGTCTTCGCGTTGTACGAGATTGCGGAAAGCCCGTCGAGCCAGCTATTCGGACGCACGATCGTTTCGGGTCCAAAGAACGAACGGATCGTTGCACTCACGTACGACGACGGCCCGAACCCGCCATACACGGATGCGATTCTCACCGTGCTGGAACACGAACACGTGCCTGCAACATTTTTTGTGGTGGGACGTGCCGTGGCGATGTATCCCGGCGTGGTGCGCCGCGCCTACCGTGACGGCGACGCGATCGGGAATCATACGTGGAACCACGGGCATCTCGTGTTATACGACACGGCGGGTTTGCAGGAGACGCTGCAGCGAACCGACGCAGCTATTTTCGCCGCGACCGGCGATCGTCCACGTATCATGCGACCGCCCTACGGCGGGCGCGATTGGCTGGTGCTGGACGAAGCTCGTAAGCTCGGATACACGCCCGTCATGTGGTCGGTGCCGCTGCCCCACGACTGGGAGTATCCGCCGGCGGCGACGATCGCCGGACGCGTGTTGCGCTACGTCGGCAACGGATCGATCATCGATTTGCACGACGGCAATCGCGGGATCGTGTGCGCGCGCGACGGGGTTCCGGCCCACGTCTGCGATCGTAGCAGCGATGTCGCAGCGACGCGGATGATCGTCGACGCGCTCAAGCGGCGTGGCTATCGGTTCGTTACGATTCCGGAACTGCTGCGAGCCGACGCCGGTGCGGCTACGCGTACTCACGTCCGCGAAGGCGAATAAACCCACCGCAGTGGCGGCCAGACGGGTCGTGATGCGTCCAGTGCACGACCGGCGGGCGGCCGGGATCGTGCACCATCTCACCACGCACCTCGATGCGATCGCCGGCGTTCACCGGACAGCGAGGCGCGATCGAAACGTTGTCGACGATTTCGACCGGACCGGCCTGCGTGTCGGCTCCGAATGCTTCGTGCATCGCGTGCGATCGCGAGCCGTAGAAGAAGTGCGGAGAGGACGTTACCGTAGCCGTGAAGTCGACTTGAGCCGGTTGCCGCTGCGCGTAGGCGCTCACCAAATTCATCGCACGTTTCGTTCACGCGCGACTCGCCCGCGACAAGAGCGCTCGATGGCCGAAGCGAACAGTCGCGCGGTATGAAACGCATCCGGACGAAGCGGCTGCTGCTCGTGCCGGTGCGACCGCAGAACGCATCGGTGCTGTGGCACGTCCTGCAGGCGCCCGGCCTGCGCGACTTCCAAGATCTCCCGAGCCTCGACGTCGCGCAGTTTCGCCGTACCGTCGCATCCCGGCCGCCGGTGCTGACGCCGGAGGCGGTCGGACGGTTCGAATGGCTCATCTATCGTATCGAGCCCTCCGAGCGCGCGGCCCTAGGGTGGGTTTCGCTGCGAGTTGCCGATCGGGAGCCCACGAGTGCCGAGATCGGGTATAGCGTAGTGCGCGAACGTCGCGGGTTAGGCGTTGCGAGCGAAGCGGCCGCCGCGATTCTCGTCGAAGCGTTCGAGACGGCGAAGCTGCGCACCGTGCGTGCGTACTGCGTTCCCGACAACCGCGCTTCTCGCGAAGTACTGATTCGCAACGGTTTCGAGGACGACGGCTTGGTGCCGAACGGCGCGATGGTTGCCGGACGCGCGGTCGATGTCGTCGCGCACGTGCTCGAACGCGAGCGGTGGGAAGTCCTGCGGGCTCACGCGTCGTCGGACCATTCGACGGAGATGCCGGCGACGAGCCGTCCGGCATAGCGGCGTCGCAGGCCGCCGCCGAGATACGCGAGCAGCGGCGCACGCACGACGTCCGCGACGATGCGTCCGGCTATCGCATCCATCGGCACCCATTCCACCCGCACGACGCGATCGTCTTGCGCGGCTAACGGCGTTCCGTCACGAACGCTGGTGTGAAAGACGGCCGCGACGAAATGCCGTTCCCCATCGTAGCTTTCGTTGATGTACGCTAGCTCGCCGGCGACGCCGCGCAGCCCGGTTTCCTCAAACAATTCGCGTTCGGCCGTTTTGTCGAGCAGCTCGCCGAAACGCTGCCGGCCGCCCGGCAAGTTCCACAATGGTTCGGCGTGATTCTGGTAGGCCGACGCCACCAGCAGCACTCGGTCGTCGCGAACGATGAGGGCCTGCGCGAGGTGAATGTGCGTCATGCCGTTTCGTATATTCGCGCGATCGCGTCGACGTGCGGTTCGAGCGCATAGCGCCGCGCCGCCGCGAGCGCACCGTCGGCGCAGTCGCGCCACATGGCCGGCTCGCAGAGCCGCTCTACGGCGATCGCAAGCGCCGCTTCGTCGCCGCGCGCAACGAGCGTGCCGGCGCCCGGATCGAGCCACTCGCCGATCGCGCCGGAGTCGTAGGCCACGACCGGGCGTCCGCGTGCGAACGCTTCGATGCCGGCGAGTCCAAACGGTTCGCCCCACAGCGACGGAACGGCCACCATCGTCGACGCGTCGATCGCGTCACGCAATCGGTTCGGTTCGAGCCGCCCCAACGATTCGCTACGAACGTCGAGACGTTTGGCCAAGGCCAGCAGCGCGTCGAGATCGGGCCCGTCGCCCGCAACGCGCAGAAGCGGGCGTCGCTCGGCGGGAACGCGCGCGATCGCGCGCGCAAGCGAACGGCCGCCTTTGGACGGCACGATGCGTCCGGCAAACAAGACTGCGTCGATTTCCGGTCGCGGAGCGGGAACCGGCGCGAACGCGTCATCCGAGATCGGCGGCGTGACGACGCGCACCGTTGTAACGCCGTTTCGCCGCGCCAAGCCGGCGACGTAGTGGGATAAAGCGATAACGGAATCGGCATCGCGAACGCAAGCGGCGAGCGTCTGGCGCAATCCGATTAGCTGCATCGTTCGCGGACGCGGCCCATACGCGCATCCGTCGATGGCGGAATGCCATCCGCACGTCGCGGCGCTCATGGCGAGGTTGCAAAGGTGCGAACTTCGAGGATATAACCGGTCTCCGTTCGGACAAAACGGACGGTGATCGTGCACGTGATACACGAAGCGGCGCGCGTGCGAATGCGCGGCCTCGAGGACGCCGGCATCCATGATATTGTGCGCGGCGACGATGTCGGGTTCGAACGCGGTAGCGATTTCGGCGATTCGGTCGGCGGCCTCGCTCGACGGCGGGTCGTGCTCGTCGCTCCACGGCACCTCATAGTCGGGAACGCCGTAACTGGCGGTTCGCCCGACCGAGCGCGCTGCAACGACGATCTCGTAGCCGCGCGCCGCCAACGCCGGGAGCAGCACGCGCAGATAGGTTTCGGTTCCGCCCTCGTTATCGACGCGCTCGCACAGAACGAGCAGCTTCACGCCGCTGCGGTCGCCCGGAACACTTCGAGATGCCGTTCGACGCTTTCGTCCCAATCGTAACGGGTCGCACGTTCCAACCCGAGCGTGCGTAGGCGATCTCGCAACACGGCGTCGTCGTACACCCGGCGCAGCGCCGCGGCCCAGGCGACCGCATCGCCGGCCGGCGCGTAGAGTGCCGCATCGCCCCCGACTTCGGGCAACGATCCGGCATCGGATGCGATAACCGGCGTCCCACACGCCATCGCTTCCACCAGCGGCATTCCGAACGTCTCGTGATACGACGCGAGCGCGAGCGCGATCGCTCCGCGGTACAGCGCGCGCAGCACATCGTTGGCGCGCGCGTGCAAATCGTCCGAGATTCTCCCTGCGTCGATCACGCCGGGAAGTTGCGGAGCGCCGCTGCCCGCGATCACTAAGGACGGGGGACGGCGATCGGCTGAAAACGCACGCCGGTATGCATCGTACAGTAACGGGAAATTTTTGCGCGGTTCGGCCGCCGGGTCGCCGACGAAGAGAAAGTAACGGCCTTCGGGTACGCTTGCCGGCAACGGTTGCGCCGGTCCAGGCGCGAACGACGCTTCGACGCCGTGATAGATCACGTTGACGCGTTCGGGAGCGATATCGAACACCGCAGCGAGTTCGTTGCGTCCGAACTCCGAAACCGCGATGAAGCGCCGTGCCGTTCGAACCGAGCGCAAGAATGGCGCTTGTGCGTGCTCGCGCCGGCGCACGTCCGGGTCGGGAAAGCGAAACGGTACCGCATCGTGAATCGTTGCCACCGCTGGAACGGCGGTGCGGAAAAACGTTCCGTTGGCCGGATGCCAGACCACGTCGGCATATTGAGCCGGCGCGTCCGAGCGGATGCGAAATCGATCCGACTCGAGGGCGCTTTCCAAGCGCGCGCGATGTCGAAACGCGAGCGGACCGCGGCGCAGCAACAAGAGTTCCACGTCGTCGCGGACGGCGATGCGACGCAACAACGCGCGGGCGTACCGTCCGATGCCGCGCGTGTCTTCGTTGACGACACCGGCGTCAACCGCGAGCCGCAGAGGGCGCATCGGTCGGCGAGTTCGTGCGTGCGGCGGAAACTCCGTTCGCGCGGACGAACGGGAGTGCGATGGCCAGGGCCGACGAACTAGTGGCCGCGCATCTGATCCTCGGCCCGCGCGAAGAGCCGTTTCTCGAGGCATTGCTGGCCTCGATCGAGCCCATCGCCGGAAATCTCGTCGTCAACGATAACGGGCGCGGAGCATCTCCACACGCCGGCCTGTTGGAGCGGAGTCGCTTCGGCCGCGAAGGGCGTCTACTCGTCGATCGCACGCCGTTTAGCAGTTTCGCCGAAGCTCGGAACGTCTGTCTGCGCGCGCACGCCGCCAATCTCACGTCGCCGTGGGTTGCGTTCGTCGACGCCGACGAGGTGCACGGGGCGGGAGCCGCGCGTATCGCCGCACATCTGCCCGGCCTCCCGGGCGGCACCGGCTTCGTCGATGGCTACACGTGGCATTTCTTTCAGTCGTTCGACTATTTTACGTCGATCGAACGCCGCATGGCGTTTTTTCGCTTCGATCCGCAGGCGCGCTGGACGGGAGACGTGCACGAACGGTTAGAGGGCGTGCCGGGCGGGAGGATCGCATTACCCTACGTGTACGCGCATTACGGTCACACGCTCGCACCGCGGCGGCACGCGGAGAAGGGGCGCCACTACTCGTCGCTGGGCGCGCCGGGCGATGTGTTACGCGAAGATCAATTGGACGATTTCGACGTGCGCCGGTACTTCGCGCCCGAATATCCGCGATTGCTGCGTTTTTACGGCCAACATCCCGAAGCGGCTACCGAGACCCTGGAGCGTCTGCGGCCGGCCTTAGCGCCGTGGCACGCGCTCACGGAGCGCGTGGTGCGCGAACAGCCGGCGAGCATTAAACTGCGCAACCTTGCGCGGGCGGCGAACTACGAAGTGCGTTGGCGCGGACGAGCGCTCGATCCGCTCGCCCGCAGCCTTCTTCGCTAGACTAGCTGGTGATGAACGCTAAGAAATCGGCGTTCACCATATCCGGATTGGTCGAATGTACGCCGTGCGGCGTACCCTTGTAGGTCTTGAGCGTCCCGTGCTTGAGGAGTTTGGCCGACAACGGGCCGGCGTCGGCGTACGGAACGATCTGATCGTCGTCCCCGTGGACCACCAGCACCGGAACGTCGATGCTCTTCAGATCCTCGGTGAAGTCCGTTTCGGAGAACGCTTTGATGCAATCGTATCCGGCCTTGGCACCGCCCATCATGCCTTGGCGCCACCAATTGTTGATGAGGCCTTGCGACACTTTCGCGCCCGGCCGGTTGAAGCCGTAGAACGGACCGGATGCGATGTCGAGATAAAACTGCGCCCGGTTCTCTACGAGAGCGGCGCGAAAATCGTCGAACACCCCGATCGGTAGGCCACCGGGGTTGTTATCCGATTGGACCATGATCGGAGGCACGGCGTCGAGGAGCACGGCTTTTGCAACGCGACCGTTCCCGCCATAGCGGGCCACGTATCGGGCGACTTCACCGCCACCGGTCGAATGGCCGATATGCACTGCATCTTTGAGCTCCAAGTGTGCGGCGAGCTGGTTGACATCGGATGCGTACGTATCCATCTCGTTGCCGGTGTCGGTCTGGCTCGACCGCCCGTGCCCGCGGCGATCGTGCGCGATAACCCGAAAACCTTTGAGAACGAAAAACATCATCTGTGCGTCCCAATCATCGGCCGACAACGGCCAGCCGTGATGAAAGACGATCGGCTTACCCGTGCCCCAGTCCTTATAGAAGATCTGCGTCCCGTCCCGGGTGGTGATAAAGCTCATTGTCTTCAGTTCCTTACATCGTAGTGCGGTGTACGTGGGATATGTCTGCCGCCGTCATTTTGGCGGAATCACGAACGCGATCGTGCGGCTGCCGATGACGCGATGCGTCGGGTCGGCGAGATCGATGCGTATGCGATGTTCGCCGGGCGCAAGTCCCTGAACGATCACCGGTTCGCCGCTCGCATCGACCCAATGCCACTGCGAGTCGTCTACCGACACGTGGATATGCCCGACGCGCGGCACGATCTCCAGCCCCGCTTCCCCGAACACGTTGACGAAGCGCAGGTTTTCTGCGCGATATTGAAGCACGACCAAACCGCGCGCGAGCGCCTCGGGGAGGGGCGCACCCACGATCAGCTGCGCCTTCGGCTGCGACGCAGGCGCAGCAATCGCCGGCGTATCGAAGCCGGTCTTGCCGGTTGTAGAATCCATCGCGTGTCGCTTTCGGCAAGCGTACCAGGGCTGGCCTGGCCCCGGCTCGCATGCTCGCTAAATGACGATGCTGACCTCCGTGAACGTGGGCGCCGTTCGGGCGGTTCCCTACGCGGGCAAAGAAATAACCACCGCGATTTTTAAAGAGCCGGTCGCGGGTCCGGTCGCCGTGCGGGGCGTGAATCTAGACGGCGACGATCAAGCCGACCGGTCCGTTCATGGCGGCCCATATCAAGCCGTTTATGCCTACGCTGCAGAAGACTACGAGTGGTGGGCCGCGACGCTCGGGCGTCCGATGGTGCCGGGGCAGTTCGGCGAAAACTTGACGACCAAAGGAGTCGACGTCAACGGCGCGCTCGTCGGCGAACGATGGCGCATCGGTTCGACCGTGCTGCGCGTTACTATTCCGCGGGTGCCGTGCTTCAAGCTCGGACTAAAGATGGGCGACCCGCGCTTTTTAAAGCACTTCGCCGAAGCGCTACGTCCCGGTTCGTATCTGTCGATCGTCAGCGAGGGTCGCGTAACTGCCGGCGACTCGATCGAAGTAATCTGGCGCCCCGCGCATCATCTGACCATTCGGGATGCGGCACGAATTCGAATGTTCGATCACGATCGATCCGGCGAACTGCTGGTGCCCGAGATGCAAGCGTCGTGGCGCGAATGGGCCCGATCGCGTTAGCCGTTATTCCGCTGCGGCCATCGCCATCGGCGCGGCCGCGCCGGCAGTTTTCGCCTTTTTGATGAAAAACACGAGCGGCGTGACCAGCACGAAGACGATCGCGCAAACGCGGAACAGATAATCGTAGGCGATCATGCTCGACTGTTGCGCGACGAGCTGCGTCATCGCGCCGGTGCTTTGCCCGTGCAATGTCGTAACGCCCGACGCAAGTACGTTCCACGCGACGGCGGTTTGATGGGTCAACATCGTCGTGAGGATCGCGATGCCGAAACTGCCGCCCAGTTGCCGCAACAGCGTGTACACGCCGGTCGCCCCGGCCATCTCGTGAATCGGAACGTCGTTGAGCGACACCGTCGTGAGCGGCACGAATAAGAAGCCCAGACCGAAGCCTTGGATCAACCGCGGCCAGAAGACGTCCCAGTATCCCGCCTGTGCGTTCAAGCCGCCCAGCATCCACGTCGAGTACGCAAAGATGAGGATACCGATGACGATCGGCCAGCGCGGGTTGAACGCGATTGAGGATCCGTCCGATGATGAGCATCGAAACGGCAGTCGACAACGCGCCCGGTAGCAGCGCCATCCCGGTGTCGAAGGCCGTGAAGTTGAGGATCGACTGGAAGAACAACGGCAGGATGAGCGCGGTACCGTAGAGACCGAAGCCCATGACGACCGCTAAGATCGATCCGATCGAGAACGAACGGTGTTTGAAGACGTCCAGCTCGACGATCGGATATTTATCGCGCAGAGACTTTACGACGAACCAGATGAGCGACACCACCGCGACGACGGTTAAGATCGTGATGGTTGCCGACTGGAACCAGTCGTCGCGTTCGCCGCGCTCGAGTACGTATTGCAAGCACGCCAAACCGGCGCTGAGCAGAGCCAGCCCGGTCCAGTCGATTCCGCCTTTGGGCTTCTCGAGAAATTTCGGATTCGGAATGAACGCCAACGTCATCAAGAACGCGACGATTCCAATCGGAATATTGATGTAGAAAATCAGCGGCCAGCTCGCATTATCGACGATATAGCCGCCGAACACCGGACCGATTGCCGGGCCGACCATCGCGCCTAGGCCGAAGATTGCCATGGCCGCGCCACGTCGCGCCGGCGGGTAGGTTTCGAACATGATTGCTTGTGCGGTCGGCTGCAGCGCGCCGCCGCCGAAACCTTGCAGCACGCGATAGAACACCAGCATCCATATCGAATGCGCGGTGCCGCATAAGAGCGACGCCACGGTGAAGAGTCCCAGCGAGATGGCGTAAAACGTTTTGCGGCCGAGCAGCGCCGTCAGCCAGCCGTTGAGCGGCATCACGATCACGCTGGCGAGAATGTAGCCGGTCGCCACCCATGCAACCTCGTTGACGGTTGCGCCGAGGTTTCCACCGATGGTATTCAACGCGACGTTGACGATGGTTGTGTCGATAATCGCCATGATCATGCCAAGCATGACCGTGATGGTGATCAGGGCGACTGGCGCTTGCTCGCGCCGGCGGAAGAGCGAACCCACTATTTCGGTTCGAACCGAAAACGGGCGGTCCGGTTGCGCCGAGACCGCCCGCTACGTGGGTTTACATCGGGGGCTTGGTCATCGGTTTGGCGCCCATCGCGGTAGCCTGCGACTTACACATCATTTTGACGTGATTCTTGGCCATCATGGCCTGCTTTTGCTCCGGCGTCATGTTGGCCGAAGCGGCCTTCGCCTGCGCCATCGTCATGTAGGTTTTGGCGACGGTGTTGACGGCGACGACCGAATCGGTCGAGGCGCATTTCGGCATGCTCGACATCATGCTGCTGGATTGCATGCTCGATCCCGACGTTTGTGCGAGCGCGACGTGCGAGCTCAGAACGACGGCTGCGAGGGCCAGAGGAATGACAAAAAATTTCATAGGTACTCCTTCGTTCGTTCAACGAACGGGGGTTAGGCTTTTAGATTCTTTGCAGTTATGGCTCGGATGCCGAAACTCCGGTTTTGAACCCGCGAGCCGGGCCGGGTTGGCCCATACGATTGACAACGGGCCGCCGCCCCGGGACAATCGGCCAATGAAGCAATTGATGGTCTTCGACTTAGACGGCACCCTGGCTCCGAGCAAATCATCGATCGACGACGAGATGGCCGGACTGCTGCGCGACTTGCTCGCGCGCAGCCAAGTGTCGATCATTTCAGGCGGCGACTTTCCGCAATTTCAGAAGCAGGTCGTCGACCGTCTCGCGTCCGGCAGCGACTTGACGCGGCTGACGCTGCTGCCGACCTGCGGAACCAAATTTTCCGCTACGACAACGGTTGGCAAAAGCTCTACTCTGAAGACTTGACGCCGGATCAGAAGAAGTTGATCGAGGGCGCGCTCGACGCAGCCGTCGCCGAGTCGGGTTTCGGCGTCGCGAAAACCTGGGGACCCGCGATCGAAGACCGCGGCAGCCAGATTACGTATTCCGCGCTGGGACAGCAAGCGCCGCTGGATGCAAAAAAGACCTGGGATCCGGATTTTAGTAAACGCAAGAAAATCGCGGAGCTGGCCGCTCCGGCACTCAAAGATTTCTCGGTCCGGATGGGCGGCGAGACCTCGATCGACGTTACCAAGCCCGGCATCGATAAAGCCTACGGCATCTACAAGTTGCGCGATGTTCTGGAAATTCCGATCGAACGGATGCTGTACGTGGGCGATGCGCTCTTTCCGGGCGGTAACGACTATCCGGCGCGCTCGACCGGAGCCGACTGCATTTCGGTTCGCGATCCGGAAGACACGAAAGGCGTGATACAAACGGCGATCGCCTATCTCGGATAGCGAGTTCGCAATTGCGGTACGCTCGCCGTACCGCCTAGATCTCACCGCGACGGCGCTGCAGCGAACCTCGGTAAATGCCGTCGATCGCATCGACCAACGGGGCCGGTATCTCCGCGCCTTCGACGACGCAAGCGGCGCGTGGTCGGTAACAGTCGAGCAACCCGATGCCGGCACCCTGCACGTTCGAACGCGCGGAGCAGCCCCTCCGGACGCGCCCGAGCGAATCGCCGTTATGCTCGGCGCCGGCGTAGACGTCGCACCGTGGGAATCGCGCACGCGGCGGTTTCCGTGGTTGAATCGGTTGGCGCGCAATCTACGCGGCCTTCGGCCGCCACGCTATCCGTCGTTATGGGAAGCGCTGTGCAACGCCGTCGTCTTTCAACAGATCAGCCTGGTTGCGGCATCGGCGATCATGGAACGTCTCGTCTTGCGATTTTCATCCCAGGTGGGTGCTGGAGATGCGAAGCTGTATCCATTTCCGGCGGCCGCGTCGATTGCCGGCGCCGGTGAAGAAGAGCTGCGCGGTTTGGGGCTGAGCCGGCAGAAGGCGTCGTACGTTCGCGCGATCGCACGCGAACACGGTGTATTCGAGGTCGGCGCGTTGCGCGCGGCGAGGCTCGACGATGCCGTGGCCGGATTGCGAACGCTTCCGGGTATCGGCGTGTGGAGCGCCAACGTCGCGCTGCTGCGCGGATGCGGACGGCTCGACGCGTTTCCGCCCGGAGATTCCGGCGTGCGTGCCGCCGTACGCGCGTTGTCGGGCAACCCCGACGTCGATCTGACAGAATTGCTCGACGGACTGGGCGACAGGCGCGGCCTCTTGTACTTTCACTTGTTATTGGGTCGTTTGCAGGCGGCGCGGGTAACGACGTCTTCATGAAAGCTATCGTCATCGACCGCGCCGGCGAGCACGGACGCCTCGCAGATATTCCGGCTCCGGCGCCGGGGCCGGGCGACGCGATCATCCGCATTACGTATGCCGGGGTGAATCCAATCGATTGGAAAGTGCGCGACGGACACGCCGGGCAAATCGAGCAGTTCCCGTTCGTGTTGGGTCAAGATTTCGCGGGCGTCGTCGAATCGGCCGGCAGCGATATTCGGAGCCTGGCGGCGGGCGACCGCGTCTTCGGGGTGGCGCGCGGTTCGGGTAGTTTCGCCGAGCAGACGATCGTGCGCGAAAACGTGGCCGCGTCGCCGTTCGCGCGTATACCGGACGGCGTCGACGACGCGACGGCCGCGGCACTGCCCACTCCCTTGTTAACCGCATTGGGCGCGTTGGAAATGTTGAACGTGGGGAGCGGTACGCGCCTCATCGTCGCGGGTGCGGCCGGTGCCGTCGGTTCGGCGGCGCTGCAGATGGCGCGCGCTCGCGGCGCCGAAATAACGGCGATCGTTAAAGCGGATCAAATCGAACGGGTTTGCGCGTTGGGTGCATCGCGCGTGGTCGACGAATCCGCCGGTATCGCGCCGCTCGGCGACGCCAAGTACGATGCCGTGTTAGATCTCGTTAGCGACGGCGAAACGCTCAAACGCTATAACACGGTTTTGCGTCCGGGCGGCAACTTGGTCACCACCATCCACGATGCCGATGTGGAGTGGTTTGCGGCGCGCGACCGGGTGGCGGCAAATATCACGATGGCGCAAACGCCGCAATCGTCGCCGCGTGGACTAGACATCGTCGCGCGATTTGTGGCGGACGGCACCGTGAAGGTAGAGTATTCCAAACGGCCGCTCGACGAGGCGCCGCAGATTCTCGACGATCTGGCGGCCGGCCGGGCCGGCGGCAAGATCGTGCTTCGGGTGGCGCCGGTTGAGTAGACGAGCGTACTATTGGGTAGCACGAGCTATGATGAACAAAGTATTGACAATTCTTTCGATCGCCGTGGCGATCGGCATGGGCGCAGGCACCGCTGTCGCGTCGGCCCAGCAAACCATGCCAACCCCTGCTGCTACAATGATGCCGATGCAGATGCCCTCGCCTTCGGCATCCGGAATGCCCGCCCCGACGCCGGGAGCGATTCCCTCGCCGGGCCAGTTACCGTCGCCTGCGACGGTCCCGACGCCGATGACGCCGCCGTCACCAGCCGTCGCACGCTAGACCCTGCGCGGAACGCCGAATTAGCTATTCGGCCTCGATGATCGTCATATTAGCCGACGCAGAGCATTTCTGCGCCGGCTATCCGCGCGCTGCGTCCAATCCGCGAAGCCCCGGCGGCCGTTGATGCAAAAACGGACCTTCGTTGGGAGTGGCGCGAATGTTGCAGATATGCAAGATGCGTCGCGCCTCATGGAGCGCGTGCGCGCTCGTGATGCGGACGCCTTCGAGAGCCTCTACGACCGTTACCACGCGCTGGTATACGGTCTGGCTTTGCGCGTCCTATCCGACCCGTCTGCGGCCGAAGATGTGACGCAGAACGTATTCCTCAAAATTTGGACCGCTCCGGATGCGTTTCGTTCGGGCAACCTCGAAGGTTGGCTCGCTCGCGTTGCCCGGAATCGTGCCATCGACGTCCTACGTTCGAAAAAGCTGCGCTCCGAAAGCGAACTCTCCGAATCAATTCCGGCGGATTCCACGTTGGAACAGACGGCGATGGAACGCTTAGATGGAGAGCGCGCGCGAGCCGCGATGGGTCGCCTGCCCGACGAACAGCGCTCGCTACTCGAACTTGGATTCTTTGGAGACATGACGCACGACGCGATCGCGCGGCAAACCGGTTTGCCTCTCGGCACGGTCAAAACGCGAATTCGATCGGGTCTGCGCCGGCTTCGCGAGTTGCTGCACGTGGCGGTGCTGTAATGGAATCGCACGAGACGATGCTCGACGACGTCGCAGCATACGCATTAGGCGTTCTTCCCGCAGGCGAAGCCGCAGCGGTGCAAACGCACATGAAGACGTGTGCGGAGTGTCGCGCGGAATACGATGCGCTCGCGCCGGCAGTCACCGCAATCGCCTACTCCGCAGAGGCGACCGAGGCGCAACTCCCCGGCCCCGAACTGAAGGCGCGTATCATGCAGGCCGTCCGGCCGCCCGTTCTGGCGCGGCGTTCGATCCCGGCTTGGCCCGGTTGGCTGGCTGCCGCGGCGTGCGTCGCGATCGCCGTCGGATTCGGCGCGCAGAACCAACGCTTACAACGCGACCTAGCGGCCGCGCAAACGGCGACGGCATCGCAGCAGGCCGCACTGCTCGCGGCCGGCGCGTCGGCGGTGCGCGAACATCGGATGCTCGCCGATCTCGCCGCGGGCGATGCGCGGCGGTATCCGTTCGAACACGGTTTGGTCGTCACGCGCGGTTCGCATTTGTACGTCGCGCTACGCGCGCCCGAATCGCTTCCGAAGGGTCGCGTGTACCAAGCTTGGACGGTTGCCAAAGGTTCGAAGGTCGTTCGACCGTCGATCACCTTTAGCGCGCCTGGAAGCTCGTTGACGATGGTGGAAATTCCGGCGTCGGCGCAATCGCTGGCGATGGTGGCTTTGAGCGTCGAGCCCGCCGGCGGATCGCTCAAACCGACCACCAAACCGATCGCGCTGGTCAAGCTCAGCTCTTAAAGCCGTTTCGGCATCGTGACGTCCGCGCGCAGCTTGTTGCGGCATCGGCCGTTCGTCCTGTACTTTTCGTCTCGGGCCGGATCGGAGTTCGCGTACACGATCTCGGCCGTTTTTATCGGTTGGCAGATTTACGCTATCACGGGAAGCGCGTTTGCGCTCGGGTTAGCGGGCTTGGTGAATTCGTTCCGTCGGCGGCGTTGGTGTTCGTCGCCGGGCACGCGGCGGATCGCTTCGAGCGCCGGCGCATCGTCCAGATTTGCCAAACGGTGGAGGGAATAACCGCCGGATTTCTCGCGTGGGGAGCACTAGCCCATCGGCTGAACGTTTGGGAGTTGTACGCCGCCGTGTTGCTTCTCGGCATTGCCGGTGCGTACGAAAGCCCCTCGTCGGCAGCGCTGTTGCCGGGAGTCACCAGCGATGAGGATCTGTCGCGCGGAGCTGCGCTGTCGTCGGGCGCGTTTCAGGTCGCCGCAATCGCCGGGCCGGCACTTGGCGGCATCTCGTATGCGATTGCGCCGGGCGTTCCGTGCATCATCATGGCCGCATTCTGGCTCATTGCTTCGGTGTTGAGCTCGGCGATTCGAGTTCGACCGCTCTCCCGCGCCGCAGCAGCGTCCCACGCTACGCGACGCCTTCGCCGGTATCGCGTTCGTGCGCGACAATCCCGCGATCCTCGGCACGATCTCGTTGGATCTGTTTGCGGTGCTATTCGGCGGTGCGACCGCGCTCTTGCCGATCTACGCGCGCGACATCTTGCACGCCGGCCCGTGGGCCTTAGGTGCGCTGCGAGCCGCCCCCGCGGTCGGCGCCCTGGCCATGACCATCGTGCTGGCGCGCCGTACGATCCGGCGGCGAGTCGGCATCAAAATGCTTGGAGCGGTCGGGGTGTTCGGCGCGGCGACCGTGGTGTTCGCGCTGTCGCGCTGGACGGCGCTGTCGCTGGCAGCACTGGCGCTGATGGGGGCCGCCGACACGGTAAGTGTTGTGATTCGAGCCTCCTTGGTGCAGCTATCCACCCCGGACGAAATGCGCGGCCGGGTCGGCGCCATCAATTATCTCTTCATCAATGCGTCGAATCAATTGGGCGAGTTCGAGAGCGGCACCGCGGCGGCGCTGCTCGGGCCGGTGGCCGCGGCCGGGCTCGGCGGGCTGGCCTGCATCGCCATCGCTCTCTTGTGGCTGAAACTGTTCCCCTCGCTGCGGCGGATCGAACGGCTCGGATAAATCGTGGGAAATCAAGCAATCCAACCGCCCTCACCGCTCGTCAGTAAGATTATGGATACGAAGGCAAATCTCGGCCGTATCACGGTCACGCTCACCGCTCCCTTGCTGGAGCGGCTGGAGCGTCTGAAGGCGCGGCACTCGTGCTCCACCTCGGCAATTGTAGAGATCGCATTGCGGAACTACATTGGCGAGGAATCGGAAGAGCAAGTGGGAGCGCGCCTACGCTCTGCGGGGGCGGTGCGCCGTCGCGTTCAGGGCCGGCGGCTGACGGTGTTTGGCGGGAACTGGCCCCAGCGCCCGTAAACGGCCCCGGGGGCATGCAGGACGACGACAAGAGTCCCCACCCGGTTGAAAACGCGGTCAAAATGTTGGCCGAGATTCACGCCGACACGTTGCGGAAGGTACCGCGTTCGCAACGCGGCATCGAGTGGCTGACCGACACGATCGGCCGCCCGTGGTTCGCGTACTCGCTCGTCGCGTTCGTATTGCTATGGACCGGCGTCGACGTCGTCGCCGGGCGCCTGCATCATCGCTTCGATACGCCCCCGTTTCCCTGGCTGCAGTTGATCGTCGGAACGTTATCGCTCACGATGGCGGCGCTGATCTTGATCAGTGAAAACCGGCAGGGCCGACTGGCCGATCAGCGCGCCCAAGTGACGCTGCAATTGGCGCTCGTCATCGATCGCAAAGCCGCGAAGATCGTCGAATTGCTCGAGTCGATGCGCAAAGACGATCCAACGCTTCCGGACCGCGACGATTCGGAAGCGCAGCAAATGGCCGAGGCGACCGATTTACGAACCGCGGTTGACCGGCTCGAAACCGAAACGGCACGCGCCGTCGAAGAGTCGCCTCCGGCTTAAGCCCGTTCGGTCGTTGGGTCGATCGTCTTTCGCACTTCGGTGATCGTCGTCGCCGGAAATCCGCTGATCTCCGCGTGTTTACGGATCACCCCTTCGTCTTTGGCGAGATACACGCAAAACGTCTTATCGCCGGCGACGTAGCTCTCCACCCATTGGATGTCGGGAGCCAGTTGCGCCAGGGCGGCGTTGGATGTCGCGGCCGCTTCGCGCAGTTGCTCGCGTTCGAGCGTTCCGACGCCCGGGATCTCTCGTTCGATGATAAATCGGCGTAACGCCATGGTTCGGTCCTCCGTAGCTGGGTGATTTTACGCTCGCGCTTCCGAGCGGCGGAGAAAGGCGCGCACTGCGTCGATCAATTCCGTGACGATGAGTGCGGCCTTTCCCAATGTGGGTATGACGCGCGGCCGCAAGAGCCGCCGATCGAACGAGCGCATATAGCGCTCGTTTTCTGTAAGACACGCTCGCAGAAACTTGGCCGGCGTGAGATCGCGCATCACGTCCGAAAACAGACCCATCGCGGCGCTTCCGTCGTTGTTGCCACTGCCGGCCATCGCGCTGCCGCCCTGCACGCGCCGCACGATCGCGGCCACGTAACTCACCAGCGACGGAACGATCTGCGCGTACGGCGGCGGCAAGCCGCGGCGCGTGCGGTCCCACGCGATCCAATTGACGAAAAACACGATGTGGCGCGCTTCCTCCTCGAGTACTCGTGCAAAGAGCGACGTCAACGATTCCGGAAGAATGCGCGCCTCGCGTGCCAATTTAAAGATGCCGAAACCCGCGAACGAATCGACGCACTCGTCGTAACCGAAATGTACGAACGCCTGGCGCGTCTCGGCTTTCGTGGGTTCTTTCGTTTGAACCGTCAGACCGTAATGGCGAATCATTTCCGCAAGCATACGCCCGTGACGGCTCTCTTCGTAGCCTTGCAGCGCCAGCGCATCGCGCACGAGCGGATCGTTCTCGGTTTTGGAAAAGCCTTGCAGCATCGAGCCGGCGCTAATCTCGATATCGAGCGCCATCGTCCAAATCGGGATCGCTCGCAGACGCGCCAGCGAAACGTCGTCGAGTTGCGGCCAGGGCAGGTCTTTCGGTTCGTAACGGTTGTGCGACGCGATAAACGTTTCGCAGAAGAGTCGTTTGTGTTCTTCTGAACCGATCTGCATGCAAATTCTCCAAAGCGGACGATGATGGCGGGCGACGAAGGCCAGTCCGGTATGCCGACGACCTTCGAGCCGCTTCCGTTGGGCGAGTATCGTGCCCGCATCCTGCAGTATCTGCAAGGAATCGCGCTGCCACTTCGGTCGACTGCATGGACGATCATCGAACGATCGTCCGAGGGCACGCAGGCTCGCGCATTGCTGCGGCCGACGCTCGTGCTATGGGCGTGCGATGCGTGCGGCGGACCGATCGAAGACGCCGTTCCGGTGGCTGCGGCAATGGATCTGTTCGACCGCTTCATGCTGCTGCACGACGAACTGGTCGACGGCGCTTCCGCCGAAGGCAGCGAGTCGCTGGTGGCGCGATGGGGTCTGGGACAGAGCTTGAACGCGGGCGATGCGCTCTACGCCCTCGCGCTGCGGGCGTTGGCACAAGACGTCGTGAACGCACCACGCCGTCTGGAGGTCGCCGCGTCGCTCGGACGCGCGGTGCTGGAAGCCATCGAAGGCCGCTCGAGCGATGTCGAGCTCGAGGTGCGCGGCCACCGCGCCGGACTGCTCCAGCGCGTTCGTTCGGTGCGCCGGCGCAGCGCGACGCTCACGGGAGCCGCCCTCGCCGCCGGGGCGATCGTCGCCGGCGCGGATGCGTTCGTGACGCGCGGGTTCGACCGCGCCGGACGGCTGCTGGCGGCGGCCGAATCGAGCGGAGACCGCGAGTTGTGCGCTCGCATTGCGGCTAAAGCCGCGGCCGCCGTCGATCGTTGTTTGAGCGCGCCCGAGCCCGCTCGTGGATTTCGCGAGGTTGTCAACTACGTCGTCGCGCAGGCCGCCTGATCGCGCGACGGCGTCGCGTAAAGCCGAACACATTCGGATCAACTTGGAACGCGACGTTGCCGGCAAAGGTGTGACAACCGGATTCGAGCGCTACGCGTTCGTTCACGAAGCGTTACCCGACCTCGATTTCTCGACGGTCGACACGTCGTGCGAATTGTTTGGGCGTTCGCTCGGTGCGCCGCTGTTGATTTCGTGCATGACCGGCGGCACGCCCGAGGCATCCCGCATCAATCGCCGTTTGGCCGAAACGGCGCAGTCGTTCGGCCTCGCCATGGGGCTGGGTTCGGGACGCGCGCTCATCGAGTCGCCCGAGCAGCTTCGGACGTTCGCGGTTCGCGACGTCGCGCCCGGCGTGCTGCTCTTTGCGAACATCGGCGCCGTGCAGTTCAACAAAGGGTACGGCGTCAACCAATGCCGGCGTCTGGTCGATCTGTTGCAGGCCGACGTCTTGGCGATTCATACGAATCCGCTTCAAGAAGCGCTGCAGCCCGAAGGCGACACGCGTTTTGCGAACCTATTGCCGCAGATTGCGGAAGTATGCGCGGGCGTCGGCGTGCCGGTCGTTGTGAAAGAAGTGGGCAACGGAATCGCGCCCGATACGATCCGCAGGTTGATCGATGCGGGCGTTCGCGGAATCGACGTTGCCGGCGCCGGAGGCACGTCGTGGAGCGAAGTCGAGCGATTTCGCATCACAGAGCCCTGGCGCGCGCGCGTCGCGGGAGCCTTTGCGGGTTGGGGCATACCCACGGCCCGCTGCGTGGTCGATGCTCGGCGGGTCGCGCCGCACGCAACGATCGGCGCGAGCGGAGGAATTCGCGACGGTATCGATGTCGCCAAAGCGATCGCGCTCGGCGCTGATTTTGCAGGCGTGGCGGGCACCTTTTTGCGGGCGGCCGACGCAGGAACGGTCGAAACGGCCGATCTCGCACGCGAATTCGTCGAAACGTTGCGCGTAGCGATGTTTTGTATCGGCGCACGAACGATTGCGGACTTACGTCGCACGCAACGTCTTCGCCGGCTGGAGCCGCACGATTGACGGCGGAGGTTCGGCACGCAACGGGGGGAAAGAGGAAGCCGGTTATGCGGGAACCTTCCGCGACGGCCGGGCTCACGTTGGATGCCGCCGATGCCTATTGCCGGTATCTAACGGGACGCCATTACGAAAACTTTAGCGTCGCATCAGCCTTCGTAGACCGGCGCCGTCGTACAGACCTGGCGCGTTTGTACGCGTTCTGCCGTACCACCGACGATCTCGGCGACGAAAGTGCCAACGCACAAGCCGTCCCGAGGTTGGAGCGTTGGCGTTCCGAGGTTTGCGATGCGTTCGCGGGCGTCGCGCCGGTGCACCCGGTGTTGCTGGCACTGTCGGAGACGGTCGCCCGCTGCGACATTCCGGCGCAGCCGTTCTTGGACTTGATCGAAGCAAACTTGATGGATCAACGCGTGACATCGTACGAATCGTGGCCCGAACTCCTGGGATATTGCATGCTGTCGGCCGCGCCGGTCGGGCGTATGGTGTTGCACGTGTTCGGTATCGCCGGCGAAGAGAACGAACGGTGGTCGGACGACGTCTGCGTCGGGCTGCAGTTGGCCAATCACGCGCAAGATGTCAGCCGGGATCGCAAGATCGGACGCTCGTACTTGTTGCAGGAAGACGTGCGTACCGGCGGAGTTGCATTCGCGGTCGAATCGCTCGTGAATCGCGCGCGCACGCTGTTGGACTCGGGTCGCCGGTTGGAGCGGCGAGCACCGATGGCGCTGCGGCTGCAGTTGGCGATGTACCGCCTCGGAGGACGCGCGATCTGCGACGCCATCCAACGCGTGCACTACGATACGGTCAACATCCGTCCCAGCGTTCCGGCGCCGGTAAAGCTGGTGCTCGCGGTGCGTGCGTTGGCGGCGGGTTAATGGCAGGATTGCAAAGCGCCGAGCGCTTCAACCGCGACATGGCCCGGCGCGAAGCCGGCAATTTCTATTGGGGATTTATCTCGCTGGGATATCACGAGCGCATGGCCATCTACGCGCTCTACAACTTTGCGCGCCAAGTCGATGACGAAGCCGACTCGGGCGGCGTCGAGAATCTTCCGCAGCGCCTGCTGGTGCATCGCGACCGAATCGTCAAGGCCGGCCGCGGGGATGCCGGCGACGACCCCATCCTGCACGTGCGAACAACTTGCCGCGGAGATCGACCGGGCGGTGCGGTTCATGCGCGCGTGCGGTGTCGCGGACGCTGCGCTCGAGGGCGTGGAGTTCTACGCCGGGCACGAGGCGCTGATTCTCGAGTACGAGCGCGCGCTGACCCGCATCGAGGAAGGCCGGGCCTACGACCTGTCCGGGCACTTCGTCTGGGTCGGTGAGCGCACCCGGCAACTCGACGGAGCGCATCTGGACTTCGTGTCGCGCATCGCGAACCCGATCGGCGTCAAGCTCGGCCCGACGACGACGCCGGAATTCGCTGCGGAACTCGTCGAACGGCTCGACCCCGACGGCGTGCCCGGACGGCTGACCCTTATCAGCCGGATGTCGAACGCCTTGGTACGCGATCGGCTGCCCGCAGTCGTGGAGAAGGTGACCTCGACCGGACATCTCGTCGTGTGGCAGTGCGACCCGATGCACGGCAACACGGAGGAGACCGCGGACGGCGTCAAGACGCGCCACCTCGACCGGATCATCGACGAAGTGGACGGATTCTTCGACGTGCACGCAGAGTTGGGTACGCATCCGGGTGGTCTGCACGTCGAGCTCACCGGCGACGACGTCACCGAGTGCATCGGCGGTACGGCCGAACTCACCGCTGCCGACCTCGCGCGGCGCTACGAGACCGCATGCGACCCGCGGTTGAACATCGAGCAGTCGTTGGAGCTCGCGTTCCGCGTGGCGGAGCGGCTGGTCGCCGACCGCCGCCGCGGCGCGGAGGCACCAGCATGATCGTCGACCTGCGGTCGGACACGGTCACCGAGCCCGACGCCGGCGATGCGCGCCGCGATGGCGGACGCCGAGGTCGGCGACGACGTCTACGGCGAGGACCCGACGATCAATGCGCTCGAGGCCGAGGTCGCCGTACTGCTCGGTCACGAGGCGGGCCTCTACGTCCCGTCCGGCACGCTCGGCAACCAGCTGGGCATGCGGCTGCTCGTGCGACCGGGCGAGGAGATCGTGTGCGACCCGACGGCGCATGTTGCGCGGGCCGAACTCGGCTCGGCGGCGGTGTTCTCCGGGCATCACCTTCCGCACCTGGCGTGCGACCGGCGGTCGGCTCTCGGCGGACGCGGTGCGCGAACTGATCGCTCCCGATGCCGGGCCCTACCTCGTGTCGACGGCGGCGATCGAGGTCGAGAACACGCACAACTTCGGTGGGGGAGCCGTCCAGCCCGCGGAGCGAGGTCGCGGGCGTCGTCGCGCTCGCTCGCGAGACCGGGCTGCGCCTGCATCTCGACGGCGCCCGGCTGTGGAACGCGCATGTCGCTACCGGTACGCCGCTGGCCGAACTCGCCGCGCCGTTCGACACCGTGTCGGTGTGCCTGTCCAAGGGCCTCGGCGCGCCGGTCGGCTCGGTGCTGGTGTCGAGCGCCGAGCGCATCGCCGAGGCTCGGGTGTGGCGCAAGCGGTACGGCGCCGGGATGCGCCAGGCCGGCATCCTCGCTGCTGCCGGGCGATACGCGCTCGCGCACCACATCGACCGGCTCGCCGACGACCACGCTCGCGCGCGAGCGACTCGCCGCGGCGCTCGGCGGCGATCCGGCGGCGGTCGACACCAACATCGTCGTCGTGGACGTGCCCGACGCCGCCGTCGTCGCGGGCAAGGCCGCGCGAGGAGGGTGTGCTCGTGTCGGCGCTCGGCCCGCGGTTCGCTGCGCCTGGTCACGCACCTGGACGTCGACGACGATGCGATCGACCGCGCGATCGAGGTGCTGCGCCGTCTGCGACGCGCTGACGTCGCAGCCGCTGGGTCACCACAGCGTGAGCTCGGCACACGCCGATGAGCTATCCGCCACCGCCTCCGCCCGCAGCCGCCCGCGCCGTCCGGAAAGCCCCGCTTGCGCGGCCGAATCCCGCTGCGGCTGGCATCATCTTCCTGTCCTCGGCATCGCCGGAATCGTCGTGGGCGGGGTCATCGCCGTCAACGGCGCGCTGAAGAAGGTCGACAAGTTCGCGCGCGTCGACGTGCCGTCGGCGAGCAGCGGGGCGGTGAACAAGGCACGGATCCACCTCGACACGGGCAGCTACATCGCCTACTACGAGGCATCGAACGCGACGTTCCGCACCGATCCCGCGTGCCGGTGCGCGTCACCGAGCCCGTCCGGGCAAGCAGCGCCTGCTCGACACGCCCTACGGCGGTAAGGCGCGGCGGCAAGGACGTCAAGTCGCTGACCTACGACTACAACGGCCACAAGGGCGTTGCGCCTGTCGCAGTTCAACATCAGCGAGAAGGGCACGTACACCGTCGCAGGTGGCGGGCAACAGAACGCCGCAGTCCGGCGCGAAGATCGCGTTCGGCGACTCGATCGGCGAAGTCGACCGCCGTCGGCGGCGCTCTCATCGTCGGCGGTGTCCTGCTGTTCATCGCGGGCATCGTGCTGCTCATCGTCGGGCTGGTGAAGCGCAGCCGGCACAAGAAGCAGCTCGCGACGCGTACGGCCTACGGCCGCCACCGCCGCCGGGCTACGGGCAGCCGCACGGCCTAGCAGCCCCGGGCATGCGCCGCAGGCTACCGCCACCGCAGCCCGGCGCAGGGCTAGCGGCCACCGCCCGGGACCGTCCGTCCGAACGGGAAGGGCGCTAGCCGGCCAGGTGAGCGGCGCTGGTCCGGCCGAGCAGCGGCGGGAGCGTCGTCGACGATCCGGGCCAGTTCGTCGAGCGACTCGCCGAACAGCGCCTGCGCGCCGTCGCACAGCGCGGTCTCGGGCGCGGGTGGACGTCGACCATCACGCCGTCCGCACCGGCCGCGATGCCGGCGCGCGGCGAGCGGCACGACGAGATCGCGGCGGCCGGCGGCGTGCGACGGATCGACGATCACCGGCAGGTGCGACAGCCGCTGCACCATCGCGCACGGCCGACACGTCGAGCATGTTGCGGATCGACGGCTCGAAGCCGCGGATCCCGCGCTCGCACAGCACGATGTCGAGGTTGCCGCGCTGCGCGATGTACTCGGCGGCCATCAGCCACTCCTCGTACGTCGCGGTCAGCCCGCGCTTGAGCATGACCGGCTTGCCGGCCGCGCCGACGGCCTGCAGCAGCCCGAAGTTCTGCATGTTGCGGGTGCCGATCTGCAGCATGTCGGCGTACTCGGCGACGATGTCGACGTCGGCGGCGTCGATCACCTCGGTGACGACCGGCAGCCCGACCTCGTCGCGCACCTCGCTGAGGATCCGCAGGCCCGTCGACGCCCAGGCCCTGGAACGCGTACGGCGAGGTGCGCGGCTTGTACGCGCCGCCGCGCAGCAGCGTCGCGCCGGCGCGCTTGGCCATCTGCGCCGCCGCGAGCGTCTGCTCCGGCGTCTCGACCGCGCACGGCCCGGCGATCAAGCGTGAACGTGTCCGGCCCGATCGGCACGCCGCCGACCCGGATCGTCGTGCGCTTCGCTGTGGTTCTGCGCCGACACCAGCTTGTACGGCGCGGTGATGCGCATCGTCTCGGCGACGCCGGGCAGGCCCGATCGAGCGTCCAGGGTCTCGAGGACGTCCTCGGTGCCGACGACGCCGATGATCGTGCGCATGACGCCGCGGCTGACGAACGCCTGGCCGCCGTGCGCCTCGATGTGCGTGACGACGCCGTCGACGTCGTCGTCGGTCGCGGCGGGCGCCATCACGATGACCATGCGCGCAGCCATATCGAGCGGGTGCGTCCTCAGCCGTGACGGCGTAATACCGTCGACCCGACGCGCACCGACGTGCCGGGCTGTGCGGGCTGATCCGAGCACCGTGGTCGGCGTGCCGGCCTCGCCCAGGACCGGCCGTGACGTCGGCATGCAGGCCGACCGCGGCGAGCGCCGTACGGGCGTCGGTGACGGAGTCACCGGCGTTGATCGTCGGGCACCCGCACGATCTCCGGCCCGTGCGAGACGGTCAGGGTGATGGTGCTGAACTTGCGCGCGTGGCCGGTCGGCGACACCGATGACCACGCCGCCGGGAAACTGTCGCTGTACTGCTCGCACGACTCGTGACCTTGCACTGCGCCTTCTTCAGAGTCGTCTTCGCGTCGCGCGACCGCGGTGCCGGGCGCGATGGTCGGCACCACGATCACCGGCGGCCCGGTGGACACGTAGATGGTGATCGTCTGGTCTTACGTGACCTGCGTCCCGGCCGCGGGGCGGTGCGGGTGACCTTGCCCGTCGGCGACCGTGTCGCTCGACTCCTGCCTCGACGCGGTCGGCCACCGGCATCGCCGACCGCCAGCAGGATCTGCTCGCGCCTCGTCGGGATCTGGCCCTTGCACGTCGCGCACCGAGTAGTACTGCTGGCCCGCCGAGACGACCAGCGCCACGCGCTTGCCCCGCACCAGCCCGGGCGCCCTCGCGCCGGCTCGGTGCGCATGCACTCGGCCTTCGGCGACGCTGTCGTCGAACTGCGGCCGGGCCGCACCGACGCGGTACCGTGCGCCCGGCGCGATCTTCGCGCTGACCGCTCCGACGCTCTGCCCGAACGCCCGGAACGTGCGAGTAGCGCCCGGCGGCGAGGTACCAGCCGCCGTAGCCGCGCCCGCCGCCGATCACCAGACAGCAGCGACGACGAGCACGACGACGGCGTCGCCGATACGGCGCGCGGCGGCGACGCGCGGCGGCTTCGCGGTGCGCTGCTGTGCGCTGCTTGCGGCGCGGCGGATCACGATCGGCGGCCGGCGGGCGGCGTCGTCGGGCGGTGCCGCCGGCGGCATGCCGGCGCCCGCGCCGGATCGATCGTCGGTGTCGTGGCCGCGGCGGCGCGCGGACGTTGAGTGGCCTCGGTGTCTGGCCTGCGCTGGCCGTCGCCGGACGTCGGTCGGCGCGCGCTGCACCGGGTTGCCGGGCCGTGCGGCGCGGGACGCGGTACCGGCAGCGCCGAGTGCCACGCGCACGTCGGCGAGCTCGGCGAGGAAGGCGCCGGCGTCGGCGGGCCGGCCGGCCGGGTCGCTGTCGGTCGCGGCGACGACGATCTCGTCGATCTCGGTCGGGATGTGCCGCCTGCGGACCCGCGACGACGGCGCGGGCACCCGGCTGTGCACGTGCTGGTAGGCGACGTTCATCGCGGAATCGCCGCGGTAGGGCGGCGCGCCGGTGAGCAGTTCGAACAGCACGACGCCCGCCGAGTAGACGTCCGAGCGGGCGTCGGCGCTAGCCGCGCGAGATCTGCTCCGGCGAGCAGTACGCGACCGTGCCCATCATCAGGCCGGTGCGGGTGGAGGAGGCGTCGGTCTCGATGGCGCGGGCGAGGCCGAAGTCGGCCACCTTCACGATGCCCTCGTCGGAGAGCAGGATGTTCTCGGGCTTGACGTCGCGGTGCACCAGGCCGGCGCGGTGCGCGGCCGACGAGCGCGCGCGAGCACCGGCTCCATGATCGAGACCGCCTCGGCCGGGGTCAGCCTGCCGTCCGCTCGCGCATCAGCTCGCGCAGCGTGCGGCCCTCGACGAGTTCCATCACGAGGAAGACGTGGTGGCCGCCGTCGGAGACGTCGTGGCCCTGGTCGTACACGGACACGGCGTTGAGGTGGGTCAGCTTCGCGGCCGAGCGCGCCTCGCGGGAGAACCGGTCGCTGAACTTCGGGTCGCTCGACAGTGCCGACGACATCACCTTGACGGCGACGAGCCGGTCCAGCCGCTCGTCGACGGCCGCGTACACCGTGGACATCCCGCCGCGGGCGATGCGGTCGAGAATGCGGTAGCGGCCTTCGAGCGAGCGGCCGACCAGGAGGTCTGCCGACGCCGTCTGCACGGCGGCGATTCTACGGGCGAAAAGGTCACGATCCGGTCGACGCGCGGCCGACCGGGCGCGCAGGCCCCGTATCGTGGGGCGTGTCATGGGTGTCGACGAGACGCCGCACACGTCGCTGCCGGCGGTGGTGCGGCCGAGACTGCTCGCCGACGCCGACCGGCCCGGCGGCTGGCTGCTGCTCGTGGACCGGATCCGGCAGTCCTACGTCGACCTCGACGACCCGACCTACCTCGACTTCGAGTACGTGCAGTCCTTCGCGGACGTGCTCGACGCGTTGCCGCCTGGGCGCCTCGCCGTCACGCACGTCGGCGGCGGCGCCGGCACGCTCGCGCGCTACGTCGCGGCGACCCGGCCGGGCTCGCCGCAGATCGTGCTCGAGCCGGACGCCGCAGCTCACCGCCCTGGTGCGCGCCCGGCTGCCGTTCCCGCGCGACGCGCGCATCCGGATCCGTCCGATCGGCGGCCGCGAGGGCGTCGCGGCGCTGCGCGACGCCAGTGCCGACGTGGTCGTCCTGGACGCGTTCGACGGCGGCCGGGTGCCCGCGGAGCTGACCACGCCGGAGTTCTTCGCCGACGTCGGCGCGGGTGCTGCGTCCGGACGGGGTGCTTCCTCGCCAACGTCGCCGACGGCCCGCCGCTGAGCTCACGCCGGCGGCTGGCTCGCCGCGCATCGCGCAGTGCGCTGCCGAAGGTGCTCGTCGCGCGCCGACCGGCGGTGTTCAAGGGCCGGCGGTTCGGCAACGTCGTGCATTGCGGCGTCACGGGCGGCGCTGCCGGTGGCCGACGATCCGCCGAGCGGCGGCGTCGCGCGATGTTCCCGCACCAGGTGCTTGCGGACGACACGGTGCACCAGCTTCGTCGGCGGCGCGGCGCCGCTGACCGACGCGGCGCCGGTGCGCTCGCCCGCGCCGCCCGACGAGTCTGTGGCGCGTCGGGAGGCTGATTGGATCTGACGCATGCCGCTCGACGACCCCATCCACTCCGACCGCGACCGTGCCGAGTCGTTCGGGACCGTCGCCGCGAACTACGACCGCTTCCGGCCCGAGCTACCCGGCGCGCGCTCATCGACGATCTCGTCGCGCTCGCGCCCGCGCGCGGTCGCTCGACGTCGGCTGCGGCACCGGCAAGGCCGCCGACGCTGCTCGCCGCGCGCGGGCTGGACGTCGCTCGGCGTCGAGATCGACCCGAAGATGGCCGAGGTCGCGCGCGCGCCACGGCGTCTCGGTCGAGGTGTCGTCGTTCGAGGACTGGGACGCCGGCGGGCGACGTTCGACCTGATCACGTGCGCGCAGGCGTGGCACTGGGTCGACCCGCTCGCTCGGCGTGCCGAAGGCGGCGCAGGTGCTGCGCCCGCGGTGGCAGCGCTCGCGCTGTTCTGGAACGACGACGACACTCGACGCCGACGCCCGCGCGGCGCTGGACGACGTCTATCGCGAGCACGCGCCGGAACTGTTGCGGCTCGCCGGCCGGACCAGCGACCGCGACGCACCGCCGCACACGCGCGACCGTTCGAGGCAAGCCCGGACTTCGCCGACGTCGAGACCCGCACGTACGCGTGGAGCGCGGCTTCACCGCCGAGGAGTGGGTCGGCATGTGCCTGCACCCACAGCGACCACCTGCTGCTGCCGCCCGACCGGCGGCCGCACTGGCCGACGCGGCGCGAGCCGCTGCTCGACCGTCGGCGGCGGTCTGACGGCGCGCTACACGCACCTACGTCGTGTCCTCGCGCACCGGGCGGACGTGATGGAGCTGCTTCGCCCATCCGCTGACGTCGCTCGACCTGCTCGACGTGCCAGGTCACGCAGGTCCACCAGTTGCTGCGCGACGGGCAGTTGGTCGCCGTGCGCGCGACGACGGAGCACGGCGCGCCGTGCCGGCCCCGTTCGTCCAGGACGGTGCGGTCGTCAAGTCGTTGCCGGCGGTGATCCGGCTGCTGCGCGACGCGCATTTCGCCGACGCCGAGATCGTCGACTGGCTGTTCCGGCGCCGACGACTCGCTGCGACGGCTCGGCGATCGAGGCGCTGCGCGCCAACCGCGGTTCGGAGGTCAAGCGGCGCGCGCAGGTCGCCGGGTACTGATGCACTGGGTCTACCTGCTCGTCCTCGCCGCGTGCCTGGTCGCGACGCTGCCGCTGGAGTTGGTGCTGCACGTCGGGGTGTACGCGCAGTGGCAGCGGCTGCTCGGCGTCGCTCGCGCCGGTCGTCGTCGTCTTCGGCGCGTGGGACCTGCTCGCGATCCACCAGCGCACCTGGTGACTACGACGCGGCGCTATCTGATCGGCGTCGCGCTGCCGGGCACGCTGCCGGTCGAGGAGTTGCTGTTCTTCGTGGTCGTGCCGATCTGCGCGATCCTGACGCTACGAAGCCGTGCTGCGCGCGCCGGCCGCACTGGGCGCGCGCGTGAACTACACGCTGCTCGCGGTGCTCGGCGTGCTGGTCGCGGTCGTCGTCGACCAGTGCCTGCTGCGCACCGCGGCTGTTGCGACGCAAGGCGTTCTGGACGTCGTACGCGATCATCGCTGTGTTCCAGCTGATCATGAACGGCATCCTCACCGGCATCCCGATCGTGCGCTACGACCCGACCGCATCCTCGGCTGGCGGCTCGTGTACGCGCCGGTCGAGGACCTGCTGTTCGGCTTCGCGCTGGTGACGATCACGCTGTCGCTGTGGGTGTACGCCGGGCGGCCGCGCGTACGAACGATCAAGCGGCGGACCGATCCAGCTCCAGGAGCGCGGCGAGACGCCGCTCGACCGGTCCGGAGGGTGGTCGTGCGTTCAGCGGAAGCGCGTCGGTCGAACAGTGGGCGATCTCGGCGGCGCGCCGGGTGGTCGGGGCAGCGGACTTCGATAGCGGTGCCCGGTCGGCGTGATCGTCTCGATCTCACCGTCGCCAGCGTTCGTCGAGCGCCAGCCAGGCGCCTGTTTCGTCTGGTTGCAGGCCACGCACAGGCCTTGGGCGTTGGCGACGCTGGTCGGCCCTCCGGCTTCGCTGGCGACGACGTGATCGGTGTGCCGGATCGGCGCCTCGCACCAGGTGGTGCGGCAGTACTGGTCGCGCAGCCGGACGAACCGGCGCTGCGCCGGCGTGAACAGCCGCCGGCGAGAGTCCATCGCGGCCAGGCTGGCCGGTGTCCGGGTGCAGGAACAGCCGGCGGATCCACTGCGGCGTCGACGTCCGGACGCGTCGAGGATGAGGCCGCGGGCGTATCCGGCGGGCAACGGGCCGTAGCCGACCAGCCAGGCGGGCTCGTCGGCAGCGGTGTTGCGGCGCTCGGGCGCGAAGTCCTCGATCGTATCCGGCCGCGGGTCGAGCAGGGTCTCGGTCGGTCATGACCAATTCGAGTTCGACCGGGATCGCTCGGTCCTGCTGCGCCCGAGGATGCGCTCGACGAGCGTGTCGGCCATGAGTCTGCCCACGGCCGCGGGTGTCGCCGGACGCCGCGGCGTGCGTCCGCCTCGCCGACCGAGCGCGGCGTAGGCGGCGACGCCGTCCGGCACCGGGCAGCAGGGCGGTGAGCCGCACCATCGTGTCCGGCGCGGGACGCAACCCGACCCGGCGATCCTTCTCGGCGGCGCGCATCCGCTCGACGTAACCGTGCGGGTCGAGCCGGTAGGCGTGCCGCCGGGTCTCGGCCTCGACCCGCTTGTCGCCGAGCGAGCCCAGTTGCGGCGCCATCAGCCGATCGACCTCGGCGCGATCCTCGCGGGACAGGAAGATGGTGTGCTGTGCGACGAGCAGCGCCCGCCACTCGCGAGGTCTCGCCTGCGCGCAACGCGCGCGTACGTCGCCGGAAGCTCCTTCGTCAGGATCGAGGCGAACCCGACGTAGCGGCGGGCCTGGTGCGGCGAGATGCGCCGGGCGAGCGCGACCTGCCCGGCGATGTCGCGATTCGACGTGCTCGGCCTTCGTCCCGGCCGCGGCATGCTCCGCGCGCCGCGAGGCCGCGAACGCCGCCGTCTCGCGCGCCTGCGCCGCCGCGACGGCACCCTTGAGTTCCTCGAGCAGTCGGATCCGATCGATCCGCTCGGAATCGTCAGACGCTTCCGGCAAGCTGCCGAGCACAGCACACCATCGCCGCGAGCTCCGCGGTGCTGATTTGCTCGAACATATGAGTGATAATACAGACGAATCGGTCGCGCGTCAAGCGGCCAAGCGCCCCGTCCGTCGTTACGCTCAGCGGCATGCGGCCACGTGGGCTGGTGGTTCTGGTGACGTGCGGCCTCCCGCTGATCGCTGGATGCACGCAGTACCACGTCGGGCGGGGATGCACCCAGGTCGGTGCCAATGACCAAGTTTCGGTTGTATTCGACAACGGCGTCGTGTCGCTGAGTACCCGCGGAACAATGAGCGCGTGCCTCAATGACACGTGCCAATCAGGCCCCTTCGATGGATCGACCCGGCTTCGGGTCAATGGGCCGCAAGTCTGGGTCGTCGCCATGTCCGTGCCGAACGACAGCACGATCCAGGTCAAACTCTCGCTGCGAGCTCGCGGTCACTCGATCTTCGCTGGTGAGGCGGCAGTCCACACCAGGAAGTTTCAGCCGAATGGATCTGGCTGTCCGCCGACGGTCTGGACGGTCGCGGTTCACGCACACCGCGGCAATCAGCTAACCGCCTGAGCGATCGGACGCGCCGAACGAGTCTGCTCATGCGGCCTGGATCGCGGTCGGTTGGCCGCGAAGACCACGCACGCGGCGCGCGGCGATGCCTGATCAGTCGTCAGGGAGAGCGGCGAAGTCCCGCTTGGCGGCCTTGTACCAGCCCATCCCTGAAATCGGGTGCTTCCACCGGCCCTTCATGTCCTCCAACGCCGGCTCGTGCGCCGAGTCACCCTTCGCGACAGCGTCTTTCAGATGAGCGTCCTGCGCTTTGATCACGTCGTTCGCGGTCTCGCCGCGGTGCGCGAGGTCGCAGGGTCCGCCCAATTGCTTGCACGTCATCGTCTTCATGTCTTGGCTCCCGAACTCGTGGACAACTGAATGCGATGAGCGTAGGAGCGGCGGCCGATCGTGTGCTTCTTCAATCCTGATCGATGTCGGGCGTTCGTGACTCAGGCGGCGTCGACCGGCAGTTCGATGGAAGCGATGATGGCGGTCGCCTCCTCGAGTCCCGCCTTGAGCCGTGCCGCGGTCACGCCCTCGATTGCTGCCACGACCAAGTGTGATTCGGTCCCCTGTTTGATGTCGGCGAGATAGAACCGGGTCACAGCCGGCCCGGCCATGCCGTAAGGCTCACCCCACTGGGTCCAGCCCAGGAAGTTGACGCACGCCCGCTCGGGACAATCGGGGTCGTCGTTGACTGCGTCCGGGGACAGCGAGACGTCGAATGCAACCGCGGGCACTGCGGCGCCGATGGTCGTGTGTTCCGTCCTGCCGACGACAAGATTGGGGTTCGCGCGTATCCAGGCCAGCAGGGCCGGTGCGGTGGACGGGACACCGGCGACACGGAACAGACCGTGTTTCGGCACCGTCGGATAGATGTCCTTCCAAATGATCACTCGCAGCGCGGGGTCGTCCGGCGAGGAGATGCTGAACTCGCCGGCGCTGTCTTCACCGACCGTCCAGCCCTCGGCATAGGTCAGCGTCAGGGCGCCGTCGAAGAACTGGGTGGTGGTGTGCTCGCGCGGGCCGGCGGTCGAACTCGGCGCAGCTGCAGCGGAGGTCGTACTGGTCGCAGCCGCAGGCGTGGTCGAGCGCGGCGCCTTCTCGGCGTCCGACCCGCAGCCGGCGAGCACAAGAGTCGATGCACCGATTGCGATCAGAACCTTGACGGCCGGATGGCTGGGACCACGACCCATGTCAACCTCACCAGGTGAAATTCGTTGGAGTCACGAACGCTGCCAGCGAATGTCCACCCGGACCAGGGTGCCCGCAACACGACTCACGGCGTGCTACCACGACGACCGGGCTCACATCTGCGTCGACGGCCCGGGCCACCGCGGCGGCCAGTCTTCGCCGCCGCGGGCGACGCGGTCGTAGACCGGGCTCGCAGCGGTCGTGAGCAGCGCGCCGGCGAGCGCGACGCCGCGCGCCGAGAGCGGACGGTCCGAGCGCAGCACGTCGGCCACGCGCTGGATCTCGTCCGCCGCCGCGTCGATCTGCGAGCGCACCACGGGAACGTGCGGGTCGAACGGCGCGACGCGGGCGGCGGGCGCGCACCGCCAGCTGGTCCCAGCTCCGAGCGAGCCCATGGCGGTCCCGGCGTCCGATGAGCTGCGTCGCGCGCGCACGCGCCAGCACGCGGCCGGACTCCGGTGCGACACCGGCGGCCAGCCGATCGTCGAGCGCGTGCGAGCGCAGCCGGGCCAGCACGGCATCGCGGCGCCGGAGCGGCAGGGCGCGCAGCCCGTCGCCGCCTGCGACGAGGACGGTGCGTCGCGTCGATTCGCTGGAGGAAGCGGATGTTGTCGGGTGCTGCAGAACTGTCATCACTCGATCGTGCGACGTGACACCGGCGGGCGACAGTGGCAATAATGCCACTATGCGCTCCAGAGCTGCCAATCTGTCGACGGGCCCGGGACGTGTCGCGCTCCTCGCCTACGACACGGTCTGCGATGTTCGAGTTCTCCGTTGCGCTGCGAGGTCTTCGGACGCGTCGAGTCGACGCGTCCGAGTCAACCGTGGTACGACCTCGTCGATCGCCGGCGACGTGCCGACCGTGCGCTTCGACAACGGTTTGCACGCTGCACGTGCCGGCCACGCTCGCCGCCGACCCGGCGCGCCGACACGATCGTGCTGCCACCGTGCGATGACCCGAGGCAGGTCCCGGACGCGACGCTTGCCGACGATGCGCCGCGCGCACGCGCGCGGCGCGCGGATCGTCTCGCTGTGCACCGGCGCGTTCGTGCTGGCCCGCACCGGCCTGCTCGACGGGCGGCGCGCCGTGACGCACTGGGCCGACTGCGCCCGGTTCGAAGCGCAGTTCCCGACGGTCACGCTCGACCCGGGCGTGCTCTACGTCGACGACGGCGACATCCTCACCTCGGCAGGCAGCGCGGCGAGCATCGACCTGTGCCTGCACATCGTCCGTACCGACCTCGGGCGCCGAGGTCGCGAACCGGCTGGCGCGGCAACTCGTCGTCCAACCGCACCGCGACGGCGGTCAGGCGCAGTACATCGACGCGCCGATCCCGACCACGGCGGCGGCCGAACCGTTCGCGGACACCCTGTCCTGGATGACCGAGCATCTCGACGAGGAACTCGACAGTCGCCGATCTCGCCGCGCGGGCGGCGATCAGCCCGCGCAGCTTCGCCCGTCACTTCGCCGCGGCCACCGGATCGACGCCGTACCGATGGCTGCTGCGGCAACGCATCCAGCAGGCCCAGCGGCTGCTCGAGGGCACCGACCTGGCGATCGACGTCGTGGCCGAACGGGTCGGGCTCGGCAACGCGACGAACCTGCGCAAGCACTTCCGGCGCCAGGTCGGGACGAGCCCGCAGGCCTACCGTCGCACGTTCCGGACCGTCGAGTCGGTTCACTGATCGCGTTCGGCCAGGCGCTTCAGATTGAGCAACTGCCGCCGCGCCATGACGAGATCACCGACCGACAGCAGCGGTGCGAACCAGCGTCCGCCGGCAGTGACGATCTTCATCAGCAGGCGGGTGGAACCGTCCTGCGGGACGAGGACGTACGACATCATCGCGCCCGCGATCCTTGCGGTGAGCTGCTCCGGCGGGCCGACCGACAGGATGCGGCCGAGCCGGCGGCCGCTGGCAGTCGTGAAGGGCTCGCCGACGGTGGGCTCCGGCAGGTCGCGCAGTTCCTGCGGCGAGCGGCGACCCAGATTGTCGATCCAGTCGTAGGAGTACGGCGCGAGCCGGATCTGCGCCACCCACGGCCACACTGCCTCCGGCGCCGCTGCGACGGTGACGCCGCGCCACGCCGACAGCACCGGATCGGGACGAGGTCGTCGCACGGGTAGTGCCGAGCGACCTCGTCGTCCGTCACGCCCCACCGGTCGCCGATCATGCGAGCCCCGGTCTCCGTGATCGGGCCGCCCCGCGCAGCCCGCGCACTCCGACGGCACCCCGTCGCCGAGCGGCACCGACACGCGGCGCTGAGAAGACGTCGTAGTCGTTGCCTCGATCTCGTCGAGGATCTCGCGGTAGAGGTGAGGCGGTACGGATGCAGTCACGCGACGTCGGGTGCACCATCTCGACGCCCGGCTCGGCCGAGCGGTACCGCTCGCGCGCGCGCTCGATCTCCCACGCCAGCAGCTTGCGGATCGGCTCGTCGACCCCGCCGCGTGCGAGCCGGGCCCGATCCACACCGTAATGGCGAGTGACTCCTTCGGCAGGTAGATCCGGCCGCGCCGCAGGTCCTCACCACGTCACGCAAGAAGTTCGTGAGCTGGAATGCATAGCCGAGGTCGATGGCGTACGGCGCGAGCCTCCCAACGGCGCTCGCGTCCGCTCGATCGAGCACCGGCAGCATCTGCAAGCCGATCACCGCGGCCGAACCCCACATGTACTGCTCGAGATCCTCGTAGGTCGCGTACCCGGTGACGGTCAGGTCCGTCCGCATCGAGTCCAGGAAGTCCACGAAGTAGGACGGCGGCAGCTCCCACGGTCGCGCCGTGTCGCGCACCGCGCGGGCGATCGGCGGCGGGTCGCCTCACAGCCGAGTTCGGTGCGGGACCTGCGCGCTCCACGCCGAGAACGCGCGCCTGCGCGGCCACGGTGACGGCCCGGTGCCTTCGTCGACGACGTCGTCGGCCCACCGGGCGAAGCCGTACAGCGCATGCACCTACGGGCGCTTGGCCGGTGGCAGCAGGAGCGTGGCCAGGTAGTACGTCTGGCCGTGCCGGACGTTGAGGCCCGGCACGCGGCGTACCTCGCCCCGCGGCGCACGCGTCGCTCATGCCCGCGGCGTCCGAGTTCACGGCCCGGCCCGGACGTTCACGCGCCGGTGATGCGTTCTGCCGCCAACCGCCCGGAGATCAAGACCATCGGTACGCCCACCCCGGGCTGGGTGTTGGCCCGCGAACACCAGGTTCTCGATCCGCCGGTCCAACGTCGGCGCACGGAACGGCCCGATTGGAACAGGCTGTGCGCGGCGGCGAACGGCGCTCCCGCGGTGATCCGCCGGCTCCCCAGTCGGCCGGCGTCACGACGTTCAGCACTCGATCGCGTCGGCGAAGCCGCTAGCCCGCTCTCTTCCAGCGTGGCCAGCACCTCGTCACGGTAACGGGGACCGATCACGTCCAGTCCAGATCTGCGGTCAGGTTGGGCGTCGGGAACAGCACGTAGTACGTGGCCGCTCCGGCTGGCGCGAGCGCGGGGTCGGTCAGGCTCGGCTACTGACCAGGAACGACGGATCGCTCATCAGCTCGCCGGTGTCGATGATCTGCCGAACGTCTGCTCCCACGCGTGCCCGAACGAGATGGTGTGGTGGGCGAGCGTCGGAAAGGTGGTCCGGGCGCCGGCGTGGAGCAGGAAGCAGGACGGCGAATAGGCCAGCCGGTCGACCCGGCGCGGCGGTAGCGCTCGGGCAGCAGCTCGCGGTACGCCACCGGCAGGTCGGCGTTGACCACCACCGCGTCGGTCTCGATGCGCTCACCGGTGTCGGTGATGACGGCGGTGGCGCGGTCGTGGGTCACCTCGATGCTGGCCGCCGGCGGTGCCGTACCGGAACTCACGCCGTGACGGCCGCCGCGCCGGCCAGCGCGAGCGGCACCTCATGCATGCCGCCGCGGGGAAGTACACGCCCGCCACGGTGTCCATGTAGGAGATGACGGCGTAGATCGCGAGCGCACCCGCGGGGGCAGCCCCGCGTACATCGCCTGGAAGGAGAAAACCGCCGCAACCGCTCGTCCTGCAGGAAGCTCCCGACCTTGGGGTCGAACCGGCGTATCCGCCCATGGCCAACAACCGCGCCAGCGGCCGGATCAGCTGCAACGGAGAGTCCAGATTCCGATCGATGAAGTGCGCTCCAGCTGTACAGGCGCGCAGGTACGTCGACGAACCGCCCGTAGCCGTCGACGTCGCGACCAGCACGTCCGGGCGATCTCCTCCGCCATGGCGTCCGGATCGGCGTGGACGTCGATCGTGCTGCCGTCCGCGAACCGCGCCCGGTAGGCCGGCTCGAGCGGGATCAGGGTCAGCCAGTCGTGATGTCTCACCGACGCGCCTTGAGCGCGTCCGCGACCAGTTCGGGCATCGTCAGCACGGTCGGGCCGGTGTCGAACCGGTAGCCGTGGTCGTGGACAGTCCGGCGCGACCGCCCGGGACGGCCTCGCGCTCGAGCACGGTCACTTTCCGCCCGGCGCCCGCACGTGCAGCGCGGCCGACAGCCCGCCGAGACCGGCACCGCACGACGACGATCGAGTCGCTGGGACCGGGAACCGTGCGCATCGCCTCCGCAACGTTACTGCCTGCTCAATCGCGCCTGACCCGCAGCAGCATCGTCGTCCGCGCGCCGATCGGCAGGGCGAGCCCGCCGGCGACCGTCCCGCCCTCACCGGGATCGCCGCCCGCATTCGTCGTGTCGACGACGATCTCGTATTCGTCCGCCCACGGCTTGCCGGGCAGCGTGAACGTGCCGCTCAGGTCGCCGGCGTGCAGCAGCAGCAAGTACGAGTCGTCCACGATCACCTGTCCGCGCGGGTCGCGGTGCCGCAGTCCGCGACCGTCGAGATACATGCCGATCGAGCGCAGGCCCGCGTCGAACCAGTCGGTCGCGGACAGCTCGCGTCCCGCCGGGTGGAACCAGGCGAGGTCCTTGACAGCCGTCGCCGCCGCTCACCGGGATGTCCCTCGAAGAACGCGCGCTGCCGCAGCACCGGTGCCGCGGCGCAGCGTCAGCAGCCGCGGCACGAGGTCGAGCATGTCCGGTCGCCTCGGGACGGGCGCCCAGTCGAGCCAGGAGACCTCGTTGTCCTGCACGTAGGCGTTGTTGTTGCCGCGCTGGGTACGCCACCGTTCGTCGCCGGCGACCAGCATCGGCGCCCCGGTCGAGAGCAGCAGCGTGTCAGCAGGTTGCGCGCCTGCCGCAGCCGCACCTGCTGCACCGCGTCGGCGCGGATCGCCCTCGTACGCCGCAGTTGTACGAGCGGTTGTCGTCCGTGCCGTCCCGTGTTGTTCTCGCCGTTGTCGTCGTTGTGCTTCTCGTTGTACGACACGAGATCGCGCATGGTGAACCCGTCGTGTGAGGTGACGAAGTTGATCGACGCGATCGGCAGCCGCCCGTCGTCGCCGTACAGGTCCGAGGACCCGGACAGCCGGAACGCGAGGTCGCGCACGCCCCCGTCGCCGGTGGCCCAGAACGAGCGCACCGTGTCGCGGTACTTGCCGTTCCACTCGGTCCACAGCGGCGGGAACTCGCCGACCTGGTAGCCGCCGGCGCCGACGTCCCACGGCTCGGCGATCAGCTTCGCCTGCGAGATGATGGGATCCTGGTGGATCGTGTCGAAGAACGACGAGAGCTTGTCCACGTCGTGCAGCGACCGGGCCAGCGCGGACGCGAGATCGAACCGGAATCCGTCGACATGCATCTCGGTGATCCAGTACCGCAACGAATCGGTGATCAACTGCAATGGGAACGGTCGGCGCGGGTCGAAGGTGTTTCCGCAACCGGTGTAGTCGACGTAGCGCGACGGATCGTCCGCCGCGAGCCGGTAGTACGAGCTGTTGTCGATGCCGCGGAAAGACAGCATCGGCCCGTCCGGGCCGGCCTCGGCGGTGTGGTTGTAGACGACATCCAGGATGACCTCGAGGCCTGCGGCGTGCAGCGTTCGCACCATCGACTTGAACTCGCGCACCTGGTTGCCCCGACGCGCGGCGTACGCCTCGTGCGGCGCGAAGAACCCGATCGAGTTGTAGCCCCAGTAGTTGCGCATGCCGCGGCGCTGGATCGCGGGCTCGGACACGAAATGATGGATCGGCAACAGCTCGACCGCCGTGACGCCGAGGCTCTTCAGGTAGTCGATCGCCGCCGGGTGCGCGAGACCCGCATAGGTACCACGCAGCTCCAGTGGTACGTCCGGGTGGCGTCGGGTGAACCCGCTGACGTGCAGTTCGTAGATGACGGTGTCGGCCCACGGGATCCTCGGGTGGACGGTCTCCGCCCCACGGGAATGCGTCGTGTACGACGACCGATCGCGGCACGTGTGCCGAGGTCCGCATCGTTGTCCGGGTACACCGACGGATTGTCGCGAAGTCGCCTTCGATCGCGCGCGCGTACGGATCGACCAGCAGTTTCTCCTGTTGTGGAACATGCCCGGTCGGGGTCGTATGGGCCGTCCACCCGGAAGCCGTATCGCTGTCCCGGCCCACGCCGGGCAGGTAGCCGTGCCACACGTGATACGTGGTTCGTCGAGGGGTATGCACGTCTCGTGACTCCGCGGCGGCGTCGAACAGGCACACCGAGACGCCCGTCGCAGTCGTCGACCACAGCGCGAAGTTCACCCCGTCGCCGTCCCAGGACGCACCGAGCGGGAACGGCTTTCCGGGCCACGGGCGGTCGAGCCGAGCGGACGCGGCGGACTGATCGTCGGGGAGCATCGCCTGGGCACTCTATTCGCCCGCCGCCGGGTGCGATTCTCAGCTGACGCTGGGGGGCGCCCAGCAGGGCCCGGAGATGCTGCCGTTGACTGGGCACACCGCGGGAGGACGGGCCGCCCGACGACGGAGGTTGGACGAGGGTGACGGAGCGCCTTCAGGGAAGAGGCGCAGTACCCGTACCCGGGTACGCGCGTACCCGACCCGACGGCGGCGACTACTACCCCTACGTGTACCCGACCTACGGCTCGGACGGCGGTCGGATTCCGCCCGGCACCGGCACCGGCGCCGCCGGTCGAGCCCGCCGCCCGCGCCGCCGGCGCGTCGCGTGATCGCCGGCGCCGCTCGTCGCGTCCGGCTGTCGTCTCGCCATCGCGAACGGCACGACGAGCACGGCGGTCACCGGCTGACCGGCGGGACGGACAACAGCCGGACGATCCGCGGCGCGGGGGCACGAACGGCGGCCAGACCCCGGGCACGGACGTTCCCGTTCCCGGCAGCGGCAACACCTTCGGCAGCTCACCGGCGAGGCGACCGAGGCTCAGACGGTCGGCGTCGTCGACATCTACACCAGGCTGAAGTACCAGATCGCCGCCGCCGCAGGCACCGGCATGGTGATCGACTCGGACGGGTACGTGCTGACCAACAACCACGTCATCGAAGGCTCCACCACGATCCGCGTGGTCGTGTCGACCGGCAAGAGTATCAGGCGACGGTCGTCGGCACGGCCCCGACCGAGGACATCGCCGTGCTCAAGCTCGCAACGCGTCCGGACTGCAGACGCGCGACCTCGGCGACTCGGATTCGGTCAAGGTCGGCGACGCCGTGACCGGCGTCGGCAACGCCGGCGGCAGCGGTGGCACGCCGAGCTGCGGCGCCGGCAAGGTCACCTCACTCGACGAGACGATCACGGCCTCCGACGAGAGCGGGTACCGATTCCGAACAGCTCACTGGCGTCATCGTCACGAGCGCGCCGATCCAGTCGGGCGACTCGGGCGGTCCGCTGTTCAACGCGAACGACGAGGTCATCGGTATCGACACCGCCGCGAGCACGAGCGGCCGCACGGCGGGTTCGCGATCCCGATCAACGACGCGATGAAGATCGCGCGCAGATCCGCTCCGGCATCGAGACCAGCGTGATCCACATCGGGTACCCGGCGTTCCTCGGCGTCAGCGTCAAGGACGCCGGTGGTCAGGGCGCGCTGATCGCCTCGACCGAGCCCGGGCTGCCGGCGGACAAGGCGGGCATAGTCGCCGGGGACGTCATCACCTCACTAACGGCGCGACGTGACCTCGGCGGACTCGCTCCGTACCGCGATCGCCAAGGTCGATCCCGGCGACACGGTGTCGATCACCTATACGGACGCGAACGGTACGTCCCACAGGTTCAGGCGACCCTGATCACCGGACCGGCGGACTGAGGCAACGACCGATCCGGACCAGCGGCGCGCGCCCCCTCCCTCCCGGGCGCGCGCCGCGCCATGTCCGGATGCATTGCGAGATTTGTGCCAGGCGAATCCGGCATGTTCCGCGCAAAGCGACGCGGCGCAGCGCGACTGCCTTGTGGACCGATGCGAAATGAAACGTGGTTCTGTGCGCCACGAGTGCGTCCATGTGTACGCACCGGTGGAGGGTGGAATTCCGCTATGACTGTCCACGTTGGTCTCACACGTCCCGATTCGCGCGGTAACGGTAGTGAGCCTGATCGCCGCCGGCCTCGTAGCCGGGCCCCTCACCGGAGTCGCGCACGCCGCGCCGGTCCGTTCGTCGTCAACACCGCCGGCAATGCCGGTGACACGTTCATCGACGGCAACTGCGACACCACGGCGACGCCCGGATTGCAGTGCACCCTGCGCGGCGCCATCCAGGAAGCGAACGGCAACGCCGGGTTGGACACGATCAACTTCGCGCTCGCCTCGCCGTACCGCGTCACGCTGAACGCCACGGGCCTGCCAACGATCACGAGCCCCGTGCTCCATCGATGGCACGTCGCTGCCGGCGTACAACCCCGGTGGCGGCGTGATCGTTCGCCTGGACGGAGTGTCGAACACGACCGGCCTTCAGTTCGGGTTCGACGTCCAGAGCCGGTGGCGCGGGTAGCGACGATCAAGGGTCTGGAGATCGATCGCTTCAATGGCGCGGGTATCCAACTCCAGTCGAACAACAATGTCGTGAGTGGCAACTACATCGGCACGACTGCGGCGAACACGGTCAATTGCGCTGCCGCCGTGTCGTGCAGCGACAATGTCGGCGTCCTCATCTCAGGACGGGTCGAACAACACCATCGGCGGGACGACCTCCGCGGACCGCAACGTCATCTCCAACAATGCGTCTTACGGCGTGCAACTGACGCACCGTCGACCGGCCCCGCACGGCAACGTGATCGCAGGGCAACTACATCGGCACCAACGTCGCCGGCACCGCGGCGTTGCCGAACGGCTTCGGCGTCGTCGTCAGCGATCTTCGGCGGCCCGGCCCGACCGGAACCCTGATCGGCGGCATCGGCTGCCGGCGCAGGCAACCTGATCTCGGGCAACACCAACAACGGCATCGACTCCAGTCTCGGCAGCATGACGATCGCCGGGAACATCGTCGGGCTGAACGCGTCCGCCACGGCGGCGGTACCGAACACGGGGACCGCCGGGATCTACCTGTCCGGCGCGACCTCCGCGACGATCGGCGGGCCTCCGCGGCCAGCCGCAACATCGTGTCCGGCAACAGCCAAGAGGGCATCGAGATCCAGAATGCGCTGCCGATCACGGTGCAGAACAACTACATCGGCACCGACAGCACCGGGCTGGTCGGGCTCGGTAACGGCTTCGACGGGATGTACGCACGTCGACCGACGGCCTGCTCATCGACTCGAACCTCGTCTCGGGCAACAGCCCGGCTTCCGGTGGCGACCAGTTGCGCATCGACTACGCCAGCGCCGGCGCGGTGATCAGCGAGAACACGATCGGCCTGGGTGCCAACGGGAGCAGCGCCGTGGCCGGCGGCGCGCAGGGAATCAATCTCAACAGCACGGTGGACACCACGATCGACAACAACACGATCAGCAACAACACGTCCTACGGCGTCGTACGCGAGCGGTACCGATCGGACTCGTCCTCACGAACAACAAGATCGGCACGGACGCCGGCGGCACGCTCGACCGCGGCAACGCATCGGCGTCTACCTCGGCTCGTCGACCGAGACGGCGCTCGGCAAGCCGGTGCCGGAAACCTGATCTCCGCCAACGACAGCTATGGGATCGAAGCCGACGTCCTCGGACGACAGCACGATCCAGGGCAACCTGATCGGCACCGACCAGGCCGGAACGAGTTCGCTCGGCAACGGCGCGACCGGCGTCTGGCTGAACAATTCATCGCGATTCGCAGTCGGCGGCACCGCGTCAGGGGCAGGCAATGTCATCGTCAGACAGCGGTGTGGGTTGCTGCGAGGCGGGCATCTACCTGAGCAGCGCGGACAACAACACCGATCCTGGGCAACCGGGTCGGCGTCGGCTCGACCGGCGGCGCGATGCCTAACGACTGGGTCGGCGTCTTCGTCGACGGCGGCAGCGAACGCGAACCAGATCGGCAGTACGGCGACCGGGGGCGGCAACGTCATCGCCAACAACTTCGAGCCGGTGTGGTCGTCAACGGGCGGAGCAACCGATCCGCGGCAACTCGATCTTCGACAACGGCTACCTCGGGATCGACCTGGGCGCGGACGGCGTCACGTTGAACGACCCGGCGACTTGGACTTCGGGGCGAACCGGCCGCAGAACTTCCCGGTCCTGAGACGTCGGCCTCGAACGCCGGCGGCACGCAGGTGAGGGGACGCTGAACAGCAGGCCGAACAGCAGTTCGCGCTCGACTTCTTCGCGAACACCGGCTGCGACCCGTCCGGCTACGGCGAGGGCGAGACCTACTTCGGGTCGACGACGGTGACGACCAACGGCTCGGGCACGTGTCGTTCCAGGCGACGGTCGCGGGTTCGGCAGCGGCGGGTTCGCAGATCACCGCGACCGCAACGGATGTCGCGCTCGGCGACACGTCCGAGTTCTCCGCGTGTCTCGCGAACCAGGGCGGCCTGCCCGTCGGCCTCGGTGGCCAACGCGTCGGCGCCCGAGAACGCCGGGAACATGGTGTTCACGGTGACGCTGTCGTCGGCGCCGGTGTTCACGCCGGTGACCGTCGCACTACGCGACATCCGACGGCACTGCCGACCAGCCCGCCGACTACACCTCGACGTCGGGGACGGTCACCTTCATCGCCGGCGAGACGAGCAAGACCGGTCACGTCCCGATCGTGAACGACGCCCTCGACGAGACCGACGAGACGTTCACGCTTGACGCTGGCCAACCCGACGAACGCCATCATCGCGTCCGGGCAGGGCACGGCAACCGGCACGATCAACGACAACGACGCGTCGCCGACGGTCGCATCTCGGTCGTCGCCGGCAGTGACCGAGCCGGACGCCGGCACCGTGAACCAGACGTTCACTGTCACGTTGTCGGCGCCGTCCTCATTGACGGTCACCGTATCGTGCACACCGTCTCCGGGCTCGCGACCGAGGTGTCGACTACCAGCGCACGCCGCCTCGTTGAGCTTCGCACCAGGCCAGACCCGGGGACGTTCATGGTCGTGGTCATCGGCGACACGATCGACGAGTTCAACGAGACCTACACCGCGCGGCTGTTGTCGCCGACGAACGCGACGATCGGAACCGGCACGCCAGGCGACGATCAACGACAACGATGCGCCGACGACTGTCCGTCGGCGACGTCTCCGCAGCCGAAGGCAACACTGGTAGCACGACGTTCACCTTCACGCTTTCCCTGTCGGTCGCGCCCGGAGAAGAAGGTCACGTCGTCCTGAGGCCGGCGAACGGCACGGCGAAGGCACGCGCTGATTACATGCCCAAGCGCAACGCCCGTGTTCAACATCGGCCGGGCGCACGTCCAAGTCGTTCAACGTGTACCTCGGCGGCGACCCCATGGTGGAGACGGACGAGACGTTCTTCGTCTACGTCAATACCGGGGTGACGACCAACTGCACGATCGCCGACTGGAGGGAATCGGCACCATCCTGAACGACGACTGACCGTCGGGCGCGGCCCGCGGTGCGGCTTCGGTCGCACCGCGGGTCATGCGCTTTCATGGAGCGTGAGTTCGCCCAACCCCGACGCCGTGCTCCAGTTCGTCGACGTCACGGTGCGGCGCGGCACCAAGTCCTGCTCGACTCGGATCGACTGGACGGTCGAGGAGGACGAGCGCTGGGCCGTGCTCGGCCCGAACGGCGCCGGCAAGACCACGCTGCTGCAGCTCGCCGCGGCCGACTGCACCCGTCGTCGGGCGACGGCCTACCTGCTCGGCGAGCGGCTCGGCGGCGTCGACGTGTTCGAGCTGCGGCCGCGGATCGGCTTCACCAGCGCCGCGCTGGCCCAGCGGATCCCGCCCGGCGAGCGGGTCGCCGACGTCGTCGTCAGCGCCGGCTACTCGGTGCTCGGCCGCTGGCGCGAGGAGTACGGCCGGGTCGACGTCCGCCGGGCCGTCGGCGCTGCTCGGCCGCCTCGGCGTCGGCGAGCTGGCCGAGCGGACCTTCGGCACGCTGTCCGAGGGCGAGCGCAAGCGGGTGCAGATCGCCCGCGCGCTGATGACCGATCCCGAGCTGATGCTGCTCGACGAGCCGGCCGCCGGGCATGGACCTCGGCGGCCGCGAGGACCTGGTGCGCCGGCTGTCCCGGCTCGCCGCCGACCCGGACGCGCCGGCCTCGGTGCTGGTCACCCACCACGTCGAGGAGATCCCGCCCGGCTTCACCCACGCCCTGCTGCTGCGCGACGGCGGTATCGTCGCGTCGGGCCTGCCCGCGACGTGCTCACCGCCGAGCACTCTCAGGAGACCTTCGGCCTCCCGCTGCACGTCGAGCGGCGCGACGGCCGCTAGTACGCCCGGGCCGTGAACCGACCGCCGCGCACCGTCAGGCTGATGCGGTACGACCGACCGAGACGGACGGAGAGCGGCGACATGGGCGAGCTGGTGCAGGTCGAGCCGGCGCCGAGGCTGCCGGCCGGGGTCGCGACGATCCGGCTGACCCGGCCGCCGATGAACGCGCTGAACACCGAGATGCAGGAAGAGCTGCGCGCGGCCGCCGACGCAGTCGGCGCCGACGACGACGTCCGCGCGGTCGTCATCTACGGCGGCGAGAAGGTGTTCGCGGCCGGCGCCGACGTCAAGGAGTTCGCCGGCCAGGGCCACGCCGACATGGTGCGCGACGCCGGGCGGCTCTCGTCGTCGCTCGACGCGCTCGCCCGCATCCCCAAGCCGGTCGTCGCGGCCGTCACCGGCTACGCGCTCGGCGGCGGCTGCGAGCTCGCGCTGACCGCCGACTTCCGGGTCAGCGCCGACAACGCCCGGTGGGGCCAGCCGGAGATCCTGCTCGGCATCATCCCGGGCGCCGGCGGCACGCAGCGGCTGCCGCGGCTGATCGGCCCGGCCAAGGCCAAGGACCTCATCTACACCGGCCGGTTCGTCGACGCCGAGGAGGCGCTGCGAGATCGGCCTGGTCGACGCCGTCGTCCCGGCCGACGAGGTCTACCCGACGGCGCTGGCGCTGGCGGCGCAAGTTCGCCAGGGCCCGGCGTCGCCCTGGCGCGCGGCGAAGGCCGCGATCGACGGCGGCCTCGACGCCGACCTCGGCCACCGGCCTGCGGCTGGAGGCGCACCTGTTCGCCGGGCTGTTCGCCACCGAGGACCGCACGATCGGCATGACGTCCTTCCTCGAGAACGGGCCCGGGCAAGGCGCGTCTTCGATGAGGCGCGCCGGAATGACCGTGCAGCGCCGAACCCGCACGCCACGCGGCCGAGGTCGAGGCCGCCTGGGCGACCCGAAGCTGGCCAACATCCTGTACCACGACTGGGAGGCCGGCACCTACGACGACAAGTGGTCGATCTCGTTCGACGAGCGCTGCATCGACTACGCGCGTGACCGGTTCGCCCACGTGGCCGGCCGCGACCGGCTGGCCGTACGCCGACGTCGCTCGAACTCGGCTGCGGCACCGGCTTCTTCACGCTGAACCTCAAGCTGGCCGGCGTGCTCGACGAGCGCACGTCACCGACCTGAGCCCCGGCATGGTCGAGGTCGCGCAGCGCAACGCGCGCTCGCTCGGCTTCGAGGTCGAGGGAAGGGTCGCCGACGCCGACGGCTGCCCTACGACGACGACAGCTTCGACCTGGTCATCGGGCACGCCGTGCTGCACCACATCCCCGACGTCGACTGGCGCTTCGCGAGGTGATGCGGGTGCTCAAGCCCGGCGGCCGGTTCGTGTTCGCCGGCGAGCCGACCCGCCACGGCGACTACATCGCGCGGCGGTTGTCGCGCCGACCTGGTGGGCGGCGACGCACGCCACCCGACTGCCGGGCTCGCGGCGTGGCGGCGGCCGCAGGAGGAGCTCGACGAGTCCTCGCGCGCGGCGGCGCTGGAGGCCGTCGTCGACATCCACACCTTCCCGCCGCGACGAGCTCGCGGCGACCGCTCGTCGGGCCGGCGCGGTCGACGTACGGGTCGCGACCGCCGGAGCTGATCGCGTCCTGGTTCGGCTGGCCGGTGCGGACGTTCGAGTGCGCCGTGCCGCGCGAGAAGCTCGGCTTCGGCTGGGCGAACTTCGCGATGAAGGGCTGGCAGCGGCTCTCGGCGCTCGACGAGCGTGCTCGAGCGCGTCGTGCCGACGGGGCTGTTCTACAACGCCGAGATCACCGGCGTGAAGCGATAGCCGTGCTACCCGCCTTCGTCCTCTTCGACCTCGACGGCACGCTGTCCGACTCGGCGCCGGGCATCCTCGCCTCGCTGCGGCACGCCTTCGACGTCCACGGCATCCCGCCGCTGGACGCCGCACGACGCGAGCTGCTCGGGCCGCCGTTCTACGAGTCGCTGCCTCCGTTCGTCGGCGCCGATCGGTTGTGCGACGTGATCGACGCCTACCGCGAGTTCTACGCGCCGGCGGCATGTACGACACGACCGTGTTACGACGGCGTCGCGAGGTGCTGGCCGCGCTCGCGCGCACGGCGTCGCGGCTGGCGGTCGCGACGAGCAAGCCCGAGCCCTATGCGGTCCGATCGTCGAGCAGCTCGGCCTGGCGGCCGTACTTCGACACCGATCGGCGGGGACAGTTCGGACGGCTCGCTGCACCGAAGGCGCTGGTCATCGGCGAGGTGCTCGACCGGCTCGGCGATCCCGACCCGGCCTCGGTGCTGATGGTCGGCGACCGGACCACGACGTGTCGGCGCGGCGCACACGGCATCTACTGCGTGGCGCGGCTGGGGTTACGCCGCTGCCGGGCGAGCGGAGCTGGCGGGCGCCGTGCCCGTCTGCGCGACGCCGCGACGAGCTCGCGGCGCGCGATGGCGGAGGTCGCCCGGTGCTGCAACGCGCTGACCCGACTGCTGCGCAGCGCACGGTTCCGTGACCCTGGCGCTCCTGCGTTGGGTGCTCCGCCATCGCGCGTAGACGCCCTGGTACCTGGTGCGGTACTGGCGCTTCTGCGGTTCAGCTGCCCAACCCGCACATCGTCACCCGCGGCTTCGTCTTTCTCGACCGGGGCGCGGAGCTGTACGCCCGACGCGGTTACGGGCGGCTCAGCGCGGACAGCGTGCCCGGCAGCGTGAGGATGAGGTCGCCCGGGTCGGGCAGCGCGGCGAGGGCGTCGGAGCGCCCGACGCCGAAGTGCGCCTCGGAGGTGATCGACGAGAGGCCGACGAGGTCCTCGATGGGCAGGAAGCCGACGAGGTTGAAGTCCACGGTCACGCCGTCGGCCAACCCGCGGAGGCTGTAGAAGTCGTAGCCCGCGGTGCCGTCCTGCCCGACGGCGACGCCGCCAGCGGGCACGACTGCCGCCAGCACGAGGCCCACGAGGCGAGCGCGCAGCGCCGGCCTCGGGTCAGCACACGAAGTCCGGCGTCAGCAGCACGAACCTCTGGCCGTCGAACTTGCTGATCATCCCGCACCGCCCCTCGGCGTGGTTGCCCGGGCCCCTAGGCCTGCACCGGGGTGAGCCCGCCGAGGCCGGTGGCCGGCAGGCTTGTGCAGGGCGTCGACGATCCCCCGCGGCGTCAGCGTCGTACCCGGCTGGGCCATGCGCGGCCTGGAACAGTTTGCCCGCCAGCCAGCCGAACATGAAGGCGCCGTCGAGGGGCGAGGGACGGGTCGAAGCGCTTGCCGGCGGCGAGGGCCTCGTCCTCCGCGGGGCTGCGACCGGCGAGCACGGGCTTCGCGGCGTGCGGCCGCGTACACCTTGTTGGTGGCCACCCCCTTGTGGTCCAGCATGTTCTGGAGCACGCAGGCGGGGGCGATGATGATCGGCGCGTAGCCCTGGCGCTGCGTGGCATCGAAGAAGCGGTTGCACGCCGCCTTCTCGAGCAGCACGAACATGATGTCGGCGCCCGCTGTTCTTGGCCTGCACCACCTCGCCGGTGAAGTCGGGCGTCGCCAGGGACACGCCGGCGTTCGTGACGATCTGCCCGCCGCCCCGCGCCACTCGTCGGCGAAGTTGCCGGCCAGCTCGCGCGGCGCGTCGGCCTCGCTGACGAACAGGACGGCGGCCTTGCGCTGCGGGAGGTTGGCGAGCGCCCACTTGGCGGCGGGGCGGGACCGCGAGATCGTTCTGGCCGTTGATCGGGAAGGCCAGGGGCGAGTTGAACCACGCCCGGTCGGCGCCCTCGCCCCCGATGGCCGGCGACGCCCGCCTCCTCGAGGATCGGGGCGCCCGGCCGAGAACGTGAACGGCGCGATGTTGCCGATGAAGGCAACGACGTCCTCCTCGAGGATCAGCCGGCGCATCGCCGCCGGCGTGCTTGCCCGGGTCGGCGCCGTCGTCCACCTGGATGATCCGCACCGGCCGGCCCTGGACGCCGCCGTTGGCGTTGACCCACCGCTCCCACACGGCGAGCCCGCGGAAGCCGCCCTCGAGGGCGGCACCGACGATGCCGGACTTCGTGCCGACGGCGCCGAGCACGATCGGCTCGCCCGAGGCCGGCCGCACCGCGCCGCCCGTGGTGGTGGCCCCGGTGGATCCGCCCGTCGTCCCACCGGTAGCGCCCGCCGGTGCTCCCCGCCGTGCCGGTGCCGCGTCCAGTCCCCCCGATGACCGTCGATCCCGTGGCGCTCGTCGCCCCCGGTCGGTGTCACTGCCGGCTCGCACCGTGCGCTCGATGAGCGACGTCGCGGTGGAGGCGGTCTCCTCGGTCACCCGTGTGCCGCAGGCAGCCGACGAGCAGCCCGAGCGCGACCAGCACCAGCACGACCCGTCGGGCTCACAGCACCCCCCTTCACCAATGTGAACCGAGGATAACTCAGGGCACCCCGGCTAACGTCGGCGCGGTGCCCGACCAGCAGGCTCGCAAGAAGCGGCGACCGCACCGTCGTGAGCAGATCCTCGCATCAGCCCTCGGCTCTTCCACGAGCACGGCTACCACGCCACCGGCATGGACGAGATCGGCGCCTCAGCCGGCATCACCGGCCCGGGGATCTACCGCCACTTCCGCAGCAAGGAGGACATCCTCGAGACCCTCGTGCGCGATCGCGGCGAGCAGGTCGTGGCCGAGATCGAGAAGGTCACGGCGAGCGGCGATGGCGCCGAGGAAGATGGTCGACGCCCTCGCCCGGAGCTACGTGCAGGGGATCGTCGGCCGACCCCAGCCTCGCCGTCGTCGCCATGTACGAGCGGCGCACGCTCAGCGCCGACACCCGGGCGTGGCTCGACAAGATGGAGCGGCGCAACGTCGAGGCGTGGGTGGGGGTGCTCCGCCAGGCCCGGCCCGAGCTCGACGAGGCCGAGGCCCGCGTCGTGGTCCACGGCGCGCTGTCGCTCGGCGTGGCCGTGTGCAACTACAACAGCGGCCTCGACGACGCCAGCCTCGTCGGCATCGTCCACCCGATGGTCGTGGCCGCCCTCCTCGGCGAGGCCATCGAGCGCGGCCCGGCGGCCCCGGGCCCGCCAGCGCCACCACCGCCTGACCGCTACCGGCGGTCGACCGTGCTCGGGCATCGTGTGGCGCATCACGGCCATCGCCGAGCTCGGTGACGAGCTCGGCGGTGCGGGCCCGGCCGGGGCCGTCCGCCTCCCGAAGGGCGAACGGGGCCGACCACCCCGAGCACGCCGTGGACGATGACGCGGACGTCATCGTCGCTGAGGTCGGGCCGGGCGCCGGCGAGGGCGTGGACCCACTCCTCGATGTGGACGCGGTGGGCTCGCCCGAGTGCGCGCTGACGACACGGCGTCGAGGTGGCGCTGCTCGCGCACGACGACGGCCCAGGCGGTCCGGTCGTCGAGCACGTGGGTCACCATGTTGCGGACGAGGCCCTCGAGCACGTCCCAGTCCGTGTCGCCCTCCGCCACCACAGCGGCCACACCGTCCACGACCCGGTCGACTGCCCGGCGCACGACCTCGCCGAGGACGTCGTTCTTGTTGTCGAAGTGGCGGTACACGCCGGGGCCCGTGATGCCCGCGGCGGCGCCGATGTCGTCGATGCCCGTGGCCGGGTAGCCCCGCTGCGAGAACAGCCGGGCGGCGGACTCGAGGATCACCTCGCGCCGGCGGCCGCTCGTCGCTACCACCGCTGCCTCCCCGCGTAGGTCGGGTGCGCGCTTGTCGAGGAACGCGGCGATGCCCTCGCGGGCGTCGGCCGTGCCGCCGGCGGCGGCGAGCGACGCCGGCTCCAGCGCGAGCTGCGCCTCGAGGTCGTTGGCCAGGGAGCCCCGCAGCAGGCGTTTCGTCGCACCGAGGGCACCCGTGGGCCCGCCGGCGAGCGTGCGGGCGAGGGCGAGCGCCTCGTCGGCCAGAGCGTCGTCCGCGACGACCGCGTGGCCAGCCCCTCGGCGACGGCCTCGTCCGCGGTGACCGCCCGGTTGGTGAGCGCGAGGTCGAGGGCGCGGCGCAGGCCGACGGTCCGGGGGAGCGACCACGTGCTCGAGCTGTCGGGCGACAGGCCGATGGCGGTGAAGGCGAGCACGAAGCGCGTGGAGGTCCCCACCAGCACGAGATCGGCCGAGGTGGCGACGCCGACGCCCCCGCCCGCCGCGCTGCCCTGCACGGCGGCGACCACGGGCACGTCCATGCCCGCGAGCCGGGCCAGCGCGGCATGCAGGTGCGCGGTGATCTCGGTGAGGAGGGCGGGGAGGTCCTCGCATGCCGCGAAGGTCTTCAGGTCGCCGCCCACGCAGAAGCTGCGGCCCTCGGCCTGCAACAGCACCGCCCGCACCGCCGGGTCGTCGGCCCAGGCCGTGGTGACCTCGTCGAGCTCCCGGGCCATCGTGAGGTCGATGGCGTTGCCGACCTCGGGTCGGGCCAGCGTGAGCATCCCCAGCCCGTCGACGACCTCGGCGCGGATGGTGGTGCAGTCGGATCCGGCCGTCATTGTGAACCGACGATAACCTGCGGGCCGTGGGGGCGAAACGGGGGAGGCGGACGCGTCGGCTGGGCGCCGTCGTCGCGGTCGCGCTCGCCGCCGGTGGGGCATGGGTCGCCGCACCCGCAGCCACCGGGGCGACAGGCCTCGGCGCGGAGTGCGCGGTGGCGGGGAGCGCGTCGCTCACGGTCGGGCAGGTCGATTGCCTGCGCCTGCCCAGCGAGGCGGTCGGCGGGGAGGTGCCCGTGGGCTACTACATCCCGCCCACCTGCGATCCCACGCTTGCGACCGCGCCGCAGTGCCCGGTCATCTACTACCTGCACGGCACCGGCGGCTCGTACCGCGAGGGCGTCGGCACGGCGGACGCGCCGAGCTCCTGGGTCCAGGCGCTCACGGCCGGCCCGCCGGTGGACCCCCGCACCGTCCCCGAGCCCTGGCACTACGCGGACACCGGGACCTGGGTGGCGAAGCCGTCGCTCGACATGATCGTCGTCTCGCCCCACGGCATGACGCTCCCGGGCGGGTTCGGGCCCGGGCCCGATCAGAACCCCTTCTGGTTCGACTGGAACCCGCGCTATGCGGCCGGCGGCGACAGCCAGCGCTACGACACGCCGCCGCCCCGCTTCGAGACGTTCCTCGTCGACGAGCTGGTGCCCTTCGTGGACGCGAGCTTCCCGACGGGTGGCACCCGCGCCCAGCGGGCCATCGTCGGCACGTCGATGGGAGGCGTCGGCGGCGCTGGCGAACGGGTTCCGGCACCCCGACGTGTGGTCGAGCGTGGGCGCCCGGTCGGGAGGCGGGGCACCCTTCGGCGTGCTCGACGACCTCGCCGGTCCGATCCCGCTCGACCTCGCCCCGCCCCTTGCCCTCCCGCCGGTCCCGCGTCCCCGGAGTGGTGCCGACGATCGCGCCCGCCGAGGTGTGGGACGTGCTGTACGGCTCGGTCGCCACCGTCGGCTTCGGGGATCTCGTCGCCGACAGCGAGTGGTGGCGCTCGTCGCAGCCGCATGAGCACACGAGCAACCTGCGGGCCTGGGCCGCCGACGGCACGCAGTCCACGCACGTGAAGTTCTTCTCCAACGACATGATCCCGCGCCGCGTCGAGGACTTCGAGGGCGACCCCGAGGGCGTCGCGCTGCAGATCGGCTTCGAGGTGGCGCTGCACCCCACGAACTTGGCCCTCGACGCGCAGCTCGACCCGCCTCGGCGTGGAGCACACGTACAACATCGGCCCCGGCACGCACTCGAGCGCGTACTCGCGGGCGTACCACCGCGAGCAGCTCGCGCAGCAGTACGCCAACCTCCGCCATGCCGACGGCGGCGGCGTCGCCCCGGCCCGACCCGGTGGTGTTCGACTACCGCAGCGTGCGGGAGGACTTCCGCGTGTGGGGCTGGCACGTGACCGCGGCCACGCGTCGCCGCAGTTCACCTATCTCACCGACGTCACCTGCGACAGCTTCACGGCGCGGGGCAGCGGCGTGGTCACCGTAGAGGTGCCGCCGACGCTGTGCGACCGGCCACGCCGGCCAGCGCATCGTCAGCGTCGACCTCGGCCCCGAGCCGCCGCTCGGCGAGTCGCCCGCGGCCGCCGTGGCGTCGTCGCCCTACGGCGTCACCCGCACCGTCCACCTCGCGCCGCTGGCATCGGGTCGCCCGGCCAAGGTCAGCGACCACCCCGTCGCCCGCGTCTGCCTCAGCAGCGACGCCAACCGCTGCAGCCCTTAGAGCGCGGGGGCGAGCGTCGGCCAGGGTTGGGCGTGCTCGAACGCGGCTGCCGCGGCCAGGGCGAGAGCATCCTCATGGCGGCGGGCGACGATCTGCATGCCGACCGGCGCGCCGTCGACGAAGCCCATCGGCACCGAGACCACGGGGTGGCCGGACAGGTTGAACGGGCCCGTGAACAGCGCGCACGCCTGCGGGCCCACCTCGACCCCGTCCACCACCGTCGGCAGCGGCCCCTCGCAACCGAAGGCGGGGACGGGGGAGGTGGGCACGAGCAGCAGATCCGCGGTGGCGAAGGCACGGGCCATCTCGTTGGTGAGCGCGTGGCGGACTGCCACGTTGGCCGCGATCGCCTCGATGGTGAGCTCGGCCTGGGCGAAGGCGACCTCCATCAGCGGGGCGGCCCCGGGCGTAGCGAAGAGGTTGGCCATGATCGCCGGGATGAGCTCGGCCATGGCCGGGTCGCCGTCGGCGAACAGGAGGGCGGCGGCCCCCGGCATCAGGTCGGGCAGGGTCAGCGTGAGCTCGACCTCCCGGAGCCCGGTGGCGGCGATGAGGGCGTCGGCCGCGGCCCGCAGCCGTGCCCTCACCTCGGGGTGGCTGGGAGACAGGCCGTTGTCGTGCACGACCGCGACCCGCGCGCCCTCGGGCGCAGTCGCGGCGAAGGTCCGCTCGGTGACCGTCCGCTCGTAGGGCTCCGCCGGCAGCGGGAGCGACCTGGGATCGCGCTCATCGGTGCCGGCCGCGACGTCGAGGAAGCGGGCGGCGTCGGCCACGGTCCGGGCCAGCGGGCCGTAGTGGATCATGTCGGCGTGGCCGAGGTAGGCAGGGCCGCGGGGAATGCGGCCGAGCGTGCCCTTCACGCCGACCACCCCCGACCAACCGGCGGGGAGGCGGATCGACCCGCCCATGTCCGAGCCGGTGGCGAGGTGGACGAGCCCCGCCGCGAGCGCGGCCGCAGACCCGCCGCTCGACCCGCCCGGTGTGCGCTCGAGGTTCCAGGGGTTGCGGGTGGCGCCGTGCAGCACCGAGCACGTGTAGGGGAGGTGGCCGATCTCGGGCGACGCGGTCAGCCCGAGGGGCACGGCGCCGGCGGCCAGCAGGCGGCTCGACATGATCGTGGTGCCGGTGGCGATGCGGTCCTGGCGGGTGGTGCTGGCGAGCGTGTCGGGCCAGCCCTCCACCGCCTCGAGCTCCTTGATGCCGAGGGGCACGCCGGCCAGCGGACCCGGGTCCTCGCCCTCGGCGACGCGGCGGTCGACGTCGTCGGCCGCGGCCCGGGCCCGGTCGGCGTCGACGAACACGAACGCGTTGAGCTGCGGGTTGATGCGCTCGATCCGCTCGAGGGCGTCGTCGGTCACCTCGCGCGCCTTCACCTGGCCGGCCCGCACGCGGTCGGCGACGTCCCGCGCCGACCACTCGTGGAACGCCCCCTCGCTCACGGCAGTAGATTAGCCACGGTTCACATTTCACATCGGGGGGACGCGGTGACGACGACGATGGACCCGGAGCTGCGCGCCGACGAGGCGCGGGTCGTCGAGCTGGTCGAGCAGCTCCTGCGGGAGCACCCGCCCGAGACGAGTGCGCCCGAGGAGATCTGGGCCGCCCAGTTCGACCTCGGGCTGGCGTGGATCCACTTCCCGCCCGGTCGCGGCGGGCTCGGCCTCGACCCGCTGGTGCAGGAGATCGTCGACGACCGCCTCCGCGCCGCCGGGGTGCCGACCAACCTCTACGTCAACATGATGGGCGTCGGCATGGCAGGGCCCACGCTCGTCGCCTACGCGACCGACGAGCAGCTCGAGCGCCACCTCCGTCCGGCCTTCGCCTGCGAGGAGATCTGGTGCCAGATGTTCAGCGAGCCGGGCGCAGGCTCGGACCTCGCGGCGCTCAGCACGCGTGCGGTGCGCGACGGCGACGAGTGGGTGATCAACGGTCAGAAGGTCTGGACCACGCAGGCCCACGTCGCCAAGTGGGGTCTCCTGCTCACCCGCACCGATCCCGAGGCACCGAAGCACAAGGGCCTGACGTACTTCTTCATCGACATGGAGTCGCCGGGCGTCGAGGTGCGTCCGCTGCGGCAGCTCACCGGCGACGCCGAGTTCAACGAGGTCTACTTCACCGACCTGCGCGTCCCGGACGCGCAGCGGCTCGGCGCGGTCGGGGAGGGCTGGCGCGTCGCGCTCACCACCCTCATGAACGAGCGCGTGACCGTGGGCGCGATGGGCAAGGAGGCGCGCGGCGAGGGCGACATCCACTTCGCCGTCGACGTGTGGCGCGAGCGCGGGCTGGACGACCCGGTGCAGCGCGACCAGCTCATCCGGCTGTGGATCGATGGCGAGGTCCTGCGGCTGACCAACCTCCGGGCCAAGGCCCGGCGCGACCGGGCCGACCCCGGCCCCGAGGGCGCCATCCTCAAGCTGATGGTGGGCACCTTCCAACAGCGCGTGTTCGCGTTCATCCTCCACCTCCTCGGCCCCGAGGGGATGCTGATCTCGGACTACGAGATGCGCCGCCCCGCCACCCAGGCGGAGGCCTTCACCAGCGGCGGCGCGCCCGACCTGCAGAAGGCGTTCCTCGCCGTGCGGGGGACGACGATCGGGGGCGGGACCACCGAGATCGGCCGCAACATCCTCGGCGAGCGGGTGCTCGGGCTCCCCGCCGAGCCGCGGGTCGACAAGGATCTCCCGTGGGCACAGGTGCCCAGATCCTGAGGGGGACGTGATGGGGGAGATGCAGACGGTCGCCGACGTCGTCCGCGTCCACGCCGAGGCGCAGCCGGACGGCGTGGCCTACGTGCTCGGCGACCGGACGATGACCTGGGCCGAGCTCCACGAGCGGTCGAGCCAGGTCGCGCAGGCGCTGGGGGCGTCGGGCGTCGAGGCGGGCGACCGCGTCGCCATCCTCGACAAGAACAGCCTCGAGTACTTCGACCTGGTGTTCGGCTGCGCCAAGCTGAACGCGGTCCTCGTGGCGGTGAACTGGCGCCTCGCCCCACCGGAGGCTGCGTTCATCGTCAACCACGCCACCGCCAAGGTGCTGGTGGTGGGCGACGACCTCGTGCCGCTGCTCGAGGGCTTCGAGAAGGACCTCGCCACCGTCGAGCAGATCCTCGTCATCGGCGGCCACGACCGCCACAGCGACTACGAGGACTGGGTGCAGGCGCACGACGCCGTGGACCCGGCGCTGCCGTCGGGACCCGACGACGTCGCGTTCCAGTACTACTCGTCGGGCACGACCGGACTCCCGAAGGGCGTGATGCTCACCAACGGCGCCTGCTTCGCGGGCCTGCAGGGCATACGCGAGCTGCTCGCCTTCGACAGAGAGTCCGTGAGCATGGCCGTCATGCCGCAGTTCCACGTGGCTGGCGGCTTCTGGGGCCTCGTCGCCGGCTACCTGGGACGGCCGACGGTGGTGCAGCGCGAGGTCGACCCGGTCGGCATCGTGGACCTCATCGCGAAGCACCGCGTGACGCACGCGGTCTATGTGCCCGCGCTCCTCCAGTTCCTCAACATGGTCCCCGGCATCGCCGACGCGGACCTGTCGAGCCTGCGCTGCATCGTCTACGGCGCCTCGCCCATCTCCGAGGAGGTGCTCGTCGCGTCGATCAAGACGTTCGGGTGCGACTTCCTCCAGGCCTACGGGATGACCGAGACGAGCGGCGGCTGCGTGTTCCTCCCGCCGGCCGACCACGACGTCGACGGGCCGAACCGCCACCGCCTGCGGGCCGCCGGCCTGCCGTGGGGCGACACCGAGCTCAAGATCGTCGACGCCGAGCTGCAGGAGGTGCCGGTCGGCGAGGTGGGCGAGATCCTCATCCGGTCACCGCAGAACATGGTCGGCTACTGGAACCAGCCCGAGGCCACCGCAGCCACGATCCTCGAGGACGGCTTCCTGCGCACCGGCGACGCCGGCTATCTGGACGAGGACGGCTACCTCTACATCCACGACCGCGTGAAGGACATGATCATCTCGGGCGGCGAGAACGTGTACCCGGCCGAGGTGGAGAACCGGCTCATGGCCCACCCCGAGGTGGCCGACTGCGCGGTCATCGGTGTGCCCGACGAGAAGTGGGGCGAGACGCCCAAGGCCCTCGTCGTCCGCACGCCGGGATCCACGCTCCCCGAGGCGGCCCTGCTGGAGTTCGCCCGCGAGGGCCTGGCCAAGTTCAAGTGCCCCACGTCGGTCGAGTGGCGCGACGAGCTGCCCCGCAACCCGAGCGGCAAGCTCCTCAAGAACCAGCTCCGCGAGCCCTACTGGAAGGGCAAGGACCGCCGCGTGGGCTAGCCGGACTGGGGTGGGGGACCGTCGGTGGGGGCGCCGGCGAAGCACTGGGCGATGTCGAGCCAGGTGTCCGCCCCCGGGCCCGTCGCCGTGAGGCGAGTGTCGGCGCGGTGGAGGCGCTTGGTGACGAGCAGGCAGAAGTCCAGCGCGTCGCCGCGCACCTGCTCGGTCGCGTCGTCGGGGCCGAACGTCCAGGCCTCGCCGGTGGGGCCGGTGAGCTCCACGCGCACGGGCTGCTCTGGCACGGGCAGGCCGCGGTTGGCGAAGGCGAACTCGCGGGTGGCCACGCCGAGGTGGGCGATGTGACGGAGCCCAGCACTCGCGGGGCGCTCGATGCCGAGCGCGGTGGCGATGTCGTGGCCGTGGGCAAAGGTCTCCATGAGCCGGGCGGTGAGGAACGACGCCGCGCTCATCGGGCCGGTGATCCAGTCGATCGGGCTGGCCGGCGTCCCGGGCGGCCTCCGCGGCCCGCAGGCCCTCGGCGGCGTCCCACCACGCGTCAGCGCACCGCGGGGGTCCTCGGGCTCCGGGCGCGTCGGTCGCGGCGTCGATGGCGCCGAGGTCCTCGAGCAGCTGGCTCAGCTCGTCGGCGAACCCGACCGGGTCCGAGCGCGGCTAGGTGGCCGAGCTCCTCGCCGTGGGCCAGGTGGCGCACCTGGTGGCGCACGGTCCAGCCGGGCGACGGGGTCGGCGTGTCCCAGGCGGCCTGTCGAGCGCCGCCGAGCAGGGCGCGGAGGTCGAGCTGTTCGTCCCGGAGATCAGCGCGGAGCCGGGGCAGGTCGGGCGGCACGTCCCCAGCATGGCACGTTGACGGTTAGATAAACCACCGTTAGCGTCCGCTCGATGGGGGATGTGCTCTACGAGGTGGCCGACCACGTCGCGACGGTGACCTTCAACCGGCCCGAGAAGATGAACGCGGCCACCTTCGAGATGGCCGAGGAGCTCGAGGCCGCGTTCCACGAGATCGAGGCGGACGACGAGGTGCGGGCCGTCGTAGTCACCGGCAACGGGCGCGCGTTCTGCGCGGGCGACGACGTGGAGAAGGCCTGGGGTGACCCTCGCATGGAGGCCACGATGCAGTGGCTCGGCAGCGCCGACCCGGGCCTCACCCCCGAGTGCTCGATGTTCCTCGAGTGCCGCAAGCCCACCATCGCCGCGGTGAACGGCGCCGCCGTGGGCATCGGCATGGACTTCGCCCTGCTGTGCGACATCCGCCTCGCGTCCGAGCACGCCAAGTTCTCCCAGATGTTCGTGAAGCTCGGCCTGATGGCCGACACGACCGGCTACTGGCGGCTGCCGCAGCTGGTCGGGTACGCCAAGGCGGCCGAGCTGCTCTTCACCGGCGACCTGGTCGACGCCACCGAGGCGGAGCGCATCGGCCTCGTCTCCCGGGTGCTGCCGGCCGACGAGCTCCTGCCCGCGGCCCACGAGCTCGCCGGGCGGATCGCGGCGAACCCGCCGCAGTCGGTTCGGTTCATCAAGGAGGGGCTGCGCCGCGCCGTCGGCCGCCCGTACGCCGAGCTGTCCGAGGTGGGGTCCTTCGTGGCCAACGGCCTGGCCCACCTGTTCACGACCGAGGACCACAAGGAGGCGGCCGCCGCCTTCATGGAGAAGCGGCCCGCGGTGTTCACGGGGCGTTGATGGACCGGTCGCAGGTCCTGCCCCACCTCATCTCGCAGCACGTTGCCGATGTGCCCGACCGCGTCGCCATGCTCGACGCCGCAGACGGTCGAGCCGTGACCTACCGCGAGCTGCACGACACGTACCGCACGTGGGCCGATGCCCTCCGCCGCATCGACGTGCAGCCCGGCGACACCGTCGTGACGATGCTCCCGAACTCCTTCCTCGCCTACGAGGTGTGGCTCGGTGTGAGCTGGCTCGGCGCCATCGAGGTGCCCGTCAACAACGGCTACCTCGGCGACATGCTCCGCTACCTCGTGCAGGACTCGCGGGCGTCGGTGCTCGTCATCGCCCAGCGCTTCCTCGACCGGCTCGCCGAGGTGGCGGGCGACCTCGAGCACCTGCGCACGGTCGTCGTGCCCGACGCCGACGCCGCGGACGACCTGCCCGCGCTGCCGTTCCCCGTGCTCACCGCCGACGTGTTCTTCGCTGGTGCCGCCCCCGCCGACGACCTGCCCGGGCCGGACCACCACGACACGTGTGCCCTGATCTACACCTCGGGCACGACGGGCCCGTCGAAGGGCGTGATCGTGCCGTGGGCCGAGCTCTACCAGTTCGCCACGATGACCGCCCGACGGAATGCTCGGCGACGGCGGCGGCTACTACACCGTGTACCCGGCGTTCCACGTCTCGGGGAAGTCCGCGCTGTACCTGTCTGCCCGCTACTGCGGGCACATCGTCGTGCGGGAGACGTTCAGCCTCACCGAGTTCTGGCCGGACATCCGGCGCCACGGCATCAGGGCCGCCGGTCTCGTCGGCCCCATGGCCTCGCTCCTGATGCTGGCCGAGCCCCAGCCCGACGACGCCGACACCCCGCTCGAGAACGTCTACATGGGGCCGCTCATCCCGCAGGTCGAGGAGTTCAAGGCGCGGTTCGGCGTGCGGGTCGGCACCGGGCTTCGGGATGACCGAGGTCGGCGTGCCGCTCGGGTCCGCCGGCTTCGACCTTGCCAACACCACCAGCTGCGGCCGCCTGCGTGAGGGGCCGCCGCACTACGAGCTGCGCATCGTCGGACGAGCACGACCTCGAGGTGCCGGTGGGCGAGGTCGGCGAGCTCCTCGTGCGGGCGGCGGAGCCGTGGGTGATCACGCCCGGCTACTTCCACCAGCCGGAGCGGACGGCCGAGGCGTGGCGCAACGGGTGGTTCCACACCGGCGACGCGTTCCGCTGCGACGAGGACGGCAACTACTACTTCGTCGATCGCATGAAGGATGCCATCCGCCGGCGCGGCGAGAACATCTCGTCGTTCGAGGTGGAGGCCCTCGTGGTGCAGCACCCCGAGGTGGAGGAGTGCGCCGCGGTCGCGGTGCCCTCGGAGCTGGGCGAGGACGAGATCAAGGTGTTCGTGCGTCGGCGCCGGCGCCGCCGCCGTCGATCCCGCCGAGCTGCTCGAGTTCCTCGAGGCCCGGATGCCCAAGTTCATGCTCCCCCGCTACGTGGAGGTGGTCCCCGCCTTGCCCAAGACCGACGCGACCTTCCGCACCCGCAAGGTCGAGCTCCGCGACGCGGGGTCACCGCCGCCACCTGGGACCGGGAGGCCCTGCGAGCACCTGATGACGTACGAGTTCGAGACCGTGCTCGTGACCTGGACGACGGCGTCGCCACGCTCACGCTCAACCGGCCCGACGCCATGAACGCGTTCGACCCCACGATGGACCGCGAGTTCCACGAGGCCATGTGGCTCCTCGAGGCGGACGAGGCCGTGCGGGTGATCGTCGTCACCGGCGCGGGGCGCGCCTTCTGCTCGGGCATCGACATGTCCGCCGGGGCCGACGTCTTCGGGGCCGACGCCCACGAGGCCCACGACGCCGCGCAGGGGGTCGATTCGGACTCGGTGCCCGACCGCAGCGCGTTCTGGACGATGCGCACGCCCGTCATCGGCGCCATCAACGGCGCCGCGGTGGGAGCCGGCCTCACCGTGCCGATGCTGTTCGACCTCCGCATCGTCGCCGCCGACGCCAAGCTCGGGTTCGTCTTCGTGCGGCGCGGTGTCGTGCCCGACGCCAACATCACGTGGCTGCTCCCGCGACTGGTCGGCGTGGAGCGGGCCCTGGAGCTGCTGCTGTCGGGCCGGATGTTCAGTGGCGAGGAAGCCGTGGCGATGGGGCTCGCCCTCAAGGCCGTGCCGCGGGAGGACGTGTTGGCCGAGGCCCAGGCCCTCGCCCGCGAGCTCGCGACCCACTCCGCGCCGGCCGCGTCGGGGCTCGTGAAGCAGCTCGTCTACGAGTTCCTCGGCGAGACCGACCGCAAGGCCGCCTTCGCCCGCGAGACGAAGGTGATCTGGTGGTCCGGTGAGCAGCCCGACGCGCTGGAAGGCGTCATGTCGTTCCTCGAGAAGCGGACCCCCGCGTGGGGCACCTCCAAGCACGCGGCGCTGCCGCCCGAGCTCGCGTGAGCGCGGTCGCGGCCCGGCGGCCGATCGCCGACGGGCGTTCACGTGCCGGAGGACGACACCGTGCCGGAGGAGCCTGCCCACCTGCTGGGCGGCCGGTGTGGCGGGTGCGGCACGGTCGTGTTCCCCGCCCAGGACGGGTGCCCGCGCTGCGGCGAGCTCGGCATGGCCGTCACCGAGCTGGGCCGCCGGGGGACGCTCTGGACCTGGACGACGCAGGACTTCCTGCCGAAGGCGCCCTACGCCGGGCCGGAGACCGAGGAGGACTTCGCCGGCTACCTGGTGGCTACGTGGAGCTGCCCGAGGGCGTGCGGGTGGTGACGCGGATCGTCGGCATCGACCGGGCCGACGTGCACATCGGCATGGAGCTGGAGCTCGTCGCTCTTCCCGTTCATCGTCGATGCCGACGGCACCGAGGTCGTCGCCTACGGGTTCGGGCCCCGTGGCGCCATGACCGACGTCGCCATCGTCGGGATCGGGATCCACCCCTTCGGACGCCACCCCGGCGTGAGCGGCGTCGGCCATGGGCGCCTACGCCACCCGCCAGGCGTTGGCCGACGCCGGCGTGCAGTGGCGCGACCTGCAGTTCGCCTACGGCGGCAGCCTGGCCCACATGCTCCCGGGCAACGAGGGTCGGCGTCGGGCACAGCCGACACGCTCGTGAACGAGCTCGGCCTCACCGGCCTGCAGTTCATCAACGTGGCCAACGGCTGCGCGACCGCCGGCAGCGCGCTGGCCGCGTCGGTGCAGGCGGTGGCGTCCGGCCAGTTCGACCTCGGCCTCGCCGTCGGGTTCGACAAGCACCCGCGGGGCACTTCAACGCCGACCCGCGCCGTCGGGCATCGGCCAGTGGTACGGCGACCTCGGGTTCATGGTGACCACCCAGTTCTTCGCCATGAAGATCAACCGCTACCTGCACGACCACGACATCTCGGCGGGCACGCTCGCGAAGGTCGCGGCCAAGGCGTTCCGCAACGGCGCGCTCAACCCGAACGCCTGGCGGCAGAAGCCGATCAGCGAGGAGGAGATCGAGAGTCGCGCCTGCTCAACCACCCGCTCACGCAGTACATGTTCTGCTCGCCCGACGAGGGCGCCGCCGCGGTCGTGGTCTGCCGGGCCGACCAGGCCCACCACTACACCGACGCGCCCGGTCCACGTGCGAGGCGTGGCGGTGCGCACCCGGCGCTTCGGCACGTTCGAGGTGTTCGCACCCTGGTTGTCGACCGACACCACCGAGAGCCCCACCGTCGACGCGTCGCGGGCCGTCTACGAGCAGGCCGGCATCGGGCCCGAGGACGTGCAGGTCGCCCAGCTCCAGGACAGCGAGTCGGGCGCGGAGATCATGCACATGGCCGAGAACGGCTTCTGCGCCGACGGCGAGCAGGAGCGCTGGATCGTCGGACGGCGCGACCGAGATCGGCGGACGCCTCCCGGTCAACACCGATGGCGGCCTGCTGGCCAACGGCGAGCCGATCGGCGCGTCCGGCATGCGCCAGATCCACGAGATCGTGCTGCAGCTCCGCGGCGATGCCGGCCCCCGCCAGGTGCCGGGCGACCCCGCGTCGGCTACACGCAGGTCTACGGCGCCCCCGGCATCGGCGCCTGCACCGTCCTCACCCGCTGACACCCCGTTCTGTGACGGATCCGGTGCGATCGGCGCACCAGAACCATCACAGAACGAAGTCGTTGAGGAGGCGGGCGAGGGTGAGGGGGTCGTCGCCCTGCACGCTGTGGCCGGCCTCTTCGACGTGCTCGATGCGCGCGCCGGGCAGGCGGCGCAGCAGCTCGGCCTCGTCGGCGTCGTCGACGACGGACTGCGGGCGCATGCCCCGCACCAGCATCAGCGGCACGGTGATGGCCCGAGACGACGTCCCACAGGCTGCTCGCGTCGAGCGCGCCCGCGGTGGCCCGGTCGATGAAGCGGCGGTAGCGCCACACCCAGCTGCCGTCCTCGCGCTGCGAGCGCGTTGTGCAGGATGCCGCGGCGCAGCGACGACTCGGAGCGGGTGGGGTTGAACTCCATCGTGCGGGCCAGGAGCTCGTCGAAGTCGGGGAAGCTCTCCGGGCCGTCGACGAAGGCCATGATCGCCGACGCCTTGTCCTGGTTGACGCCGGGCGTGACGTCGACGAGCACGAGCGGCGCGCACGAGGTCCGGGTCGCTCGCCGGCCAGCGCGATCGTGGTCATGCCGCCGAGCGACATGCCGACGACGCCGCGCGGCGTCGGGCGCCAGCGCCTCGACGGCGACGGCCACGTCGCGCGGCGTTGGTCGTCGAGGTCCGCGCTGCTCTCGGCCGGCCCGTCGCTGTGGCCGTGGCCGGGCAGGTCGATCGCCACGAGGGGCCGGCCGAGGGCCATCGCCACGGTGTCCCAGGTGTGGGCGTTCTGCGCGCCGCCGTGGAGCAGCACGAGCTCCGGCGGGCGTTCGCCCCACACCAGCGCGCTCAGGCGCCGGCCCGGCGCCGACCTCGACCTCCTCGCGGCGCACGGTGGGCGGCCCGTCGTAGGGCAGCCCGAACTCCGCGGCGTTCTCGTGGAACAGCCCGAACTCGTCGTAAGGGACCATCTCCGGCACGCGGGTCAGGTTGCCACGCCGCAGGCGCCCGCGGCGCCTGGCTGGATCCGTGGGTGATCTGTCGTTGCCGCCATGCCCCGTCCAGGCGCATGGTTGGGGCATGCAGATCGCCATCGGCCTCTACCCCGAGTTCACCGCCCTCGACGCCATCGGCCCGTACCAGGTGCTCAGCCTCCTCCCCGGCGCGGAGGTCGTCATCTGCGCGGAGCAGAAGGGCCTCCTCCCCGACGACAACGGGCTCCTCGTCTTCGACATCCAGCACACCTTCGACGAGGTGCCGAACCCCGACGTGCTCCTGGTCCCCGGCGGGATCATCACCCGCAAGGTGGCCCGGGACGGCGGCCCGATCGTCGACTGGATCCGCAAGGCCCACGAGACGACCACCTACACCACCTCGGTGTGCACCGGAGCGCTCCTCCTCGGCGCCGCCGGGATCCTCGAGGGCAAGACCGCCACCACCCACTGGCTGTCCTACGACGCCCTCGCCGACTACGGGGCCACCCCCACCGAGCAGCGGGTCGTGCGCGAGGGCAAGGTGTTCACCGCGGCCGGGCGTGTCCGCCGGCATCGACCTGGCCCTCACCCTCGTCGGGGAGATGGCCGGAGCAGAGGTGGCCCAGGCCCTCCAGCTGGCCATCGAGTACGACCCCCAGCCCCCCTACGACGCCGGCGCCCCCTCGAAGGCCCCCGCCGACATCAAGGAGATGGTCACGCAGGTCACTCGGGCGCTCGAGGAAGAGGCCCTCGCCCGCTAGCGAGACCTGCGGACCTACGCTCCGGGCCTCGTGGCCCGTGCCCGGCTCGCTGCCCTCCTGGACGCTCGACGTCGCGCTCGGCTGGCCCGGGCCCGCGCCCGCCTCGAGCGGCTCGCCCCCGGGTCCGTCGTGTTGACGGAGTACCCGGTCGACGCGCAGGCCCGCTACGGCTGGGACGGCCGTGCCCCGCACGCCGAGCTCGACGCTCGCTTCGCCGCGGACCGCGCCGCCTACCACGCCACCCTGGCCGGCTTCGAGCGCCACCTGCCCGCCCTGCGGGCGATCCCGCGCGAGCCCGACCGCGACCGAGCCCGGCTGGGACAACGACTACTTCACCGGCATCGACGCTGTGGCGCTCTACGGCTTCCTCGCCGAGCGTGACCCGGCTCGCTACGTGGAGGTGGGCTCGGGCCACTCCACCCGCTTCACTCGCCGCGCCATCGAGGACCTCCGCCTGCGCACCCGGATCACCTCGATCGACCCGGACCCGCGCGCCGAGGTCGACGATCTGTGCGACGAGGTGCACCGCCGTGGCCTCGAGGCCCTCGGCGCCGCGCCCTTCGCCGGCCTGACCAATGGGGACGTCGTCGTGATCGACGGGTCCCACGTGTGCGCGATGGGCAACGACGTCGCCGTCGCCTTCCTCGAGGTGCTCCCGTCGCTCGCCCCCGGCGTGCTCGTCTGCATCGACGACGTGTTCCTCCCGTGGGACTACCCGCCCGACTGGGTGGGTCGCTGGTATGCGGAGCAGTACCTGGTCGGCGCGCTGCTCCTGACGCCCGATCCCGGGTGGGACGTCGTCCTGCCGGACTTCTGGCTGAGCCACGACCCTGCCTCGGCCGCGGCCCTGGCGCCGTTCGACGACCCCGCCCGGACCAAGTTCGGCCTGGCCGGCGTGTCCCTCTGGATGCAACGCCGTTAGGGACTAGACAATCGTGACGCTGCACGGGGGGAGCACATGACGAGCGTGGAGGAAGATCCGGGCCTGGCCCCGGTCGTCGGTGGGGTGCCCACCGACCTCGTGGGGCCTTCGGTCGGCGACCCCCCGGAGCCGGAGCTGGCGCGGGACGACAACTACCTGCGGCTTCTGCTCATCCTGCTGGTGTCGGCGGCGTTCTTCGAGGGCTACGACAGCTCGATCCTCGCCCTGCTCCTGCCGAACATCCAGAGCACGTTCGGCGTGAGCGAGGCGACGCTGGGCCTGACCCGCATCCCCATCGAGCTCGGTCTGTTCGTGGCCTTCTTCGTCGCCCGCCTCTCGGACCGGTTCGGCCGACGGCCGATGCTGCTGTGGTCGGTCGTGGGCTACACCCTGTTCACCGCGCTCACGGCGATCAGCTGGGACATCTGGTCCTTCACGTTCTTCCAGTTCGCCAGCCGCGTGTTCCTCGGTGCCGAGTACGCCATCGGCATCACGATGATCGTCGAGGAGTTCCCCGTGCACCGGCGGGCCCGCGCCCTCGGCATCATGCTCGACGTTCGCGGCGCTCGGCACGATCGTCGTCGGCATCCTGCTCGGCATCGGGCTGCAGAACACCTCGCTCGACTGGCGGGCGTTCTACCTCGTGGGCCTGCTCCCGCTCCTGCTCCTCAGCGTGTATCGCCGCCGGCTGCGGGAGACGCGCCGGTTCATCGAGGTCAAGGAGGGCCGGGCCGAGGCCGAGCCGCGCGAGTCGATGCTCGTCGCCTGGCGGCCGCAGTATCGGCGCAACCTCGTGCTCGTCGGGCTCATCCACATGTTCCGGTCCATCCCGCTGTTCGGGTCGACCGCGTGGTGGGCGTTCTACGCCGAGCGCGAGCGCGGCTTCAGCGACGGCCAGGTCGCCGTTCTACATCATCTGCGCCTACGGCCTCGGGTGCATCGGCTACTACATGTGCGGACGCCTCATGGACCGCTTTGGCCGGCGCCGCACCGGCATCGTCTACGGCTTCGGGGCGATCATCTTCACGATCGTCCTCTTCCAGACCACATCGCAGACGTTGTCGTTCGTCAGCCTGCTCCTCGCCGTCTTCTTCGGCCTGGGCATGGCCCCGGCGATGGGGGCGATCGCCACCGAGCTGTTCCCCACCGAGGTGCGGGGCCAGGCCGTGGCCTGGATCCGGAACGTCTTCGAGATCGCCGGCTACGTCTTCGGCCCCGCGGTCGTCGGGATCCTGGGCGACCACCAGTCCGGCGCGATCGGCAACGTGGGTGACACGGTCACCGCGCTCATGCTCCTCCAGCTGCCGACACTGTGGCTCGTCTGGCGGTACCTCCCGGAGACCAAGGGCAAGGAGCTCGAGGAGATCAGCGCATGACGACTGCCGCGGACCTCCACGACGACCGGGCGATGCTGCGCCCGTTCCGCCTCGGCCTCCTCGGCGTGGCCATCGTGTTCGTGTTCCTCGGCGCGCTCGGTGGCCGCCTTCGGGAGCGGTGCCAACCGGCCCGAGGGGGTGGCCGAGCGGTGGCTCACCGACGTGGGCGACACCCGCCGCGACGGCGTGAAGGATCGCGCCACCCGTCACGCCGAGGAGGTCGGCCCCTTGGCCCTGGCGAAGGACCTCTTGCCGGCCGGCGACACCGAGGGCCGGTCCGCGTTCGTCGACCTCGAGGTGGGCAACGCGGCGACCGACGCGGACGGCACGCGCGTGCCGTTCCGGCTGCACCAGCGGATCGACGGCAGCGCCGGCGACCCCATCGACGGCACGATCCTGCTGCGCAAGGACGGCGACGACTGGCGGGTGGTCGCGCTCGAGCCGCCGGTGGAGGGCATCGAGGTGCCCGAGCGAGGGTGGCGCTCCCGCGGCCGAGGCGCCGGTCGGCCTGTTCGTGGGCGCGGTCGGCGTGTCGGTGCTGGTCATGGCGGGCTGCACGGTCGCGGTCCGCGCCGCGGGTCGGGGCGAGGCCCGCGCCGCTGCGTCCACCTAGGTTTGGCGGCATGCGCACCACCAACACCATCTCGTCGGTCGGCTCCTGGATGTTGGAGAGCTGGCACCGCACGACGCTCGCGCTGACCGGCGGGCGCTACCCGAACAAGCTGGCCGGCATGCAGACCCTCGAGCTGTTCACCATCGGCCGCAAGTCGGGTGAGCGTCGCGGGACGATGCTGACAGCTCCCGTCTGCGAGCCCGAGCGCGTCGTGGTCATCGCCTCCAAGGGCGGGCACGACGTCCACCCGGCCTGGTACCTCAACCTCGTCGCCAACCCCGACGTCGAGGTCGCGCTGCACAAGGGGCCGACCCTCGAGATGCGGGCCCGCACCGCCACCGGCGCCGAGCGCGAGGAGCTGTGGGCGCAAGCGGTCGCGGTGAACAAGGGCTACGCGGGCTACCAGCGCAACACCGAGCGCGAGATCCCCGTCGTCGTCTGCGAGCTGCGTTGATTCTTGCTCTGGTCGTGGGGCGCCTGCGGCGCTGAGCTCGGCCTCCGCAAGTGCCTCCACCGGGTCGGCAAAGCCGCCCGGCTGCGGCCTGCTCGGTTACCCCTCAGCCAGGAGCTCGCCCGACGGCACGTCGAACCAGCCGTCGGGCTGGGCACCCCACCGGCGCCAGGCCGCAGCCAGGTCGTCGAGCTCCTCGCGCGTCGCCAGGCCCAGCTCGATGGCCTGGTCGGCCAGCCGCGTGACCGAGATGCGGTCCGCCCACAGGTCCGACCACCACCGGCGCTCATCGGGGCTGGCCCAGTGCCATGAGGACACGCCTGTCTCCACCTCGGTGAAGCCCGCCTCGCGGGCCCACGCCTCGAGGCGCAGGCCGGCGTCGGGCTCGCCGCCATTGGCCTCGGCCACCGCGCAGTAGACCTCGAGCCAGCGGTCGATCGACGGCTCCGCCGGGGACCACGTGAACGCGCGGTAGATCGAGTCCCGCGCCGCGACCACACCACCCGGCTTGCAGACGCGCCGCATCTCCCGGAGCGCGTCGACCGGGCGGGCGAGGTGCTGCAGCACCTGGTGGGCGTGCACCACGTCGAAGGTGTCGTCCTCGGCCTCCAGGGCGTAGACGTCGCCGACGCGCACGTCGACGGTGTCCACGCCGGCCGCGGTCACCTCGGCTGCCGGCGGCCGTCCACGACGTCGGCCGCGGCGTCGATCGCGAGCACCCGCCCGGGGGCGACGAGCCGGGCGAGGTCGACGGTGATCGTGCCCGGGCCGCAGCCCACGTCGAGCAGCTCGAGCCCGGGGCGAGCCGGTCGAGGAGGTACGCCGGCCGAGTTGGCCGCGGTGCGCTGGCGGTGCGACCGCAGCACGCTCTCGGCGTGCCCGTGCGTGTACGTCTCCCGCTCGTCGGTCACGGCTCGCCGCCTACTGGAGGTAGGTGAGGAAGTAGGTGACGACACCCCACCGCTGCGCCCGCACCCGGAAGAAGAACGTGCCGTCGTAGGGGATGGTGCCCTGGAGGGTGAAGCGCTGGTCGCCCGCCAGCGAGAGCCCCGGCACGACGTTGCCGTTGAAGTCGAGGACCTCGAGCGTCATGCCCCCGCACCAGCTGCACCGCCCCTCGAAGCGGAACGCCCCCTGCTGCGCGGTCAGCGTCCGCGTCACCACACCGGAGCTCGTGAACCCACCGGCCACCACGTCGGTCGCGGTGGGGGTGCCCGAGCCGGTGCCGGGATCGGGGGCGACGGTCGCGGCCGGTGGCGTGGTGAGGCCGCCGCCGATCGCCTCGAGCGCGGCGGCCGCGTTCACGCGACCACCGGAGCTCGACACGTAGGGGACGTCCGCCGCCGAGTTCATGAGGGCGGTGCGGACCTCGGTCGGTGTGAGGTTCGGGTTCTCGCTCAGGAGCAGGCCCGCGATGCCGGCGACGAGCGGAGCCGAGGAGCTGGTGCCGGCGAAGCCGATCAGGGCCCCGGTGCGATCGAGCGCGGCGTTGGTGCCCGGCGCGGCGACCTTCACCCAGCTCCCGCGGTTCGTGTACGAGGTGGGGTCGTCGTTCGCGGTCGACGAAGCCGCCACGCCGAGCACGCTGGGGTGGCCGGCGGGGTAGGCCGGTGTGGTCGAGGAGTTGTTGCCGGCGGACGCCACGACCACCACGCCGTGGTTCTCGGCGTAGGTGATGGCGTTCTTCTCCGGGGTGGACTGGTTGCCCGACAGGCTGAGGTTGACGATGCGGGCGCCGTGGTCGACCGCCCAGATGATGCCGGCGGCCACGTCGGTGGCGAGCCCGGCGCCGTTCGACGCCAGCACCTTCACCGGCATGATCGAGCAGGACCAGCACGCTCCCGCGCCGCGCCGCCCGTTGTGACCGACCATCGCCGCCACCGAGGCCGCCGCGGTGCCGTGGCCCTCGTCGTCGCCTGTGTTCGCGGACGACGTGATGATGTTCCGTCCCGGCACGAGCTTGGACGCGGGGAGGTCGGGGTTCGATGGCGTCACGCCCGTGTCGACGATGGCGATGACGATCGAGGGAGTCCCCGGTCGTGTACTCCCAGGCGCCGGGCAGGTCCACCCGGCCCAGCGACGGCTGCAGGTTCTGCTGGACGGCGGGATCGTTCGGGACGACGTCGGCGATCCTCACCTGATCGGGCTCGACCCAGGAGACCGCGCGTCGGCCCGCAGCCGCCGTTGCACGGCGACGGCGCGGTCGGCCGGCACCTGGACCACGCGGGTGCGGATCTGGTCGAGCTCGCTGACGACCGTCCCGGCGTCTTCGGCCACGCCGTCCCGCGTCGCCTCCGAGGTGCCCCGCTCGAAGGTCACCACCAGCCGGACGGCGGGCTTCTTCGTCGGCCACTCGCCGGCACCGGAGGTGGGCGCCCCGACGATGGCCATCGCCCCCGCCAGCACGACGGCGACCAGCCGGATCGGGGGCGAAGGTCGGCGCATGTCGGCCGACAGTACTGGGCACCGGGGCTCCTGGATTGAGCGAGACTCCGGGCCGTGGACTTCGACGAGGACGACACCCACCTCGAGATCCGAGAAGGCGTCCGCCGCGTCTGCTCCAAGTTCCCCGACGCCTACTGGCGAGATCTCGACGACCGGCACGAGTTCCCCTGGGCGTTCTACGAGGCGATGGCCGAGGGGGGCTGGATCGGCATCGCGCATGCCCGAGGCCTACGGCGGGGGTGGGCAGGGCATCACCGAGGCGTCGATCGTGCTCGAGGAGGTGGCCGCCTCCGGAGCCGCGATGAACGGCTGCAGCGCCCTGCACACGTCGATGTTCGGGATGAACCCGGTCGTCAAGCACGGCACCGACGCGCTGCGCGAGCGCTACCTCCCCGACGTGGTGGCCGGGCAGCTCCACGTGGCCTTCGGGGTCACCGAGCCCGATGCGGGCACCGACACCACGGCGCATCAAGACCCGCGCCCGGCTCGACGGCGACCGCTACGTGGTGCGGGGTCGCAAGGTCTGGATGACCAAGGCGCCCTACTGCCAGAAGACCCTGCTCCTGGTGCGCACCACGCCGATCGAGGAGGTCGCGCGCAAGACCGACGGCCTCACGCTGCTGCTCGCCGACCTCCAGGTCCCCGAGGTCACGATCACCCCCATCCCGCAAGACTGGGCCGCAACGCCGTGGTGTCCTGCGAGGTCGTGTTCGACGACCTCGAGGTGCCGGTCGACCACCGGGTGGGGGAGGAGGGCCGCGGCTTCTCCTACCTGCTCGACGGCCTCAACCCCGAGCGCATCCTCATCGCGGCCGAGGCGATCGGCATCGGCCGCGTCGCCATCGAGCGGGCGGTGGCCTACGCCAACGAGCGGATCGTCTACGGCCACCCGATCGGCAAGAACCAGGGCATCGCCTTCCCGCTGGCCGAGGCCTACGCCCGCCTCCACGCCGCCGCGCTCGTGGTGCGCGAGGCGGGCTGGCGCTACGACCGCGGGATGCCGTGCGGCGAGCAGGCCAACCTCGGCAAGTTCCTCGCCGCCGACGCCGCCTTCGTCGCCGCCGACCAGGCCATGCAGACGCACGGCGGGTTCGGCTACGCCACCGAGTACGACATCGAGCGCTACTGGAAGGAGGCCCGCCTCATGCGGCTGGCGCCCGTCCCCCAGGAGATGGTCCTCAACTACGTCGCCGAGCACGTGCTCGGCCTCCCCCGTTCGTACGGAGTCCCTTCCTCCTAGCCTCGAGGAGCCCGTGGAGATCACCGCCGCCGTCCTGCGCGCCCGGGACCAGCCGTACTCGATCGAGGAGGTCGAGCTCGCCGACCCACGGCCCGACGAGCTGCTCGTCCGCATCGTCGGCACCGGCATGTGCCACACCGATGTGCTGCCGCGGGCCGAGGCGCACGATCTCGCCCCCGCCGATCATCTGCGGGCACGAAGGCGCCGGCGTGGTCGAGGCCGTCGGCGCCGACGTCACCGGCGTCGAGGTCGGCGACCACGTCGTGCTGTCGTTCGAGTCGTGCGGCGCGTGCGAGGCGTGCCTGGCCCGTCGCGCCCGTTCGCGTGCGAGCAGTTCTGGCTCCGCAACCTGCTGGGGCGCCGCGCCGACTTCTCCACGGCGGTGACGGACGCGTCCGGCCAGGAGATCCCGTCGCGCTGGTTCGGCCAGTCGTCCTTCGCCACCCACGCCGTGGCCACGGCCCGCAACGCCGTCGTGGTCGACCAGGCCCTCCCGCTCGAGAAGCTCGGCCCGCTCGGGTGCGGGATCATCACCGGTGCCGGCTCCGTGCTCGACGCGCTCGACGTGCAGCCCGGCCGCAGCCTCGTCGTCTTCGGCGCCGGCGCCGTGGGGCTGGCCGCGCTCATGGCCGGTGTCGTCAACGGCGCCGACCCGATCATCGCCGTCGACCTCCACGACCTCCGCCTCGAGCTGGCCCGCGAGCTCGGCGCCACGCACACCGTCCGCGGCGACGACCCGGACCTGCTCGAGCAGGTCCAGGCCATCACGGGCGCCGGCGCGGACTACGCGGTCGACACCACCGGCGTGCCCGCCGTGACCCGCAACGCGATGGCCTGCATGCGCCTGGGCGGCACCGCCGCGCTCGTCGGCGCGCAGCTGGCCGACCTGGTGCTCGACGCGCTCGCCGTCGTCGGCAAGCGGGCCATCTGGGTGCTCGAAGGCGACGCCGACCCGAAGACGTTCATCCCGCGGCTGATCGAGCTCTGGCAGGCGGGCCGCTTCCCGTTCGACCGCCTCATCGAGGAGTTCCCACTGTCGGCCATCGACGACGCCGAGCAGGCCTCGTTGTCCGGCCGCGTCGTGAAGCCCGTCCTGGTGATGCCTTAGGCCGAGCGGGACTGGAGGGCCTTCTGGGTGGCGTCGTCCGCCGGGAAGAACGCCTCGATCGACAGCTCGGCGAGGGTCACGTCGAGCGCGGTGCCGAAGGTGGCGATGGTGCTGAACAGCGACAGCACGCTGCCGTCCGGCTGCCCAGTCGGATCGGCAGGAACAGCAGCTGCGCGGGGTCGGTCAGCGTCGTCGCGCCCCGTCTCCACCCCGGGGTAGCCCCTCACCTCGCCGAGCAGCACCGCGAGATCCGGGTCGCCGCTGAGCGCGACATCGCGCTGAGAGCTGGGTGATGAGGTGGGCGCTGTACTCGCCGAAGTTCCTGCACGCGAGGTGCGAGGCCGTCGGGGTGCAGCCCGAGGCGGTACACGTTGATCGGCGGCTGCAGCAGCTCGGCGTCGACGCCATCGGTGAACAACGTCAGGGCGGCACCGTTGGCGGTGACGATGTCCCAGCGCCGGTCGACGATCACCGCGGGGTACGGCTCGTGGCCGGCGAGCATGCGGTCGAGCGCACCGCGGACGGGGTCCATGCCCTCGTCGTCGAGCGACCGCTCCGGGTACGCCGGCGAGTAGCCCGCCGCGAGGAGCAGCGAGTTCCGTTCGCGCAGCGGCACGTCGAGGTGCTCGGCCAGGTGGAGCACGAGCTCGCGGCTGGGCCGCGACCGGCCCGTCTCCACGAAGCTCAGATGGCGGGCGGAGACCTCGGCCTCGACCGACAGGTCGAGCTGGCTGAGCCGGCGCCGCTGGCGCCAGCCCCGCAGGAGATCCCCGACCCCGATCGCCGGCGACAGCGTTGACATGTAGATGACGGTACCGAGGCGGCGGGTGCGGGGCGCCTACCTGTCAGGTAATCGTCTTCGGTGCCGGGGTTCGCGACGGTGGTCTCCATGACCGACACCACCACCACACCAGCAATCGTCAGCGACTACCTCGCCATGTGGCTCGAGCCGGACGAGACGGTCCGCCGGGCCCAGATCGAGCGGGTGTTCACCGAGGACGGTCGCCATGTCGACCCGAACGCCGACGCTCGGGGCCACGACGACCTGGCCGAGATGATCACCGCCGTGCACGCGCAGTTCCCCGACTTCGGCATGCGCCAGACGAGCGGCGTCGACCAGCACAACGACCAGCTCCGCTTCAGCTGGGACCTCCTGGCCGCCGACGGCTCCATGATCCTCACCGGCATCGACGCCGGCGAGCTCGCGCCCGACGGCCGCCTCCAGCGCATCACCGGCTTCTGGGGCGAGCTGCCGCAGGTGTGATGGTCAGGGCGGCGGGACGTCGTCTTGGCCGTCGGGCTGACCCGGGGCGAACGGCCACTCCTCGAAGACGGAGCAGCGGCCGTCCGCCCCGAAGCGGATGACCCAGAGGTCTTTCCAGCGGGACCCGGTGCCGTAGTCGACCGCCACGCGCACCACGCCCGCGTCGCCCTCGACGGCGATCACCTCGTAGGTGAGCTCGAACGCCTCGTCGGCGCCGTCCCGTCCCGCCTCCCAGAACCGCCCGATGGCGTCGAGGCCGACGATGGGGGCCTTCCAGGGCGACACGACGTACTGAGCGTCCGCTGCGAACAGCTCGGCCAGGGGAGCCAACCCCGGCGTCCGCCACGCGGCGACGTAGGCATCGACCCACGCGACGAGGTCACGACGCTCCACGGCCCGAGCGTATGCCGCTGATATCCGGGGAGCTGCGGGGGAGCGGGCTGGCACCATGTCCGGCCATGACGGCTTCCCCGCAGCTCCTGGAGACCGACCGCACCACGCTCCGCCGCAAGGCGGACCGCGGGGAGTTCGACCGGGCCGCCGCCCACGCCATCCTCGACGAGGCCTACATCGCCCACGTGGGCTTTGTCGTCGACGGTGCGCCCAAGGTCCTGCCCATGACCTACGGCCGCGACGGCGACGTGCTCTACCTCCACGGCGCCGTCGGCAACGCGATGCTGCGCGCTTCCTCGGGGGCCGAGGTGTGCGTCACGGTGACGCTGCTCGACGGGCTCGTCCTGGCCCGGTCCGCGTTCCACCACTCGATGAACTACCGCTCCGTCGTGCTGCTGGGGCGGGCAGAGAAGGTGGAGGACGAGGCCGAGAAGGCGCGGGCCTTCGAGGTGCTCGTCGAGCACGTCGTGCCGGGTCGTACCGCCGAGGCCCGGGGGGCAAACCCGTCAGAGCTGCGGCAGACGCTCGTGCTGCGCCTTCCCATCGAGGAGGGTTCCGCCAAGGTCCGCGTCGGCGATGCCATCGACGAGCCCGAGGACGTCGATCTCCCGATCTGGGCCGGGTACGTCCCGCTCCGCCTCGTCGCCGGCGACCCGGTCCCGAACGCCGACCTCCCGCCCGCGCTCACCGGGTCGGCGCCGACCGCAGACCGCTTCACGCGACTGAATCGCCGGAGCGGCTTCGCCGCCGAGGAACAGGGTTCCTGAAGGCTGCGGCTGCGCCGCATGGGGCCCTACGGGCGGGATCCGCAGGCGGGGTCCCGCCGGTACCCTGAGCCGATGGAGTGGTTCCGTGCCCTGGCGCACGACGTCGGTGGCATCGCCTGGGGGAACCGCTTCTGGCTGACCTGGAACACGATGCTGGCCATGGTGCCGGCGCTGCTCGCCATCCCGCTGTTCCGCACGCGGGGCCCGTGGGGACCGGTGCGATACCTCGGCGTCGTCGTGTTCGTGCTCTTCCTGCCGAACGCGCCCTACACGGTGACCGACCTGGTCCACCTGCAGGGCGATGTCGTCCAGGCCGACAGCCGCGCTGCGATCTACCTCGGCATCCTCCCCCTGTATGCCGCGTTCATCGCGGTGGGCTTCACGTGCTACGCCGTCAGCCTGGCCGAGGCCGGTCGCTGGCTGCGCCGCACCGGTCGCGGCTCCTGGGTCGGCGCGATGGAGCTCTCGCTCCACGCGCTGTGCGCCATCGGCGTGCTGCTCGGGCGGGTGGCCCGGCTCAACAGCTGGGACACGTTCACGAAGCCGGAGGGCACCATCGAGCGGGCCCTCGAGACCCTGAGCTGGCAACGCTCCGGCTCTGCATTGGTGACGCTGTTCCTCGTCATCTGGTGCGGCCACGCCCTGACGCGAGCGGTCGGGGGCATGGCCATTGCAGTTGCGTGGCGCACCATCCCCGCCCGCCTGCGCGGCTCGGCCGCGGCCTAGGTCAGACGCGCACGCCGGCCCGGAGCACCTCGTATTGCCGCTCCGGTGCGGCGCACGGTGACGCGGTCGCTGGCGGGGCCGGCCGACGGGATCGCCCTCGCAGGACCGCGGCGCCGTCGGGGGCGTACTGGAGGATGTAGGCCTTGCGCACCGAATCCGTGGTGTTCGGACCGGTGAGGTGAGGGGTCAGCGACGAGAAGAACACCGCCCCTCCGGCGGGCACCTCCACGGACACGGCGTCGGGAACGTCGGTGAGGCACTCGTGGCCGAGTGGATCCACGTAGTGGTGCTCGAGCGTGCCGAGCCGGTGGCGACCGGGGGCCAGCGTGGGGCACCCGTTGGCGAACGTCGCGTCGGTGAGGGCGAGCCAGCACGGTGAGGTAGGCCTGCGGTTCGACGTAGGTGTAGCCGTTGTCCTGGTGCCACGGCACCCGTCGCGGCTTCTCGGGCTTCTTGTAGACCGCCTGGTCCCAGTAGAGGCGTACGTCCGGGCCCACGAGGTCGGCGCAGATGCCGACGATGCGGGGGTGCCGGCTCACCTCGCGCAGCACCTCCGAGCGGGTGACCGCGTGCGGGCGTGACCGTGAGGGCGCCCGGTCTCCGCGATCGAGAAGCGGCCGTTCTCGCTGGGTCTGCAGGAAGGCATCGACCTCGGCCTCGAGCTGGTCGAGCGCGTCCACGGTGGCGGCGACCTCGTCGGCGGTGAGGAGATCGGGCACGAGGACGTACCCATCCGCGTCGAACTGGGCCACCTCCGCGGCGGTGAGGTGCGCGAACGGTCCCGTGTGGTCAACCCACGCGAAGTCCGTGTTCCATGGTGGGCTCGCGGTCCCGCCGGCACGGCGGACACCGTAGCGACCGGCGTCGCCTACCTTTCGCCCATGACCTATGCGTGATCCAGTGGGCGACCGGGACCGTCGGCATCCACGCCGTGCCCGCGATCGTCGCCCACCCCGAGCTCGAGCTGGCCGGGCTCTGGGTGCACTCCGACAACAAGGCCGGCCAGGACGCCGGCGTGCTGTGCGGCGGCGACCCGGTGGGCGTGATCGCCACGCCAGGACGCCGAGGCCCTGCTCGCCCTCGACGCGGACTGCATCTGCTACACGGCCAGCTCCGACATCCGCCCCGGCCAGGTGGTCGAGGACCTCTGCCGCATGCTGGCCAGCGGCAAGAACGTGGTGAACACGTCGTTCGTGCCGCTGCTGTTCCCGAAGGCGGCCGGCGACGGCGTGTACGACCAGCTCCAGGCCGCCTGCGAGGAGGGCGGCACGAGCTTCTTCACCTCGGGCATCGACCCGGGCTTCGGCAACGCCGGCATGCACGTCCACGCGCTCGCCCTCTGCAAGGAGGTGCGCACCGTCCGGATGATGGAGATCGTCAACTACGACACCTGGGACAACCCGTTCACCATGTTCGAGATCATGGGGTTCGGGAAGCCCGACACCGTCGCAGTCGCTGCTCCTGCGCCGGGCTCGACCACGCTGGCGTGGGGTCCCGGTGCTCGAGCTGGTGGCCGCGGCCATCGGCCTGGAGCTCGACGGCATCGAGGAGCGTCACGAGGTGCTGCTGCCGACCGGGACATCACGATCGCCTCGGGCACGGTCGCCAAGGGGACCATCTCCGGGCATGCGCTTCGAGATCGTCGGCATGGTCGGCGGCGAGGAGCGCGATCGTCGTCGAGCACGTCACCCGCCTGCGCGACGAGGACGCCCCGCACTGGCCGCAGGGCCAGGGCTACCGGATCCTCATCGAGGGCGAGCCGCACGTGAAGCTCGAGCTCGAGCTGTCGTCCGACGTGGGCGACCACAACCACGCCGGCTGCCTGGCCACCGCCATGCACGTGATCAACGCCATCCCCGCGGTGGTCGAGGCCGACCCCGGCGTGCTGACGATGCTCGACCTGCCGGTGTACTGCGCGCCGTGCCTGACGCTCTACGCCCTGCTCGGGGTCGGGGCTGATGTACACCCTCGCCTGGTCGACGCAGTAGGGGAATCGGCTCGGGTCGATCGAGCCGCCCGGCACCACCGTCGTCCCATCTGGCTATGGAGAAGCACCCGCGGCGGACATGGCGGTCGCCGCCCCGGGCGCGTGCAGCCACGCGAAGCGGCCGGCCAGCACACCGGGGATCAGCGTTCCCTCGTGGCGCGCGATGAACGCCTCGATCGTCTCGCGGGTCGGACGCGAGCCCAGAGCGACCAGCGCCTCGCGTACGACCTCGCCCTGGACCCAGGCGTCGAGGGCACCACTGGTGGAGCACCTTCCCCGGCTTGTACCGACGCATCGCCGTGTCGAAGGCGTCGATGAACGGCACCGAGGTCGTGTTGTACGGGCGGGAGACGCCGAGTCTGAGGTGATCGGCCGGCACGTGTCGTTGAGCGTCGTTCGCACCGCTTCCCCGAGGCGGGCACCTGGGCGAGCTCGGCCAGCGGCTCGAACTGGCGCGGGCCATCGCGTCGCACAGGCGGACGTTCGCGCCGCGGTCGATGGTGTCGACGATGAGCTGCACGCCGTCGCGCTGCATCTCCGCGACCGCCGGTCGAAGCTCGGTGCGGCGAAGCTCACCAGGTACTTCGTGACCTGAGGCCCTCGTGCTCCAGTGCCTCGCGCGATCAGGTCGACGGCCTGGCTCGACTCGTCGATGTCGTACCCGCAGATCGCCGCCTTCGTGGTGCCGAGGTCCTTGAAGCAGCGGAACGGTGCGGAGCTGAAGATCAGCCGGTCGTCGAACCCCACGCTCCTGCCGTCGCGCGGGTACAGCGACCCGTAGACGGATTAGAAGTGCGAGAACCGCTTGAACGTGTCGCCGATCGGAAAGCCGAGCACCGGGATGCCCTGCTCCTCGAGGTACAGCGACGCGCCGCCGATCGAGCGCGTGTTCACCGCGACCATGGCGAACACCTTGTCCTTCTCCACGAAGCTCTTCGCGGACTCCAGCGTGCTGGCGCGGTCCTCGCTGTCGGCGCCGTGAACAGCTCGATCGTGCGGCCGGCGATCCCGCCCTGCGCGTTCGTGTGGGCCACCCACGAGCGCAGGCCGAACACCGCTGGTGCGCGGCGCTCCCAGCACCCCGTTCTCGGCCACGATCGTGCCGATGCGGATCGTCGTCGGGGTGATGCCGACTCCGACGCCTGGTTCGGACCGTGAGCTGTCCCGCCCCCGCCGCCGCGGACCCCGAGCCGGTGGCGACGCCGGCCGCGGAGCCGCCGCCCGTGCCGGTGTCATCGCGGTGGCCGACGCGCCCTCGGTGCTCGGTCCCCCGGCTCGATGCCCTCGGCCACCGCTCCATCGGCCTGCGTCTCGGACGCCGCCGACGAGGTGCGCTGGGCCTCGTGGCCTCGTTGGGCAACCGCGTCCCGCACTCTCCACCGTCCCCACGAGCGCGAGCCGACGGCCACCGCGAGCGCCCGCGGACGGCGAGCAGGCTGGCTCGAGCCGGCCGCTTTGCCGACAGGGCGGACGCACCTGCGGCGGCTGAGGCCCGCGCCGTAGGCGCGTCGCGACCGCAGCCGGACGTCAGAGATCGGGGAGGCCCATGTCGAGGTTGGGCTGCTCGATGCCGCCGTCGACCTCGACGACCTTGCCGGTGACGTAGCCGCCGGCGGCCGAGGCGAGGAACAGCACGGTCGCGGCGATCTCCTCGGGGTCGCCGATCCGCCCGAGCGGGGTGTTCGGCTCCATCGTCGTGCGCAGCCCGTCGTCCTGGAGGACGATCGTCGAGCGCGGAGGTGGCGATCGAGCCGACCGCGATGGCGTTCACCCGGATCCGGGGGGCCAGGTCCTGGGCGGCCAGCCGGGTCCAGTGCGACAGGCCGGCCTTGGCGGTGCCGTAGGCGACGTAGCCCCGGCCCGAGGTGCGGCCCATCATCGAGGAGATCCCCACGACGGCCCCGCCGCCGCCCTCGAGCATCAGCGGCACGGCCGCCCGGGTGAGGGCGTGGGCGGTGGCCACGTTCCACGAGAACGCCTCGATGAGCCGGCGCGGGGACGTGTCCAGGAACGGCCGGGGCATCGAGCCGCCGACGTTGTTGACGACGATGTCGAGGCGCCCGAAGGCGTCCTTGGCGGCCTGGGCCAGGCCGGCCACGGCGTCGAGGTCGCTCAGGTCGGCCGGGACGACCAGCGGCCCGCGGCCGGCGGCCTCGACCTGGGCGGCCACCTGCTCGAGCTGGTCCTCGGCGCGCGAGCGACAGCAGCACGTCGGCCCCCGCCTGGGCGAGGGCCACCGCGGAGGCGGCGCCGATGCCGCGCCCCGCACCTGTCACCATTGCCACCTTGCCGTCGAGTCGGAACCGGTCCTGGATCATCCGGGCATCCTGGCACGGCCACCCGACGGCCTCGACCCTCAGGGGAATCCCCGATCGTGACGCAACGTGCTCACCGATTGTCGTACAGTGCACGACGGATCCTGGGACGGCCGATCCGTCCGGATCCCCCTCACCCCCACGGCCACTTCGCCCGGAGGTCGCTGTGTTCGCAAGTCTCGGTTCGTGGTGCTTCCGGCGCCGCAAGACCGTCGTCCTCGGCTGGATCGTCGGCGTCGTCGTGCTCGGGGGCGTGTCCGGCGCCATCGGCGGCAGCTTCGGCCAGGACTTCACCCTCCCGGCTTCGAGAGCACCCGTGGCATCGAGACCCTCGAGGACACCTTCGGTGGTCAGGGCGCCGGCATCCCGGGCACGCTCGTGTTCCGGGCCGAGGCAAGGGCGTGGAGGACCCCGCGGTCAAGGCGGAGATGGAGCAGCTGTTCACCGAGCTTCCACGCCATCGCCGCCGATCCGGCGGATCGACGTCACCAACGACCCGCGTTCGACTGGCTCACCGACGAGCAGCGGGAGGGCTCGCTGCCGCCGACCTCGCGCTGCTCGACGGGACTGCGGCTGGTCAGCCCCTACGCGGCGGAGGGCGCCGCCAGATCGCCGACCAGCGGGTGCCGAGGCCGGCAAGATCGCCTTCGCCTCGATCGAGATCCCCGGCCGAGACTGGACGACGCCGGCGACATCGGCCGGTGCCTCGAGGAGATCGCTCCCGGACGCCCGCCGGCCTCCAGGTGGAGCTCGGCGGCCAGGCCTTCGGCGAGTTCGAGGAGCCCTCCACCGAGGCGCTCGGCCTCGCCTTCGCCATCCTGATCCTCGTGGTGGCCTTCGGATCCGTGCTCGCCATGGGCCTGCCCATCGGCGTCGCCATCGCCGGCATCGTCGCCGGCTCGTTCATCGTCACGCTGCTGTCGAACCCCTCACGATGCCCGACTTCGCGCCGTTCCTCGGCATCATGATCGGCCTCGGCGTGGGCATCGACTACGCGCTCTTCATCGTCACCCGGTACCGGGAGAACCTGCACCACGGCCACACGATCGAGGAGGCCATCGTCGATCGCCATCGACACGGCGGGCCGGGCCGTCGCCTTCGCCGGCATCACCGTCGTCGTGTCCTTCCTCGGCATGCTCGTCATGGGCGTGGCCTTCATCCAGGGCCTGGCCGTCGCGCCGCCGTCGTCGTGCTCATGACCGTGGTCGCCTCGCTCACCCTGCTCCCGGCCCTCCTCGGCTTCGCCGGCGAGCGCATCGAGCGCCACGCAGTGGCGCGGCCTCGATCGCCACCGGCTTCGTCGCCGTCGGGCTCGTCGGCTTCGGCCTCAAGATCCCGCCGCTGGCGCGTCGGCTTCCCGCTGGCGGTCCTGATGCTCCTGGCCGGCTTCGTGCGTGACGCCGCTCAAGCAGGAGGTCGCCCGCCGCCCGCCAAGCCGATCAAGCAGACGTTCGCCTACCGGTGGAGCCGCTCGATCCAGCACCGCCCGTGGCCGGCCGCCATCGGTGGCGCCGTCGTGCTCCTCGTGCTGGCGATCCCGCTCCTCGGGCTGCGGCTCGGCTTCTCCGACGAGGGCAACTACGCCGAGGACACCACGACCCGGCAGGCCTACGACCTGCTCGCCGACGGCTTCGGTCCCGGCTTCAACGGACCGCTCTTCCTGGCCGCCGGCGTCGACGGCGTGCCGACCCGGCGGTGCTCGACGGGATCACCGCCGCGGTCGAGACCGACCCCGACGTGGCCTTCGCCTCGGCCGGCGCATCCGCGCAAGCCGGGTCGCCGGCGCCCGCGGCGCCTACGTCTGGCAGGTGACGCCCGAGACGTCGCCGCAGGACGAGGCCACCACGCAGCTCGTGCACCGCCTGCGCGACGACGTGCTCCCGCCGGTCGAGGACGCGCTCGGCACGCGAGATCGCCGTCACCGGCCAGGTGCCGGCCACCGTCGACTTCTCCGGCTTCCTGGCCGGCCGGATGCCGTACTTCTTCGCGGCCGTCCTGCTCCTGTCGTTCCTCCTGCTGATGGCCGTGTTCCGGTCGGTGCTCGTGCCGCTCAAGGCCGTGCTCATGAACCTCCTGTCGATCGGCGCGGCCTACGGCATCATCGTGGCGGTCGTCCAGTGGGGCTGGCTCAGCGACCTCACCGGCCTGCCCCCGGGCCCATCGAGACGTTCGCCCCGATGATGCTCTTCGCCATCGTGTTCGGGCTCTCGATGGACTACGAGGTGTTCCTGCTCTCGCGGGTGAAGGAGGAGTGGCACCGCACCGGCGACAGCCACACGTCGGTCGCCAACGGCCTCGCCAAGCACCGCCCGGGTCATCACGGCGGCCGCCGCGATCATGGTGTTCGTCTTCGGCAGCTTCCTGCTGGAGAACGACCGCACGTTCAAGCTGTTCGGCGTCGGTCTGGCCACGGCGATCCTCCTCGACGCCACCGTCGTCCGGATGCTCCTCGTGCCCGCCACGATGGAGCTGCTCGGCGACCGCAACTGGTGGCTCCCGCGGTGGCTCGACCGGATCCTCCCGAAGATCGACGTCGAGGGCACGCCCGACGCCGTCGACGACGACCGGGACGCCGAGCCACGACGCCTTGAGCCGCCTGACCATCAACGCTGAGGCCGGAGCTCCAGCCCGTCTGGACCACGCAGTGTGCCATGGCCGCGACTCTAAGTCGAGGCCATGGCACGCATCGAGTTCCTGGACGGGGCATGGGGGAGCACGTCGACTGGGCGCTGCTCCGGCCGGAGATGGCGGTCGGCATGGGGGCCCTGTCCGAGGCGGTGTACGCGCAACACGCAGCTCGCCCTGC
>CAWAZM010000013.1:0-126326 GCA_963786515.1 Vulcanimicrobiota bacterium | reverse complement strand
CGAGGCTGCGACGATGGTGGGTTCGCCCGCGCCGCCGACGTAGCGATCCAGATCGCTGCGCACGGTGATCCGCGCCTTTACGTTGAGCTGAATTCCGTTTTGTGCGACGCCCTGAAAGATCGGCGTTTCGATCACCTTCGGATTGACCGACGTCTGCAGCGCCTCGAGAACGTTGCGGCCGGCCAAGTCGATCGCGGCCGCGCGCTGCCATTCCAACGGGATCTGCGCTCGTTGCGCGGCGATCATCGCGAGCGTTACGTTCTCGATGTTACCGCCGGCTAAGTAATGCGACTGCAACTGATCGACGGTGAGATTCAAACCGGCCTTGCGAGCGCGAACGTAGTTCGTGACGACGATGCTCGGTGGAATGCCGATCAGTCGCATGCGAACGAGCGCGATGATGCCTAACGGTACGCCTGCGGCGATCGTACGGATCCAAAGACCGACCGGAAAGTAATACAGAAACACGAAAAACAAAATGACCGCAACGACGATAATTACGCCGGCGCTGACTGCAATCATGAACGGCTCCTATTGGTAGCTCGGAAGAGTAACGGCTTCGACGAATACCCGGGCACCTTCGACGCGAACCACGCGAATCGGCGTGCCCTGTGCGATAAATTCACCGGCGGTGAGCACGTCGACGCGCTTCGCGTCGATCGTCGCGATTCCGGCCGGACGCAGAAACGATACGGCGGTACCGGTTCTTCCGGTAAACGCGCTGAGGTCGGCCGCAGTAACGTACTCCGGACCTTGCGTCGCCCCGAGTGCCAATCGATGCGCCCAGGCATTTTCGGGCAACCGCTTGAGAAGCATCGAATAGACGATGACGGCAATCACGATCGCGGTCGCAAGCGTTTCCACCGCGATGAAAAAGAACGGCAGCCCGAAAGCCAGCAGCGCGCCGAGTAACAAGCACAAGACGCCGATGACGCCCGGCACGGTATGACCCGGCACGATGTGCAGTTCCCATAGAATCGCCGCTACTCCGGCCACCGCCAAACCGATCGCCAGCGGGCCGGCATCTCCCGATATGGCGTGGCCGCCAAAGAACAGCGCCAGCGCAACGACGCCGACCGCTCCCGCCAGACCATGGAGCGTCTGCATCTCGATCAGTAAACCGACGAGTCCCAACGCGAGCAGAACCGCACCGGCGACCGGACTGCTCAACAATCGGACGGCAGCTTCGCTAAAACTATAGCCCTGCACGAGTTGCGGGTTGGTGTTGAGATCGGACAGCGCCAATGCGGATTGGAGCGTCGGAGCCATAGCTTGCGCGACGTTCGCGCGCACGGCGTCGTCACCGTCGAGCGCCAGCACCGTGCCCGAATCTTTGTATTTCGGCACGTCGACCGTCGGATCGACCATCGCTGCAGCCAACTGCGCGGGTTTGTGCGTCCGCTCTGCGGCCGATTCGAACGCCGCGCGTATCGCGGCGACTTGGGATCCGATCGCAGGAACGGGTTCGGCAGAACCGATCGAGGCTTGCGGCGATACGACGATGCGGTCGGCGTTTAACGCAATCAGCGCGGCTACGGTGTCGGCCCGGCCATGCACGAACGCAATCACCGGGACGCGCGCCTTGGCGAGCACCGTGCGAATCGTTGCGGCGGAAGCGAAAGAACCGCTCGCGTTACCAACGTCGAGGACGATGGCAGCGGCAGAGCGGGAATCGGCGAGATCGACCGAGCGACGAAGCAAGTTCGTCGTGCCGGCGTCGACCGGACCCGAAATCGGGACGACGATAACGTCGTGACCGGGTGATGACGTTACCGCGGCCGATGCGACGGCGCCAACGCCCCAAAGCAATAGAGCCGCGACTCCAAGGCGGCGGACCAACGGGACGACCTTCATGCTTGTGGATACCAAGGGGCAGCGACAAAGGTTACGTCGCGGCACCGCCTTCTTTGACCCGGGAGGCGAGCTGTTGCTAGTTCGGGTCGAGTTCTTCGCTGACGATCTGTCGCACCGCGTTGCCGTCCGCCAATCCGCGCATCGCCGGCAAGACCACTTTCATCACCGCGCCGACGTTACGCGAGGCCTCGGGAATCCCGGCGATCGCGGCTCGCACGGCGTCGCGAATCTCTTCCGGCGACTTCTGCGCCGGGAGGTATTCCATGAGAATCGCGCGCTCGGCACGTTCTTTATCGGACAGATCGGTGCGGCCGGCCTTATCGAATTCGGTTGCCGAATCGGCACGCTGCTTCACCAGGCGGCCGACGACGTCGAGTTCGTCCTGGTCGCTTAAGTCGGCGCCGGCTTCGGAGCGCTTGTACGTGAATCCCGACAACGCCGAGCGGAGGGTGTCCAGACGGAGCTGGTCGCGGGCTTTCATCGCCGCCTTAAGATCGGCGGCGATGCGGTCCTTGAGGGTTGCCATCGCGTCTAGCTGCGACGCTTGCGCGCGGCGGCCGACTTCTTCTTTCGGCGAACGCTCGGTTTTTCGTAATGTTCGTGCTTGCGCGCTTCGGCCAGGATACCGGCCTTTTGGGTGGCTTTCTTAAAACGGCGCAACGCGCTCTCGATCGATTCACCTGGAGCTACGCGTACTTCCATATTATTCGACACCCCCTCGCGGCGCGGCCGAGCTCGGCACACGCAAAATTAGAGCCCGTATGGGCTCGGACACCTACCGTAGCACAGCCCGTTACGGGCGTCAAATCGGGAGTCGAATAGGTCTAGCCAGGCGGCCAGGACAGCGGACGTCCGGCCAACACATGCACGTGAACGTGCCCCACGCTTTGCCCGGCCATCGGGCCGCTATTGACGACCAGCCTGAACCCGTCCGCGCCGCCGCGCTCGCGACCGATCCGGGCGGCCGCCGAGAACACCTCCGACAGCAAGGCGGTGTCGCCGCCCGCGGCCAGATCCGCGACCGTATCGTAATGGGCCTCGGGGATGACCAGCACGTGGGTCGGCGCTTGCGGGGTGAGATCTTCGATCGCGAGCACGCCCTCGCCGCGGTGCACGACCGTGGCGGGAATCGCTCCAGAAGCGATGCGGCAAAAAATACAGTCGTCGCTCATCGTTGCTTTCGGTCAGCGGGTTCGAATGAAGAACGTCCACGATTTCGTGTACGTGTTGCCGGCTCCATCGGCGACGCGGACCGTCACGCGAACCGGGCCGTCGGGATAGCCATAGGCGGGCAGGTAGTGCACGAACTGCGACGTGCGAACCGAATCGGACGTCACGTCGTGCCCGTTCACCACAATCTGTACGCTCGATGGACTCACAGGTACGGCATCCGTGCTAAAGGTCGCGTAGATCGAAGGGCGGTTGTCGTTGACCGTTACGTTGTTGTCCGGCCCGAAATCCGAAACGCCGGGCGGAACGCTCGAGGCCGAAAACAGCGAGGCGGCCTGAGCTTGCAGCGATCCGGACGCAACGCGCAACCGGCCGATCACCGGAACGGAATCGAAGTTCGCGCCACGCGGAATCGCGTAGCTACCGTCATAGACGCCGGCCGAACTTTCGCGCATCGCGAGATTCGATACGTACGACCCGATGTCGAACGTCGCCGAACCGCCCGGCGGGCCGTGCATCGTAACGCGTAACGTTTCGTCCGCGCGAAGCGGGCGCGTCGCATCGGTCGACACCGACAGACCGTTTTGCACCGGCGTTCCTTGAATCTGGCGGCTGGCCAAGATTTCGCGGACTTCGTTCGTTTCGACGTTGTATCGCACCGCAACCATGTCGCCCGCGCGCAGATCGGCAAAGCCGGCCGCGGCGCCGTTAAGCGACACTTCGACGGTACGGCCGGGCGAAACGACTTGTCCGCTGTCTAAAACGAACTCGTTGCCGCCGACGGCCACGATCCTTCCGTCGTGCGAACCAAACGCATCGACGATGCGCACGACGCGACCGTCTTTGCGCATTTCCACGCGAGCGAAGTCTCCGGGACGCACGTCACCGAGTTCGCCCGGCGTCGTAACGTTGGCGTCAACATCTTCCACCTCGACGACGGCGTTGGGAGCGATCGAAACCGTTTTCGGTCCGCTGAAATATCCAAACGTCAAGGTGGGCGGATCCGACAACAGATTGACGGCAGCCACCGTTCCAACACGCGTGTAACCCGATCCGGTCGAGGATAGCCCGGTGTCGGATCGTCCGATGAGTTGCGCCACGATCGTCACGACGTTGGAACGGCGGTCGAAGGTGGCTTGGGCGCCGAGCACGTCGGTAAAAAAGCGCAGCGGAACGTAGAGTACGCCGTTGACTTCTTGGACGGGCTGGTCCAGCTGCATCCGATCCGAATCGATCGTTGCAATGCTGCTGCCGACGACGAGCGTGGCGGTCTTCGAGCCGACCTGGGTGACGAGCCGGCTGCCGTAACGGTTAAACGGCAGGCCGAGCGCGAGCAACGTTCGGCGCACCGGAAAGAAGAGAACGTTCTTATCGAAACGCGGCGCGGGATCGATTGGAAGCGCGTTGCCGTTGATTACGATCGAGATCGGACGGCGGCTCGGTGCGGGCGCGCGAACTGCCGGAGCAGCCGACGTCGCGGCGGCCAGAACGATAACGGCTAGCACGCTTCCTCCAACACTTCTGCATATACGGATGCGGTCGAACAGCGCACACCGGTCCCACGTCAGCGTCGTGGCCGCGAGACGTCCGGCTCGCACGCACGTTGCGCGCAATTCGGGTTCGGTAACGACGCGCTCTAGCATCGCGCGCAATTCTTCAGCACTGCCGCTCTCAAAGACGAGAGCTGCAGGCGCGAGCACGCGAGGAAGAGCGCCTTCGGTAGCAACGACGGCACATCCACTGGCCATCGCTTCGAGGGCCGGCAACCCGAAGCCCTCACGAAACGAGGGCTGGACCAGCGCCAGGGCGCCGGCATAATAGGACGCCAACTCGTCCTCGGAGACATCTCCCAACGCGACGATCCGGCGCGCGGGCGTGCGGCGGCGCTCCAGCTCGCCGCCGAAGTCGTCGCTTCCGGTTAGGTACAGATCCACTGCCATGCCGTCCGGGAGCGACGACCACGCCTCGAACAACGTATGCAGATTCTTGTGGGGGCGGTGGTTGCCGACGTAGAGCAGGTATGGCGTCGCAGCGACGTGCGGTGCGGAAGCGACCAGAAAGCGTTCGTCGACGCCCAGCGGAATCACGCGCACCTTGGCTCGATCGACGTGCAAGAAGCGCTCCAGGTCGTCGATGGTTTTTTCGTCGTCGGTAATAACGCGCTTGGCACGCGCACATGCCCACCGGACGACGGTCTCGTAGTACGGGCGAACTTTGGCTTTGAAGTACTCCGGGTAATGCAAATGGATCAAGTCGTGGATCGTTACGATCGACGGCGCAAGCGACAGCAGCGGAACGTACAGCGATAAATAATGTACCAGCGAAACGCGCGACCGAGCTATCGCTAACGGTAAGCCGAATTTGCTCGTTCCAGCCGAAGTTACCGCCCCGTTCGAACGCGACGTAGTCGTATTGCGGTGCGGCCGCCGGCAGGCGCCGCGTTAGCTCGCGAACGTACGATTTCATTCCGACCGACAGTTGACGCGTCAGACGGGCGTCCAGGCCGATCGCACGCCGCGGAGCGCTCAGCGTGCCAGCGCCTTCCACGCAACGGCCGCTCGATAGACTGCCGACCGGTATGCGACGTACACGCCGCGCGGTCCGTCCAACGCACCGCCACGAAGAACCGCCAACCGAAAAAAGCGCAACGGAATTTGTGCTAGCGCCAGCGCCCAACCCGACAACGAGCGCGGCACGCCTTCGGACTCGACGGAGGTGTACGCGTCGAACTTGCGACGATACGTCGCATAATCCGGATACGAAAAATGCAGTAACGTGCCCTCGAGTTCGCCGACGCGGGCATCCGAAGTCCACCGCTCGTGCAGATTAGCGGTTCCGCCGGCGGCCGGATGCGTCGCTAATTGCGCCGAGCCGACTCGAAACAGACGGATCAGCGGCTCGTCCCGCCAAACCCGCATGGCCTTTCCGCAAAAGTAGGTCGTTCGCAACACCCGGTACGCGTCGTACTCATCGCCGGCTGCCAACAACGATGCCAGCAACCGGTCGTCCAGCGCTTCATCTGCATCGAGCATCAAGACCCAAGGCGTGCGAACGTTCGAGAGCGCGTACTCGCGCGCGTCGACGAAATCGGTCCACTCGCGCTGCACGACGTCGGCTCCGGCACCCTTCGCGAATTGCACCGTGTGATCGCGCGAGCAAGCGTCGAGAACGAAGACGTGCATGCCGCGCGGCAGACTGGTCAGGGCGCGCGGCAAGTTGCGTTCTTCGTCGCGCGTTAGGATGACCGCGGTAACGGCCGCCGGATTCATTAGCCTCCCGTTGCGGGAAATGCCGGGACAGCGGCTCGCTCGGACGACGGTGTGGCGGCAGGTGCGTTACGCTGCAACGCGGCGCCGATAAAATCTCGATACAGCGGCGAAGGCCGGTTCGGACGCGACATGAATTCCGGATGTGCCTGCGTACCCACGAACCACGGATGCAATTCCGTTGGAAGTTCGACGAGTTCGACCAGCCGCGTTTTCCCAATCGTATGATGTCCCGTAAATCGCATGCCGTGCTCCTCGAAAACGGGACGATACCGGTTGTTGAACTCGTAGCGGTGACGATGGCGCTCGCTAATGTCGAGGCGGGCGTACGCGTCGGCCGCATGACTTCCCGGCTCCAACGTGCACGCATACGTGCCCAGGCGCATCGTGCCGCCGTAGGTTTCGAGGTTGCGTTGATCCGGCATGAAGTCGATCACCGGTTCGGACGTCGTTTCGTCGACCTCGCTGGTCATCGCTTCGCTCAAGCCGCATACGTTGCGAGCGAACTCGACGCATGCGAGCTGCATACCGTAGCAGATACCGAGAAACGGCACGCCGTTCTCCCGCGCATGCCGGATGGCCGCGAGTTTCCCATGAACGCCGCGAGCTCCAAAACCGGGTGCGACGAGAATCCCATCGGCGCGAGCCAAGGCGGCGAGTCCGTCGCGCTCGATGGACTCGGAGTCAACGCGATCGATCTCGACGTGCGCGTCGTGGAAAACCCCTGCGTGATTGAGCGCCTCGACGATCGAGATATATGCATCCTTCAGCTCGACGTATTTGCCGACCAATGCGACGCGTACGTGGCGGCGCGGATGCAAGATGCGCCGCGCGATGGCGCTCCATTCGTCCAGCTGCGGCGCGACGGTCGTCAGACCGAGTTTGCGGACGGCCGCCTGTGCCAATCCTTCGGCTTCGAGGTTGAGCGGAACTTGATAGATCGATGCGGCGTCACCGTTCTGCACCACCGCACTCGGTGGAACGTCGCAAAACAAGGCGATCTTTTCTTTTAATTCGGGGGGCATTGGCGCCGCGGATTGCGTGCGGCAGACGATCGCGTCGGGCGAGATACCGATTCCGCGCAGTTCCCGCACGGAGTGCTGCGTCGGTTTGGTTTTCAACTCGTCGGCGGCGCCGAGGTGCGGCACCAGCGTGAGATGCACGTACATAACGTTCTCTTCGCCCACGTCGTATCGCATCTGGCGAATCGCTTCTAAGAACGGCAACGACTCGATGTCGCCGACCGTGCCGCCCACTTCGACGATGCAAACGTCGGCACCGCCGGCCTCGGCGAGGCGACGCACGTGCGCTTTAATCTCGTTCGTGATGTGTGGAATGACTTGCACGGTCGCACCGAGATAATCTCCTCGGCGCTCTTTTTCTATGACCGCGTTGTAGACTTGACCGGTCGTGACGTTATTGACGCGGTGAAGATTCTCGTCGATGAACCGCTCGTAATGCCCGAGGTCCAGATCGGTTTCGGCGCCGTCTTCGGTGACGAAGACCTCGCCATGCTGGTACGGGTTCATCGTGCCGGCGTCGACGTTAATATACGGATCCAGTTTTTGGATCGAAACGCTAAGGCCACGCGCTTTGAGTAGTCGTCCGAGCGATGCGGCCGTGATCCCCTTGCCAAGAGAACTCACGACGCCGCCGGTGAAGAAAATATACTTCGCCATCTCGGGTTGACGGATTTCCCGCCCGTAGGGTTGGAATCCCGTAGAACCTTACGCCTCGGGGAGCACAATTATGACGAATCGTTCGAGGCCGCCCAGGTCGCGGCCGATGTTGACCGTCGCGCTCGAAAAGACCGCCGTGCAGAGCGCTCCTAACGCACCGATCTGGTGCGGAGCGGCTTCGAACAGTGCCAGGGCACCCGGCGCCAGCAGGGCCGGGAGCTGTGGCAGCAGCCGCGAGTACACCCGCAACCCGTCGGAGCCGCCATCCAGCGCCATCCGCGGTTCGAAGGCGAGTGGATCGGGCGCAGCTGGGATATCGGCGGTCGCTACGTACGGCAGGTTAGCGACGATCGAGTCATAGTGCCGGCCGGCGACCGGGTTGGCCAAGTCGCCGAGAAAAAAATGGCAGCGTGAGTCTACGCCGATGGCGCGCGCGTTGAATCGCGCAACGGCGAGCGCGCCGTGCCGAACAATCGGTCGCGTCAACGCTGGCGAAGGGCAGTTCGGCGGCCAGCGTACACGCCAAGGCTCCCGAGCCGGTACCGATGTCGAGAACCCGAAGCGGCTCCGAGCCACGGCGCTTTGCGAACTGCAGCGCGCGATCGACCAGCGCCTCGGTTTCGGGTCGCGGAACGAGCACCGTTTGGTCGACCGCGAACTCCCGGCCGTAGAAACACGCGCTCCCGAGCAAGTACGCGACCGGAACGCCTGCCGAACGCCGCCCGCACAGTTGGCCAAAGCGTTGCGCTTCGCGCGTCGATACGATCGTCTCGCCGTGTGCGATAAGCCACGCTCGACTACGACCGAGTACGTGCGCCAAAAGAATTTGCGCATCGGCGCGACCGGAATTTCCGGCCGCTTCGAGGCGCCCGGCGCCTTGCGCGAGCAGCCCGCTGACGGAGGCTATCGGTTCTTTGACGCTTTTTCTAATCCGGTTCGTAACTCTTCCAGGTTCATCACGGGCACGAGTTCGACGCTAGCGTTCAATTCGAGAAAAAGCGGCTCGACGATCGACGGTATGTCCGACGGATCGTGCAAATCGAAAATGAACGTAGCCGATCGTTTCCCATCGGTTGCAGAGAAGTACGTCGCCTCCGGCTTTAACCGGGCGATCGTGTTCTCGAGGGTTTTTCCGAGGGTTCCATTCTTCACCGCGGCGTTCGACTGCTCCACCGGGAAAACGGCTCGTAGAAGCGTGCGCATAGTGTGGTCCCCTTTTGTCGCAAGCTTAGTCTGCAACCAAGCAGACGCCTGCAATCACGCGTCTTCGCCGGCCAACGCCCGAGCGCGTTCGTCGGCCAGTAGGTCCTCGACGAGCTGCTCGAGCTGTCCGTTGACGATCGCACGAATGTTGCCGTAATTGCGATTGATGCGGTGGTCGGTCACGCGATCTTGCGGGAAGTTATACGTACGGATCTTCTCGGAGCGGTCGCCCGTGCCGACCTGCGCGCGACGCATCGACCCCGTCGCTTCTTCTTGTTCGCGGCGCTTGCGGTCGAACAGCATCGATCGCAGCATCTGCATCGCCTTCTCGCGGTTTTGTGTCTGCGAACGCTCCTGCTGCGATGCGACGATGATGCCGGAGGGTACGTGCGTGATACGAATGGCCGACTCGGTCTTATTGACGTACTGGCCACCGGCGCCGGACGATTTGTACGTGTCGATTTCAAGATCGGTCGAGCGGATCTCGACTTCGACGGTGTCTTCGACCTGCGGCAATACGGCGACCGTCGCAGTACTGGTGTGCACGCGGCCTTGTGCTTCAGTTTCCGGCACGCGTTGGACGCGATGAACGCCCGACTCGTGTTTGAACGAACGGTACGCGCCCTGGCCTTTCACTCCGAACACGATCTCTCTGAAACCGCCGGCGTCGCTCGGGTTCTCGGACGTTAGTTCCGGGCGCATTCCCAATTGCTCGGCGTAGCGCATGTACATGCGCGCCAGGTCTCCAGCAAAAATCGCGGCTTCGTCGCCGCCGGCGCCGGCACGAATTTCAACGAAAATATCGTTGTCGTCGTTTGGATCGCGTGGAACGAGCAACTGGGTGAGTTCGGCCGAAAGTGCGCGTTCGTGCTCGCGTAGGGTTCGAACGTCGTCCTCGGCCAGGTCGCGCATCTCGCCGTCGGTTTCGGCAGCGAGACCCTCGCTGGTCGCGGCGTCGGCCTGCACTTTGCGCAGGCGGCGGTATACGGCAACCGGCGGCTCGAGTTGCGAACGCTCCTTAAGAAGCGCGGTGTAGCGTTGCTGATCGAACGCTCCGCTCGGATGTGCCAGCTCGGCTTCGATTTCGTCGAAGCGGCGCGACATCGTTTCGAGCCGGAGCTCGGAGTGCGAACTCATGGGAGCAACCGCAGGGCCCGGACGGCCCTACGTACGAGCGGCCTGTTGCGCCTCGCGAGTCGCGCGGCGCGAGGCCGCCTCTTCTTGCTTGCGCTTTGCCGCTGCGGCGCGCTGATTGAACTTATCGACGCGACCGGCGGTGTCGATGAGCTTCTGCTGGCCGGTGAACAGCGGATGGCAGGCAGCGCAAATTTCTACGCCGATCTCGGCGATCGTCGAACCGGTCGTGAACGTGCTGCCGCATGCGCAGTGAACGCGGGCCTCGGGGTACCACTTGGGATGAATCTTGTCTTTCACAGCCTCTGCATTATAACAGCCGCCACAAGAGGGTCCCCTCGCGCCCGGTTCTAAACGAAGTAGGGTGAAACCGAACTCGTTTTTGACCGCGATCGCCGGCGGCGCGCTGGCCGTCGCCTTCGCCGCCTCGGCCGGCACTCCGCATCCCGCGATCGGCGCGACCCCGCCCCCGACGCCGCCGCCACTTGCGGCACCGTCCACGACTCCGGACCTGTCCCCGGCACCCGCAAATCCGGGCCCGGGCGGGTCTCCCGTTCCGGTTCCTTCGGGATTCGCGTTGCCCGGACAACCCTCGCCGGGGCCAGGCGCCTCGTACGCGCCGACCCCGCCCCCGAACGCGCGCAAGGGTATCGAGGGCGTGTGGGAAGTCCAGATTCAGCGCGGCAGTAACACCGAGTACACGCACCTCGTCCTCAAGCAAGACGGTTCGACGATCGGCGGCACGTACGTCAACAGCAATGGAAAGAAGTATCCGATCGCCGGATCGCTCGACGGACAAGCCGTGCATCTGGTGGTGACGCTGCCGGACGGAACGTCGATCAGCCTCGAGGGACGGTTAGACGGAACGACCGATATGATCGGCGAGTTCACGACGCCCAAAGAACAAGTGACGTTTACGGCTGCCTATCGTCCGAAGTCGAAGTTCATCGACAACCTGAACGCGGCTCCCGGCGGAATGGGTGGTGGCGGCAACGGCGGCGGCGGCGGTTACGGGCCGCCCTAACGGAGTCGCTTAGCCGGCGGCTTCGGCCAGCCGGCGCTCTACGTACGGGACCAACCCGCCGGCGTCGATCAGCGATCGCATAAACGGCGGGAACTCGGCGGCTTGGTATTCCGTGTTCTTGGTAATGTTGCGGACGATGCCGGTTGCGGGTTCGACTTCGATCTCGTCGCCGGTCTCGATGCCGTTGACCGCTTCATCGGATTCGAAGATCGGCAAGCCGATGTTCAACGCATTGCGATAGAAGATACGAGCGAAGCTCTTCGCGATCACGGCCGAAGTGCCGGAACCTTTAATCGCGATCGGTGCGACCTCACGGCTCGACCCGCAGCCAAAGTTGCGATCGGCGACGATGATGTCGCCGGCTTGCATGCGCGACGTATACTCCGGATCGAGACCTTCGAGCGCGTGCTTGCCCAACTCCGCCTGGTTGACGATGTTGCAATATTTACCGGGGATGATGACGTCGGTATCGACGTTCTTTCCGTATTTGTGTGCGTGTCCGCGCAGCTTGCTTTCCATAACCGAAACCTTTCTTGCCTGACGTTAGACGGCGGCGAGTTCGAGCGCGCGCGGGTCCGCAATTTTTCCGGCCAGCGCCGACGCGGCACAGGTCGCCGGAGAGGCGAGGTACACCTCGGCCTTCGGCGATCCCATCCGGCCGACATAGTTTCGATTGGTCGTCGAGATGGCGCGCTCGCCGTCTCCGAGCGTGCCCATATGACCGCCGAAGCAGGCACCGCAGCCGGGAGTATTCACGGCGCATCCGGCCGCCGCTAGGGTGGTGAGAATGCCTTCTTGCGCGGCTTGCATCCATACTTTTTGGCTGCCCGGGTTGACGATCACGCGCAGGTTGGATGCGATCTTCTTTCCATCGAGTATCTTTGCGACCACGCGCAAGTCTTCGATGTACCCGTTCGTGCACGAACCGATGAAGACTTGATCGACGTTGATGTCATCGGCCGCGACTTCGCTGATGGGGTGCACGTTATCGGGCGTGTGCGGACAGGCGACTTGCGGTTCGAGTTGGCCGACGTCGATGTTGACGATGCGTTCGTACACGGCGTCGTCGTCCGAACGTTCGACGACGAACGGGCGATCCGTGCGCTCGGTGACGTACGCGAGCGTCTTAGCATCAGCGTGGAAAATGCCGTTTTTGGCGCCGGCTTCGATCGCCATGTTCGCCATCGTAATGCGACCGGTGATCGACAAGCGATCGACGGTGGTGCCGTGATACTCGATCGCGCGATAGGTCGCACCGTCGATACCGAGTTCGCCGACCGTACGCAGCATGACGTCTTTCGCATACACCATGGGGCCGAGCTCGCCGTTGTAGACGATCTTGATCGTGGAGGGCACTTTCAACCACACCTCGCCGAGCACGAACGCCGCGGCGATGTCGGTCGAGCCCATTCCGGTGGCGAACGCTCCGAAGGCGCCGTACGTGCACGTGTGAGAGTCGCCGCCGACGATCAACTCGCCGGGCGCGACCAGCCCTTCCTCCGGCAGCACGACGTGTTCGATACCGCCGCGACCGACATCGAAGAAGTGCTCGATCTCTTGTTCTTGTGCGAACTCTTTCATAAAGCGCGCGAGCTTTGCGGACTGCGCGTCCTTGGCCGGAACGAAGTGGTCCTCGACCAGCGCGATCTTTTTGCGATCGAATACTCGATCCGCACCCTTGATGCCGCGCATGACCGCAATCGCGACCGCGGCCGACAGTTCGTTGGCCAACACCAAGTTGACGTTTGCGTTGATGATGCTGCCTGCGCTAACGCGTTCCAAGCCGGCATGTCGAGCCAGAATTTTTTCGGTGAGCGTCATTCCCATGATTGAATCGGTTATCCAGCGAAGCCGCGGAGTCATGCAGGACCGGGACTTCGGATTCGCCACGCGCGCGATCCACGCCGGGACGCCGCCGGACCCGGCGACCGGGTCGCGGGCGGCCCCGATTTATCAAACCGCCGCGTACGTGTTCGACTCGGCCGAGCAAGCTGCCGAACTCTTCGCACTACGCAGCTACGGGCACATCTACAGCCGGATCAGCAATCCGACGGTCGCGGCATTCGAGGAACGAATGGCCAGCCTCGAATCGGGGCTCGGTGCGGTCGCGTTCTCCAGCGGCCTAGCGGCGCAACTGTGCACGGTGCTGGCGTTGGCCCAGTCCGGCGACCACGTCGTCTGTTCGCGCAACGTCTACGGCGGAACCATCACGCAGCTTTCGGTCGCGGTCAAACGCATGGGCATCGAAACGACGTTCGTCGATACCGATGACGCCGCTGCCGTCGCCGGCGCGATCGGGCCGCGGACGCGCCTCTTGTTTGTAGAAACCGTCGCCAACCCGTCCGGTTCGCTGGCCGATATCCAAGCATTGACTCTCATCGCGCACGACGCCGGCGTCCCGCTCGCCGTTGACAATACGTTCGCGACGCCGTACTTTTGCCGTCCGATCGAACGCGGCGCCGACATCGTCTTGCACTCGGCCACGAAGTTTATCGGCGGCCACGGCACGAGCATCGGCGGCGTTGCGATCGAATCCGGAACGTTCCCGTGGGGCAACGGACGCTTTCCGCTGCTATCGGAACCGAGCCCGGGCTACCATCGCAAAGTGTTCTCCGAGACGTTCGGTGAGTACGCGTTCTTGATGCGTCTGCGAGCCGAAGTCTTGCGCGACATCGGCGCACAACTCTCGCCGATGGATGCGTGGCTCTTGCTACAGGGACTCGAAACGCTACCGCTGCGGATGGAACGGCACACCGCCAACGCGCGACTGGTCGCGGAATTTCTACAGGCTCGCCCGGAAGTCGCATGGGTGCGGCCGGCACGCTTAGGTGCGGTGTTTACCTTTGGTTTGAAGGGCGGACGCGAGGCCGGACGCCGCCTCATCGACGCCCTGAGCTTGTGGAGCCACTTAGCGAACGTCGGCGATGCCAAGAGCCTGGTCATTCATCCCGCGTCGACGACCCACTCGCAACTCAGCGATGCCGAGCTCGATGCTGCCGGCGTGCCACCCGAATCGGTGCGGCTGTCGGTCGGGTTGGAAGACATCGACGATTTAATTTGGGATCTCGAACGCGGGTTGCACGCAGCTTCGGTGGCCTGAGGGAGTACGAAATCATCATGATACATCACGTTGACATTCACGTTCGCGACCTCCGATCGGCGCAAGCACTGTTCGATGCGTTGTCCGGCCCGCTCGGCTTGCGGCGCGTCCCGGACGAAGCGGGTTTCATCGGATACGAACCGTCGGACGGCGGCCGTCCGCGGATCGGTTTCACGCAAAACGGGAAGGCCGTGGGCGGAACGATGCAGCTGGCGTTTGGCGTCGCCGATCGCGCGCACGTCGATGCTGCTGCCGAAGCTGGGCGAAAAGCCGGCGCTCGAACGATCGACGGCCCGTCGTTCAATCCCGAATACGGCGACGATTATTACGCCGTTTTCTTTGAGGACGGGGATGGAAACCGGTACGAGGTCGTCGCCTATTCGCAGTCGAGCCAACAGGTGAAGACATGATCGCGAATACGCCGTCCGATATTCGTGCGCTGCTCGAGCGAGTGACGTCGATCGCGATGGTCGGCGCTTCGGATAATCCGCTGCGCCCGAGCTATACGGTTTTTTCATATCTTCGAACGCAAACGCAGTATCGCGTCGTCCCGATCAATCCCAACGTCGCCGAAATTGACGGTATTGCGGCGCTGCCATCGCTGGCTGCGTATACGGCGGCATTCGGACCGCCCGATTTGGTTGACGTCTTTCGCCGGCCGGCCGATGCGCCGGCGGTCACCGAGGAAGCCATCGCGGCCGGCGCACGCGCGATTTGGTATCAGTACGGTGTCATCAATCAAGACGCGATCGCGCGCGCCGATGCCGCCGGGTTGACGGTGGTGGTCGACCGATGCGTCAAAGTCGAGTACGCGCGCTTTGCCGGCGGGCTCGCTACGGCGGGGCTCAACAGCGGCGTCATCACGTCGCGCCGCCGCCCCACGCATTGACGTACGCGAGCGAATCGGCGGCGCTCGACGCAGACATTCTCGCCGTCGTTGACGCCTGGCGGACGCGCGGAGCGCCGCTATCGGATCAAGCCTTCGACGATCTTGCGCTGCGGCTGTTCGACTATCAACGCCGTTACGATCTGCCCTATGCGCGCTACTGCGCGCTGCTCGATTCGGACGCCCGAACGGCGCCGCAATCGTGGGACCGCATTCCGGCCGTGCCCGCTGCGGCATTTAAAGAAGCGGCGCTCGCCACGTTCCCCGTCGAGCGCGCCGTTCTGACGTTCGAAACCAGCGGCACGACAGACGGGCGTCCCGGCAATCACTATTTTGAAACGAACCGCTTATACGACGCGGCCTTGCTCGCCGGTTTCGAGCGATTCATGCTCGCCGACAGTGCACGCCTGCGCTATTGCAACCTCGTTCCGAATCCGTCCACCCATCCGCAGTCGTCGCTCGGTTATATGATGCGCGAGGTTGCGGAGGCGTTCGGGGACGGCGCGACGGGTTGGTACGTGCAACCAGGCAGCATCGACATCGATCGTTTGATCGTCGACTTGCACGACGCAGTCCGGCACGACCGTCCCGTGTGCATTGCGACCACCGCGTTCGCACTCGTAGCACTGCTCGACCGGCTCCACGAGCTCAGAATGCAGATGCCCTTGCCGCAGGGATCGCGCGTGATGGAAACCGGCGGTTTTAAAGGCCGCACGAGAACGGTGGACCGCGCCGAACTGTATCGGAAAACGGCGGTCGCGTTCGAACTCCCCGATTCGGCGATCGTCGCAGAATACGGCATGACCGAGCTAACGTCGCAATATTACGACGGGCCGGCCAACGCGGCCGCTCGCCGCGACACGTCCGTTCGCTATAAATATGCCGGACCGTGGCTGCGCGCGCGCGTTACCGGTCCCGACGGCCGATCGCTACCCGACGGTGTTGTCGGTGCGCTGGTGCACGTCGATCTTGCGAACCGTGCGTCGTGCATCGCGATCGCAACCGAAGATCTGGGAGCGCGCGTCGTTGACCCGCAAACGGGCGAGACAGCACTCGTTCTCATCGGCCGCGAACGCGGCGCCGAACTCCGCGGCTGTTCGCTCGACGCGGAGATGCTACGCGACCTGCTGGCCTAAGCGGCTGTCGTCGTTACGTCGGAGACGGGCCGGGGCTGGGACTGCCCGGACTAAACGACGGATTCGGAGTCGGCGACGGCGGGGGAGGCGGGCCGACAAAGACCCTCGATGCGGTTGCATACGAGGCAATCGTGATGTTGCGTCCGTGAGCGCCCTGTCGGAAGACTCGCGCGCGCGGATATTGCCCGTGCGCGTTGGAGCCTTGCGTCAGTGGGTTCCACGTGTTTGCGAGCGCCGCAATTTGGGCGTTAGGGGTGACCACTGAGATTTCGGATGTGATGCCGTGCGCAGCGATGAAGACGTTACCGCCGGGAGAAAAACCCGCCCCGTGCCCGAAATCGATCGTGGGCAACATGGGCGACGGCTGCGGCGAGGTTACCGGCGCCGGGAACGAATCGCGGTATCCGTATTGCTTCGATTGGTATGTTTGGTACGAAGACGTGATGTTCGCGGTGCCGTCGGTGTAGATTCCGATGTTCGCGCCAACGACGCTTTCGGCCGGCTGCCCGTTGAGCGTCACCGACGGATTATGGCCTTGCGCCGTGAAGGCCAACACCGCGTAACCGCCTCCTAGCAACGCGCAAGCGGTGCAGGTGGCCGAACCGCCCGGTAATATCAAACCGCCGACCTTCGGAAGCGTTGACTTCGTCGCCGCTGCAAACGTTACGTGCGAAGCCGCAAACGCCCCGAGCCCGTCCAGCGATGCGTATCCCGCGTTTCCGGAAATAGACAACGACGGCGCGCCGACGTACAACCGGTTGATCTGTACTTCCGTGACGTCCGGTCCGACCTCCAGTGTGGCGAACGCCGTGCGCGAACTCGGATGCCCGACGATGGCTTCGTAATTCAAATCTTCGCCGAAGCCGCTCACGAACGCAGCGTTGGCTTGGCGAGGTCCCATGCCGTAGCCCGAGCCGTTAATCGTGACGCCGGTGGGGATAACGATCGGAAACAGTTCCCCGCTGGCCGTCGTGTATGCGCCGGGCTGCAGTTCGATCGTCAGGCCCGTCACCGTCTCCGCCTTCACGACGGTTAACGCCTTCGTCAACGTTTTGAACGGACTGGCAGGCGAACCGTTCCCGGTAGTATCGTTACCGGTTTTCGGATTGACCATGAGCGTCGTCAGCGGCGTGGCGGTTGGAGGGATGATCGTCGAGTGACCGCGTCGCGTACACGCGGCGGTATCGATGAGGCCGGCGATCGACGCTGCAGCCAACAATGCAAAGAACGCGCGCACGCACCACGTCATACGTCCCTCGTTTGCCGCATCTCCGCCGGTAACCTCGAACGCGCCCTGCGGGCGCCGCTTGGCTTTCCGCGAACCTGGGAGGCATGACGACCGGTTGACGTCCGGTCCGCTCGATGATTCGGGCGGTTTCGGATGCCGCGCGACGCTGGAGCGACGGCGATTTCCCTCCCCGCGTTCGTGCGCTGGCGGCAGTCAGCCGGAGAACCGGCTATTCTGCGCCGGTCGCCGAGTACGCATTCGATCGATTGTTTTCATCCATTTCTAACGAGGCACTGGTCGCGACGATTGCCGGCGAACTCGGATCGCTCGACGCGCTGGACGGATTTATCGAGCGGAACGGCTCGCGGATTCGTGCGCTTCCGGCCGGACGGACGTGCATCATCTCGAGCCGCACCACGATCGGGGTGGCGATCGTGCCGGCGATCTTCGCAATCTGCGCCGGGTGCGACGTGCTGGTCAAGGATCGCGAAGATCGCTTGGTCGATGCGTTTTTTCGCACGATCGTCGAAGAGTTGCCGGATCTTTCGCAGCGGATCGCGGCGCAGACGTGGGACGGTTCCGCGAGCACACGGGACCTCCGCGATTTCGACACGGTCGTTGCGTTCGGCGACCGAACCTCGATCGAAACCATTCGCTCGCAGTGCGCGCCGGAAAGCCGCTTCATCGCGTATGGTCCGCGCACGAGCGCGGGCTACGTCGCGCGCGAATCGCTCGACGGCGACATCGAAGTGCCGGCTCGAGAAGCGGCGCGCGACGCCATCATATACGACACCGAGGGTTGTCTATCGTTGCGCACGATTTTCGTAGAACGCGGCGGCGCCGTCTCGCCCGAAGTCTTCTTCTCGGTGCTGGCGCGCGAGATGGAGCGCGCCACGATCGAATTTCCGCCGTCACAGAGCGACCCGGCGGCGGTTGCCGCGATGGGCGCGGCGTACGATCTCGGAGCGTTTCGCGCGGCGAATGGGCGGGGCGCGGTGCGTACCGATGCCGCGCGTAGTTACGTCGCAACGTTCGATGGCGGATTCGAACGCGCGCCCGATTTTCTGCCGCGAACGGTCGCCGTTTTCCCGGTCGACTCGCCGTCGCAAGCGGTCGCCTACCTTCGGCAGCACGCGCTTCCGATCGAAGCTTGGAGCGCGAGTTCGCAACGTGCCGACATCGTCGAAGCCGCAATCGCGTCCGGCGCGGCACGCGTCGCGCAGTTCGGCGCTTTACAAAATCCGCCGTTGTCCACTCCGCACGGCGGCCGCCCCCGAATCGCAGAGTTCGTACGATGGGTGAGCGATGAGCGGTGAACGCCCGGCGCACCGCACGCCGGTTCCAGGTGCGCGCAGCCGCGCGTTGCTCGACAGCCTGCGCGAACTCGAGTCGCGCAACGTCACGGCAATCGCGCACGACTTTCCGGTGGTGTGGCAAAGCGCTGCAGGTGCGAGTATCGAGGATTGCGACGGCAACGACTACCTCGATTTAACGGCCGCTTTCGGAGTGGCTAACGTCGGTCACGCGAATCCGCGCGTCGCACGCGCAATCGCGGCGCAGGCCGCGCTGCTTCCGCACGCGATGGGCGACGTCCATCCGCCCGAAGCGCGCATCGAGTTGCTGGAGCGGTTGCGCGACGTTCTGCCGGCGGGGTTGTCGCGAACGTTTCTCGCGACGACCGGTTCGGAAGCCATCGAAGCCGCCCTCAAAACCGCCGTGCTCGCGACCGGCCGCACGCGGTTTGCCGCGTATCGGGGTGCCTATCACGGGCTGTCGCTTGGAGCGCTCGCCGTCTGCGGGCTCGAGAAGTTTCGCACGCCGTTCGCGGGAGCATTTGCATCCGGCACGGTCTGGCTCGATTATCCGGGTCGCGAGATCGACGCAGCTGCGGCGATCGCGACGACCGAAGAACAACTGCGGCCGTGGAACGACGTGGCTGCGGTCGTGATCGAACCCGTTCAGGGGCGAGGCGGCTGTATCGTGCCGCCCGATGGCTACTTATCCGCCCTGCGATCGTTGTGCGATCGCCGCGGCATCTTGCTGATCGTTGACGAGATCTACACCGGATTCGGAAGAACCGGGCCCTGGTTTGCGATCGAGCGCGATGCGGTCGTTCCCGACGTCCTCTGCATCGGCAAAGCGATGGGCGGTGGATTTCCGATCAGTGCCGCCGTCGGATCGAAAACGGTGATGGACGCGTGGCCGCTTTCCAGCGGAGAAGCGCTCCATACATCGACCTATCTCGGCAATCCGATGGGTTGCTCGGCCGCAATTGCGGTCATCGATGAAATGCGCGACCGCTCGCTCTCCGAACGCGCGATGCGACTGGGCGAAATCATCGCGGAGCGCTCGCGCGGTTGGCACGGCCTCTCGGGCGTCGTGGACGTGCGCGGGCGCGGAGCGTTTTGGGGAATCGAATTCGACCGGCCGGAGCGCGCGGAACGACTCGTCAAGGATGCACTGCAAGCCGGGCTCATCTTGCTGCAATCGGGAGCCGCAGGAAACGTCGTCACGATCGGCCCCCCGCTCGTCATCGCTTTCGACGATCTCTCGCTCGCGCTCGAGACGATCGAACGCCTTCTTATGGAGAACGACTAATATGGAACGGTACAAGATCGGAATCGTCGGATCGGGATTCGGCGTCACGTCGCATCTGCCGGCGCTGCTGGCACACCCGCGGTTCGAGGTGGTGGCGCTAGCATCGCCGTCGAGTGCGAAGCGCATCGCAGCCGAACGCAGCATTCCCAACGCATTCACGTCCTGCCGCGAAATGATCGCCGGGTGCGCGCTCGACGCGGTGACCGTCGCCTCGCCGCCCTTCGCGCATCTCGAGGATGTCGAAGCGTGCCTGGATGCCGCAAAACACGTGCTTTGCGAAAAGCCGTTTGCCCTCAACGTTGACCAAGCCGAAACGATGGTCGAGCGTTCGAAGCGCGCCGGCACTGCATGCGGAATCGCGCACGAGTTCCGTTTCGTGCCCCAAGCCCAAGCGTTGCACGAGCTCGTCGCCAACCGGCATCTCGACCCCCTGCGCGACATCGAGATCACGGCACTGCGGCGTTCGTTGCGACGCGACGTGCAGCGCGACCGCAGTTGGTGGTTCGATCGCGAGCGCGGCGGCGGCATGGCCGGCGCGCTGCTCTCGCATTTCATCGATCAGGCAACCTGGACGTCGGGACGAGAACCGCGCGGTACGGTCGGAATACTTCGTACCGCAAACCCGCAACGCACCGACGGCCGCGGATCCTTCGAATCCAACGTTGACGACGGTGCGTTTGCCATCGTCGATTACGGCGACGGCCTCGTCGCACGATTATGCATCGATGCCGCGACCGGATTGGACAGCTATACGTGTGCGGTTCACGGTGAAGACCGCTCGGCAGTTGCCAGCGGGGAGACCGTCACGGACCTCACGCTGTTCTCGATCGACGATGAAGAGACGAATGAATTAGAATGCAAGCCTTCGCCGTACGCGCGATTCGTCTCGATCAATGCCAACGTCCCGTTGCTCATGGAACTGTACGATCAGTTCGTTCTCGCGATCGAAGGCCAACCCAACGGGTTGCCGACGTTTTCGCAGGCGCTAGCGACGCAGCGCGTTCTTGCTGCGCTTGGATTCGGCTCGGCCCGCTAACCCGCGTTCATTCGCGTTCGCCGCGCAGGAAGCGCCAGAGTAGTCCCAGGGCGTACGTGGTGGCTCGCGTCTGAATTCCGGCGCGGTCGCCACGGAAAACGAAACGCCGCGAAACGGTCGCACCATCCGAGGCGGCGACCGCAAACCATACGACGCCGACGGGCTTCTCCGGAGTGCCGCCGTCCGGTCCGGCGATACCGGTCGTCGCGAGCGCCACGTCGGCGGAAAGCGCGACGCACGCACCGCGCGCCATCGCTTCGACCACGCTTTGACTAACGGCGCCGTCCCGCTCGATCGCGCGGGCGGGCACGCGCAGCGCCGATACTTTCACCGCGTTGTCGTACGCGACGACGCCGCCGACGTACGTGCGCGATGCGCCCGCACGTTCCGTCAGCGCCGCGGCGATCCGTCCGCCGGTGCACGACTCGGCCGTCGCAACCCGCATACGTCCGTCGAGCAGCAGCCGCGCGATCGCCGATGCGAGCGTCGCATCGTCACGTCCGTACACAAAACCGTCGAGCCGGTTTTCAATCTCGCGCTGCAACGGCGCGAGGGCCGCCTCGGCCGCATCGACATCGTGCGCTTTCGCCATGATCTTCACGTCCGTGCGACCGTCGTGAGCGAGCACCGCGATCTTGGGATTTTCTCCCGCGCGAAACACATCTTCGATGCGACGGTTGACGTCGGACTCGCCGATGCCGATCGTGTGGATCGTACGGGTAAAAATAGCGGAATCGGGCGAGAAGCGCTCGCGAAGCCACGGAACCAGCCGCTGCAGCAGCATCGGCTGCATCTCGCGCGGGACGCCCGGCATGCACGCTACGAATTTTCCGTCGTTCGCGAAAGCGATGAATCCCGGTGCGGTTCCGTTAGGGTTCTCCAGCGCGCGGCTACCGCGCGGAAGCTGCGCTTGTTTACGATTGTTCTCGGGCATGGGGCGGCCGAACCCCTCGAACACCGCGAGCATCTGCGTCAACGCCGGCTGATACAACTCGGTGTCGAGACCGAGCGCGTCGCAGACGGCTTCCTTGGTCAGGTCGTTGACGGTCGGGCCGAGGCCGCCGGTTACGATCGCTCCGTCCCGGCGCGACAATACGTCGCGGACAACCGCGGCGATCCGTTCGCGATTGTCACCGACCGCATGCGTTCCGAGCACGTCGATTCCGATCGACGAGAGTTGTACCCGCGATCCAGGGCGTGTTGGTATCGACGAGTTGCCCGAGCAGCAGCTCCGTTCCGACTGCGATGCATTCGACGCTCGCCACGACGGGTCTAAAAATCGACCGGACGCAAGTAAAACTCGTTGATTGCGGTGCCGGTCAGCATTGCCGTGGTCGGTAGATGCCGCTTCCAATGCGTTGCGTTGACCAGCCGTCGAACCAGTCGAACGTCTCGCACGTCGAATCCACGGGCGGCAAATTGCTCGTCGTCGTACCCGAGCAACAGAAGGTCGAGAATCGCGTCGGCACGAGCGTACGAGATTCCGAGGTCGCCCTCGTCGGTCTGTCCGGCCTCGAGGTCGGCGCTCGGCGCCTTATCGATCAATCGTTCGGGCACGCCGAGGTAGCGTGCCAACGCCCACACTTGGGTTTTGAGCAAGTCGCCGATCGGATTGACCGGGGGCGTGTCGTCGGCGTGCCACGTAAAGTACCCTAACAAGCGTTCCGTCTTGTTTCCAGTGCCGACCGGAAGCGCATCGAGTTTGGCCGATTGATCGAACAGCACCACCATGCGCGTGCGCGCCATCACGTTTCCCCGGCGGCGCGCGCTCGCGTCGGGTTCGAACTGCAGGTAGCCGTTGACCGCGGCCGTTATTTCGATCGTGCGGCAGTGAATGCCGGTGGCGTTGACCACGAGCTGCGCGTCCTCGAGGCTCGATTTGCTGGATGTGGCGTACGGCAATCGAAATGCGTGCACGTTGTGCGGGCCGAGCGCACGGGCACACAAGAACGCCGTAACCGCCGAGTTGACGCCTCCCGATAAGCCCAAAACGGCGCGATCGATTCCGCGACGGCGTTGCAGCTCGTCACGCAGAAACTCGACGAGCCATTCGGCTGCGAGTTGGGTGTCGATCCCGGGCGGCTCCGGCGCGAGCCGCGCCTCAATTCGCTGAAACGTCACCGTCGCTGCGATCGCGCGAAACCGGCCACGCATCGTCCAAGAGTAAATCCGGTAATACGGCGCGCAGGTCACCGAGGAGCGGCAAATTCGCCCGGGCGAGCACCACCTCGCGCAGATCGAGATCGGCTCGAACGATGCAAGCCCCGAGCGCCGGTGCTTGCACGAGCACGGTGCCCCAGGGATCGATCACGCACGAGTTGCCGGTCATTCCCTTGCCGCCTTCGAATCCGGCAAGTCCGGCGTACAAGACGAAGATGCCGTGTTCTGCGGCGGTATCGGCCAACGTATTGCGCCAGCGCGTAACGCTCGTGAGCTCGCCGCTTCCTCCGTTATCGATGCCGCGCCCCGGGGAGGCACTCGGAACGATCAAGACGCGAGCCCCTTTGATCGCGGCGAGCGTCGGAACGACGGCATGCCACGCATCTTCGCAAACCACCATCGCGGCCGGGCCGGCAACGCTATCGAATACGCCGACGTCGCGCCCGCGCGATAGAAATCGTTCTTCGTCGAACACGCCGTACGTCGGTAGGAACAGTTTGCGATGCACGTGCGCGACGTGCGGCCGGCCGCCTTCGATGCGAACGTACATCGCGCTGTTGTAAAACGTTCCACCGGCGTTTTCGAAAAAGCCGGCCACGAGATCGACTCGAGCGTCGCCGCAGGCCGTACCCCACGCCGCCGCCAGATCGTGCGCGAATGCGTCCGCCGTCCGCGACAGATCGTACACCGCTCCCTCGAGGAAGTATCCGGTGAATGCGGCTTCGGGGAACACGATCAGTTCGGGTCGGTCGGCAGCGAGTTCGGAGAAAGCTTCGCCCGCCGTAGCGAGATTTTCGACGTACCGGCCCTTGGCCGGTTTCATCTGCACGAGGGCGGCGCGAACGCGCTCGCTAGCCGGCACCGGTAACGCTCGTTGCTATTTCGATCTGCTCGTCGCCCGGACGGCGCAAACCCACTTGCGACGCACAAATTTCGGCCGGATAGGTCCAAATCTCGGCCAACGTTGGATGCAGATGCGGAATGCGCATGAATTGCGTGACCGTCGCGCCGAATTCCATCGCGACGATCGTTTCGTGGATCAACTCCGAGCCTTGCGGCCCGATCACCGCAGCGCCGAGCATGCGGCAACTTGCCGGGTCGGCCATCATCTTTACGAACCCCTTGGTCTTTCCCAAGCACTGCGCTTTACCGTGCTCTGCGAAATCGTAACGGCCGACGACGTAGGGCACGTTCTTGGCGCGCAGTTCTTTCTCGGTTGCGCCCGCGACGGCGACCTGCGGGTCGGTGAACACGGTATGCGCCGAGACCAGCCGGTAATCGGCGCGTTCGTCGTCTCCGGTACACGCGTGCCTGGAGGCCACTTCACCCTGATAGATGGCGACATGCACCAGCATGTACCGCCCGGTGACGTCTCCTACCGCGTAGATGTTCGGATTACTCGTACGTAGATGTTCGTTGACCTCGATACCGCGTTTGGGATCGAATCGCACGCCGGCTCGCTCGAGTTGCAGGCCCTCGACCATCGGTTTTCGCCCGAGCGCATAAAAGATTTGTTCGGCAGCGATTTCTCGCTGTTCGCCGTTTACCGAGAACGCAATCACTTTCTTGCCGTCGCGGACGAACGCGCGCGATAACGACGCATGCTCGAAAACTCGAATACCCTCTTCGCGAAAATATCCGGTCAACGCTTCGCCGATATCGTCGTCGGTTTCGGTTAGCAAGTGGCCGCTGCGAATGATCATCGTCGTTTCGGCGCCCATCCGGCTCAGGAACTGTCCGAGCTCGCAGGCGGTATACCCCCCGCCCAGCACGATCGCCGACTTCGGAATCTCTTCCAAATCGAGAACGCCATCGCTGTTGACAAACCCGATTTCCGAAAGTCCCGGCAACTCGGGAGGCGTGATGACGCTGCCGGTCGCGACGACGAACTTGCGCGCTCGAAGCACGTCCTCGCCGACGGCCAACTCGGTTTCGGAGAGAAACCTTGCGGCGCCCGAGTAGAGCGGAAAATCCTCGATGCCGCCGATCCGATAGTCGGCGAATTCTTTGACGAGCGCTCGTTTCCGGCGCGCGACGAACGGCATATCGGCCACCGGCCGGTTGACCTGGATGCCGAGTTGCGACGCGTGACGTACGTCGTCGATGGCGTCGCTCGTCGCGATCAAGGCTTTACTCGGCATGCACCCACGGAGAATGCACAAACCCCCGAGCGGCCCTGGATCGACCAAAGCGACGTTACAGTGAAAGTCTTTGGCCGTGCGTGCGGCAGCATATCCGCCCGAGCCGGCGCCGATCACGACCATGTCGTGCGTGCGTTGCATTACCGGAGCGGGATTAACGGCCGGGTCGGGCGCCGAGCCGATGAATCGATTCGATAAACCGGACGGTTCCGGCCGAGTGCACGTGAATCGAGTGCGTGCGCGCTTGATTGCCGTAGAAACGCACGCCGCGCACTAAATCGCCGTCGGTGATTCCAGTCGCGCAAAACACGACGTCGTCGCTCATCACCAGGTCGTCGAGCTCCAACACCCGATCGAGCGAACCAAACCCCATGGCGATCGCGCGCTCGGCCTCTTCTGCGTTCCGCGGTTCCAAGCGGCCCATGAAGTTACCGCCCAAGCATTTTATGGCGGCCGCGGCGAGTACGCCTTCGGGTGCGCCGCCGGTACCCATCGCTACGTGAATGCCGGTCGTTTCGATGGCCGTCGCGATGCACGCATCGACGTCGCCGTCGGAGATCAATCGAATCCGGGCGCCGACCTCGCGTACTTCGCGAATGAGATCGGCGTGACGCGGCCGATCGAGAATTACGACGCACACGTCGTTGATCGGCTTTTCGAGCGCGTTGGCGACGGCTTCCAGATTTTCGCGAACGGGGGCATCGATGTGCACGTACGGCGCGGCCTTCGCACCGACCGCAAGTTTCTTCATGTACGAATCCGGCGCGTGCAGCAAGCCGCCGCGTTCTGCAATCGCCATCACGGCGATCGAGTTGGGCAGTCCGTTCGCAACCAGGTTCGTGCCTTCGACCGGATCGACTGCGATGTCGACCTCCACCCCGCCGAGACCGACTTCTTCACCGATGTAGAGCATCGGTGCTTCGTCGCGTTCGCCTTCGCCGATCACGATGCGACCGGCGATTTCCATCTCACCGAGCGTTTCGCGCATCTTCTCGACGGCGGCACCGTCGGCAGCATCTCGTTCGCCACGGCCCATCCAGCGCGACGCTGCCAGCGCCGCACTTTCGGTCACTTTAACGAAGTCCAGGGAATGAACCGGGTGGTTCAAATCCGCTCGTGCGGAAGCTCGCGCCATATTCATGGGCTACAAGGGAAGCGGCGCATATCCTCTTAAAGTGCGGGTACCGTGTCTGCTAGTATGCAACCCGCGCCGTCGCTGCAAGCGTTCGCGACGCGTTTCGGCGAGTCGATCGTGCCGCAGTGGCTGTGGGCGTCACTCGTCGGTGCGTCGGGTGCGACGTTAGGCTTTTTCGCGTGGTATGCCCTCGCCGTGCCCTCGCGCGCGGCCGTGGCGGAACTCGCGCTGCTGGCCGCTCTCGTGGCCGGTGCTGCGGTCGCCATCGCGGCGTGGAGCGAGTATTGCCGCTTCTTCGCGCGCCGCACGGGACTGTCGCTCGGACGTTCGCTGCAATACGACGCGGCGACGTGGCTGCCGTTCTTACTCTTATGGCTTACGTTCGTTCTCCCACCGCAAGTGACGCACGGAGCCCGACTGCTGCTGCTTGCCACGGCGCTGTTCTGCGTCGCAAAACTGTTGATTGCGGCCCGGTTCAACCAAACCGTCCGCGAAGTGTTACTCGATTTCGTGGCGACGCGCGCCGCAATCATCGTCATCGCCGAACTTGCGGCGGTCATCATCGGACAGCGCCCGGGAACGCACATCGAAGAGTCGCAGCACGTTCTTCTGTCCGTGTGGGGGCGTTGGGATGCCGAGCACTACATCGACATCGCGACGCGCGGCTATCTCGGCACCGAGATGGCGTTCTTCCCGCTCTACCCGCACCTCATCAAGCTGGTGGGCGCTTTTGCGGCAACCACCTGGTCGCGGGCTGCTCATCTCCAACGCATCGTTCTTTTTCGGGCTGCTGTTTCTCTACAGTTTGATCGAACGCGAATACGACCGCCAGGTCGCGCGGCGGGCGACCTTTTACGTATCGATTTTCCCGACCGCCATCTTCTTCTCGGCGGTCTACACCGAGTCGCTGTTTTTCATGTTGACCGTCGCCTCGTTCTATTACATGCGCGCCGGCGCTGGCGGATCGCCGGAGCGATTGGGTTCTTCGCCGCACTCAGCCGGGTCGAGGGCGTGCTCCTGATCGTGCCGTTTCTCATGGAATGGTTCGCAGCGATGCGCGCCAGAACGGCCTCACCGTTCGGCGTGTTGGCGGCCGGATCCCGCTCGGTCTCGCGATCTACATGGGGTACCTGTGGGTGCTTCGGCGGCGACCCGCTGCTTTTCTCGCACGTGCAGAAGCACTGGGGGCGCCACTTCGCCCCGCCCTGGGTGAGCGTGCATCGACTCATTCCACAAGATCGCCCACTCGCACGCCCGCAGACCGCTCGCCAATCAATCGCTCGAGCTGGCCTTCACGCTGCTGATGGTCGCGGTGCTGAGCGTGGCTTCCGCCGCCTGCGGCTCTCCTACAGCGTCTACATGGCGCTCTCGATCCTCGTACCGATGTGCACCGCCAGCCTGATGTCGATGCCGCGCTTCGCGCTCGTGCTCTTCCCGATGTTCGCCCTGTTCGGCCTGTGGGGCGCGCGCCCGGCGGTCAACAACGCCTACGTCGCCTTCTCACTGCCGCTCCTGGGGCTGTTCACCGTGCTGTTCGCCGATTGGTACTGGGTCGCATAACGTTCCGAGTGGCCTCCAGCGCCCTCGCGCCGCGGGGTGCGCCAGTTCGTCAAGTTCGGGATCGTCGGAGCGACCGGGTTTCCCGGTGAACCTGGTCGTCTTCACCTGCTGCAGCGGGTCGTGCCCGGGAACCAGCGGGCGGGCTCGAATATAACATCGATCTACTCCGTCGCGTTCCTCTCGGGCGGCGTTTCGAACTATTTCCTCAACCGCATCTGGACGTTCCGCTCCACCGGCCACGCCGGCACGAGGGCGTCCAGTTCATATCCGTCTCGGTGCTGGCGCTTGCTGGTTGGCTTCCCGTCTCGGCCGCGGTCGGTCCGTATTTCGGCCACGGCCACAAGACCTGGTTCATCGCGACCTGTTTCGCCGGCATCGTGGTCAACTTCTTCCTGAACAAGTATTGGACGTTCAGACGTGACTAAGCCGGCCGCCCGCCGCGACGCCCCGGCCGTGGCGTGGTGGTGGCCGGCGGTGCTCGCGGCGATCGTCTGGCCGGCCTCGTGCTTCGCCTGAAGGGGATGCACGTCCCGATCTTCGACCACCCCGGCTGGCGGCAAGGCGACACCGCCGCGATCGCGCGCAACTTCGCGCAGCTGCGGCTCGACGTCTTCTATCCCCAGACCGACTACAACGGCCCGCCGCCCAACTACGTCGAGCTGGAACTGCAGATCGTTCCGTTGCTCAGCGCCGTCGTCTATCGCGTTGCCGGCATCCACGTGTGGATCGGTCGCGCGTTCACGATTGTGTTCAGCCTCGGAACGATCCTGACGCTGGCCGTTTTTCGGCCGCCGCCTGTTTGCGAGCGCGACAGCGGGGCTGTGCGCGGCCGCCTTCTACGCGGTTTTTCCCGGCAGCGTGTACTACGGGCGAACGTTTATGCCCGATACCGCGATGGTTTTTTTTCTCACGGCCGCGCTGTACGCATGCCACCGCGCGTTGATGGACGTTCGGCCATTTCGTTGGCCGCAAGTTGCGATGCCCGCCGCGCTGCTCGCGCTGGCATATTTGGCCAAGCCGGTAGCGGTGGTCGCGTTGGTGCCGGTTTGCACGCTGCTGATCCTTCGGTATCGCGCCCGGCGGCCAACCAACGCCGGCGCGGTTGCGGTGCTATTGCTCGTGCCGGCGATCCTACTCGGATGGTACGACCAGATCGTTTCGTCGCATGCAGAATGGCATTGGGCCAGCGGTATCACGTCGCTCCACGTGCTCCCGTCGCTGCGGCAGGCACTGACCAGCCCCGGAGCGTTGTTGGCCAAGTTCGCGGCCTTCGGTAGCGCGTTCGGGCTCGTCCGGACGACCATGCTCGGGACCGCAGGCTTCGTGCTGGCGATCGCGGGCTTCGCCGTGCTAGCGTGGTCGCGAACCAAGAACTCGATAGTGTTGTGGTCGTGGCTGGCGGCCGAGATCGCGTACGTGTTTGTTGTCATGACCGTGGAACACGTTGACTATTACGCCTATTCGCTGCTGCCGCTCGGCGCGCTGGCAATAGGCGGCGCCGCCGCACGCTACGTTTCGATGCTGCGTCGATCGGAGGTTGCGCCGGCAGGGCGCTGGGCGCTGGCCGCGTTATTGCCGCTGGCCGTGGCGGGCGTCGCGATCCAAGGGCGTGCGGCAGTGGCGCCATACTACAAATACACCGCGCAGGCGTATAGTGACGCGGTCGCGCTCGATCGGTGGCTGCCGCCCGGCGCAATCATCGTGCTCGGACATTACGGCCCGGACGTGCAGTACTACATCGACCGGTTCGGCTGGGAAGAAGACCCGTTGCTATGGACGCCGTTCGACGAACAAAGCGCGATCCGCAAGGGAGCGCGGTATTTCATCTCGGTCGAGGATAATCGCCTGCGCCGCAACGTCGAGTTATGCGCGTGGCTACAGCGCTTTCCGCTGGCCGCCGCAAACACAGACTGGCCGGTGTATATCACCGACCCGCAACGAATGCTTCCCGGTGCGGACCGTTTTTGGCGAGCGTTTCGCGTCGCCGAACGGCAAGGGGGCGGCCGCGCGTTCTTAGATGCTGCGAACGTTTGTCGCGTCGCGGCTCCCGGACTCGCTCCGGCTCCTTAGGGCCCGATCGCGTCGAAGGTTCGTATGGCGCTATGAAACGCCTCGGGCGGAACCGAAATATTCCCCCGATACGGAAAGTTCAACGCGACCGTGAGAAACAGCACCATTGCGATGAGTAACCCTAACGAACCGGTCATTAGCTGCTGCATCAGACTGTGGCGGAAACCAAAAAAGAACGTGAACCCGACGGTTATAACCGCCCCCGATACGAGCACGACCCAGAGCAAGGGGTCGATTCCGGTGGAATCCTCCGCGAGTCGCGTATCGCGGTCGGTTTGCGCCGAGTTGACGGCCTCCAACATTTCTGCGTGCACGTCTTGCCGCCCGGGCCCGTCGACCGGCAACGCGCGCACGATCGTATCGACCCGTTCCAGCAACGCGTCGGCTTTGGCCGATTGACCGCCATGCCGCATCAATGGCCATTCGTCGTTGATCACCGACTCGGTGTAGGCGCGCACCGCTTCGCGCAACTCGCGCGACTGCGGAAACTGATCGGCGTCGCGGTAGACGACCGCGAGCTTCGTGCCCTCGTCGAAGCTGCGCTCCTCGGCCTGTTGATACCGTTCCCACACACCGATCGTAACGAACGCAAGCAAAACGGCGTATACCACGCCAATCACGGCCAGAATGAACCCCGCCAGGTCGTTATGCGCGATCCGCAGGTCGCGAGACGTTAAACGGTTGACGAGGTAGCCGACGGTAATCGTCAATACCATAAAGCCGCCGACGATCACGATGCCGGCGCCCGCGGTCGGCAGCGACTCGATCCAGTATTGCATCGGTCTCCTTATGGCAACGGCAGGATCGACGCGCCGGTGGTTTCGGTGGCCTCACCGGCCGCGGGCCGCACGCCCGACGTCACCAGTTGCCGGTAGGAAATGAGATGATTACCGTTCTTGACTAAATCCAATTGCATTTCGTAGCTGCGTTTAATCGCGTCGGTGAGATCGCTGGCGTCGAACGTGTACTGAAAGCGCCTCAGGCTGCGCAACAGCAGTTTATTCGTCGTATCGAGCTGTGCGTACGCCCGTTGCAACTGCTGTCCCGTTTCGCGAAAGGTGGGGTAGTTGGAGACGACGATCTCGCGTTGCAACCTGGCTACATCGACCGTGCGTTTGAGCGCCGCTAGCCGCACGCTCTGCGGGTCGTAGCGTAGGCCGTCGCCGATCGTCGCGAGCGCGTCGTCGAAATTGCCGCGTGCGTATTCGGACTGCGCGTATGCCGCTGCCGCGCGCACGTAACCGGCCCGGGCTCGCGGATCCTGCGGGTTGACCCGCAGAGCCAGCCGGTACGAAAGCTCTGCATCGCGCACGTTTCCGACGGCCAGCGCCTGCGCGCCCTGATGCACTCGTACGTTCACGATCCAATGCTGAATCGACCCCGCACAACCCGACAGGAGGACGCACCCTAACATCACCGCCGTCAGCCGAATCCGCTTACCCACCATGGTTTACCAAATGAGCCACGATCTTTATCACCTCGGCCGCCGGCCAGAGCAGCAGTTGCGAGAGCAACCAGCCGGCGATGGCGGTCACCGACAGGTAGAATACCATCGAGCGAACCTCCTCGTGATCGCGTTCGCCTTTCACCGCCTCGTCCACGATGATCGAGGACGTGGGGTTGACGAAGAACGAGAAGGCGACCGTACCGATCCCGTTGATGATGCCCGAGATGCCGATGGCGGTACGCGTCACGTTGACGTCGAGAACGCTGGCATAGTATGCGGCCACGACGCCGATCGCGTACACGCCGGTCACGATCACATTAAAGATCAGCAGGCGCCGCGGAATTCCCTTGAGCGAAAAACCGCGAATTTCGGCAAACCGCGGCATTCGCACCGAGCGGAACAGATCGCCGATCACGCGCGGATCGAAGAGCCGTACGATCGAGTGCGGCATCGACTTAGTGCGCTCGAACGAACGGACGCCGCGGACGTACAAGTACGTGAACGTCGGCAACAACATGCTTCCGATCGCCGTCCCCACCGTCCCGGCGATGATGATCGCGCGCAACTGCCATTCGAACGTGTGCTGCACGGAGCCGATCAGCGCCATCCGGACCGGCAGCGAAAACGGCGCGTTATGCGCGAGCAGCGAGCGCACCACATTCCCGGCAGTGTCCGACAGCGGGCCCAACATGAGCGTGTAGACCAGCGTCGCTAGGCGGCTGGCCGTAACGAAGAGATTGAACAACGACGTTGACGTAGCGATGCGGCCGGTTTTGACGCCTGCGAGACGCGCCGCATACGCGCCGATCTGAATCGCCTGGACGATCGCGTTTACGAGCAGCGCGATGACGAGTTGCCAGGTCCAAAAGGGGACGCCGACGAGGACGCTCGGGTTAGGCTGCGTCACGACTCCAGGAGATGGTTGACTCCTCGACCGGGCCGACGACGCAAAGTCCCAGATTGGCCGGGGCGAACCGCTCGAACGCCAGTTGAGCGACGTCCACGGCCGTAACCGCATCGATCCGGTGCTCGATCTCTTCTTGCTCGATCTGTCGCCCGAATGCGAACTCGTTGCGGCCTAAACGGATCATGCGGCTCGAGCTCGACTCGAGCGACAGCGTCAGACTTCCTTTTATGTGCTCTTTCGCCAGCGTCAGTTCGTCGGAATCGACGGGCGCTTCGCGCAGTTTCTGCAACTCCGCAACGATTAGGTCCACGCATTCCGAAACGTTTTTCGGCGACGTGCCGGCGTATATGCCGAACAGCCCGGCTGCGCGATACGCCGCTTGAAACGAATAGACCGTGTACACCAGGCCGCGCTTCTCGCGAATCTCTTGAAAAAGCCGGCTGGACATTCCACCGCCGAGCATCGTGTCGAGTACGGACAATGCGTAGCGGCGATCGTCGGTCGCCGATAATCCCTGCGTCCCGAGGATGCAATACGCTTGCTCGGAGTCTTTTTGCTTGATCGCGCGGGCGGGCGTCGTCGCCGGCCTTTCTAAAACAAACGGCCGCCCCGTCCCGGAAAACTCTGCGAACGCCCGATCGACTTGTTGCGCGAACTCGTCGTGATCGACGTTTCCGGCGGCGGTAACGATCACCGAGTTCGGGGCGTATCGTTCGCGCATGTGCGTGCGCAGATCGTCCGGCGTGAGGCGCGAAACGGTTTCGGCGAAGCCGATCGTCGGCTCGCCGAGATTCGATCCATTCCACATCGTTTGCAAAAACAAATCGTGGATCAGCTCGTCCGGAGAGTCCTCGTACATCTTAATTTCTTCGAGCACTACCTGCTGTTCTTTGGCTAGGTCGCCGGCGTCGAACGAGGAGTGCAAAAACATATCCGAGAGCACGTCGAGTGCGAGGGGCAAATGCCGATCCATTACTTTTGCGTAGTAGCAGGTCGCTTCTTTATCGGTAAAGGCGTTGAGATTACCGCCGACCCCATCCATGATTTGGGCGATGTCGCGCGCGCTGCGCCGGCTGGTCCCCTTGAACAACATGTGCTCGACCATGTGCGAAACGCCGCGGCGTTCGTGCAGCTCGAGCGACGACCCGACATCCGCCCACACCCCGATCGTCGCCGAGCGTACCGACGGCATACGCTCGGTAATGACGCGTAAACCGTTTGGGAGCGTGCTCTTACGATACATTACGAGGTTGCCCGTACGAACGCGTTGCGGGTCCATTCGCGATCCCAAAACGCGGCGTCGCCGGTGGCGAGTCGCGCGATCGTCGCGGCATCGCCGGCGGCGCGCGGGACGGATAACGTGAACACGACGCGCGAGGTCGGCCGTGCCAAGTCACCACTCACGACGATGTCGCGAGTCACATCGATCGGGACGCTGGTCCACACGTTAACTTCTTCGGCGGACGGCGCGATGGCAAAGGCAGTTCGAACCAACCATGCCACTTGATCGACGAACTCCCGTTGCGTGATCGGCTTGTGAAATTTTACGCCCCACATCCGGATTCCGAGCACCAGATGACCGCCGAATTCGTTGGCCGAGATCTGGCTCACTTGCGCCGGCAGCGTCAACGAAAAAACGCGATCGCCGATCTGGGTCGCGATATCCAGACGGTTGCCCGAGGCGCGCGCTGTAGCGTCGAGTTCCGCGACCGACGGGGAGGCGGCAGACGCCGGTAACGCACCGGCGGCCGGCGCGAGGATCGCGCACGCCAATGCGAGCGATACGCGATTAATACGACTGCGCAAAATAGGCGTCCGTGATCGCCGGCTCTCCGCACGCGACGCAGTTCGCGCCCGGCCGCGAGAGCGGACGAAGGTTACGCGTCGTCGCACCGGTTTTCGACTTGACCGTGGCTTCGCAATCGGGCCGGCCGCACCACGGAATGTCGATCATTCCGGCACGTTCCGCGCACATCGTGAAAAACGCTTCGCGTTCTCGCGGCGCTACCGTATGCGAATGGAGAAACTCCGACGCCTGGAGGTAGAGCGATCGCTGAATATCGTCGAGCAAGCCTGGCAACAGGTCCGGCAGATCGTTCAAATTTATCGTCGTTTTCTGCCCTTCGGCTCCCTTGTCGCGATCGCGTCGAACGGCCACGGCGGTTCCCGCGTTGACATCACGGGGACCGAGCTCGATGCGCACCGGCACGCCTCGCACGTCCCACTCGCCATATTTCCAGCCTGGCTGATGGTCGCGCGCGTCAACCCGGACGCGATGTCCGCGGGCGGACAATGCTGCAGCGGCGTCGCGGCACACGGCGATCGCACGTTCGTCGCCCGAACGAACGATCGGCACGAACACCACTTCGGTAGGCGCTAATTTGGGCGGAACGCGCAATCCACGGTCGTCGCCATGCATCATGATTACCGCGCCCAGCATCCGCCACGACATCCCCCACGACGTCGTGTATGCGTGTTTGATCGCGCCGTCGGCATCGGCAAACGTAATGTCGTAGGCACGGGCGAAGTTTTGACCCAAGTCGTGCGAGGTCGCCGATTGCAACGCGCGACCGTCCGGCATCAGCGCTTCGATCGAATACGTTTCGACGGCACCGGGAAATCGTTCGCTGGCGCTCTTAACGCCCTCGTACACCGGCAGCGCCGCAACCTCTCGAGCAAAATGTGCGTACACGTCGAGCATGCGCAACGTTTCTTCGCGCGCCTCCGCGGCGGTCGCATGGGCCGTATGACCCTCTTGCCACAAAAACTCCATGGTGCGCAAGAACGGACGGGTGGCTTTCTCCCAGCGCACGACGTTCGCCCACTGATTGATCAGGATCGGAAGGTCGCGATACGACTCGATCCACTGCGCGTACATCGTTCCGATGATCGCTTCGGACGTTGGACGGATGGCCAGTCGCTCGGTCAGCTCCTCGCTGCCGCCATGCGTCACCCATGCGACTTCGGGCGCGAAGCCTTCCACGTGCTCGGCCTCTTTCACTAAGAGACTTTCGGGAACGAGCAACGGGAAATAGGCGTTTTCATGCCCGGTCGCTTTGAAACGGACGTCGAGGTCGCGCTGCAAATTTTCCCACATTCCAAACCCGTAGGGGCGCAGCACGACGCAGCCGCGCACCGGGGAATAGGAAACGAGTTCTGCCTTGAGGCAGACTGCGGTATACCAGGCGGAAAGATCGGCCGCTTTCGGGGGAATCTCCCGAACGACCGCCGCTTTCGATTGCGACATGACCGGCCCGGCTTCGCGCGACCTTCGGCCCCGGCCTCCCCACTCGGAGCCGGAGCATCGCGCGGCGAAGGCCCGCTCGATGACGAAACGCACCCGATTGTATACGCGCGCCGGCGACGACGGAAGCACCGGCCTGGTCGGCGGCGAGCGCGTTCGCAAAGACTCCAAGCGCATCGAAGGCTATGGGACGGTCGACGAGCTGTCGAGTGCGATCGGCGTCGTTCGCGCCGCCCTCCGCGCGCACGACATACCGCGCGCACGGCGTCTGGACGCATGGCTCTCGTGGACGCAGGACACGCTGTTCGATCTCGGAGCCGAACTCGCGACGCCCCCCGAGAAGCGTTGGATGGATATGCCGGCGATGGGGCCAGCACACATCGTCCCGCTCGAGCGCGCCATCGATGAGGCCGACGCCGATCTTCCCCCGCTGCAGACCTTCATTCATCCCGGCGGATCGGATGCCGGAGCGGCGCTCCACCTGGCTCGCACGATCTGCCGTCGCGCCGAGCGCCGCGTGCTATCGCTGCGTCGCGACGACGCGAGCGTGTCGGCGGAAACCGTGCGCTATCTGAACCGGCTTTCCGACGCATTGTTTGTTTGGGCGCGCTGGATCAACGACGGCCTCGGAGTTCCGGAACATCGCTGGACGTCGAAGGCGGAGCCTCCAGCGGGGGACTAGGTTGGTACCCCTGCGAACCGCTGGCTGAATGTCGTTTCGCAGCGCGTTGTTCGCCACCACCAACGTCGATAAGCTTCGCCAGCTTGGAAGCCAGAAGATTCTGCGGCGCGCGCTCACCGCCAAAGACCTGATCGCGATCGGCATCGGTACGATGATCGGCGGCGGCATTTTCACGACCATCGGTACCGGCGTTAAAGGGGCCGGGCCGGCCGTCATCATCTCGTATTTGTTGGCCGGCGTCACCTCGTTTTTTGCAGCGTTGTGCTATGCCGAGTTAGGCGCGATGGTTCCGGTGGCGGGAAGTGCGTACACCTACGCGTATGCGACCATGGGCAAACTCTTCGCGTGGATCATCGGCTTCGCGCTGATCTTCGAGTACGGGATCAGCGCCGCACCGGTCGCACAACAGTTTTCGGCATCGCTGCAGGACGTCATGAAATCGATCGGCTTAGTGTTGCCGTTTTGGGCGCAACAGTCGAATCTGATCATCAACGGTCCGTGGTGGAATCCCGGCAGTTGGGATCTGCTCCATTCGCAATGCGACGTTCTGAGCGCGTTCTTCGTCCTAGCACTCAGCGTGCTGCTGTCGATCGGCATTCGCGAATCCGCCACCACCAACAATATCTTCGTCGTGTTAAAACTGTCGGCACTCTTCGTTTTCGTCGTAGCCGGCCTGTTCTTATTCCATGCGTCTGAATTTACACGATTTCAATCCGATCGGTTGGGGAACGCTGCACCCGTTCGGCGGAGCGGCCGAGTCGGCGCAACCGTACGGCATCATCGCGGTCGGCGCGTTCGTTTTCTTTAGTTACATCGGGTTCGACACGGCTACCACGACGGCCGAAGAGTGCAAGAATCCGAAGTTCGACGTGCCGGTCGGCGTCATGGGTGCGCTGGCGATCGGCACGATCGTCTATTGCGCGACCGCGATCGTCCTGGTCGGGGCGGTGCCGTGGAATCACGTACCCATCAAGAATCCGCTCGTGTACGCGCTGGCTCCGCTGCATATGCCGATTCTGAATTGGGTCATTACGATCGGCGTGCTCGCGGGAACGACCAGCGTCGCGCTCTCTTCGCTATTGGGCCAGTCGCGAATTTTTTATGTGATGGCGCGCGATAAGATGCTGCCGCCGGCGGTCGCGGTCATCCACCCGCGGTTCAAGACGCCGCTACGCACGACCATGGTCACGGGCGTCGCGGTAGCGATTCTATCGCTGATCGTGCCGTTGAACAACCTGCTGAATCTGGTGAACATCGGCACCCTCATCGCGTTTACGGTCGTCTGCGCCGGCGTGTTGTATCTCCGCAAGCGCAAGCCCGACCTGCCACGCAGTTTCCGCGTGCCGTTCGTCCCGCTCTTTCCGATTTTAGGAATAGTGTGTTCGCTGTTTTTAGCGATTTTCGGACTCTCGCGCACGACGTGGGTCTGGTTTTCCATCGCACTGGTGATCGGACTGGTCTTCTTCTTCTCGTACGGGTTCCGCAAATCGAACCCGGCCGAAATTACCGCGGTCGAGGAACCGGCGGGACTGCCCGACTACATCTAACGTGCGGCGACGCGGCTGCTTATCTAATCGTGCGGACGTCGATACGCTTGGCGCCACGATCGTAGTTCGCGTGCAGCTCGAACGCATCGGCGAGAACGTTGAGATCGACCATCACGCGGCCACGCACGCGAAAGGGCGGATGCTCGAGCAGCAGCAGGTGGCCGTTGATGGCTGCCGCGCTGTCGCCGACTTTCAGATGCAACGATCGCGCTCCACGTACCACGTCGACCCCACCGTTGGCATGCTGAATCGTCTGCGCGCCGACGCCTTCGGCGAGCGTCCGCAATGGAACGAACACGTGATTGGATGTGGTTGCGATCGGCGAAACGTCGGACGTTAGCCGCGCGCCGTCGATCCGCATCTCCACCGGCCGCGCGAATGCCACCAGGGCCGAAGCGAACGTCGCGGACGCGACGATCGCGAGCAGCACCTTGGGGCCGAGCGGCCGGTACGTCACGTTGCGACGCCGATTTCGTGCGCGAAATCGGGATACTTTTCGGCGATCACTTTTTCGATTTCCAGGCGCAACATGCCGAGCAGTTCGCTCTCCGGATAGGTGCCGACCAACTCGCCGGCGCGATAAATCGCGCCCTTGCCTTTGCCGCCGGCCACGCCGACGTCGGCCATTTTGGATTCGCCCGGACCGTTGACGACGCAACCCATGACCGCGACTTTGACGGGTGCGTTATACGACTTCGCGATCGCTTCGACCGAGCGTCCGAGTTCGAGCACGGAAATCTCCGCGCGTCCGCACGAGGGGCAAGCGGTTATTTCGAAACCTTTTTCGCGCAATCCGAGCGATTTCAGGATGCCCCAACAGACGGGGACTTCCTCGATCGGATCGTCGGCCAGCGACACGCGCAGGGTGTCTCCGATGCCCTCGAACAGCAGAATGCCCAGGCCGATCGACGACTTGATCGTGCCGTCGCGAAGCATGCCCGCTTCGGTGATACCGAGGTGGAGCGCATAGGGCGTCTCGCGTTCGCGAAGCCGGCGATCCATCAGCCGGTAGGCTTCGACCGTCGTTAGGACGTCGTGCGCTTTGAGAGAAATCGCGATGTCGGTGTGGCCGTGTTCTTCGAGCATCTCGACGTGTCGCAGTGCCGACTGCACCATCGCCTCGGCGGTGAGGCCGAGCGTCTTCTCCAAGTCGGGGGCCAGCGAGCCTAAATTCACGCCGACGCGAATCGGAATACCGCGCGCTTTCGCAGCGGTTACGACTTCGGCTACTTTTTTTGGATCGCGGATATTACCCGGATTGAGGCGCAGTTTAGCGACACCGGCCTCGATGGCCGCGAGCGCCATCTTGTGATCGAAGTGAATGTCTGCAACGATCGGAACGGGCGAGCGATACACGATCGCCGGAAGTCCGGCGGCATCGGGCGGATCCTTCACGGTAACGCGGACGATTTCGCAACCTTCCATCGCCAGGCCGTAAATCTGCTCGAGCGTTTTGTCGGCGTCGGCCGTATCGGTCGTGGTCATCGACTGAACGGCAATCGGGTGATCGCCGCCGATCCAAACGCTTTTGGCATCGTCTTTGCCGGTCTTATTTTGCAAGAAGATCGGTTTGCTCTGACGGCGCAAACGTAACACGACTACATGACTCCGTTTCCGCTCGCAATGCGAGCGATATCGTGGAATGCGACGATCAGCATCAGCGCCATCAACGCGGCGAAGCCGGCAACGTGCACCATCGCCTCTTTTTCGGGATCGACCGGGCGTCCGCGCAGCAGTTCGGCGACGATGAACGCCGCGCGTCCTCCGTCGAGCGCGGGAATCGGCAGCAGATTGAAGAGGCCGAGCGCGAACGAAATCGTCGCTCCCAGCCAAAAGTACGGTCCCCAGCCCCAATCCTCGATCGTCGTCGCGACCTGGCCCATGCCGATCGGACCGGATATTTGCGGCGCGTACTGTTTAAAATGCGTCGCGAGAAGCACGATGCTTCCGACCGTTTGATCGGCGATGTCGCCAAACTGCTTGGCGCTGGTGACGATCGCCGTGCCGAGTCCTACGCGCTCGTACATCGGGACCGGCGTGAAACCGATGCATCCCCATTTTTTGCCGGCAATCGGACATAATTTCGGCACGACGGGGACCTCGGTGCGCTGCCCGTTTCGCTCGTACACGAGGTCGAGCTTCTTGTCGAGCGATGCATGAATGGTGTCGATGAGCGCGGTGCCACTAGCGATGGGATGGCCGTTGAGTTCGACGATGCGATCGCCCGCAAGGATTCCGGCGGCCGCCGCGGGTGAGCCCGCGACTAAGATTCCGACGACCGGTTGGGCGCCGTTTCCGGAAACGCCAAACGTTACGGCCGAAACCAGCAAGATCAGGAAGCAGAGCAAAAAGTTGGCGGCCGGGCCGGCCAACACGATGGCGAGCCGCTGCCACGGCGATTTCGCTTGGAAGTTATCGCTGTTGGCGGTTTCGGTGGTGCGGAACTCGCGCTGCTGCTCGGCCTCGGACGACTTGCCGTCCTCGCCTTGCATCGCACAGTAGCCGCCGATCGGGAGCAAGCGGATCGAATAGAGCGTACCGCTCCGCGGCGAGGTCCAACCCAATAGCTTGGGGCCCATCCCCACGGCAAACTCGTTGACCCGAACGCCGTTCCGGCGTGCGACGATAAAGTGGCCGAACTCGTGGAGCACCACGAGTACCGACAACATGGCCAAAAACGTTACGATTTTCTCGATGCCGACGAGGTTCACAACGGCTAACGACACACGGGCCTTTCCATGCGTTGCACGATCCGTTCGGCCGCACTGCGAGCGGTCCGATCGGCGACGCGGATTGCTTCGAGCGTCAACTCGGCGCGGCCCGTTTCGGACATCGCCGTTTCGATGACGGTCGGGATCTCTCCAAACGCGATCTTTCGTTCGACGAACGCAGCGACCGCGACTTCATTGGCGGCCGACAACGTCGCTGGAGCCGTGCCCCCGGCGGCCAAGGCCTCGTATGCTAAGCGAACGCACGGAAAGCGGACCGGATCTGCAGCCTCAAAATCGTAGCGGAGCGGGGCCTCGCCGCGGCCGCCGATCGCAGCCAGTACCGACGCATCCTGCCAGCCCGAAGGCGCTCCCGGCAAGCGAGCCGGATAGGCGAGCGCATAACCGATCGGTACGCGCATATCGGGAGCCGCTAACTGCGCTTTGACGCTCCCATCGGTAAAGATAACGAAACCGTGTGCGATCGACTGCGGATGGACCACAAAACGCACCCGCTCGCCGGGCAACCCGAACAACCGGCTCGCCTCGATCACTTCCAGGCCTTTATTCATCATACTCGCCGAATCGATCGTGTTTTTCGTCCCCATATTCCATGTGGGATGCGCCAAGGCGGCATCGACGGCCGCCGACGCGATATCCTCGGCGGACCAGCGCCAGAACGGGCCGCCGGAGGCGGTCAAGACGATCTCGCGGACAAACTCGCGACGTTCGCCTTCCAAACACTGAAAGATGGCGCTATGTTCGCTATCGACCGGCAACAGTGACGATCCGCCGGCCAGCGCTGCAGCCACCAATAGCTCGCCGGCAGCGACGATCAACTCTTTGTTCGCTACCGCGATATCGATGCCACGTTCTACCGCCGCAAACACGGCGTCGAACGCGACCGCCCCATCGGTCGCAGCCAGGAGCACGTCGGGCTTCGATTCGAGCGCAACGCGCAACAGCGCTTGCGGTCCGTCTTCGGCCGTCGTCGCGATTTCGGGACGGAAGCGCTCGGCTTGCTCGCGCAGCAACGAGACGTTGCGCCCGGCAGCGAGTCCCACGACCGTGAAGCGATCGGGATGCGCGGCGATGACGTCTAAGGCTTGCGTGCCGATCGAGCCGGTCGAGCCGAGAATGGCGATACGCCGTCGCTTCACGATACTTGCAACACTCCAACGACGTGCAGTAGCGCGAAAAACGTCACGCCGCCGAACAAGTACGAGTCGAAGCGGTCCAACACGCCACCGTGACCGGCGATCATCGCCCCGGCATCCTTCACGCCCGCATCACGTTTGAGCGCCGACTCGACGACGTCGCCCATTTGTGCGGCGACGGACGTCAGCGACCCCAGCACCACGCCCTGCCACCATACCAAATGCAGCTGCGGAACGAGCGTCGCGGCGGTCGCGAAACCGGTTACGATGATCAGCGCTCCGACGGACCCCTCGACGGTTTTTTTCGGAGAGATCTGCGTGAGCGGATGCCGTCCGGCAATCGTTCCGATGACCATTCCGAAAATGTCGGTTAGCGCGATCGTAAGAATGACATAGAACGTCAACCACAGTCCGTTGCCCTCGATCGCGCGTACGAACACGAAGTACGTCAGCAACTTGCCGATATACAAAACGGCGAGCAGCGTGTAGGCGGTCCGCGCAAAATAACCCTTTTGTTCGCCGTACATTCCAATGCAGAACGCCGCCACCACGATGCCGGCAAGCAGCACGCCTTCCCAACGATGCAGCACGCCGAATCCGGCCATCACGATGTACGCGCACACGCCCAGGACCGCAACCGGATACTCGAGCGGTTGGCCTTTTCTCTCGCACAGCGCGTTCAATTCGTAAATAGCGCCAAAACCTATTCCGAGGAGTAAGATGTCGAAAGTCCACGGCGACAGCGTACAACCGAATCCAATGACCGCCACCACGAATCCGACAACGACGCGGCGGAGGGTCACGCTCCTCCGAAACGGCGCTCGCGCTGTCCGTATTCACCCAACGCGTGCATGAGATCGTCGCCGGAAAAGTCGGGCCAAAAGACATCGCTCAGCACGAGTTCGGCGTAGGCAGCCTGATACAGTAAAAAGTTCGAAAGCCGCCGCTCGCCGCCCGGCCGGATCAACAAGTCGAGTTCGGGGAGTCCGGCGGTGTAGAGGTAGCGCTGTATCAACTGATCGTCCACAGCGTCCGGAGCGATGCGCCCCGCGACGACGTCGATGGCAATTGCGCGAATGGCACGTTCGAGCTCTGCACGGGAACTATAGTTGACGGCGAGGTTGAGCAGCAATCCGTCGTTGTGAGCCGTCGACGCCTGCAAGTCGTGTAGTGCGGCGCGCGGACGCGGAGGCAGCGACTCCCAATCACCGATCACGCGAACGCGTACGTTGTTGCGCCGTAACTCATCGACTTCGCTGCGCGCGAAATACACGCACAGGTCGAACAACAGGGAGATCTCACGCGTGTCGCGGTTCCAGTTTTCGGTGGAAAATCCATAAACCGTCAACACCTCGACACCGGCGTCGCTGGCGGCCCGGGTGGTTCGACGGAGCGCTACGATCCCGCGGCGATGCCCTTCGATTGCCGGCAGCCGCCGCATCTTAGCCCACCGCCGGTTACCGTCCATAATGATCGCGACGTGCCGCGGAACGGCGGCCGGCCGTAGCTCGACGGCAGAAGCGGGTTCGATCATTCGGCGGCTCGCTCGTCGTCGAAGAGTTCGTCGGCGCGTTCGTACGACTCGTACCCGAGGGTGAGCTCCGTTCCATCGTCGCTGGAAATCACGCGCAGAACGCGCAGCGTCCCGCGCCCGAGCCAGTGGCCGAACGGCGCCAGCAACGATACCCGCAAGCGGCGGGCGTCGAGGGCGCGTCGAGCGTCGACCTCAGGGAGCAGCACGAGCTCGTTCACACTTCCATTATTTCTTTTTCTTTGGCGGCAGCGAGACCGTCGATTTCCTTCACGTAGCGGTCGGTCAGCTTCTGCAGCGTATCTTGCATGCGCTTCGAGTCGTCTTCGGTGATGTCGCCCGCTTTGAGCTGCACCTTAATGTCGTCGTGTGCCTTGTGCCGCACGTTGCGGACCGCCACGCGGCCATCCTCGGCCTTCTTCTTGACGACCTTGACGAGCTCTTTGCGGCGATCTTCGGTCAGCGGCGGAACGATCAAGCGAATCGTCGTGCCATCGATATTTGGGGTCAGCCCGATGTCGCTCTTTTCGATCGCTTTTCTAATCTCCGGTACGACGCCTTTGTCCCAGGCACTGATGGTGAGCGTCCGGGCGTCCGGCGCATTGATTCCGGCCACCTGATTGAGCGGAACCGGCTGGCCGTAGGCCTCCACGAGCAAACGATCCAGCAGCGCGGGTGTGGCCCGGCCGGTACGAATCGTCGCAAAGTCGGCTTGCGTCGCGTCGCCGCACTTGCCCATGCGACTCTCGACGTCTTTGAAGAACGCGTCGCTCATCCTTATCTGCTCCCCGCGCCCGCAGGCTGCAGCGGTCCACCAACGTACGTGCCGATTTGCTCGCCCCAAATGACGCGGCGAATATTATCCGGACCCGCCATATCGAAGACGACGATCGGCAAGGCGTTGTCCATGCACAACGCCATGGCGGTCGAATCCATCACTTCCAGACCCCGCTGCAGTACTTCCATGTACTCCAGGCGTTCGAAGCGCGTTGCGTCGGGATACTTTTTCGGATCGGCCGAGTAGATGCCGTCGACCTTGGTGGCCTTGAGAATCGCATCGGCGCCCACTTCCACGGCCCGTAAGGCTGCGGTCGTATCGGTCGTGAAGTACGGATTACCGGTGCCCGCTGCAAAGATCACGACCCGGCCCTTCTCGAGATGCCGGATGGCCCGCCGCCGGATATAGGGCTCGGCGATCTGATGCATCGCGATGGCCGTCTGGACCCGCGACGGCACTTCGAGGCGTTCGAGCGCGTCCTGCAAAGCCAGCGCGTTGATCACGGTCGCAAGCATACCCATGTAGTCGGCGGTCGCGCGGTCCACTCCCGCCCGTTCGTGAACCTTACCGCGCCAGATGTTACCGCCGCCGACCACGACTGCGATCGATACGCCACAGCGACTCACTTCGCCGATCTGCGCCGCAATCGCGCGCGTCATCTCGACGTTGACGCCGGTCTCTTCGCCCGAGAACGCTTCGCCGGAAATCTTCAGCAGGACGCGTGAGAAACGGGGCGTTTCGGGCGGCACGGATGCTAATTCCCTAACGCGTACTTCGTGAACCGGCGTACGCTGATTTTCTCACCTAGTGCGCCGACGGCAGCGTGAACGAGCTCGCCCACGCTTAAGGAATCGTCTTTGACGAAGGCTTGATCGAGCAAGCAATGCTCCTCAAACCATTTATTCAGCTTACCCTCGACGATTTTCTCGGCGACATCGGCCGGTTTGTTCGGGGGAACCGAAGCCCGGAACTCGACGCGCAGTCGATCGACGACGTCGGACGGCACGCTCTGACGATCGAGGTATTCGGGCGACATCGCCGCGACGTGCATCGCGATGTCGCGTGCGAGATCGCCGAACTTCGGATTGCGTGCGACGAAGTCGGTTTCGCTATTCACTTCCACGAGGACGCCGATCTTGCCGCCGGCGTGAATGTAGCTCGCGACGATTCCTTCGTTGGCGACCCGCTCGGCTTTTTTGGCAGCCTGCGCCCCGCCGCGCTCGACCAGCAACGCTTTGGCTTTCTCCATATCGCCCTGTGCTTCGGCGAGGGCTTTACGGCAGTCCATCATGGGCGCGCTCGTTTCTTCACGAAGCGCCTTGATTTCGTCGGCTTTCGGTTGGTAGGTCATCGCGCTCGACACGTTTTCTCTCCGGTATCAGTTCGTCTGGTAATTAAACGACGGCAGCGGTGCCGTCTTCGACCGCTTCGGTCGTTCCGCCATATTCCGCCGAAGCGGGATATGCGCTTTCGTCATAGGAGCTCTCGCTCTCGGTCCGGCCCTCGATGATCGCGTCTGCAATCTTTCCGACCATCAAACGGACCGCGCGGATCGCGTCGTCATTGCCGGGGATCGCGTAGTCGATTTCGTCGGGATCGCAGTTGGTATCGATGACCGCAATGATCGGAATCCCGAGCTTACGAGCCTCTAAGACTGCGATGCGCTCTTTCTTCGGATCGACGATGAAGATTGCGTCCGGCAAACGGTGCATGTCCTTGATGCCGCCGAGGAAGCGCTCGAGTTTGTTCATCTCGTCTTGCAGCCGAGCGACTTCTTTTTTGGGAAGACGATCGAAATCGCCCTGCGCCTTCATATTCTCGAGCTCGCGTAGCCGCGCGATGCGCCGCTGGATCGTCGAGAAGTTGGTCAGCGTTCCGCCCAGCCAACGCTGGTTGATGAAAAACGTTCCGGCGCGCTCGGCCTCGTCGCGAACGACGTCTTGCGCCTGTTTCTTGGTTCCGACGAAAAGAATAACTTTGCCCTCGCGAGACAGCTGCTTGACGACCTCGACGGTCTCTCGCAGTTTCTGCACGGTGAGGGCGAGATCGATAATGTAGATGCCGTTGCGCTCTTGGAAGATGTACGGCTTCATCTTGGGGTTCCAACGACGGGTCTGATGCCCGAAGTGAACGCCCGCTTCCAGCAATTCTCGCATGGTAACGACCGACATGAACGGTTCCTCTCTCTGGCTCCCGCTCGCGTGCCGTCCATGGCTGCGAACGCGGTCGGAGCCATAAAACGCCCGGCGTCCGTGCCGGGCGAAGTTGGCAAACCGCCTCGTGGCGGCCGCGAGATTATACCACGGCCGAGCCGAGCGGGTCCATCCGCCCGGCCGGCGGGCTAGTTATTGTGGGTGATTTCCTCGATATATTCCAGCAGGTGACCGGCCGACTCGGAGATCGAGTGTTTGGTCGTATCCAGAATGAGGTCGGGGTTCGACGGCGGCTCGTACGGCGACGAAACGCCGGTGAATCGTGGAATTTCGCCCGTCCGTGCCCGGCGATAGTGACCTTTCACGTCGCGAAGCTCCGCGGTTTCCAGATCGCACTGGATATAGACCTCGAAGAACCGCCCTGGGTAGGCCGCGCGGGCGCGGTCGCGGTCGGCGGCAAACGGCGAAATGAGGGCGCATACGACGACCATGCCGGCGTCCGCCAGCGTGGCGGCCACGGCGGCGGTACGCCGTACGTTTTCGCTGCGGTCTTCTTCCGAGAATCCCAAGTTGACGTTCAGCGTCGTACGGAGGGTGTCGCCGTCGAGCACATAGACGTGGCGTCCACGGTCGAACAGCATCCGCTGCACGGCCATAGCGACGGTCGATTTGCCGGCACTCGGCAGGCCGGTTAGCCAGAACACCGCTCCGGCGTGTCCGTTGCGGCTAATGCGCTCGCCGCCCGTAACGGACGACAGCTGCGCGATGACGTCGGTAGCGCCTTCCGAGCGGGGCCGACCGATAACCGAGCGTACGCGCCCACCGGCAACCACGTTCGTTCCGTGCATCAGCACGAAGCGTCCGATCGATGTGTCTTCGAGTTCGTCGTCGGCAGCGATCAACTCGCGGGACGAAAGCGTTACGACGGCGACGTCGCTTTTTTCGACGCGATCGCCGGGCTTGCCTAAAAGCGTGTCGGGGTCGATAATTTCGTCGATGTGCTGCAGCGTTACCGACACTTCACGCGTACCGAGGCGGATGCGGAACGCATCGCCGGCTTGCGCGCCGTCTCCCAGCCACACGACGGTCGCCTGCATGGCGTGGCCGAGCGACGGGCCGTCGCCGGGATAACTCGCGACCGCGCCACGGTTGACAAAAATGCGTTCGTCGAGCGAGATTGCGACCGCGTCGCCCGCCTTCGCTTCGTTGACATCGTTGGGCCAGCGGTGGATAGCAGTGATGATCGCGTCGGTGGCCAGCGGCCAGAACACGACCCGCTCGTTGACGCGCAGTACGCCCGAATCGACCCGCCCGGCAATGATACGGTTGGCACCGCGACGGTAGACGTCTTGCACGATCATGCGCAGCGGGCCACCGGCCGGCGGCGTGTACGGACGCAAGCGCTCGAGCGATTCCAGCAACGTGCCGCCCTTCCACCAGCTCCAACGCGTGCTGCGGATGGCGACGTTGTCGCCTTCACGTGCCGCGATCGGAATGATGTCGATCGGCGTGATGTTCAGCTGCTCGAGAAAGTCGCGGACTTCGCCTTTGCGGCGCGCGAAAGCAGTTTCGGCGTCCTTCGCGAGATCGAGCTTATTGATCGCGACCAATACTTCTTTGAAGCCGAACCACTGCAAAAACAGCGCCTGGCGACGCGTTTGCAACGTGATGCCTTCGTCTTCGGCAACGACCAGAATGGCCGCATCGACCTCGGACGCGCCCGTCAAAAGGTTGCGGATCAGCTCGCGATGGCCGGGGGCGTCGACGAACACGTAGTCGCGTTCGGGCATCCGCAGCCAAATGCGCGAAATGTCGAGCGTTATTGCTTGATCGCGTTCGAGTTGAAACGCATCCAAGAGAAACGAATACTCGATCGGCACGCCGCGCCGCGTGCTCTGGCTCTCGAGTTCGGCTAGCTTCTGCGGCGTGACTTGGCCCACATCGACCAGCATGCGCCCCAAAATCGTTGACTTTCCAGCGTTGACGTCGCCGACCATAACGATCCTTACTTGTCTCACATGTATCCCGTCGTGCGAAGTCGTTCGAAAGCATCTTCGCTTTCGTTATCCATCGTGCGGCCGGCACGTTCGGGCTCGCGCGTTAACTCCAGTTCGGTAATGATCTGATCGAGCGTATTGGCCGTGCTCTCGATGGGCACGGTGATGTTGCTCTCGCCCAGCGAGCGATAGCGCTTGCCGTCCACCGCGAGGTAGAGCGGAACGTACGGAATGTTCTCCCGTTGCGTGTAGCGCCAAATGTCGAGTTCGGTCCAATGCAACAGCGGATGGATGCGCACGTGCGCGCCGTCCGGAACTTCGTAGGGATAGTAATCCCACAACTCCGGAGGCTGCGAACGCGGATCCCAGGATCCGTCCGCATTACGCGGGCTAAAGATGCGTTCTTTCGCCCGAATGGCTTGCTCGTCGCGACGAATGCCGAGGATGATGCCGCGATAGCCTTCCCGCGCGAGCAACGACTTGAGCCCGGCACTCTTACGTGCGGCGTGACGTGCTGCCGGCGGAAGCGTTGGATCGACGGTATTTTCGGGAGGGCACAGTTCGTTTATCACCGGAAGGCGCCAATCGCGGACGATTTGGTCGCGGAACTCGTACACTTCCGGGAACTCCATCCCCGTGTCGAGCAGCACCATCGGGAAAGGAACGTCTCCTAAAAACGCTTTACGAACCATCCACAGCAATGCGGTCGAATCTTTGCCGATCGACCACAACATTGCGATGGGCGAAACCGTCGAAAAAGCTTCGCGCAGGACATAGATCGTACGCGACTCGAGCGCGTCGAGATCGGAATCGGTCGCCGTTGGCATCAGCTCTAGTATCGACTCGCGCGCGCGACTTTCCTACCGATTCCGGAGCGTAGCGGTGCGAGGAAGTCGGGGCCGTCTACATTAACGCGACTTAAGTCACCGTTGCCGAAAAGGGGGCTCCTAATGCTGGCTTTGACCCGAAAGGTGGGCGAATCCGTCGTGATCGACGACAGCATTCGCGTCACGGTCGTCGCGGTCGAGCACGATCAGGTGAGACTCGCCATCGACGCGCCGCGTCACATCGCGGTCCACCGTTCCGAGGTGTACGACGCCATCGCTCGCCCCCGTAAGCCGCCCGTAACGTAACGCAGCGGCCTTATCGGGTCGCGAACTGGGCGGCGTGCAACCTTGCGTAGGCGCCTCCGCGCGCGATCAGCTCCGCATGCGTGCCGAACTCGACCACCCGTCCGCTTTCGATATACAGAACCGTATTTGCCCGCCGAATCGTCGACAACCGGTGCGCGATGATCAGCGTGGTGCGCCCGGGAAGCAGCCGGTCCAGCGCCTCTTCGATGAGCGTTTCAGAATGACTGTCCAACGCGCTGGTCGCCTCGTCCAGAATCAAAATTCGCGGATCGCGTAAGATGGCGCGGGCGATCGCAATTCGCTGACGTTCTCCTCCGGACAAGCGCACGCCGCGTTCGCCCACTTCCGTTGCGTACCCGTCCGGCAACGCCGACACGAAGTCGTTGACGTTGGCATCGCGCGCCGCGGCGCGAACTTCTTCATCGGTCGCATCCAACCGTCCGTACCGAATATTGTCGACGATCGATCCGCGCAACAGTTGCGGGTCTTGCGGAACGATCGCCATCGTTCGCCGCAGATCGGGAAGCCCGACGGTTGCAATATCGATACCGTCGATCCGGACTTGCCCCTTTTGCGGCCGGTAAAAGCGCGGGACGAGATTCGCCAGCGTCGTCTTACCGGCACCCGACGGACCGACCAACGCGACGATCTCGCCGGCTTGGATCGTCACGTTGACGTCGGACAGCGCGGGCGGCTCGTTGGGAGCGTACGAAAACGAAACGTCGCGGAATTCGATTTTTCCGAGTACGGCCGGTAACGGCAGATTTTCGTCGGTATCGCGCGTTTCGACCGGAAGATCCAGCAGTTCGAACACGCGGCCGGCTCCGACGACGGCCTTGCTGATATCGCCGAAGAACGCAGCGACGCGATTCATCGGGTTCATTAAGTTGACCAGCAACGCCCAATACATGAAGACGGTGCCGGTATCTAACCTGCCGCGCAAGACTTCGTTCACGGACATCCACATGATGAATACGACCGCGGCCACCATGATCGTCGAAACGACGACCGGCTGGGTTTGGATGAACTGCGTGAGTTTCATATACGCGCCGAAGAAGTCTTCGTTGCGCGTTTCGAACCGGCCGACTTCGTGCGCCTCGCGGTTAAAGGCCTTGACGACGCGCTGCCCTTGCAGTATTTCGGCCAAATTGGCCGACAGATCGGCGATACGCTGCTGCGCGCGGTGGGTGCTTACGGTGATCAACCGTTGAAATTTCGAAACCGCAAAACTGACGACCGGGGCGACGACGATCAACGACAGCGTGAGCAGCCAATCCAGATAGATCATCACCGCGAACGACGACACGAACGTTACGAGCGCGACGACCAACTGCGGAACGGATACGCTGACCGCATCCGTCATCAACTGCAAATCGGTGCTGAAGCGCGACATCAGTTCGCCGGGGCGCCAACGGTCGAACGCGTCCAACGGCAGATTCAAAATCCGTTCGAATAGCCGGATGCGGATGCGAGCGATCAAGTGCTGCCCGCTCCACGCGGTTATGTAGGTCTGAAAGTAGATCGCCAGATTCGAGAGCATGAGGGCGGCGCAGGTCACGGCAAGAGCGCCGTACAGGGCTTGTAAATTAGCCGGGTGGCCGTGCGGCGGTGCCAACACGTCGTTGATGATAATTCTGAACGCGGCAGGAGGGACGGTCGTCAGCACACCGGCCAACGCACCGAGTAGTGTGGCCACCGCGATGCGCGGATAGTACGGCCGGGCTTCTTTGGCCAGGCGTATGAGGATTGCTCGCCGGTTCATCGGCGTCTCGGACTTGCCGCCGTTGAGAACTGAAACCTCCCGACACGCATGCCGGTACCTACTTCAAACGACCATTGGGAGAAACCGCCACCGTCATGGACTGCTATTTTCACTCGAACGTACCGTCGGCAAGCTCGTGTTCGGGCTGCGGAAAACCGATTTGCGCCACCTGCCGCGACTTCAACGGGGCCTGCCCGAGTTGCCGTTTGGCGGCAAAAGTTGACGCCGCGGCCTCGTCGCGCCAGCGCATCGCGGGCGCCGTGCCGCCGCACGCACAAGCCTACTCGCAGCAACAGCCGTCCCAGCCGACGGTCGTGACGAAAGCCGAGGTTGCGACCATTTCCGACCGGGCGGAGTCTCGAGCGCTCGTCGCTTTAGGATATCCGCTGTGGCCCCTGGCACTGCTCTCGGTTTTCGATCGCAAACAGTCTCGCCGGCTTCGTTCCGCTGGGTTTCAAGCGCTCGGCTTAAACGTCGGCTTCGCCGGACTGTACGGAATGCTGGAGTTGCTCGCAAACGTGCCGTTCTTAGGGTTTTCAGCCTCGATCCTGATCCCGCTGCTGATTCCGCTCTTCTTAGTGGCGAGCGTCTATTACGGAATCAAGGCGTGGAACGGAGATGAAATCCGCGTCCCGATCATCGGCGACTGGATCGACGAACGTCTGGCGACCGAACCAACCTAACGCGCTCGACTATCGCGCGAAGTCGCGGTAGCGACGTAAAAACACACGCGCCGCGGTAGCGTGATCGAGCATCGGCTCGGGATACGCCCCTGCGGCGCTGAGGTCGAGCGTTAGCTGCGGCGAGGTGCCGGAACGCTGGGACAGCAGTTCGGCAGAGGCATGCGCGAGTTCCGGAATCCACTCGCGAACGTAACGGCCTTCCGGATCGCTTCGGCGGCGCGCTCGCTCCGGATTATAAATACGCGGATATTGCGCCATGTCGGCGCCCGAGGCGGCGATCCACTGCCAGTTGCCTGCGGCAAGCACGGGATCGTCTTCGACCAGTTGACGATCCCACTCGGTCATTCCAGCCTCCCAATGTATCCCGAGATCGAAGCATAAAAACGAGGCGGCGACCGCGCGTACCAGGGGATGCATCCAGCCGGTCGAGCGCAGTTGACGAATGCCTGCATCGACCAATGGGAAACCGGTTTCGCCCGTTGACCATCGCGATAGTGGAGCTCCGGACCTCGCGAACGGAAACCCGCGCATGCGGTCGCGCAACGCGACCGAGCGGCTCTGCGGATAGAAGTGCGCGAGTTGTAAAAAAAAGTCGCGCCGAGCGATGGAGCGCAGAAACGCGCGTCGTCCCGAGCGCGCCGACGCATGCAGCCCCGGATCGTCGAGTTGCGATCGAATCTCGAGCGCGATCGTTCGGGCGGCGATCGTACCGAAGGAAAGATCGGCCGACAGGTGCGACGTCTGCGTCATCCACGCATTGTGCGACGCCGCTTCGTAGTCGCCGATCGGACCGGAGCAAAACGCATCGAACGAAGCGCGCGCTCGCGCGGCTCCCGCTTGCTGTTCCGGCTCGTTCGATCCAAACTCCGAAGGTTGCGGCAGCGGCTCGCCGGCATCCGGCGCTTCCGCGAAACGCATGAGCAGCGGATGCTCGTACGAGACGATCGGCACGTCGCTCCACACTTGAAAATATGGCCCGAAGGAACGATAGCCGTCGCCACCCCCGGTGTGATGCGCGGCGGTTTCTTCCGGTGCGACGGCCGGCGCGTCGTGTACGAGCACCGCGCGTAAACCCGCTTCTTCGATTCGCGATTGTAGCCGTTCGTCGGTCTCGACCGGGCCTGCGCTCCAAGCGATCCCGCCGGCCCCGATGCTTTTTGCGATGTCCAGCAGCCCACGCCCGGCCGTGCCACCCCGACAAATCGTGAGGCGGCTGCCGAACGCGCGCAAGTCGGCATCCAGCGAACGCACGGCCCCACAAAAAAAAGCCGCGCGCCGCGGCGAATTCTGCAGGCGCTTCGAGAGCTCCGGTTCGATCGAGAGCACCGGGAAGATAGGCCCATGCTGCGCGGCGGCAGCGAGACCGGCGTGATCGTCGAGTCGCAGATCGTGCGAAAAAAGATAGATGAACGGTGTGCCGCTCATCAAAACGCGGTTCGGTTAGGTTTCGCCGTTCTCCTGACCGATGCGTCTAGGGTGGAGACTGTCCGTCTTCGCCGGCCTGAAAGATAAACGCGTCGCGGTAGACGCCCGGCACGGCTCGTCCGTTGACGGTCCGCGGAACGTACCGCACGTGCATGGCCGCGGCGCAAACGGAATCGTCCAGCACGAGAAAACCGGAAGGTTTCGTCACCGTGCATTTGACGGGGGTTCCGCGATCGTCGACCGAGACGTCTACCGCCGTGGTTCCCTCGGCGTTCTCGTAATAGGCGATCCGGGCCGGCCGCGGCACGATGGCATGATCGCCGCCGACCGGAGCGACGTCGCGAACCACCGACGGCAGCATTGCGAGCGACTCGGCACGTTGGCTTTGGGGCGGAACGTTCGTCGTGCCGGTGTCGGCGACGGTGCGTTCGTCAGACGAGGTCGGTGATTGCGGCGCGGGCGGTTGCGGATGCCGGACCGCTGCAACGGCCCGTACTGAGGCATGACGAGTTGCAGGTGCAGGCGCGGCGAGTTTGACGACGTTGTGCACGACGATCAATGAGTGCGCCTTTTCCGGAATGGGCGCGGCATGCGGTTGGACCGCAGCACCCTTCACGGGATGCGCGACGAATCCGACCTGGGAATGCAGCGGCGGTTGCGGGACGACGGCGATCGGCGTGCCGGATGCTCCGGCCGAACCGGCATGCGGGAGCGCGACGACCGCAGCCGCCACCGCCGCGACCGCTGCAGCCCCAAACCCCCAAGCGAGCCCGCCAAATTTCCGTCGCGGCGAGCGCAGCGGGGCTATCGCCGGCTGCCAGGTTTCTGCATCGCGCGCGCGGGCCACCAGCCCGGCGATGCGCTCGATCTCGCGCTCGCCACCGAACGCCTCGACGCACGTCGAGCACTGTGAGAGGTGCAGACGATAGCTGTCGCGCTCGGCCGTCGTCGCCTCATCGAGGGCGATGGCACCAGCGGCGATTTCCGCATCCCGGCACGTTACGACGCTCACGATTGTGCGTTCTCCGCCATCACCGAACGCAGCGTGCGCATCGCCCGGCAAACCCGCTGGCGTACGGCCTCGGGAGTACTGTCGAGCATCGCGGCTGCCTCCTGTGAAGAATACCCGGCATAACTGGTCAAAAGCACCGCAGCGGCTTGCTCGGGTGGGAGCCGCTTGAGGGCAGATTGGAGATCCAACGAATCCGCGCCGCTCTCGTCGATTCGCCACGCCGCTCGCTCGGCTTCGCGGTCGAGCGGCAGCATGCGCAGAATTTTGCGACGCCGCAAAAACGAGATCGCGCCGTTGGTCGCCGCACGATAGAGCCATCCGCCGGTCAGTTCGCGTGTCGGGTCGGCCTTCAACATGCGATAGGCCGACAAGAAGACGTCCTGCGTCAGATCCAGCGCCGCCTCGGCATCCCCGGTCATTCTCCGAAGGTATCGAGCCAGCTTGACTTGGTAGTCGCGCACCATGGATTCGACGCGCGCCTCAGCGGCATCGCCTGCAGCAGTCCACGAACCAGCCTCGTTCATCGCGGCTCCTCCGCGGGTGAAACGTATGGAGAAGCCCGGCCGTGACATGCCTTCAGCCGCCGATTTCTGAGAAAGCTCGTAGGGTGGCAAGCGCCTCTCCCGCACGCAAGTGATGGCGTTCGGGTTTGATGAGCATGCCGGCACGCAACAATCCGGCCAATTCCTCGAGCGTCGCCCCGCGGCGCAGCGGACCGCGCAGATCGATGCGGAGTCGCCGAACAGGCAGAGCTTGAGCCGGCCGTCGGCCGAGAGGCGGACGCGGTTGCAGCGTTCGCAGTAGTCGTGCGACGATGGCGAGATGACGCCGACCGCGCCGGCCGCGCCGGAGAAGGCAAAGTTCCGCGCCGGGCCGTTGCCGTGCGGGTTGTGCACGGCGCGCAGCGCGCCCACGGTCGCCGATCCGCTCCAGCACCTCGTGCGACGAGATCCTAGGCGTCGCGCTGCAGTTCCACGTTTTCGGTCACCGGCATGACTTCGATGAAGCGTACCGCGACCTCGCGATCGATCGGGTCAGCTCGGCGAACGCCTCGATTTCGTCGTCGTTCTGTCCGCGCATCAGACGCAGTTGATCTTGACGGCCGACGCCGCGACGAGAGCGGCGTCGATGCCGGCCAGCACGCGGTCCAGCCCGGGCCGGCGAGCGATGCGGTCGAACCGGTCCTCGCGCAGCGTGTCGAGCGACACGTTGGCGCGTGAGAGCCCGCAGCGCGCAACGCGGCGCGCCTGCTCCGCCAACAGCAAACCGTTGGTCGATAGCGCGACTTCGTCGATCCCGGGAATCGCGGCGATCATCGCGACGAGCCGGTCGCAGTTTGCGACGGATCAGCGGCTCGCCGCCGGTCAGCCGGATGCTCGAACGCCGGACGCTGGGCCGCGGCGCGCACGATCTCGGCGATCTCCTCGTAGCTGAGGATGTCGGTCGCTTGGCGATCCATGGCAGCCCGGCTTCGGGCATGCAGTAGACGCAGCGCAGGTTGCAGCTTTCGGTGACCGAGACGCGCAGGTACATGATCGGGCGGCTTGAAATCCGTCCACCAGCGGCTCGGCTCGCGATCAGATCGATCACGTGGTCATTCCCCGCGAGAAAGGTTCCGGCGGCTGATCTGCGGGCTTGGATCGTTGTCGAGCGACGTTGATCTTGTAGTTCGAACGTGAGTGACGTCGGCGTTGTAGTGCGGGATGTCGACCTTGCCGGTCTGCGGCTTGACGACGTAGTTGCCGCCGATCTCGTGTAGGGCTGGTGAACGCGACCGTACCGCCCTTGTCCTTGTAGTAATCCAGTCATGCCGTTGACGGTCGCGGTCGCGTCGTCAGCACTTGCGTCGATGTGGTCGACGTTCTTCTTGCGCGGCTTTAAGCTGGTACGTTGTGGTCGTTCCGTCGTCCGATCGGCCTGACATCGTAGAGCTTGGGCCACTCGGCGGGCGGCTCGATCTGCGCGTACGACCTTCTCGAGCTGTCCGGCCAGCGCCGGGACGCCGCTGCGAACTACCGCTGTCTTTTCGGGCTGCTTGTATAGGCCTTGCCCTGCAGGGCGGGCTGATGTACGGAAACCGTGCGTCTCGATCGCGACGGTCACGCTCGGCCTGGTACGACTTGAGGCTCGGATTCACGCGCCGCATGCGCGCGTATCAGATCGCCGGGCGACTCCGCGCCGGCGGGTGACGGAGAGCGGCGACGGCGAGCAGCGCGGCGGCAGCGAGAAAAGCAACGAACGCGTATCTTCAAGAGGCCTCCTTACGGATGGCGGCCCGCCGGCCCGCAACGCGGCGGCGATCTCCTCACATACGTTCGCATCCGTTTCTACTGGGCAGGCGCCTGCGTAACGCGTCCATCCCCGCCGGCGCCCCGATCCGGCCCAGCGCCCAGGCGGCGTGTCGCGCGCACCAGCGGCTCGGATCGCCGCTCAGCGCTCGGCGAGCGCCGGAACGGCTCGCCCGGTCGAGCTCGTTGCCCAGCGCCACCGCGGCGTTGCGGCGCAACACGGCCGCGCCGCGCCAGCCCATGCGCGCTCGCCCGGTACCGGCGCTTGAACTCGCCGCCGCGCAGTCGCAGCAGCGCGCAGCAAGTCGACGGCGCGGCGGTCTGCTCGGTCGAGCGGCAGCGCGGCCGCTTCGCCGCGCGCGCCGGCCCGCCGGGTGGGCGGGCAGACTTCGTTGCACACGTCGCAGCCCCAGACCCAGCTGCCCGACCAGCGGGCGCAGCGCGCGCGGGATCGCGTCGCGGCGCTGCGTCAGGTCGCTGATGCAGCGCGTGGCGTCCATCGTGCGGTCGCCGCGCAGCGCGCCGGTCGGGCAGACCGTCGACGCAGCGCGCGCACGCCCCGCACGAGGTGCGCAGCGGCGCGTCGGGCTCCAGCTCCAGCGTGATGACGACTCTCGCCCAAGAACACCGCCGAGCCCAGCCCTTGGCGATCAAGCCGGTGTGCTTGCCGATCCAGCCCAGGCCCGCCGCGGCGGCGAACGCGCGCTCGGCCAGCGGCGCGGTGTCGCAGGCGGCGCGCGTGCACGGCGCGCCGGCCAGCCGTCGACGCGCGCCGCGATCGCTGCCAGCAGCGCACGCATGCGGCGAGTGGTAGTCGGCTCGACCAGGCGTAGGCCGAGACGCGCCCGCGCCCGGCGCCGCTCGCGCGGCGGCGGGGTCGCGTACGCGACCGCGACGCAGATCACGCTGCGCGCGCCCGGCAGCAACGGCTTCGGGCGCGCTCGCCGCCGCGGCGTAGCCTCGTCGTACGCACCACGTCGCCAAGTCGCCGCGCGCGATCGACTGCGCGCATGCGCTCGCGCGTCGCGCGTCGGGCGCGGCGCTCGCGATCCGCACCGCGTCGCGCCGCCCGCAGCCCGGCCGCGTTCACCGCTCGCTTGAGCCGCGACCGCGTTCGTCGCGCTAGAGCGTTGGAAGACCGCCACGCGCTTCCTGCGCGGGAAGGCGGCGTCGATCCGCGGCGATCTCGTCCGTCGCTCAGCCGCACGTCGCCGGCGGCGGCGTTCTCCTCGACGTGCGCGACGGTCGAAGCTTTGGGATGGTGAACGCCAGCGGATCGCGGGTCAGGAAGGCCAGGATCACCGCGCGGCGGCCGACGCTCGTGTCGCGCGCGCCGATCTCGGTCGAGCACGCTCGCGCCGCGCGCATCGGTCCAGTCGCCGCGCCCGAACGGCGTGTACGCGACCAGCGCGACGTCGTGCGCGCGGCACCGGGCAGCTCGTGGTCCTCGACCGTGCGCTCGCCCAGGTTGTAGAGCACCTGATTGCACGCGATCTTCGCGTGGTCGAGCGCGGCCTGCGCCTCCTCGAGTTCGGCGACCTCGAAGTTGCTCACGCCCAGCGCGCGGATCTTTGCCGTCGTCGAGCAGCTCTCCAGCGCGCGCATCGTCTCTCTCAGCGCGTCCGCCGCCGCGCCAGTGCAGAAGTAGCAGATCGAGGTAGTCCGTGCCCAAGCGTCGAGCGAGGTTCGCATCGGCCGCGATCGTGCCGGCGTAGCTGGCGTTGGACGGCAGCACCTTGGAGACCACGAACAGCCGCTCGCGCGGCAGGCTCGCGAATGGCCTCACCGGCCAGCCGCTCGGCCCCGCCGTCAGCCGTACATCTCGGCGCTGTCGATGTGGACCATGCCCAGCTCGACGCCGCGCCGCAGCGCGCGCTTCGCCTCCTTCGCGGCCGCGCCGCGGAGCGGAACGTTCCACGTTCCCTGCCCGATCGTCGCCACGCGAACGCCCGAAGTTCCAAACGGCTTTTCGGTCATACGATACGGTCTTCCGCATGCCGCGCGGCGGCGTAGGCCAGCAAACCGCCGCGCAGATGCGCGACCCGTTGCGCCCCCGCGGCCTGCAATCGCTCCGCGGCCCATCGCGATTTCACGCCGATTCGACACGCGACGACGTACCCTCGATGCATGTCCAGCTCGTCTAACCTCGACTCGAGCTGCGAGAACGGAATGGCAATCGCGCCGTCGATGCTTCCCAATACGGCTTCGTGCGGCTCGCGAATGTCGAGCAGCAGCGCGGAACGTAACGCTTCATCCAGCTCGCTCACCTCCACCTCGGCGACGTCGGGTGCGCCGCCGCCGGCGATGCGGAGTTCGTGAATCGCCGGATCGTCTCCGCAGATGGCGCACTGCGGGTCGCGCTCGAAATGGAGCTCGCGTACGCCGGCCGCGGCGCCGTCGAACAGGAGCAGCCGGCCGTACAGCGGCGCTCCCGCGCGAGTAAGGATTTTTAACGCTTCGTTCGCCTGCCACGCTCCGAGGATGGCTGCGACGGAGCCGACGACACCGGCCTCCGAGCATCCACCGGCGGCTCCGGCCGGCGGTTGCGGATAGAGACATCGATAACACGGGCCACCGCCTGCAAACACCGAAACGTTCCCTCGAAACGAAAGATCGATGCCGAGACGTCCGGACGGCCCTCGAGCACGCACGCGTCGTTTATTGCATAGCGAGCCGCGAAGCGATCGGTGCAATCGAGCACCACATCGTGGTCGCGCACGAGACGGCGTCCGTTCCGCTCGTCGAACGCTTCGTCGATCGCGCACACGTTGACTCGAGGGTTGAGTTCGCGAAGACGTTGTGCCGCAGCCGATGCTTTCGGGCGACCCACGTCGGCCGTCGCGAAAATCGTTTGCCGGTGGAGATTGGTCACATCGACGGTATCGGGATCGATCACCGTGATGCGTCCGACTCCGGCACCCGCCAGTACTTGCAGCGCCGGCGATCCTAATCCGCCGGCGCCGACCGTCAGCACCGAGGATGCCATTAAGCGCTCTTGACCCGCGATGCCGATCTCCGGCACCAACAGTTGCCGGCTATATCGGCGAACCGCCTCTGCGTCGATCGTCATGGCCGGGGATGCAGCCGGTCCAACCACTGCAGCACGACGGCGCGCGACCGTTCTCCCGCGTAGGTATGATCGCTGTCGATCGTTTCCAACGTTTTCGGCTCGGGGGCTCGATCGAAGAGTTCGCGTACGCTCGACGGGCTGACCATCGCGTCCCGATCGGCCGCCACATAGAGCACCGGACGCCCGGCGATTTTCGGCAGGAGCCGTTCGTACGTGCGATCGATGCCGGAAACCAGCTCTTGCAGCGTGACGCCGTTGACGTAGCTCGAGCGAAAGTCGGTCGCGCCGGCTTGCCGCAGCGCGTTCAACGATGTGGGCCGGCCGAAACCGGTTGCGATTGCAACGCATCCGGTTATCTCGGAATCGAGCGCCGTGGTAAACAACGCGGTCATGCCGCCCATGCTGTGGCCCATCGCGTACACGATGTTTTCGCCACGATCGCGGGCGAACCGAACGACTGCCGACATCGCCGCTATGCAATCGTCGATTCCGCGCAACACGCCGCCGCTGGCGCCGAGCTTATGGCCGGGAAAATCTAAACTGAAGACACCGAATCCGTGGCTAGCGAGAAACGCACACAGAAAATCGAGGTTGTGCTTGCTCGACGAATAGCCGTGCCCCGCGACGATCGACACGCCGCGCGCCCGGCGCGGCTCGTATCGCAACACCGTAACGCCGTTTTCGGGAGCCGGAACGCGCAGCAATTCGACGTCGGGCACGTTACGCGTTCGCCTTCCAGGCCGCGCGTCCGTCGGCATACACTTCACGTTTCCAAATAGCCGCTCGAGCTTTCACGGCGTCGATGGCGAATTCGCAGGCCGCAAAAGCGGCCTTTCGATGCGCCGACGCGGCGCAAACGGCGACCGCAACCTCGCCGGCTGCGACACGTCCGACGCGATGCGCGATGGCCAAACGCACGTTGCCGAACCGGGCCGTAACTTCGACGGCGATCGCATCGAACTCGGATAGCGCCAGCGATTCGTAGGCTTCGTACTCCAAGGCCGCTACGGCACGGCCATCGCCGGTGTCGCGAACGACGCCCACGAACGTCACGATACCGCCAAAACCGGGCGCTCGCACGCGGTCCTCAACGGTGCGCGGATCGATTGCGGCACTCTCGAGGGTCATGCTCATCCGCCGCCGACCGGCGGTAAGATCGCGAGCTCTTGACCGTCGCGCAAACCGTACTCGGCGCCGGTCAACGCGCCATCCACCGCAAAACGTACCGATGCGCTCAACTCGGACAGCTCCGGAATTGCGCCAACGAGTTGCTCCCACGCATCGGCGATGGAGCCGCCGTCGTCCACCGATACTTGGCCGCGATCCCCGAGCAACTCGCGCGCTCGCGCGAACCCCACCACTCGAACGATCACGCGCTCAACGCGTTCGGAACGTCGCGGACGGCGTAGCGGCGGATCGCTTCGGCGGCTCCGTCGTCGCGGCAGTTGCCGGTGACGCGGCCGACTTCGCGCTGGATCTCCGGCAGCGCGTTGCCCATGGCGACACCGATACCGGCCCAACGCAGCATCGGCACGTCGTTGCGCGAATCGCCGATCGCGAGAACGCGTTCGCGCGGAATTTGCAAATCGGCACAAAGTCGTGCGAGCGCGATTTCCTTGGTGGCATCGGCGCTCGTTACGGCACACTCTTCCAGGTCGCCGAACACTTCGTGTTTGAAGTGCAACGGCAAGTGGGCGAACGTCGAGCGAATCTCGGCGACCGCCTCGCTCCCGAAGAAACGCAAGAACGTCGGCGGCGTGCTGACCGCTTCCCGCAGAGACGTGACGGCGTGCCAATGCGGAAGCCGCATATCGTCCATGTGCAGCGGCGCACCGTGCGCTCGCAGGAAGCGCTCTTCCGAATATACGGCCGCATCGAAGCCGCGACGCTCGGCATATTCGAGGAGCGCGACCGCGTGCTGGAGCGGCACCGGTATGTGACCGATCGTGCGGCCCGATAAAAAGTCTTTGGTGAGGGCTCCGTGCGCGCAGATCGACGGAACGTTCAGCCCGAGTTCGCGCACCAGACGCGCCGGTAGATCGGCTCCGCGGCCGGTAACCAGCACGACGCGAATCCCGGCGTTCAGGGCATCTCGAACCGCCCGCCGATTCCCGGGCGAAACGTTACCGTCGTAATCGACGAGCGTTCCATCGAGGTCGAGCGCGATCAGGTCGATCGAATACATACATCTACTATAACCCGCTCGCAGTCCATCCGGTTGGTCTGGACGGGTGCGACGTTTGCGGCACCGAATACGAACGGGGTGATCGAAGCGATCGTGCTCGCGCTCGCGACCGCCGTGCCGGCGGCACCGGCGAACTGTACGCAAGAGTTGCTGCGCGTTGAGGGCACGACCATCACGGCCACCTATTGCGTCGCCGGCCGCCCATATTCGGCCGAAACCGACGAGTTGGCGGTGCCGGTCAGCGAGACGTTCCGTACGCCCGGCGCATCGTTTACACGCGGTGCGACCCTGCGCTTCGTGGCCGGAGAGCCGACGGCGCACGTCATGGATCGCTTAGACCTACGCCCCCTAGCACTGTCCGGCGTCTTGCACTTGACGCTCGCGTTCACCGCCGGCGCGGTACGCATCGAGGGCGCCCTGTTGACGCCCGGGGGCATTACCATCAAGTAGCACGGCCCCAAAGTGCAACCTTCCGGCTCGACGGGTATTTGTAAAAACGAAGCCATGCGGCGACTGTATATAGCCCTCTGCAGCTCCAAAATTCCCGACCACTGTCGCTAGGAGTTTCTATTTCTTCATGTCCTGTATCGCGTTAAAACCCGGCCTGACCCCCGAAGAGCGCGCCTCGTACCTCTACGATACGATCCCTCCCGGCCTCTTCCGAGTAACGAACGAAGCCGACCGGATTCCCTGGCGCGTCAGTCCGGAGCCCTTTGGGCTCTCGCGCGAACAGCTCGACAACATCCTTCGGTTGGGTGAAGACCTGCTGGCCTTCTACCGGGCACTCAACGCCATCTACGTCCGCAGCGTTCGCGGAACGGCCCCGGCCTTCGTCGCAGAATATCTCGATCGCGGAAAACCCGAGCGCGTGGTGAGAATCTCCCGTCAAAATCGCTTTAAACAAGAGATCCCGGGTGTGATTCGCCCCGATTTAATGCTGACCGGCGATGGAACGTTCATGGCGACCGAGCTCGACAGCGTACCGGGCGGTATGGGATTTCTCGGCGCCATGACCGAGGCGTATTGTCGCCTCGGGGTCGAGAGCATCGGCGGCAACGACGGCATTCCGCGCGGATTTGCAGCCATGATGCGCGCCACGACCGGGGTCGAGCGGCCGACGATCGGCATCGTCGTTTCGGACGAGTCCGGCGACTACCGGGCCGAGATGACGTGGTTAGCCGACGCGCTGCGGCGACTCGACTTGGCGGACGCTTGGGTGCGGACGCCGTCGGAGATCTTTTTCACCGAGGATGGATTGTTCGTGCGGCTCGAAGACGGCCGCGAAGAACGCTTGGACGCGCTGTACCGCAATTTCGAAATGTTCGATTTGCTCAACGTTCCCAAGCAAGATCTCATGTTGTATGCCGCACGGCACAACCGCGTGAAAATGACGCCGCCGCCCAAAGCGTACATGGAAGAGAAGCTTTCATTCGCACTATTCCACCACCACGCTCTGGCGGTGCTATGGCGCGGCGAACTCGGAAAAGACCGCTTCGAGCGGCTACTCGAAGTGATTCCGCAGACGTGGGTGATGGATCCGCGGCCTCTGCCGCCGCAGGGCGTCATCGCCGGATTGAATGCGGGGGGCGTGCCGGTTTCGGATTTCCACCGCTTAGCCGATCTTGGGAAAAGCGACCGCGACTACGTGGTGAAGCCGTCGGGATTCTCGCCGCTCGCATGGGGTTCGCGCGGCGTCAAAATTGCGAACGACCTCACCAAGGACGACTGGGCCGCTACGATCGACTCGGCGTTAGAGTCCTACGATACGACCCCGTACATCTTGCAACGTTTCCACAAGAGCAAACGCCTGCGCCAACAATTCTTCGACCGCGAAAATAACGTTATAAAAACGTTCGATGCGCGTGCGCGTCTGTGCCCGTACTATTTCGTGACCGGCGAACAGACCGTCGAGTTGGGTGGAATCCTAGCGACGGTCGCTCCGGCCGACAAACGTTTGATTCACGGCATGACCGACGCCGTCATGACATCGAGCACATTGGTAGAACGCGCGGCGGAGTCTTAGCGAACCCTTAGGGCCGCGGTCGCGGTACCGATCGCCTCGATCGCCGCGTCGATTTCGCCGGGCACGTTATAGCCGTGCGGCGACATTCGAATTCCGCTGTCGCGATAGGTGGTGACGATTCCCTCGCGAGCCAGCGATCTGCCGAGCGCCACACTATCGAAACCGGGAACGTCGAACGTAACGATGCCGGATTTGACCGCCGGCTCGCGGCGCGTCGCGAGACGTGCACCCACCCGACGCAGCCCATCGCACAAACGGTCGGTGAGATCTAACACCCACCGCTCGATCGACCCGGGCTCGCAACGAGCCAGCAACTCGATCGAAGTGGCGAGGGCGAGATTACCGGCCAAATTCGGCGTACCGGTCTCGAGCCGGCGCGCGTCCGCTGCAAATGCCTGATCGTAGTTGTGAAAATCCCATATATCGCTCTGCGATCGCCAACCGGGAACGCCCGGACGCATTCGTGCCAGCAGCTCGGATCGAACGTACAACAGACCTGCGCCGTGCAAACCCAGTAGCCACTTCCCCGCACCAGCAAATAACGCGTCAACGCCGGTCGCATCGACGTCGATCGCCAACGCGCCGAGTCCCTGAATGGCGTTAACGCAGAACAACGCGCCCGCGTCGTGGGCGACCTCGGCTAACGATGCGATGTCGCGCCGGTAACCGTCGGCGTACGAGACCCACGATACCGCGACCAGCTTCGTGTTCGCGGAGATCTCACGACGCAAGCGGTCGGGCGTCAACGGCTCGCTTCCGCCCGCCAGAAACCGAACGGACACGCCGCGATCGCGCAATGCCAGCCACGGTATCACGTTGGACGGGAACTCGTCATCCGTCAACAGGATTTCGTCGCCTTCGCTCAGCGCAAACGATTGCGCCAGAACGGCGGCTCCAGCGCTCGTACTAGCAACGAATGCGATCTCGCAAGCACGCGCTCCGATGAAGCTCGCGACGACCTCGCGATAGCGGGCAGTGTCTTCGTCGTACGGATACGTTCCCAGCACGCCCTTTGTGGCGTGTGCCCGCGTCAATGCATCGACGGCGGCAACCGCCGACGCCGGTAGTACGCCGACGGCGGCATGATTGAGATATACCAGCCGTTCCGTTACGGCAAATTCGCTGCGCGGGAGCGGCGGGTTCACTCGGCCCCGATCATGTCCTTCGTGTGCCAGGCGATGTTGCCGGCGCGATCGCCGACTCGTTCGAGTTCGGCCAGAACGAACAAATAACGCGTTCCCGGGCGAATGATGTCGGGATCGGCTCGCATTTCTTCCTGTAGCAGCTTGATACTGCGTTTATATAACTTATCGACTTGATCGTCGCGGTCGATGACGTCGCTCGCCAGTTTCGCATTGCGCTCGGTATATGCGCGCATCGCGTTCAACCAGCATCGCGTGCGCGACGCCGGCGATGCGGTCGATCTCGACCCGTTGCGGACGCATCGCTTGATCGGAAAGTTTGATCGCATTTTTTGCGATGTCGACCCCATAATCGCCCACGCGCTCGAGATCGGTCGCGATCTCGAGCATCGCCGCGATCTCGCGCAACTCGCCGGCTACCGGCTGCTGGCGCCAGATCAATTCGATGCAATGGGCTTCGATGCGGCGGCGCAGCTCGTCGATAATATCGTCGCCTGCGACGACACGCGCTCCGGCGGCGGCATCGCGGCTATTGAGGGCATCGACGGCCAAACGAATCGCGTCGCCGACCAGCGCGCCCAAGCGCACGACATCGAGCCGGGTTCCTTCTAGCGCCTCGTGATAGGCAATTCGCACCGATTCTCCGATCCCAGAAAAGCTGGTCCTCAGTATAGGACAAAGGTGACTTCCCCGCAACGCAACGAATGAACCTGCGCCTTTATCAAACCATAAACTGCGGCGCCTTTGCCGCTTGCCTCGAAGGGAACTTTTTCGTGTCCGAAATCCGCACCGTCGGCGTCTGCGGCGCCGGTCTGATGGGTAACGGCATCGCGCAAACATGTGCGAGCGCCGGCTTCGACGTCGTCCTGCTAGAGGTTTCGCCGCAAGCCCTGGAACGCGGCTCGGCAGCCATCGCCAAGTCGCTCGACCGCTTTGTAGACAAGGGTAAACTTTCTCGAGAGGATCGCGACGCGGTCGCCGCTCGTATCACGACGACGGGCGATATCGCCGATCTGAAATCGTGCGACCTGGTGATCGAAGCGATCGTCGAAAACGTCGATATCAAGACGACGCTCTTCCGGCAGTTGGACGATTTGCTCGCGCCGCACGCGATCGTCTGTACCAATACGTCGAGTTTGTGCGTCGTCGAGTTGGCGGCGAAAACGAAACGCCCCGATCGCATCGCGGGCCTGCACTTCTTCAACCCGGTGCCGCTGATGAAACTTGTGGAAGTCGTCAAGACCATCGCGACGTCGCAAGAAACCATCGACGCGCTGTTCGATTTTTCGCACCGTCTCGGAAAAGAACCGATTCTCGCGCAAGACACCCCCGGGTTCGTCGTCAACCGCTTGCTCGTGCCGTATCTGCTGTACGCCATCCGCCTGCTCGAAGACGGTCTGGCTTCGAAAGAAGACATCGACAAGGGCATGAAGCTCGGCTGCGGTTATCCGATGGGGCCGCTCGAACTGCTGGACTTCGTGGGATTGGATACGACGTATTACATCGCCGAAATCATGTTCGACGAATTCAAGGATCCGATGATGGCCGCGCCGCCGTTGCTCAAGCGCATGGTGCTCGCGGGGCGCTTAGGCCGAAAGAGCGGTTCGGGGTTCTACGATTATGCCTGAGCGCACGTATGCCGACATTCTCATTGCGATCGAAGCGCCGATCGCAATCATCACGTTACACCGTCCCGAAGTGCTCAACGCGCTGCGTTCGCAACTGCTCGAGGAGTTGGCGCACGCGCTCGATCGTCTCGACCGTGACGACGATATCCGCGCGATCGTGCTCACCGGCGGCGACGGGAAAGCCTTCGCGGCAGGCGCAGATATCGGCGAACTCAACGCGCTGGCCAACGCCGGTGAAGGTACCGGTCAAGCGCGCAAAGGACAGGCGCTCACGCGCGCCATCGAGCGAATGCGCACGCCGGTTATCGCGGCAGTCAACGGTTACGCGCTCGGCGGCGGATGTGAATTGGCAATGGCATGCGACATCATGCTCGCATCGTCAAACGCAAAATTCGGCCAACCCGAAGTGAATCTCGGTCTGATTCCCGGCTACGGCGGGTCGCAACGCACGACGCGTCTCGTCGGTAAGGGCATGGCGATGTACCTCTGCCTCACCGGCGAAACGATCGATGCTGCCGAAGCGCTGCGCATCGGATTGGTGCAGCGGGTCGTCGAGCCTGCCGCCCTGGCCGACGAAGCGCGGCGCGTCGCGACGGCGATCGCGTCGAAGGCTCCGTTGGCCATCGCCGCGTGTAAGCGAGCGATCGACGCCGGCGCGCACCTATCGATCGACGATGCGTTAGCGTTGGAAGCGTTGGAGTTCGGATTGCTGGTGAACACCGAAGACATCGCCGAAGGCACCGGTGCGTTTCTCGCAAAGCGCAAACCGCAGTGGAAGGGTCGCTAGCGCGGCCCTAACTGTTTGACGGCGTTGCTCATCGCGAGCCCGATCGCCGGATTCAACCCCTCCCACCTGGCGCGAATATCGCCCGCCGGATCGACCACGACCACCGTCGGAAAGCCTTTGACCGCAAAGATACCGCGTGCGTCGCTGTGCGGGTCGAGAACAACATTCGACAAGCCGTTGCGTTGCGCGAAGTCGAGGGCGACGCTGCGTGGCTCGCCGACATCGACCGGAATGACCGTGACCCCGGGATTGGCTTTTGCCCAAGCCCGCACCAACGGCAATTCGACTCGGCACGGTCCGCACCACGTTGCGAAAAAATCGAGAAAAAGGACCCGGCCGCGCTGCGACGTTACCTGGAACGTTTCGCCGTTTAGGCGGCTAAATACGGCGTGCGGTGCCGGCTCGGAACCCGGCGCGCTAAACGTTCGCGGGACGATGAAGAGCTTCCATAGCACGAATCCGATCGCCAGTATGGCGAGGACGTCCCACGCGCGCTTCACGCCACCTCGAAGACCGCTGCTATTCCTTGTCCTCCGCCGATACAGGCCGATGCCACGCCGTAACCGCCGCCGCGGCGACGCAGTTCGTGCAGCGTCGTCAACGCGATACGCGCCCCAGAGGCTCCCAAAGGATGTCCGAGCGAGATCGCACCGCCGTGGGGATTCAAGCGCGCGTCGCCGGGAATGCCCATCTCGCGCAGACACGCCAAGACTTGCGGCGCGAACGCTTCGTTGATTTCGATAACCGCCACGTCGTTGAGAGCCACGTTCGCACGTTGCAGTGCCCGTGGAATCGAGAAGGCGGGACCGATGCCCATGATCGACGGGTCAACTCCGACGACACCTGCGCCCGCCAGCCGGCCGATCCACTCGATGCCGTCTTTGCGGGCCTGCCCGGCGGTCGTGAGGACGACGGCCGCGGCTCCGTCGGTGATACCGCTGGCGTTACCCGGCGTCACGACGCCGTCGCGGACGAACCGCGCCGGCAGTTTGCCCAACTTTTCCATGGTCAAGCCCGAACGCGGCCCTTCGTCGCGCTCCACCACCGTAACGGTGCCTCGCGGACCGGGCACTTCGACGGGGACGATTTCCTCGGAAAAATAACCGTCGCTTTGGGCTTCGAGGGCGCGTCCTTGGCTGGTCAACGCAAACTCGTCGGACTCTTCCCGCGTAATTCCGTACTGCTTGGCAAGGTTTTCGGCCGTGATCGCCATGGGAATGTTGCCGTACGAATCGGTGAGCGCGGTCCACAGCGAGTCTTCGAATGCGACGTCGCGGCCGAGCGCAAAACCTTTGCGGGCACCGCGCACCACGTGGGGCGCCTGGCTCATATTTTCGGCGCCGCCGGCCAGCGCGTAGGTCGACGAACCCAGCGCGAGGGACTGGGCAGCCGACACGATCGCCTGCAAACCCGAGCCGCACAACCGATTCAGCGTTAGAGCGGGAACGCCGACCGGGATGCCGGCTCGAAGACCGGCGTGGCGAGCCAAATAGATCGCGTCGGAACTGGTCTGAATCACGTTGCCGAATACGACGTCGTCGATGCGTTCGGCCGGAACGCCACTGCGCTCGATCGCCGCTCGCGCGGCGGCGACGGCCAAATCGGTGGCGGTCAACTCGGCGAGCGCGCCTCCGAAGTTGCCGAACGGCGTGCGCGCGCCGGCGATGATGACGATATCGTTGTCTTGCGTTGGGGTACTCATGGCGCGCGGCTTCGGCAGGCGCATCGGCGGGCCATCCCTAAACGCGGCGTATGCCGATTAGCCGCCCAGCCGCCGTCACGTTGGACGCCCGGTCCCTTTCGACCGCGTCAAAGACCGACCAGATTCTCGAAGCCTTCGACAAGCTCCAAATCGGAACGGCGCTTGAAATCAACGAGGAAACCGATCCCCGCGCGATGCGCAACGAAATGACGCAGCTCCGTGCCGGAAAGTTTTCGTGGGACGCGAGAAACCTCGGGAGCAACCGCTGGACGGTCCGCCTCGAGCGAATCGACGAAAACGCCGACGGCGAAACGCTGCTCGCGCACGTCTCGCAGTTTACCGCCGCCAAGGCCGCGACGATCAAAGAGCTGGCCGGTCAAATGAGCGACCGCAGCTACAAGTCCGGCGACACGATCTTCGACGAAGGCGAGATGTGGCCGTATCTGGGCATCGTGAAAACCGGCAAGGTCATTTACACGCTGCTGTCACCGGATGGCAAGACGCACACCATCGGCGAGCGGCTAACGCACGACACGCTCAACGAGAGCGGAACCTTCGACGGCGGCGGCGCTACCACGCGCGCCGAAGCGTTAACCGACGCCACGATCGTGACCCTGCCGAGCGAAGCGGTCATTCATGCTGCCAGAAACGACGCCGAACTCGCACTTGGTTTTCTGATCGCGTCGTCGCAAGCGCGGCGCCGTTCGATCGACACGATTGCCGACCTCGCGTTCGCACACGTTTTGCAGCGCGTCGCGAAGTTTCTCTTGGGCTACGCGCGAGCGTCCGTTGGAATGACGCGCGGCCTGCCGGGCGTCGAGCATCTCTCGCAGGCGCAGATCGCCGCTGCGGCCGGGACCGTTCGCGACATGGCCGCTCGCGCGCTGTTGCGACTCAAGAACTCCGGCGCCGTCGAACTGGATCGCGGTCGCGTTAAATCGATCGATCGCGCCCGGCTCGAAGCCTTCGCGCACAACGTTCAGGCGCCGCCGGTCTAGATCCGGTACACGTCCGCCGTCGCGGCGGCGTCAACCAACGCGGGGTTGATTCGCGGTCCGGCGCAGCTTTTGCCGTCGCGTTCGAGCGTCACCCGCACGTGCGAAACTTCGCCTCCAAAAACATCGTCGATCGTGCAGCCCGAAATCGAGTTTGTCTCGGACGCTACGATCACGTACCGGCCGGGTGCGAGCGTAATGTCGCTGAAAAAGCCGTGGGCGTCGGTGCGCAATTCGCGTACCTCGGTGGCGTTCTCCACGTACGGCCAGCGGTAATAGAATAGCGGCTCGCCGGCCACGGGCCGCCCGGTGAACGTACGCACGACATAGCCGGCGATCCCGCCGCTGTCGCCGGCAATCGCCCGGCCGGCGTTTGCACCGGCCATCGCGGCAATCGCGGCGCAGCCGAGCACGAATGCCGGCACCCGGTTCATGCCTTGACGGACTCCAGTGCTGCCGTCTCTTCGCCGGCCGTCTGCAAGTCGAACGCGACGCGTTTGTTTTCGGCGGCAGCGTCGGCCAGCGGCGCTGACGCAGCAGCTTCGGCGGCAGTCGTGCGCGTGAGTGCCTCGCGGCCTTTCCGAACGGCTCCGATCGCACCCGCGAGACGGCCTTCCATCTCGCTGAGGACCCCAGTGGCGTACTCATCCGCTCCGCGGCGGATCCGGTCGGAGCGTTCCTGCGCCTCACGCAGCACGACCTCGGCGGTCGTGCGAGCGCGGCGTACGATCTCGTGCTGGTTAACCAGCTCTTCGTGTTTCGACGATGCTTGCTCGACGATGGCTTGCGCTTTCTCTTGCGCCTCGCGCATGACGCGATCCTGATCCTTTGCGATGATCTTCGCGCGACCGACCTCTTCGGGTAGCGAGGCGCGCACCTTCTCGATCAACTCAAGCAGGCGCTCCTCGGACAGCACGCGATAGCCGGCCGGCAACCACGTGCCTTCGTGCACGTAGCCTTCAAGTTTGTCCAACACACGGTACACCGACATGGAGATCCTCCGTTACGTGCGAGAGTCGCTGGAGCCGGACCGCTTGGCCGTCATCAGGCGCAGAGCCGGCTCTGGAACGAGTGAAGTTACGTCACCGCCAAGAAAGAAAACCTCCTTGACAAGGCTAGAACTAACGAACGAGTAGCGCTGATCGGACATCAAGAAGAGCGTATCCACGTCGGATAGCGAGCGATTCATCATCGCCGTCAACATCTCGCTCTCAAAATCCGACACCACGCGCAGTCCTTTGACGATCACGTCGGCGCGAGCCGCCTTGAGATAGTCGGCCAGCAAACCGCGAAAATGCTCGACGCGAATGTTGGGCGTTCCGCGCAGCGACGCCCGCAACATGTTGAACGCGTTCTTCGAGCGAAAACATCGGGCTACGTTTCTGCGGATTGACGACGATCGCTACGATCAGCTCGTCGAAGCATTTTGCAGCACGTTCCGCAATATCGAGATGTCCGAACGTCGGCGGATCGAACGAGCCGGGGTAAATCGCGCGGATCATGCGCCGGGAGCCAAAAACGCGAGTGCCACGTCGCCGTAGACTTCCTGACGGACGAACCGGAAACCGGGGATGTCGGGCAGGATTCGCTTTGCAGCGTGTTCGTAGATGACGCGCGCGTCTGGTGCCAACAGTTCGCGTTCGTGTAACAGGCGGAACACGTTGAGCGGAACGTCGTCGGCGTACGGCGGATCGAGATACACCAGGTCGAACGGCCCGGTAAGGCGGTAGAGCGCGCGCTCCGCCGGCGCAGCAACGACCTCGACCGTACCCTCGACCCCAAGTTCCTTGGCCGCTTCTCCGATTGCGATCGCCGTTTCCCGATGTGCTTCGACCGACACGACGCGTCGGGCACCGCGCGATGCGGCTTCGAAACCGATCGCGCCCGTACCCGCGAAGAGATCGAGGACGCGCGCGCCGTTGACCCGTTCCGCCAAGATAGAAAACAACGACTCCTTGACGCGTCCCGGCGTCGGCCGCACCTGCATGCCCTTCGGCGATTTGAGTTTACGGCTGCCGAGCGAGCCGCTGGTGATGCGTGGCGTCATTTGAATTCCTCGGGTGCGATCGGATCGAGCGCGGGTTGCAGCCATGTGTCGTCGTCGAACCATTCCGAACGTACGACCGAATAGGGAACCGTTCCATACGATAGCAGCCGGTCGTGAAATGCGGAAAGCGGCTGCGACGTGCCGTTCGCGTCGCGATAGATGCCGAGCAGCGTCTCGATCTGCGTCTTTCCGATCAGGTAGTCGATCCCTTGACCCGGATCCATCGCGAAGCGCGTCGCTTCACCGGTTGCAGTGTCGGAGTCGATGCCGGCGTTCTTCTTGAAATAGGCAATCGCTTGCGGCAGAGACATCGTGCCCGTAGCGAGGCCGACGTCCACGCCCACGCGCGCGGCGCGATGCCGCATCAGATGGATCACTTGCTTGCGAGCGGCCGGATCGGCGTCGTAAAGACCGAGCCGCATCAACATCTCTTCACCGTAGAACGCCCAGCCTTCGGCAAAAACGCCGTCGTCGTGCACGTGGCGGATGAAGTCCGGATTGTGATAGGCATAGCTAAACTGTAGAAAGTGTCCGGGGATGCCTTCGTGACCGAGAATCGGCAACACCGACTGGCGGGCGTACGCCACGAAGAAACTTTGATTCGACGGCGAGAAGTCCGGAACGAAATAAAAGCCTTCGGGATCTTTGCCGAGCATTGCCGGCGGATTCATGAATCCGCCCGGATACGTAGCGGCCAGCGCTTTCGGGACCTGGACGATATGGAACGGTCCGACGTACGGCGGGATGTCAACGACCCGGTGCGCCTTCAGAAACGATGTAAGAATCTGCAGCGAGGATTGGTAGTGCCGTAAGAACGCCGCCTTGTTCGCAAATTTTGGCTGAGGTGGTTGCGGTAGCGATCGGTCGCGGTTTTCTTCCCACGCTTCTAACGCGCGGTCGCGAGCTAATTCTTGGGTGCCGATCGCGGCGATCTGATCGGCGTCGTAAGGCAGCAATAAGACGCGTCGTAGATACCAATTATACTGATCGCGTCCGGGGGCGAACCCGCCCACGTGAAACGAAGTCATGTGCCCGTCGAGCCAAGCGCGATACGCATGCAGCGCCGCGACGGCGGCCGCCGAGGCTTGATGCAGCTGCTGCCGTTGTGCGATCGGTACGCCGCGAGCTAAGCCGTCGAGCGAGGTGGTATACAGCGAATCGCCGTCGCGAACGTCATCCGAGGCGATCTGCGCGAACTCGCGCACCGTATCGGTGAGGTTTTGTTCGCCCTGCTGTAACACCCCGGGACAGGCTCGCAGACGCCCGATGGCGTCGGCCACGCGTTGGGAGCCGGAGGCGTACGGGCGTTTGATAATCGAAAAAATTCCGTTCGAACATTCGCCTTCGTAGACCGTCGGGTTGCGTTCGAGCGGATGCAACACCGTGCGACTCCAGTAATCGCCCTCGAGATCCGACCGTATGAGAAGATAGTTGACGATGTCGTGTCGCGACGCACCGGTCGGCGGGGTAAGTGCGGCAAGTTCGTCGCGGAAGCCGCGTAGACGCTCCATCTGCGCAGATTGCGTCTCCGGGCTAAAGTCGGCGAGTTTATCGTCGACATCGTGCACGCCGTCATCGGTGGAGGAGCTCGGATTTTCGTGCAGCGACCACGCCGTATACCGTTGCTCGAGACGTACCAATTGGCCGTCGTAGGTAGAGACGTACTCCGACACTTGCTGCGGTGCCGCAAGCGTCACGCTTGACGGTTCGAACACGACGCCGCTCACGAGCGCGGCGATCAACAGTTTATGAAAGCGCATGCGAACGCGCGTCCAATAAGGCAGGCAGATCGGCGAGATCGCCGATGCGATAATCCGGATCCGTTGCCTCTGATGGGTATGCCAGCTCGTCGGCGTCGAGCCACACCGTTCGCAGTCCGGCGGCCGCAGCGCCACCGATATCGACCGACGGACTGTCGCCGACGTACCACGTATGCTCGCGCGACGTGCCTAATGCGTCGACGAGCGCATCGAACGCACGCGCCTGCGGCTTCTGCACGCCGATGTCTGCGCTGGCGATGACGGTACCGTCGAAACCGGCGCGCTGTGCCTTGCGAATTTGCAATGGATTCCAACCATTGCTCAGGACGGCCGTGCGAACGCCACGCCGTTGCAATTGACGTAGCATTTCTCGAGCCCCCGGCAATGGAACGACCACGCGGTTGACCAGATCCAACGCGATCTTTTGAAATCGCTCGGCATACCGAACGTCGGGTTCTATGCCGCGTTCTCGAACGAACACGTATACGGCTTCCTCGATCGAGAATTCGCCGGCACGCTGGCGCGCCAATAGTTCGTCGATGCGCCTCGATTCCTCGACCAAGTTGCGGCACTTGCCGCCTTCTTCTTGGATGGTTTCGAGCATTTGCAACATCGCGATACGTTCGAGCTTATTGTCGATCACCAGCGTGTGGTCGATGTCGAACCCGACACCGACCACCTGCCTATCATTCATCGCGCGTTCGCGACGCTAACGCGGCCCCGGCCCGGTGACGACCCGGACGAAACCGTTCGGCCGAATGAACTTTGCCAAGGCGGCGGCGACGGCGTCGGGCGTCGCATCGAGTTCGGCTTGCGCGTCGAGCACGTTCTGATCGAGCGGCAAGTCTAACGCCGAGTAGTTCAACAGTTCGCGTGCTACGCCGCTGTAGCTCGACTGGCGAATCGGGAAGTCACCCATAAGCAACGCCTTACTGCGCAGAAGGCGATCCGGCTGGATCGCGGTCTTTTGCAGTTGGCTTAAAATGGCGACGACTTGTCCTTCGGCCGGAACGATATTCTTTGGATCGCATCCGTACCGAACCGTAAACGTACCGCGCACTTTTCCGGCGCTCACCGAGCTGCCGACGTTGTAGACGTAACCATGCACTTCACGCAGATCGTGATACAGCATCGACGAGTAGAAACCGCCCGTCAGTACCGTGTTGGCCAGTTGCAGGCGCGCCCAGTCGGGATCGGTACGCAGGAGCGGAAGGGTTTCGACCAGTTGTACTGCCGACTGCACGCGGCCAGTCGCCGGGATCGTCACTTGGCTAGGCGCGTTGGCGGCCACCGGCGGCGGCTCGACGTTCGGCTTCGGCCCCTGAGCCGTCCAACTCGAGAAGTATTTCTCGAACACCGCTTTGGCTTTGTCGGGCGTCGTGTTGCCGATAACGACGATCGTCGTGAGATCCGGGCGATACGCCGATCCGTACCACGACTTTACTTGATCCAGTGTGAGCGCGCCGACGGTTTGCGGCGTCGCAAAACGGCGCGACGGGTCGCCCGGCGGATAGAGGGCGGACATCAGCGCGACGTCGGTGAGGTGGTCGGGCGACGTCATCTCGCCGGTCAGCGAGCCGACCGACTGATCTTTCACGAGGCCGAACGATTTCGGATCGAACGCCGGATGCAATTCTTCGTCGGCCAGCAACTGTACGCCGCGGTCGAAGTCTTGCGACAGCACGCGCACGCCAAAGCTCGTTCCGGCGGTCGTCGTTGCTGCGATTTTATCTAGTTCGGCCGCGAGCCCGACGCGATCGTAGGTCGTGGTTCCATATGGAAGCAGCGCCGCCGTAACATCGCCAACGCCTTCTTGGCCGGCCGGCTCTTGCACGTCGGTGTTATTTTGAATTTTTCCGCTAACCACCACGGTGTGCGTAATCGTTTCGGGTTGGACGATCAACCGAACGCCGTTCGACAGACGCATGTCGCTGGGATTGATGGTCTGCGCCGGAACGCGTAGATTCTTGAGAATCGATTGCGCCCAGCTCGGCAACGGTTCGTGTGTGCTGGGCGGGGTCGAGTTATTTTCGGCCGCCATCGATCCGCCGCCGCTGGCAGCGCCGGCGTTCTTCGGAACTGCGTAGGCGGCAACAACCGTCGAGTTATTCAGGTATTTGCGAAGAACGCGATCGACGTCTGCGACGCTCACGTTGCGGAAATGCGCGATCATGTCGTCGGGCGAGGCGAGGCCTTGCACCGCGACGGCTTGACTCCACTCGTCGGCCAAGCCCTCGATCGAATTACCGTTGAACTCGAGCTCGGAAACCTCGCGTAACTTGGCGGCTGCTACCAAATCGGCGGGTACACCGTTGGTTCGGTAATCGTTGATGATGCCGCGAATCTCGGCGTCCACGTCTTGCGGCTTCGACGTCACCGGAACGGCGGCAAAGGCGATGCCGAGCCCTGCCTTGGTAAAGGTTTGCTCGTCGAACTCGATGCCCAGCGCTTTGCCGGTGAACGGAAGCGCTCCGAACGTGCTGCGTTGATTGTTGAGCACGTCGCCAAGAATTTGCGTGGCGGCATAGTCGGGACTGTCGTAACCCGGCAAGCGATATCCGAGCAGCACCGCTGTGAACGGCTGATCGGATGTTTCGTGATAGGTCGCGGCGTGCAGCGGCTCCAGATGCACCGGATCGCGCGCGGGAAGTTTGGCAGATGGAATATCGCCGAATAGTTGCTTGACGCGCGCGATCGTCTGCGCACCGTCGACGTTACCGACGATCACGTAGACCGCATTATTCGGATGATACCAGCTGTGGTAGAACTTGAGGAGTTGGGCCGAATCGACGTCGTTCTTGAAGCTGGAGACCGTACCCAAACCGTCTTTATTGTACGGCGTGCCGCCGACCAAACGATTTTGCATCTTCACGAACAGCCGGTAGATCGCGTCGCTATTGTCCTGCGTCACCTCTTGGGTGATCGCGCCGCGTTCCTGCGCCCACTGGTCGGGGGTCATGAGCAAGCCCGTTGCTCGCGAGCGCTCGACGCGCAATGCTATATCGAGATACTGCGACGGAACCGTAAAGAAATATTGCGTGACGTTGTTCTGCGTGTCGGCATTGAAGTTGCCGCCGGTGATGCCGATCGTTTCCATCAGCGATGACGACGACATCGTCTTGCTGCCGCGGAACATCATGTGTTCGGTCGCGTGAGCGAGCCCGTCGATCCACTGCTCGTTGGAACCGACCTTATAGTTGAGCATGGTCGTGACGACCGGTGCCAGCGTGTCTCGTACGACGACGACTTGCAGGCCGTTCGATAAGGTGGCGCGGGTCACGTCGCCGGCCGCACGGGCAGCGACGGAAGAACAACAGAAAACCGTCAACGTCGCAAGCGCCGCGACGAACGTTCGTGAAAATCGCATCCCTAACACTTCTTCCAGCGGCCGGGCGACTCCCCGAGCGCGGTTACGACGAGAGTAACAGGCTGCGCGTACTCGGTTGCCGCTCCAGCGCGGCACGCAGTCCGGCGTGGTCGGGTGCGCTGAGGCTTTCGTCGCCACGAACGATGGCCTCGGCCTCGGTCTTGGCCTGTCCGTAGATTCCCAGGTCGCGAGTGAGGTCGGCGTACCGAAGGCCGTCGGAGCCCGACTGCGCGGTGCCCGCAAAGTCACCCGGACCACGCAGCCGGAGGTCCTCCTCCGCGATTTCGAACCCGTCGGCCGTTCGCGTGAGAATCCCGAGCCGGTCGCGCTCTCCAGCTTCGTCGTCGTAGACCAGAATGCAGTACGACTCCAACGCGCCTCGTCCGACACGCCCGCGCAACTGATGCAACTGTGCGAGACCGTACCGGTGCGCGTCCAGCACCACCATGACCGTCGCATTGGCGACGTCGATCCCGACCTCGATGACGGTGGTCGCGACCAAAACGTCGATTTCGCCGCGCGAAAAGCGCGACATCGTTGCATCTTTTTCGCGCTGCGGCATGCGTCCGTGCAGCAAGCCGAAGCGTAGGCCTTTCGCCGGACCGCGGGCCATGCGTTCGAACTCCTCGACGGCGCCGGTCAGACCGGTCTCGCCCTCTTCGATCGCCGGGGTCACCACGTACGCTTGGCGGCCAAGCCGCACGTTTTCGGCGATGAACTCCTCGACACGCTCTTTTCGGCTGGTGCGAACGGCGAACGTCTGGATCGGGGTTCGCCCGGGCGGAAGCTCGTCGATCGTCGAGACGTCCAGGTCGGCATAGATCGACTGCGCCAGGGTGCGCGGGATCGGCGTCGCCGTCATGTGCAGCGTGTGCGGGGCGCCGCCCTTGGCACGCAGACGCGCGCGCTGCTCCACTCCGAAGCGATGTTGTTCGTCGATGACGACCAACCCCAAACGATCGAACTCCACGCTCTCGGTCAAAAGGGCGTGCGTTCCGATCGCGAGCGCCGCTTCGCCGGAAGCAAGGCGCGAGACGGCGGCCGTTCGCGAGCGCTGCGACTGCGCTCCAAACACGGCTTCGACCCCGATCCGGAGCGGAACGAGAAGCGGAGCTAGCTTGGCTGCATGCTGCGAGGCGAGTAGTTCGGTTGGGGCCATCAGTGCCGACTGGAGACCATTGCGTGCGGCCAGGACGACCGCGGCGGCAGCGACGAGCGTTTTTCCGCTACCGACGTCGCCTTGCAACATACGATTCATCGGAACGTTGCGCGACATGTCGTGCCATATTTCGGAGATGACGCGCCGTTGTGCTCCGGTTAACGCAAACGGTAATGCGGCTTCGAACTCGTCCAGGAGGCCGGGCTCGGCTCGCAACTCGCTCGCGTCGGTTTCTCGCTCGCGCCGCAGCCGCCGCAGTTGGGCCGCGGCGGCCAACGATAGAAACTCGGAAAACACGAAACGCTCGCGCGCGAGCGCGACCTCCTGCGGATCCGCCGGACGGTGCACCGCACTATACGCCTGGTCGAGCGTGGGATAGCCGCGCCGCTTTGCGATGGACGGCGGCAACGCGTCTTCGCTCGCAAACTCCAGCAAACGGGCGAAGTTCTCTCGCACGACCGCAGCGATTTTGCGGCTGGCCAGTCGTTTGCTGGCACGATACACGGGAACGAGTTCGCCGCGGTACGGTTCGCCGTCGGCGAGCGAGGCGTAGTGGGAGACGTTGACGGTTGCGAGCGTCAGCGCACGCTCGACGCGACCGCGGACGTACAGCCGCATGCCTTCGTGCAAACGGCCATAGACGAAGCGCCGGCGGCCGATCCACTTCGCAGCGAACGGCGAACCCTCGTCGTCGCGCATCGAGGCTTCGACGATCTCGAGATCGCGGATGCGCCGCTCCTTGAGTGCGACGATCGTGCCCACAGCGTTCTCTTCACCGCCGGCAACGCCTAAATCGCGCGCCGGCGTTGGGAATCGTAAGTCGTCGTACCGGAACGGAAAATATTCAAGAAGGTCGGATGCAGTCGCGATTCCGAGCTCCACAAAGAGCGGCGCGGTTTTGGGCCCGACCCCGCGAAGCTTCGAAACGTCAAGCACGAGGCGCCGGCGCGCTCAAGCGCTGCAGCCGATGATAGGCTGCGCGAACGTGCGGCACATCGACGCCGTAGCGTTCGGCGAGCTCGACGACGGCGCCCAGCATCGGGTCGATTTCGAGTGCTTTGTGCGACCGCAAGTCTTGTAACATCGAAGTACGTACGTCGTCCAGACGGGCCGCGTACGCGATGCGCGCGTCGATGTCGGCATCGGCGACCACGCCCATCGCGCGCCCGACGTCCAGCGTTTCGTGCATCAATCGCCGAACTTCGGCGACCAGCCGATCGTCGCCAAGCATCGTGCCAATCGACGCGTCTTCGAGCGTACTGACGGAGTTGAGACCGACGTTGTTCACGAGCTTTAACCACGCGATCGCACGAATATCGTCGTCGATTTCCGCATGCAAACCGGCATCGCGCATAATGCTCGCAATGGCCGCGACGCGGGGCTGCGCCGCCGCCGCTACCCCACCCAAGACGTACCGCAAACCGCCGCTCTGAACGATACGTCCGGGAGCTTCGACCTGCCCCGAAACGTGAACGACACCCCCGACGATGCGGTCGTCGTCGAACGCGCTCCCCAGCACGCCGCCGGGATCCACCGACTGCAACGCCGGTCGCCGCACGTACCAAAACGGCACGCCGTTCTGAAGCGTCACGATCGTCGCACCGGAATAGCGCGGGTCTGAGAGACTCCGTAGCAGGGCCGAGGTCCATTGATGCGCTTTGAAGGCGAGCACGAATGCGTCGAAGTCTCCCAACGTGCGGACGTCTTCGGCGGCCTCGACGCGGACGTCGAACGAGCCCAAATCGCCTCGAACGTGCAGACCGTCCCGCCGAATGGCTTCGAGGTGGGCGCCGCGTGCGACAACGCCGACCGCCGCGCCCGATCGCGCCAGCGCGGCGGCTACAAATCCGCCGATCGCACCGGCGCCGATTACCGCAATACGCATCAAAAAAAATTGGAGGCGACGGGCAGATTTGAACTGCCGGATGGGGCTTTTGCAGAGCCCTGCCTTACCACTTGGCTACGTCGCCATGACACCGCCCGGTCACGAAACTGGAGCGGGTAGTGGGAATCGAACCCACGCGTCAACCTTGGGAAGGTCACAGGCTACCATTACATCATACCCGCGGTCGGTCGGTTCGCAGATACCACGATTACGGATGAAACCCTTGAACGGTCCATGGTTTCGTCCGCCGCCGCTCGAAAAACTATCCCGTGACCTGGGTCTACCTGCTGCCGCCATGGCTACTATTCGCCGGCGTCTTATTTGTGGCGATCGGACTGTCGACGCTGGGTTTGTGGGTCAGCCGCCGGCTCCTCAACAGGCGCGAAGAACTGACACATAACGACGTCGCAGGCCCGATCATCGCGACGGTCGGGACGATTTTGGCCGTCATTCTTTCGTTTCTGCTGGTGACCGTGTGGCAAGAATACGACGGCGTCGCTGCCACCGTGGTGCAGGAGGAAAGTGCCGTGGCCGACTTGTTTCGCCTCTCCGACCACCTGCACGAGCCCGCGTTAACGACGTTGCGCTCCCTCATGCGTTCGTACGTCAACGAGGTTATCGAACGAGAGTGGCCCGCGATGCGTCGTGGAGAGAGCAGTCAGACCGCCAGGAAAGAAATACTGGACGCCATTGCCGTGCTGTCGTCGTTCCAGCCGAAAACCACGGCCGAGGCGACCCTTCAGGATCACGCGCTGACGCTCGTGACGACGATCGCCGACGCTCGACGATCCCGATTGTTTGCCAATCAGCAGGGCATCCCGATGTTCTTTTGGGTGGGCGATATTCTTTTGGCGGCGATTACGATCGGCTTCTGCTTCTTATTCCGCGTGCGCAGTTTCGGCGCGCACTTGCTCATGACGGCCGGGCTGACGACCGTCATCGCCACCATTTTCGTGTTGATCGCGCTCTTCGATTACCCGTTCAGAGGCGACAGCCAGATAAAGCCGACGGTCTTCATGTCGCTGCAACAGACGATGGGCGGCGCGTTACCTATCCAATCAGACTGACGGAGCGCGATAGCACGATAGCGATCGTCGCAAACGAGACCGCCGCCTCGATCATCATCGCCGTTTTGGCTCGGCGAGACAACGGCAGCGCGTCCGCCGGGCTGAAGGCCGTCGCGTTAGTGAACGCGAGATAGAGATAATCAAAAAACGCAGGCGTCCAATGCGGGTCGTACGCACTGGAGCAGGTCGTCTCCGAGAACGACATCTGTGGGAACAGAAAATCCGGTTTGTGCGAGCCGTGCGCCGCGGCATCGCGCTCGCGGATTGCCGGTCCGCCGCCATCCAATTCCCAAAACCACAATCCGAAAACCAACACGTTCGTCAACCAAATTTGTCCGCCGTTCCGCAACAGCACTAACGCGGAGTCGAACGTTTTCGCCTTTGCGGGGTGAAAGAACGCGGCGATTAATAAGACGATCGACGCGATGTTAAAAAAGTTAACGATCGCGATCGAGAGCAATCCCAGAACTCGTATTCGGCGGTTATCTGCGGCTCGTCGCGGCGCCAGGTAGAATAACGGCACCAGCACCAGCAGCACGAGGAGCGGCGCGACCCACACGGGTCCGATCGTCAGACGCGGCGGCAGCGTAATGTAGAGCAACAACGCGGCGGCTACCGCCAACACTGCATGCCAGCGCGGTTCGTGACGAATAGCATACGAGGGTTCGCGCTTGGCCATCAGGCCTCGAGATTCGCGTGCGGGCACGCGCAACCCGCCGCCACGGCGAGGGTATTATGACACGTATGCCGACCGATTTTCGCGATGGTCAAACCTTTCCGCGGCCCGGACGCCAAACAGCCGGCGACGCGTTGTGGCTGTTCCGCCTTTCCGATAAAGCCCGTGCGGCCAAAGCCGGCACGATGCACGACTATATCTATCCATGTCCGATGGATCGCGGCGTTCTGGAACGCTGGGGCGTTCCGATCGCCGAGTTCGAAGCCGCGCTCGACGAGTACGGCGACGATGCGACGCTGATGGTGTGGTTCCGCACGCGCGTTCTTCCCGAAGCCGTGCAAAGCGCGAACGCCTGGCTGCAAGGCGAGAAATCCGAGAACATGGATCGCCAGGACCGCGAAGAGGGCATAGCTCCTTCTACGAACGCGTGATGGGCGAGCGCATCGAGTTCGTACGTCCCGACGGGACGAAGGCACCGGGATATTGTTCCGAACCGAATCACGGCGGCCATGCGCCGGGCGTCGTGCTGTTCGAAGAGTGGTGGGGCTTGAACGATCAGATCGTCGAGACCGCCGACCGTCTCGCTTCTCGCGGTTTTCGCGTGCTCGTTCCGGACCTGTACCGCGGTAAGGTAGCGGCGACCGGAGACGAAGCAAATCATTTGATGGAGGGGCTAGATTTCATCGACGCCGCTACGCAAGACGCGCGCGGCGCGGCGGCATTTCTACGAAGCCACGAATCTGACCGCATCGGCGTTTTGGGATTTTGCATGGGCGGCTCGCTCGCCATGCTCGCCGCAATGCACGATACCGACTTCGACGCGGCAGTTATTTTCTATGGATATCCGCCAGCCGAAGCCGGCGATCCGTCGCGCATCGACATTCCGATCATGGGGCACTGGGCCGAACGCGATGGCTTCTTCCCCATGCAAGGCGTTGACGAAATCGAACGCGCGCTACAACGCGGCGGCGTTCCATACGAATTCTATCGATACGACGCGGGACACGCTTTTTATAATCCGGGCGGGATCGGCAACCACCATCCAGAGCATGCCGAAACGGCGTGGGAGCGTAGCGTTCACTTTTTGGATCGCATGCTACGCCCGCCGGACTATCGAGCAGACTAACATACCGGAAAGGCAAATGACGCCCGACGGTCGCTATTTTGTGATTCGCGGCAGATTGTGGCGATCGTCCAATCCACACTTGAGCGAAACGGCGCGCGAACAACTCGTGCGAGACCTCATGGCGGCGCGTCGCGCCGTCGGTGTCGCGAAACGAACGGCCGATCGCGAGGGCGAAGTGGCCGCTCGCGCCCGAGTCGATCTCGCCAAACACGCTCTCGGCGAGCGCGGACCCGTTTGGTGGACCGACGGGTCACCCGACTACAATCGGCATCTCGTGCGCACGACGCCGTACGCCGAATGGCACACGTTGCTCGCGCGTCACGAAAACGAGCGTGCTGATTAGATCGGCGACTGCACCGTGCCGATTACGGTTGCGGCAAGTCCCTTGTTGAAGCTGTACATGTACTTTCCGCTCGGATAGCCGTAGACGTCAACCGAGGTGTTCGTCTTGTCGCCGCACGCGAGCGTCGCTTGCGCTTTATCGAGCGAACATTGCGGGGACGAACCCTTCAACGGATACGTCTTGGGTTTACCGGTGTACGGCGGCGCATACACGTTGAGCGTTTGATTGGAATCGTCCGTAATAATCAGATTATCTTTTTTATCGAAGGTGGGCGCGCCCGGATTTACGAGTGCGAAGTTCTTGACGGGCTTGCCCGGCATCTTCCCGCCGGTGAACAGCAGCAGCCCGGTGGCATACGACGAATTGTAATATGGAACGTACAGGTCGTCTTTCGAATCGACGCCGACGCCGGCCACTAAGAAGAAGTTTGCGTTGGTAAGGTATTTGGTCGTCTTCTTCGCGCCTTTGGCGTACACGGCCACGTTGCCGCCGCTACTCGACGGTCCGAGGATGTTGTTGACGTACGTGATGCCCTTGGAACTAAACGCGATACCGGCCGGCTGGCCGTTCGAGTCGGCGAGGGTCGTTACGAGCGCGCCGCAATTCGGCTTGAACTCGACGATGTCGGGCGATCCGCTCGCTCCGAGTCCTTCTGGCACCCAAAGGTTGCCGGCGCTGTCTACGCCGAGGGTATTGATGCCTTGACCGGTGCTAGCGATCGTACAAGTGGCCGGCTTATTATTTTTATTGCCGGCGGCGAACACAAAAATCGGCGCCGACGCCGACGTATCGTAAGACGAAACCGAGACCTGAGCTTTAACCGCAGCCGGATCGACGAAACGGAGTTGCTCGCGATGCGCCGATGCGACGCCGATGCTGCCGAGGGACACGAGCGAGGATGCGGCTGCGGCGTTGGACGGAGCGTACGACGCGCTGCCGGAGCAACCGGCGAACGTAGCGGCGACAAATATCGCGAGCGCCGCGCGTGTGTATTGTGGGGTGTGCATGGTTGTGGGGTCCTTTGAGTAGCAACGAGCCGCCCCTCACATATAATGAGGAGCAGCCGAGATGGTGCCAAGGGCCGGAATCGAACCGGCGACACCGCACTTTTCAGGCGCGTGCTCTACCGACTGAGCTACCTTGGCGGGATGGCGACGCTGATGGGGCTCGAACCCACGACCTCCGCCGTGACAGGGCGGCGCTCTAACCAACTGAGCTACAGCGCCAAGCGCCGGATCGGACGTCAATGCCGGATGGTGGGCACGGTTGGGATTGAACCAACGACCCCCCGCGTGTGAAGCGGATGCTCTCCCACTGAGCTACGCGCCCTCTCCGGCGACAGCCCGTTTTTGACCACCGCGACGCGTTACCCTACCGAGCCTTCGCTTCGGCGCGGACTTCAAGGGTACGCGGCGAAGCTGCGCTCGATGCTCGATGATTTTCCGCTCGTTTCGCGCTTTAGCATACCGTTTGCGGACATCGACATGATGCAACACGCGAATAACGTCGCCTATATTCGCTGGGCGGAGATGATGCGCTCCGAATATTTCGCGCAGGTCATGAACGTACCAATCAACGGCCGTCACGGGATCATCCAGGCAACCATCGATTTTACGTACGAACGCCAGTTGCACTATCGGGAGCAGATTGCCGTCGGTTGCCGCATCGGTCGCATCGGCACGAAATCGTGGGATTTCGAGTACGAGATCTGGAGCGAAAGCCACCAACATCGCGCGGCTCGCGGAATCACGACCGTCGTCGCATACGACTTCGGCGAGCAGCACTCGATCGCGATCCCGCAGCATTGGCGCGACGCGATCGCAGACTACCAAGCCGGGCCGCAGCGCGAGTTCGTTTAGGTTCGCCGGAAAACATGACTCCCGCACCGTTCGGCGCGGGAGTCGGTGTATTACGCCGGGTCGCCATCGCGCAGCGTGCGCGCCAGCGAAGCCAACGCTTCGCTCATGGCTTGAGCTCCGTTAGCGATTCGTCCACGGACGCCGGGACTTCGGCCACCCTCCGCAAGGCGCAACGAGCGACTGCGGTGGGCGGTTTCGATGGCGTCTTCGCGGCGAATCCGGGCTTCGGTTTGATACCAGAAATCCATCATCTGCCTTTCGTTGACGGTTTGGGAAATGAAAAGGCCTCCGGTTAAATCGCGGAGGCCTTCGAACGTCAGGGAAACCGGCGATTGCGCTACGCCGGCCCGCAGTCCGAAGGTCGAAGGCGATTCAGCCCGCCGCCCAAAAGCGACGCGATCGTGCCGAGAGTGATTACAAGCTTCATCGTGCCTCCTTTTCGTGACGAGTGATTGCGCGTACGAGCGCGCTCAGCGACTTTAGCACACCCGAGAAAGGTCTGTCAAACCGCACGCGTTGACGATGCGAGGACGCACGCGCTATACTTCCGAAGTTCTCGAGTCCCAGAATCGCGGGCGGTTAGCTCAGTGGGAGAGCACTTCCCTGACACGGAAGGGGTCATTGGTTCAATCCCAATACCGCCCACCATTACGCAAAACGCCCCGAATCGGGGGTTTTGCATATTCGTGTAGCCGAGCGCATCCTAGCCGAACGGCTGGCGGATCGTCATGCAGAAGGGCGATCCCTCGATATTTCGTTGCTCCTTCGCCAGATGCGCGATCGGAAGCGAAGTCCACTGGTGCATCGCAGTTGCGATGTCGATGCATCGACCAAATTCGCTGTCGTCTCCCGCCTTGCATCGAAGCGCTATGGCATCGTAGCCGCGCTCCGTCAATGCGATCGACAGCTCGCGAATCGCTTCTTCTTCCATCACATCGGTTCTTCGCCAGCCCCCGGGAGCAACAATCGCCAGAGAACGCGTCACTTTCGGGTTTACCGTCGGTTGCCAGCCGAGAAGTTGGCGAAAGTGCCCGCTTCTTACGCCGTACAGCGTACCGACGTCGTCGTTCACGTTGCTGAAGTCGTTGAGCAGCACGTCCACATACTGGAATTCCGGTTCGTCCGGATGATCCTCTGGCGGATCGAAGTTTTCCGCCGGCAACACGCAGCCTAGAGCCGTACCGCTTGGCAAGCGACTCCGAAGCGTAATCGCCAGCTCCGGCGGGAGATGAGTGAACGCAACAAATGCATCTCGCCGCGCTTCCGTAGCGCACGAATCGAAATTTCCAGGACGTTCGGGCGAAGGACCGATCCGCGCGGTCCCGCTGAACATCATCCGTGCACGCTCAGTCTAAGGTGACCGACAATACGCAGGTTACGAAATATCCGAGACCCGGCAAAGAGCTCTTTCGGAGTACCTTTGCAACTCGCGGCACAGCCAAACTTATTACTTGTACACATCCTGTAGGTGCCCGGTCGGAGAGAGAAAAAAATGAATCGGCCGTCCGAAGACGACGCCGTCTATTCAACATCTCCGGCAGAGCGTGCCGTAACCCGCACGCCCGAAAGTGGCGCATTCGTTTGCGCGAACGCAAAATGCGTTAGCGCGGCGAGTAGTAAGAAATGCACGAAGTTTGTCGCTCTTAGAACGTCCACACTCCATGGGGTTCCGAAATCAACGTTTTCGACCCGGCGAGAGCTGTTTTCGGGAGCAGCATTGCCAGACGCGCTCGCGGCATAGCTCGTGATGGTGTTCGACAACGCATTGCCGCTAAATATCGTTCCACCGACGCCGAGCGCTATACCCGACGGCCCGTCGAATTTCGTTTTCGTTCCGCCGATCGACCGGAGCGGCTTCGCGTCGTTATTGGCCGTCGATTTGAACTCGAGGAGGCTGTTGCTTCCGTAGCTCGCGACGTAGATATTTCCGCTCGCATCGAACGTTACGCCGCCCGGCTGGTTTAAGCGTCGTAGCGGGACCGCCGATCGTTGCGATCGGAGCCGCATTATTCTTTGCGCCCGCAGCGTACACCGTCAACGAGTTCGCCTCGACGTTGCCGACGGCCAACTGATCGGATGCGTTCAGCGCTAATCCCGACGGTTCCAATAACCCCGTCAGTCCACCGCTCAATGTGCGTATCGGTTTCACGTTTCCGGTTGCGCCCGCTGCAAAAACGCCAATCGAGTTCGTGTTCGAGTTTGCGACGTAGATGTCGCCTTTTGAGTCGAGAGCGATGCCGACGGGGTTACTGAGTACCGTCTTATTTCCAAAAATATTTTGTAGCGGTTTCTGATTTCCGCTCGCGCCGGCGGCAAATACCTCGATCGAATTGTTGCCGAACGATGTTACGTAGATCTTTCCCGAGGGACCGGCATAAACAGCGGTCGGCTCGTTCAATTGCGTGGCCGATCCAACGATCGACGAGGAGGGCGCGACGTTACCATTGGCCGTTTGAGCGAAACGACAACACCGAGTTATTTTCGGTGTTCGCGATGACGTAACGTTCCGGTTTTGGCAGCCGGCGCGGCGGCCGAGCCGCTTGGACGGGCGCGAACGGCCGAGTTCAGTCCCGTTTGGACTACAACCGGATGCGAATGCGACGAGGAGGGCGGTGGTGGAGGCGACGGGCGCAACGCGCATAGCAAAGCCTTTCCTTACGAAGAGGAACACCCGAGGCGACCGCTTCGTCCCACGCTGTGGGCGGCCCCTCCGCTGAGGCCACCCCGGCCAACGCCCTTATTACTTCAAGTAATGAGCGAACCAGTCCGAGAGCAGATGCATTCGCTCGACGCGGTGGATCGGCGAACCCGTCCGCGACAGATCGTGCGTTTCGTTCGGCACGTTGACGAACGTGATCGTGCGGCCGAGAATCTTCATCGCCGTGAAGAACTGCAGGGTTTGATCGATCGGCGTTCGCGTGTCGTTATCGGAGTGCAGGATCAGCAACGGCGTCTGAGCGTTCGCGACGTACGTTAACGGCGAGAACTTCGGCATAGTTCGTGCTGGCCGGATCCCACGCCGGACCCATCGAGTACTGGCCGCCGGCTAGGCCGCCCTTGCCGGCAAAATCGGCGCCGAGATTTTCGCTTTGCAAAAAGCTCACGACGCGCTCCGCGGCTGCGGCTTTGTACCGATTCGTATGCGTGATGACCCACAGCGTTGCATAGCCGCCGTACGAACCGCCGGTGACGCCCAGACGGCTCGGATCGACCTCGGGCCGTTTCACGGCCGCATCCATCACCGATTGCGTGTCTTGGAACATTGCGTCGCCGTAGTCGCTTTCGAGCGACTCGGTAAAGGCGTAGCCGTGGCCGGTGCTACCGGCCGGATCGCAAAACACGACGTTGTATCCGAGGCCGGCGTAGTACTGAAACTCGAGGAAAAACGTGTCGCCGAATTGCGTCTCGGGGCCGCCGTGAATGTTCAGCAACGTCGGGTGCGGACCGCTGCCGCCGATCGCCGGCATGAACCACGCCTGCACCGTGCGCCCGGACGTGCTTTGCACCGAAAACTCTTGGGGGGTCGAGAGGGTCGCGTGTGCCAGCCATGCAGCGTTGACGTTGGTCAGCTGGCGGGGCGTGCCGCCGCTCACACTCGAAATCCACACGTCGGCGGGATGGGTGAAATCGCTGAACAGGTACGCGACGGTCTTACCATCGAGTGTGGTACTGCACGACCAGGCTTCTCCGCGCGGCGGCGTTACGTTGCTGAAGCTTCCGGTCTTCGTGTCGAGCGTGCGGATATTCGAGTAGCCCGGCCCGTTGACGTTCAGCAAGAAATTGCCGTCCGGAAGCGGGGCGCCACACAAGCCTCCGCCTTCTTTCATATCGGCTAGCAGGCTGTCGCCCCAACCGGTCGTGTTCTTTGCAACCGCCACGCGTTGGTTGCCGCTCGCGTCCGAAATAACGAGCTCGGCCTGCTCCGCGTTGTCCTGCACGCCGCCGCGCAGCAATGCCAAGTCGCCGGTACTCAAATAGCTCAGCCCGTTGTTCGACTCTTGCGTCGTAGCGAGCTTCTGCGGCGTGCCTCCGCTCGACGAAACGATATAGACGTCGCCGGAACCGCCGTTGACCGATTCCCGTTGCAGCGAGTTGAACGCGATGTTGCGGTCGTCGGGCGACCACCCGACGATGCCTTCACCCCAGCGTCCGGTCGTCAACTGCTTGGGATTGGGAACCGTCGGCATTGACGATCCAAATGTGCGGATGATCGCGATAGACGAACCCGGCTCCGTTGCCTTCAAAGAACAGCTGATTTATCTGCTGGATATCGCTCTTCTTCTCGTCTGCTGTCGGAGTGAAGCCCGCCTTAGCAAAATCGACGTGCGCGTTGGGCGCTTCGTCCTGATCGTTCACCGTCAGTGCGATTCGCCGGCCATCGTGCGACACCGTAGGGCCCGACACGCCCTTGGCAATGTTGGTCAAACGGACGATGTTCTTGGTCGCCAGGGTGTACCGGTAGAGCTGCGGCTTTTGTTTGGGAATCGTCCGCACGAAGACGAACGTCGCGCTATCGGGCATCCATGCGAAGTCGCCGTCGCCGGTTTTCCCCGTTACGTTGGCCATCGTGCGGCCCGTGGAAACGTTCACCAGGTCGATCGTACGGTCGTAGCGATTCTTCGGACCGTTGGAGCGCGACGTTTCCGTCAACACGTAAGCGCCGTCGGGCGACAGCGCAGCCGAATCGATCAGCGTCAGATGAAACAGATCTTCGGGGACGACCGGAGCGGCCGACGCCGGACCCGCGAAGCCCACCGAAAATAGCAAGCCGGCCAAAGCAACGAGCAGATACTTCATGTCACGAGCGTTCAATCGTCGCTTCGTTGCGCCCCTTCCGCCATTTGGCGGGCGCGCCTCAAAAACTCATCAAAGAAAAAGCCGCGCGATCGTACGATCGCGCGGCCTTTCCGCTGGGGTTGGTGTGGACTACTTGCCGACGGGCTTGGCGGCCGGAGCCGTCATCGTGTTGCCGTTGGCAACCGTGTTCGTGGCCTGGCTGAAGCTGCTCTCGGCCTGCTTCTGCGCATCGACGAACATCTGGGCGACCTTCAGCGTGTAGGCCTTGCGGAGCTCGAGCATCTGCGTTGCGAAGCCGAACGACATCTCGACGAACTGGAACGGGGTCGGAACGTTCTCAAAGGTCGGGATCGTGCCGGGCTTAACGGCGAACTCGGTGCCCAGAGCGCGGAACTTGGTCATCGTTTCGATGTTCGCGTCTTGGCTCTGTTTGAGCGCCTCGAGGCCCTCTTGCTGAAACTTGGTGAAGTAGTCGGTAACGTTGATGGTCATTGTGTGTCCCCTTCTCTTATCCCACTAATGCTTGGTTTGCGTCTCTCTGTGCTAAGTCTACCAAGCAATGAGCAAAGCTGTCAAGGACCTATGCCGAGGAAACTTCGGTAAATTCTGATGATCGTATCCTTCTGATCGACCGTCAGACGGGGGTCGAGGCGGATCGCGGCTTCGACGTCGCGCGCGTCGCCCTCAGCCGGCGGGGTATCGTCCAGCAACCCAGCCTGAACGTACATCGTCTCGGCCGAAAGGTGCAGAGCCCCCGCGATCTGCTTGAGGACGTCGGCCGACGGCTTATACAGTCCACGTTCGACCTGGCTGAGATAGGGGTTCGAAATCTTCGCGATTTCGGCTAACTGGCGCATCGATAGGTTGGCCAGCTCGCGCTGGGCGCGAATAAACGTCCCCAGGCCGTTCCAGCCCGGTGGTTGATCGTTCGCCGGGCCGCCGGCTTCCGATTTAGGGCGCTCCGACTCGTCGCTCACGATGTTGCCGCCTTCGCGACGCCAAACGGTTCTCCGATTTCGTTGCGAACGTATTTGCCCGGCGCGGCTTCTCCGATCGGTAATGCATAGGGAGCGACATCCGGCCCGGCATTCTCGCCCGCCCAAGCCGCCCAGTCTTCCCACCAGCTGCCGGCGTGACGATCCGCGCTCGCCAGCCACTCATCGGCCGACTCGCCGCGGACTGCTTGCGGCTTGACGTAGTACCATGCTCTTCTTACCGCCGGGCGGGTTGACGATGCCCGCAATGTGGCCGGCATTGGTCAACATGTACTTCGACGGTCCCGCCGACGTGCTGCGTCGTCAGATAGGTCGCATGCCACGGAGCGATGTGGTCGCTCTCGGCACCGAGTACGTACAACGGCGTCTTAATCTTGCCGAGGTCGATCGGGGTACCGTCGATCGTGAACGCGCCGGGACGAACGATCGCATTATGCAGGTAGCACGAACGCAAATACTGCGAATGCATCTCGACCGGCATGCGAGTCGAATCGCCGTTCCACGCGAGAATGTCGAACGCCGGCGGGCGCTTGCCCTTGTACCAGCTGTTGATGACGTAGCTCCAGATAAGATCTTGCGATCGCATCCAATCGAACGTCTTGGCCATCTCGGCCGAATCGAGATAGCCGCGCTTGCGCATGCGGCTTTCGAGTCGATCGATGGTCGCCTCATCGGTGAAGATGCCGAGGTCGCCGGGAATACTGAAATCGATCAGCGTGTTGGTCAGGTCGCACTCTTGACGCGGTCGCCTTGACCTTTGGCGGCCAAGTACGCTAAGCCGCATGAGCGCCAGCGTACCGCCCAAGCAGAGCGCGCTGACGTTGACCTGCTTGCTGCCGGTGATTTCTTGCACCGCATCGATCGCGGCGAGAAATCCCGAGCGCAAATAGTCGTCCATCTTGTAGTGCGACATCGACGCATCGGGATTGCGATAACTGATCGCGAACACTTGGTGGCCGTGGCGCACCGCCCATTCGACGAACGAGCGGCCCGGCGAGAGGTCCATGATGTAGTATTTGTTGATCCACGGCGGGCTGAACAGCATGGGAACCGCGTGAACGTTCGGCGTCTGCGGCTCGTACGCGATCAGTTCGATTAAATCGTTGCGCATCACGACGCGACCCGGAGTAGTAGCGATATTCCTGCCGACTTCAAAACCGGTCGCGTCGACTTGGCGCGGATAACCGCCGTTGTCGCGCAAGTCGTCCAGTAAAATTTTGCATGCCTTGCAACAGGCTCGCGCCGTTCGTGTCGAACTGCTTCTTTGATGACGCCGGGATTCAACCACGGAACGTTGCTGGGCGATGCAGCGTCGAGCATGAGCTGCATCGCGAAACGCGCCTTGCGACGCGTCGCATCGGGAACGCGAGCGCCATCGATCAGCGCCATCGCCGCCTGCGAACGGATGCGAAATTCTTCGACTACGCCCGCCAACATCGGATTAGCGCGCCATTCCGCTTCGGAGAAGCGCTTGTCGCTCGGATCGTGAGCGACCGTCACGATCGGTTCCTGGCCGCTGAAGCGACGCAGCATGTTCAAGCCGACGTTTTGCTCGGCTAAGGCAAACCCCGAAAGCCATGCGCTCAAACGCATCGGATCGGACAGGGCGTCCTTCATGACGTCGCGCAGCGCGTCGCCCATCGAAGCCGGGTCCACCCCGGTCATTTCGATCCCGTACCCTAAATCGTCGGCTGCAATCATCACATGTACCATCCGCCGTTGACGTTATAGACCGCGCCGGTAATGTACCCGGCTTTGTCGTCGACTAAGAAGCGCACGACGTGGGCAACCTCGTCGGGTTGTCCTAAGCGACGCTTCGGCGTTTGCGAGATCGCCATCTCGATCGCTTCCGACGGCATCGCCTTGGTCATCTCGGTCTCGATGAAACCGGGCGCTACTGCGTTCACGGTGATTTGACTCTTCGCAACTTCGAGCGCGACGGTTTTGGTGAGGCCGATCAAGCCGGCTTTCGCGGCGGCGTAGTTGGCCTGTCCAAAGTTTCCGCTTTCCCCGACGACCGAACTGATGTTAACGATTCGGCCGAATTTCTGTGCGATCATCGGTTCGAGAACGGCTTTCGTCATGAAAAACGGTCCCGACAGATTGACCTGCAGAACCGTTTGCCATTCGTCTTCGGTCATCTTGCGCACGGTATGATCGCGCGTGATGCCGGCGTTATTGATCAGGTAGTCGATGCGGCCGTGCTGAGCGAGAATCCGCTCGATGGACTCGCGACAGGATGCCGGAACGCCGACGTCCCCTTCGTAAAAATGAACTCGGGACGCGCTCCCGTTCAGGTGACTGCGCAAGGTGTCGGTGCGCTCGCGGTCGATCGGTAGACCAAGGACGGCGACCGTTGCGCCATCCGACGCGAGGAGGCGGCTAATCGCTCCGCCGATGCCGCGAGAACCGCCGGTTACGACGGCGACGCGATGTTCGAGTGGTAAACTGCTCACCCGCTAGATTTACAAAGCGGATAGGCAGTTTACCTTTAGTTTGCCTACATATCGAGGCCGCCGTTGACGGCGTAGACGGCTCCCGTGATGTAGCTCGCATCGTCCTCAAGCAAGAACTGAACGACCCGGGCGACTTCTTCGGGCTTGCCGAGCCGGCGTTGCGGAATTTTCTCGACGACCTTTGCAAGAGCGGCTTCGGGAATCGCCTGAACCATCTCGGTCGCGATAAAACCGGGCGCAACGCAGTTGACGGTGATCCCTTTCGGCGCCATTTCGAGCGCGAGGCTTTTCGTGAATCCAAAGAGGCCGGCTTTCGAAGCCGCATAGTTGGCTTGGCCGATGTTTCCGGTTTCACCGATCACCGAGCTAATCATGACGATACGCCCGGAACCGCGCGCGATCATGTGCTCGAGGACGGCTTTGGTCATATTGAATCCGCCCGACAGGTTCACGTCGAGCACTTGATGCCAATCTTCGACGGTCATCTTCCGAACGGTTTTATCGATCGTGATGCCGGCGTTGTTCACGAGATAATCGACGCGACCGAACGTCTGCATGACTTCTTCGAACACGCGGTTACAATCGGCTGCGTCGTCGACGCGCCCCTGATGTATCGAAATTTTCGCGCCTTCGGCAGTCATCTCGTCTTTGAAACGACGAGCGCTCTCTTCGCCCCGGCTATATCCTGCCGCAACTGCCGCGCCATTGCGAGCGAGGTATTTGGTGATGGCGCCTCCGATACCGCGCGTTCCGCCGGTAACGAGTGCGACCCGGCCGTCTAAAACCATATGCGTACCTCCGAGGCGCGTCGTTCGCCGCGAAACGGCGGTTCCCGTCCGACGCGATTACCCGAAGCGACCGGTGATATAGTCTTCGGTGCGGCTGTCTACCGGCTTGGTAAAGATCCGGGAAGTCTCGCCCATTTCGATGAGCCGTCCGATGCCGGTTTCGTCGGCCAGCATGAAGGCCGAATATTTCGAAACGCGCGCGGCCTGCTGCATGTTGTGGGTGACGACCACGATCGCGTACCGGTCGGTGAGCGACGTCATCAGTTCTTCGATGCTCAGCGTCGAAATTGGATCGAGCGACGATGTCGGCTCGTCCATGAGCAGTACCTCGGGTTCGACCGCCAGCGCCCGCGCGATGCACAGTCGCTGCTGCTGGCCGCCGGAGAGCGTCGTAGCCGGCTTGTTCAGTTTGTCGCGCACTTCGTCCCACAACGCGGCGCCGCGCAAGGCGTGCTCGGCGGCGTTCATGCGCTCCGCAGACGGCAGGGAACGGCTCAATCCGGCCGTGACGTTTCCTAGAATGGAGAGCGTTGGAAATGGATTGGCACGTTGAAACACCATGCCGACACGACGCCGTAGTTCGACGACGCTGATGTCCGAATCGTAGACGTCGCGGTCGCCCAACATCACTTTACCGTGCGCGTACGCGCCGGGGGCGATCTCGTGAATTCGGTTGAGGCAGCGCAGCAGCGTCGTTTTGCCGCAGCCCGACGGCCCCATCAACGCGGTAACTGCGTTGGCCGCGAACGACATCGTGACGCCGGCGACGGCTTCGCGCTCGCCGTAGTACGCGCTGAGATCCTCGACGCGCATGGGCGGTGGCGCGGTGGCGTTCATCGTTGCGTCCTAGGTGTAAGCACGAGCCGGGCCAAGACGTTGAGGATAAATACCGCCGCGATCAAGAGTAGCGCTCCGGCCCACGCTTGGGCGTGCCAACTCTCATACGGTGAAATGGCATATGTAAAGACTTGTAACGGCAACTGCGCCATCGGCTGCGCCGGGTTCAACTCCCAAAACTGGCTGCCGAAGGCGGTAAACAGCAGCGGCGCGGTTTCGCCGGTAACGCGCGCGATCGCCAATAGTAACCCAGTAGTGATCGCAGGACGAGCGGCCGGAACGACGATTCGCATCGTCGTCGCGAACTCGGAGAGTCCGAGCGCGAGCGCGCCCTCGCGAATCGAGCGCGGCACGCTTCGAATGGCCTCCTCCGAGGTTCGCAAGATAATCGGCAGCATCAGTATTGCGAACGCGACCGACGCGGACAATGCCGAAAAATGCCGGAACGGCGCAACCAGCAACGTGTACGCAAACAACCCGATGGCGATGCTCGGAATACCGGATAACACGTCGGAAAGAAAACGCACCACTTCGGGAAACCATCCACGGCCGAACAACGCTAAGAAAAGCGCGGAAAGCAAACCGATCGGCAACGCCAAGAGCGTCGCGAGGGCGACCGTGATCAGCGTGCCGACGATACCGTTGGCGACGCCGCCGCCCGGCTCGCCCACGGGCACCGGCAGTTGCGTGAGAAACGCCGGGTTGATCGCTCGCGCTCCGGCAAACGCAACGTATCCGAGAATGAGAATTAAAATCGCAGCGCCGATCAACGCACAAAGCGCGGTGACGGTACCGCCGATCCAACTGACGGTGTGACGGGATGACAGCGACCGGCTCACGAGCGCGTCCTCAAAACCACCCAAAGCAAGAATCTGGCGATCGCGTTGACGATAAAGCTTACGATAAACAAGATAAGACCGAGTTCGATTAGCGCGCTGATGTACACGCTGCCGTTGGCTTCGGTAAATTCGTTGGCGATGACGCTCGCGAGCGTGTACGACGGCGCGAACAGCGATGCCGCGATTTGCGGCCGGTTGCCGATAACCATCGTCGTGGCGATCGTTTCGCCGAGCGCGCGTCCGAGCGCGAGGACGATGGCGCCGAAAATCCCGGCGCGTGAAGCAGGCAACACGACGCGTGCAACGGTTTCCCATCTCGTCGCGCCGAGCGACATCGACGCTTCGCGCAAATCGCCGCCGATCGCCACGATCACTTCGCGGCTAATCGCGGTAACGGTCGGCAATATCATGAAAGACAAGACCAATCCGGCGGTCAGCATCCCGACGCCGCTAATCGGACCCTGGAAGATCGGCAAGAAGCCGAGATATTTTTGCAGCGCCGGACCGATCACCGTGCGAACTACCGGCGCAAGAACGAAGAGACCCCACAATCCAAAAACAACGCTGGGAACCGCTGCGAGCAGTTCGATGACGAACCCCAGCGGGCGCGCCAACCATCCCGGCGCGAACTCGGCGAGATACGTCGCCGCCAGAATGCCGACCACGCCCGCAAGCACGATCGCCACCAGCGAGCTCACCAGGGTTCCGTAAATGAGCGGCAACGCGCCGAACTGCTGGGTAACCGGATTCCATTGGGACGTCCAGAGAAACTTCAAACCGAACGCGTGCAGCGACGACCACGAACCCGCAACGAGTTCGATAAATAGCAACGCGACCAGCAGGACGAACAGTCCTACGGCCGCGTTGACGATAAAGAGAAAGACGCGGTCTCCCGCAGCCGCGGTACGGTTGCGGCGGGGCGCATCGCCCCGCGGCTGCGAAACGGCCATATTTCTTACGCGATGTTAGACGTGCATCGAGGAAAGGGTCTTGCGCGCAGCGCTACCCACCGCGGGCGGTAGCGGAACGTAGTCCAAACCACCTGCGATGCGTTGGGCGTCGGTCCCAACGAGCCATTCAAGAATTTGCTGCAACACTTTTCCTTTGGCTTTGTCTTGTGGGGTCTGGTACACGACCGCCCAGCTGAACCCTGCGATCGGGTAGCACGCCGCGCACTTTGTGTTGACGATCGAGAAGCTCTGCGGCGACACGTTCGGCCGCGTTTCGGCGGCGGCGTGAACGGCCGACGGCCCATACGCGACGAACTTGCCGGCTGCGTTTTGAAGAACCGCCTGCGACATTTTATTCTGTATCGCATACGCGGCCTCGACGTAACCGATCGCGCCCGGATTGTTGCTAACTTGACCGGCGAGGCCTTCGCTGCCCTTGCCGCCGATCGCGCTCTGCGCCGGCCAGGTGACGCTCTTGCCGGTTCCGACCTTCTGCTTCCAATCCGGCGACACCGAGCTCAGATAATCGGTGAAGATGTAGGTCGTTCCCGACCCGTCGGAACGATGCACGACGACGACCGGCGTGCTCGGGAGCTTCTTGCCCGGATTGAGCTTAGCAATGCGCGGGTCGTTCCAGTTCGAAATCATACCGAGGAACAGCGCCGACAGCAGGGAGGGCGACAAGCGCACCCCGTCAACGCCGGGCAGGTTGTAGACCACGGAGACACCGCCCAGCGCGACCGGCACTTGCAGCACCGGGCCGCCGCCCGCCGAGGCCGCCTTCACTTCGCCGGCATTCATCGGGACGTCGGTCGCCCCGAAGTTGACCGTGCGCTGCGTGAACTGCTGAATTCCGCCGCCGCTGCCGATCGATTGATAGTTGACCTGGACGTCCGAGTGGGTCTTGCCATACTCGAAAAACGCCTTCGAAAAGAACGGATAGTCAAACGTCGAGCCGGCGCCGGTGAGCTGCGTCGCCGCCATCACCGGAGCTACCGTCATAAAAAGCGCCGCTCCAAGCAGCGCCAAACTTTTTCGCATCTATGCTCCTCCGCACGAAGTGCAATCCAAAACTCTCCCCATTCTGTCGGCCCAAGAATAAGATTAGATTAAGAGCACGTAGCGGAGGCGTTAAGGAACGCTTCCTCCGGACGGCCGGCCCGGCGCCCGCCGGTAGGCCTGACGGGCGGCCACCGCCGAAAGCGGCGTGCGATGCCTTCCGATCTGAGACCCTCGCTCCCCGAACTGCGCCATACGGCCGCGCACGTGCTGGCGTATGCCGTGATGGACCTATTTCCGGACGCAAAGCCGACGATTGGCCCGTCGATCGAGAGCGGCTTCTACTACGATTTCGATAAGCCGGGGGGGTTCACGCCCGACGACTTGGTCCGGCTCGAGGCCCGCATGCACGAGATCGTAGCCGCCGACTACCCCATGACCGGCCGGGTCGTCACCCGGGATGAAGCGCTCACGTACTTCAAGGACAACCCGTATAAAGTAGAGCTCGCGAGGGATATCCCGGAGGGCGAGCCGATCACGCTCTATACCATCGGTGCATTTACCGACCTCTGCCGGGGTGGCCACGCCGAGTCGACCGGGGCTATTGGAGCGTTGAAGCTCACCGGCATCGCCGGTGCCTACTGGCGCGGCAATGAGGCTAATCCGATGCTCCAGCGGATTTACGGGACCGCCTGGTACGACCGCGACGAGCTCGCCGCGTATCTGCATCAGGTCGAAGAGGCGCTCAAACGCGACCATCGCAAACTCGGTGCCGAACTCGATCTCTATTCGATCGAGGACGATGCGGGCACGGGTTTGGTGTTCTGGCACCCAAAGGGCGCGATCGTCCGCGGTTTGATCGAAGAGTTCATACGCAAAGGCTTACGCGAGCGCGGATACCAGCCGGTCGTCACGCCGCACGTCGTTAGCGAGAAACTCTACGAAATATCCGGTCATCTCGAAAACTATTCGGCCAACATGTTCGGTCCGCTCGAGGTCGAGGAGCAACGCTTCCGTCTCAAGCCGATGAACTGTCCGGGTCACATTTTGATCTATCGAAGCCGCCCGCACAGCTACCGCGAACTTCCGATCCGCTATAGCGAATTCGGCACCGTCTACCGGTACGAACGCTCGGGGGTCGTGCACGGCTTAACGCGCGTGCGCGGGTTCACCCAAGACGACGCCCATTTGTTTTGTACGCCGGAGCAGTTGCAGAGCGAGTTCGAACGTACGCTCGACGAAGCGATGCGCTTGATGAAAGCGTTCGAGTTTCGCGACGTCGAGTACGTATTGTCGCGCCGCGAAACCAGCGAACGCGGCGAAACGGATGCGATCGCCGAAGCGGCCATCCGCAACGCCCTGGAACGGTACGATCTGCCCTACGAGGTCGACGAAACCGGCGGAGCGTTTTACGGCCCGAAACTCGATATCAACGTGCGCGATGCGATCGGCCGAAAGTGGCAACTCGGAACCGTGCAAGTCGATTTCGTGCTTCCACACCGCTTCGAACTCAAATACCGTGCGTCGGACGGTCACGACCGTACGCCGGTGATGATCCACCGCGCGCTCGCGGGCTCGCTCGAACGCTTCTTCGGGATTCTGGTGGAGCACTACGGTGGAGCATTCCCCGCGTGGCTCGCGCCGGTGCAAGTCGCGATCCTTCCAATCGCCGAGCGCCACCTTGCATACGCGCGAGAGTGCGGCGCCGCCCTGGATGCGGCCGGGTTCCGCGTGGAAGTTGATGAGAGCAACGAAAAGCTCGGTTATAAAATCCGGCATTGGAAAACGTTAAAAATTCCGTACGTTTTGGTCGTTGGCGATCAAGAGTCGCAGGACGCTACCGTCAACGTCAACGAACGCGGTATGGAAGCGAAACGTACGCTTTCGCTCGCTGCATTTTCTGACGAACTGCGCGCCGCGGTCAACAGTAAGAAGGGCCTTGGATGAGACTAGACGTTCGCGTGGCATTCGCGGCCATCGCGCTAGGTTTGGCGGCGTGCCAAGGCGGCGGCTTGGACAGTGGTATGGGCGGCGGCGGCATGATGGGACCGCCCGTTCAACAACCCGGCCCGATCGGCACGGGCGGCATCGCCGGCCCCCAGATGAACAGCAGCGGCCAAGTCGAGTTGACGCAGCCCGGGGCGACGCTCTCGCCCAACGAGGTCCAATTCGCTGTTGGAACCGCACCCAGCGGTGTTAAATGCCCCAGTATGCTCCACCAGCCGCAGCAGTTTCAGCAATTCTCGTGCACGGTTGCCTTCAATATTCCGCCGCCGACGCCGGGTCCGTCGCCGGGTGCCAGCAGCAAGCCGACCCCGACTCCTACGCCTACGCCCGCTCCGACCGCCACGGCCTCATCGGATTCGGACGATTCTGACGATTCCGACTCGACGAGCGCGTCCCCGACGCCGCCCGGCACGATCACGCTGTTGATGGAGCCGCTGCCGAAAGACATGCCGGCGATGAACAATCCCGACCCGCGTGCCATGCGCATCACGCCGATGGTTGCGCTGCGTCTGCAGAGCGATACGAGCTTCGCGCTCAACGGTTACGCATCGATCAGTTACACCATGCCCCAGCAACAGGTCATTGGGCGCTCGTTCGCCATCCAGCTCTACAGCGAGTCGTCGCTTAGCGGTCAGCGGACCGATCAGATCCTCGCGACCTACACGAAGTCGACGGTCTCGAACAACAACACGATACAGTTCTCATTTCCGATGCCAAAGCTCACCGTTCCGCGTGGCCAAGTTTGGCTTCTCGCGCTGTACGGCATGCAGTTTCCGCCGGGTATGACGCCGAGTCCGTCAGCGAGCCCGTCGTCGTCCGCTTCCGCGTCGCCCTCCGCATCCGGCTCGTCGTCGCCAACCCCGTCGCCGGGCGCAACTCCGTAACACCGTGCTAACGGCCTGGCGCGAGCTTGGCCGTAACGGCCGGCGGACGTTTACGGCCAGCTTTCTCGGTTGGTCGCTGGACGCGTTCGACTTCTTTCTTCTAACCTTCGTTATTTCGCGCGTCGCGACCGATTTCAATCACGCCGTCAAAGAAGTCGCATTTGCGGTCACATTGACGCTGTTCTGCCGCCCGGTTGGAGCGTTGCTGTTCGGCTGGCTCGCCGACCGTTTCGGGCGCCGAACGCCGCTCATGATCGACGTCGGCTGCTACTCGGTACTACAGCTACTAACGGCCTTCTCGCCAAACTTCACGGTGTTCTTGGTGCTTCGCGCATTGTACGGCATTGCAATGGGCGGTGAGTGGGGGGTGGGCGCGGCGATCGCGATGGAAGCCGTTCCGGCCAACCGGCGCGGCCTTTTTAGCGGCATCTTACAAGAAGGTTACGCGGCCGGCTATCTCTTTGCCGCATTTGCCTATTTCGTCGTCTTTCATTTCGCGGCGACGGCCGGTTTACAGGCAATCGATTGGCGCATTCTTTTCGCGGTCGGATCGTTGCCCGCGTTTCTCGTTTTGTACATCCGTGCCTACGTACCGAACTCGACGCCCGTAGCGGCACCCGGCCAAAAACACGCCTCCGTCGATGCGTTGCGCGAGATCCTACGGCACTGGCCGCTCGCCATCTATGCGATCGCCTTCATGACGGCGATGAATTTCATGTCGCACGGTACCCAAGACTCGTACGCGACGTTCTTGCAAAAGCAACACGGCTTCGCACCCGGACAGGTATCGGCGCTATCGATGATCGGTGCGGTCGGGGCGATTACCGGTGGCGTCATTTTCGGCGCACTATCGCAACGAATAGGACGGCGCGCATCGGTCATCGCATGCGCCGCGATCGGCATCGGTGTCGTTCCGTTATGGGTTTTCAGCCACACCATAGCGTTGCTGGCGTGCGGAGCGTTCGCGATACAATTTGCCGTGCAGGGGGCCTGGGGTGTTATTCCAGCGCACCTCAACGAACTTTCGCCGTCCAACGCGCGCGCGACGTTCCCGGGTTTTACCTATCAATTGGGCAACGCATTGAGCGCGGGAACCTTGCAGATCGAAGCTTGGCTCGCCGCCGGCTTCCCTCTAGCCGGCGGCGGGCCAAATTATGCAAAGGCGATGGCGTTGGTAGCGACGGTGACGTTCGCCGCCGTGATCGTGCTCGCGCTCATCGGCTTTCTCGTGCGGCCGGAGCGGCGCGATCGTGAGCTCGCCGTCGTGTGACGGCGTCGTTGCAAACGTTCGTTAGATCGTAAAAGCAACGATCTCGTTGCGTTCGCGATGATTGGTCCAAAAGCGAGCGCCATCGCTGGCCAGTCCGCGCGCTGCGAACGGCACGCGAGCGAGATCTTCGAAAGCACCAGTTTCGGCATCGATCTTTCCAAGAAAATAGTGCTCTGAAGCTTCGTCGTCGGTGGTGATGACGTAGAACGCACCTTCGCTGAAACACTGCCCGCATACGCCTCGCGGGGTGTCGATCGTACGCACGACGTTTCCGCGTTCGTCGATCCCGACGATTCGCTTGTTGTACCATTGACTCACGTACAGACGCACGCCGTCGTAGCTCAAATGCGAGCCGGTGTCGTCGGGGCACTGCAGCGAGTCTTGATCTTTGAACCCGTGCCCGGGAATACAGCGGCGGATATAGCGCGAGTCGTCCGGACCTTCTCCGCAGATGACGCGCAACTCATCGCCCACGACCGTCATACCCCACGGTTTACCGGGCGCTTTGTCTTCTTCTACGATCGTCCATTGATGTGAGTCGAGCGCGTAGATGCGATTGGTATCGATCGAGCCGATCCAAAGTTTTTCGCCATCGAGCGCAATCGCTTGCGGGTGCGGCGCCGGCGACGGCAATCGCATCGTTTCCGAAATATCGTGCATGAGCGCTCGCTTTTCACGCGCGGGACCCGGTTCCTGGCTCACCTGCGTCGAATGACGCGGCCGTGGTAATTTTGGGAATCGAGACCTCGTGCGACGACACCGCTACGGCGGTCGTGCGCGACGGACGCGACGTCCTTGCGAGCGTTTCGACCAACCAGGATGCGTTTCACGAACGATACGGCGGCATCGTCCCGGAGATCGCCGGTCGTCGCCACGTGGCGCTGTTGTCGGCCGCAGTCGAAGACGCGCTAACGCGTTCGAACCTCGACTTCGCGCGCATCGACGGTATCGCGGTCACGCGGGGGCCCGGCTTGGCCGGTAGCTTGGTCGTCGGCGTTGCGGCTGCAAAGGCGTTAGCGTACGCTCGCAATAAGCCGTTGTACGGCATCAATCATTTGCACGGGCACATCTTCGCGCCGTTTCTCGACCGGCCGGAAGCTCCACCGTATCCGTTCCTGACGCTGTTGGTTTCGGGCGGCCACTCCCAGCTCGTCGCGGTCAACTCGCCCACCCGGATGACGATTCTCGGGCGCACTCGCGACGACGCCGCGGGCGAAGCGTACGATAAAACGGCGCGTTTGTTGGGGCTGCCGTATCCGGGCGGGCCGGCTCTCGACCGTTTGGCACAGTCTGGAGACCCGACGGCGTATGCATTCCCGCGCCACCGCCCGGCAGGCGACTCCCTCGACCTCTCCTTCTCCGGCCTAAAAACTTCGGTTCGCTATTTTCTCGAAAGCGCGGCCGGGCGCGACGCCGCCCCGAGCGATGTGGCGGCGTCGTTTCAGGCCGCGGTGATCGACGTCTTGATGGCACGTTTACGAGCGGCGTTCGGGCGGGGCAATTATCGCGCGGTCGCACTTTCCGGTGGGGTGGCCGCCAACTCGGGATTGCAGTCGGCCGTGCGATCGTGGAGCGGGAGCTGCGGGGTTACCGCTTTCATCCCGCCACCGGCATATTGCACCGATAATGCGGCGATGATCGCTGCAGCGGCGTTTCATCAGCGAGAAGCCGTCGCGTTCGATCCTCTCGAACTGTCGGCCGATCCGAACTTGCCGTTCCCGATTGCCTCTTGACCCACTACGCCATGCGTGTTAAAGTTCGCTTCATGTTTGCGCCCGGCCGCACGTCCATGATGTGTCTCACGAGCCGGATGTGTTGTCATCCGGCGGGGGTCGTCGCGCAGCGTTAGGAAGTTTCACACCACATCGCTTCGCACGCCCCTCGCCGAAACGGCGGGGGCGTTTTTGTTTCCCAGCTTTCCCATCGCACCAGGAGGCCGGAAAATGCACGTTACCATTGGAATCGGATTGCTCGGTTGCGGCACCGTCGGTTCGGCAGTTGCCGAACGTCTGGTCGGGCCGTATGCCAGCCGGCGCTATGCCGGCGCCTTTTGCGAACTGCGCGCGATCGCAGTGGCGGACCCGTTCAAGGCCCGTCCCACGTTCTTACACCGCGATCTTTTCACCACCGACGCTCGGGCGGTGGTAGACGATCCGCAAGTGGACGTCGTCGTCGAATGCATCGGCGGCACCACCGATGCCGCCGAGTTAGTCGAACGCGCGCTGGCCCGCGGCCGGCACGTCGTTACCGCCAACAAAGATCTTATCGCGACACAGGGGCCGCGACTGCGAGCGCTGGCCGCCGCTTTTTCCGCGCAGCTACGCTACGAGGCAGCGGTGGGCGGCGCCGTGCCGGTCGTCAGAACGGTCGTCGAGTCGCTGGCCGGCGACCGCATCGACGCGATCGCGGGCGTTCTCAACGGAACCTGCACGTCGATTTTATCGTCGATGGAACGCGGCGTATCGTATGAGGACGCGCTCGGGGCTGCCCAGGCCGCCGGATTCGCCGAAGCCGACCCGTCGAGCGACGTCGACGGCATCGACGCCGCGCACAAACTCGCGGTATTGATGCAGGACGCGTTCGGCTTAGCCATCGTCTCGCCGCGTATCCGCCGGCGCGGCATCGCGAACGTCACCGCTCGCGACGTCCGGCTCGCGGCCGAGCGCGGCTATCGCATACGGTTAGTCGCTGCCGCCGTTCGATGCGGCGACCACATCGCAGCCGAGGTCGGCCCGGTCTGCGTGCCGGTCGATCACGAGTTCGCGCGCACGGCCGGCGCTGAAAACGTCGTCGTCGTGCGTGCTCGCGATGCCGGGCAACTTCTTTTGCGCGGCCAAGGTGCCGGCGGTCCTGCGACCGCTTCGGCGGTTCTCGGCGACGTGGCCTCGACGCTACACGCTCTGGAACGCACGCGTCCGGCGATCGTATCGGGCGTTCGTTCGCCCGCTCCGGCGCTCGACGTTGCGCCCTTATTTCCGGCACTGGAACGCATGCGCGATCTCCCCGATTATCCGCTCTGGAGCGAGGCGTGTTTCGCCGACCCTCCGGCCGCTCAACCAACCTTCGCAATCGCATGGCCGGGAACGGAATATCGTTCGTGAACGCCTCGCGAGCAGTTCCGATCTAGCCGGTCGTTCTCGTGCGCGAAGAAACCGTCGGCGTCGGAGCGTTGCAGCTCGAAAGCGGCGTAACGCTGCCGCGCGTCGAGCAACGCGTGACGATGTACGGCGACCCGATCGCGAACGCCGGCCGTATCGTGCTCGTCAATCATGCGTTGACGGGCTCGAGCCGCGTGACCGACTGGTGGCCGCGGATCGCCGGAAGCGACGGACTCTTCGATCCGAACGAGTGCTGTATCATCGGCGTGAACGCATTGGGCAGCGTCTACGGAAGCACCGGACCCGACGACGAATCGTTTCCGCGCGTCACGGTGCGCGATATCGTCGCCGCACAACGTCGAGCGCTAGATACGATCGGCATCCAACGCATCTGGATCGCCATCGGCGCCTCGTTGGGCGGCATGCAGGCGTTGCAATGGGCGCTGGATGCCCCCGAGCGCATCGATCGCGCCATCGTCATCGGCGCGCACGACCATCACACCGCAATGGGCATCGCATTGAACGCCGTGCAACGCGACGCCCTGGCGCTCGACCCCGAGCGCGGTCTGGGATTGGCGCGCAAGATCGCGATGCTAACGTATAAGAGTGAAGCGCTCTTCACTTCACGCCACGAGCGGCGCCCCGACCGTCACGGACGCGCGTTCTACGATGTCGAAGGCTATCTCGAGCGGCAAGCCGACGCGTTTACCGCGCGCATGAACGCTCACGCCTACACCGCGTTAACGCACGCGATGGATTCGTTCGACGTGCGTGCGGACGCGCAGACCGCTCGCATCAAGCCAAACCTGACGTTCGTCGGCATCAGTTCCGACTGGCTGTTCCGGCCGCAAGACGTCCGCGCCGCTGCGAGCCGGTTTCGGCGCGCCGGCTTCGACGCCGCTTACTTAGAGCTGACGAGCGACCACGGGCACGACGCATTCCTGGCCGAACCCGAAGCGCTGGCGCGCCTGCTTCGGCCGGTGCTCGCGTAGCGTATTACGCATCGCGTAGCGCGCGAAACAGCAAGATACGATACCCTTTACTCTCGATGACGATCGACGTGACGCAAATCTCTTCTCGCGCCAGCACCGAATCGGTTTCCCAGTCGTCGCGTTCGCTATTATACATGCGCGTGTGATAGCGCACGCCCGGCTCGAGCAACGCGGAAAGGTCGACCGGAACGGCGGTCGTCGCCTCGCTCACGTTACCCACCAGCACCGCGATCTCGCGCCCGCGCTGGAGTGCGACCACGCGGGCGATTCGCGAAAACAGCGGCACCTTGTCGGACACGTCGGTCTCGTACAGCGAATGCGCGAACTTCGTGTTGACCTCGCAAGTGGTAAACAGCGTCATCGACCCTTGCGTACGCACGGCAAAATACGAGATTTCGCTGCCGTGGAACGGCAACCGGCGCAACGCCACCCATTTCCAATTGGGCGGAATGAGCGGGTTGATCTCGGGACGATCGCCACTGAGGGTCAAGCCGCAGACGCCTTCGATCGCCGCCCAGAGGAAGCGCGGCGGCTCCCACGGACTTAGCCGCATACCACGATTTACCAGCGAGTCTCCGTCGAACCACTCGCTGAACTGCCCGGGAACGGTGTTGTTGCCTCGCGGGTCCCGAGCGTAATGCTCGAACGATGCGCGCAACGCGTTGACCATAAACTCCGGATGATAACGCGCCGCTGCGAACGCATACCACCACGTCAACCCGGGCCAGACGCCGCCGATCAGCCCGGCGTACGCCGAGGGATCGTAGCGCGGATCGAGTTCGGATGCCGTGCGCAATCCGGCTTCGGTCCAAAAGTCGGGCGAGTTGAGTCGCGAGATGATTCGAAATCCCGTTTCTTCGTCGCAGACGTGAAACATGACCGGGAAGATTTCGTCCCCGGTGACGTCGGTTCGCGGGTTTCCGTTCACGTCGATGTTGAGATAGAACAACCCGTTGCGGGGATTGATCAGATGGGTTTGCATCGCCGCCGCAATCCGCCCCGAGACGTCGCTGAAGGTCTGAATTTCGGCGTCATCGACATCGACTCGCTCGGCCAAATGGGCGAGCTCGCGTAACGCCGCAGAACATTCCGCATTGATCTCGGTGACGGCGCCGTTGATTGCGTAGTTCGCGATGATGTTGCGCCAGCTGGCGATCGCCCAAACGTTGCCGCGAGGATCGTCGGCGGAACAATACACCAGGTCGCGAGCGTCCATTTGCGAGATGATGTAGCGCCCGGCTTTTGCAAGCGATGGAAAAATCTGCCGCAGCCACTCCTCATCGCCGGTGCAGCGAAAATGATGAGCTGCCGCCATGATAAACAACGGGGTATCGTCGTTGATGTTGAGGCCGTCGTCCTCGACCCGGCCATCGAGGGCGTTGACGTACTCGGGAAGCTTGCCGTCGGGGTATTGTAGTTCGGCGGCCTTGTCGAGCAGCGATCGCGAGAACTGCGGCATAAAATAATCGCAGCCGTAGACGAACCAGGCGCAGTCGCGAATCACGACGTTCGACATCACGCCCGGGTCGTTGGTAAAGAGCCAGCCGATTGGGTAGCGCGACATCACGCGCCGCATGTTGACTTTGCTCCACAACGCGCCGTCGTTAATCACTTCGTCGGGGGTAATCACCTCGCCGCGATGCAACACATCGGCCAACAGCGATAACGTCGTTCCGAGCGCTTCGTACGGCGTCGTGTTCACGAAATCGTGCAACGTCGCCGCGTCATCGTTCGGAAAGAGCCCGGTTTTAAAAGCAAAACGATAGGTCTCGCCCTGTTTGACCGTTATGTCGAGCTGCAGGCTACCCAAGATGTCACCGGTCGCCTCGGTCGAGTTGCCGAGCGGAGATGTCTTCGATCGGCTGTATACGTTGCCGAAGTCGAAGCTCGTTTCGTACGCGCTCGGCTCGCACGTCATCGCGAAGACGCGAACTCCGCCTTCGCCCGATCGATTGCGCGCGATCAGGCCGCCGACGCTCGCGTCGTAACGGGCCTCGACGTCGTCGTCGGTGTCGCCGCGCAAGCGTGCGAAACCGTTCATACGCAGCTCTTGTTCGTGTTCTCCGCGGTTTTCGATCTCGATGCCCTGATACACGATCGGCGGATCTTCGTTCCCGTCCTCATCGCCGAACGGCAAAAAGATCGTCTCGGTGATCCAAATCGAACCGCCGACATCGAAGCGGCGGCGCTGGAATGCCGGGTGAATTTCGACGGCGACCTCTCCGAGATCCAGGGACAGCGGCGTATACACTTTGCTCGATTTATCGGATGGCGTGCGCGCCGCATCGCGCAACGGACGGCCCGCGATCGAACACCGCACGGCGATCGAACCGATCATCGTCTTGCCCGCCGCAATCGAAAAAACGCGCTCGATGTCGCCCGTGTTTTTCGTGTTCACCCAGATCCGGCTGTTACCGAAACTCGGCCCCATACCGAGATTCGCGGACGTCGTCCGATAGTTCGGCAAACGTTCGACCGGATCGATCTGATAGGTTGACGACTGCGGCGGCGTAGGCGAAGGATTCATGCGCGCAACGTTATCCCCGCGAGGGCCAGGGCCTGGCGCGACGACGCCCGGCGCGTCAACTTTCGTAGAGACAGCGCAAGAGCGCGGTGACGACCAGCTCGTGCTCGATCGGACGAATGCGTTCCAGCGCGCCGGCTTCATCGATCCGCGGTGCCAGCCGCACCGGCTTGCGTGCGAGCACGGGTCCGCGATCGGTATCGGGCGTAACGTCGTGCATCGTCGCTCCGGTCCACGGCGAGCCGGCTGCGACCGCATCGCGAATCGCATGCGCGCCGCGGAACGCCGGAATCGACGTACCGTCCGGCATTTCGACGTAGTCCAAACGAAAGTCGAGCGGCAGATATGCCGGATGCAAGTTGACGATCCGAGGAAACGCCCGGACGAAACGGTGGTCGAGCAAATGCATCCAGCCGAGTAACGCCAGTACGTCGGGAGCCAGCGCCGCCACCGCCTCGAGCAGGCGCGCATCGTACTGCTCGCGCGTCTCGTGCGCCCGGTCCCAAACGACGAACGTGGGCGGCACGCCCGCTCGCAGCGCGCGTTCGGCGGCAAACGCCGACGTGCGGTTCACGATCGCGCCCGCGAGGTCGACCGGCAGCCGGCCTTCGCCGCGAGCATCGAGCATGGCTTGCAGGTTCGTTCCGCCGCCGGAGGCCAGCACGACCACCCGCTTGTTCGGGAGTAACTCCGCCCGATCGTAGCGTTCTACGACGGCGGCGCCGGCGACCGTAGCGTAGTATCGAATTAACGGTTCGGGCCCCACCGCCGCAATCAGGGCGCGACGATATCCGCGTTCGGAAAGATCCAGCAGCGAGCGCAGTAAGAGAAAACGTCCGAGCGGCGTACCGCGGTCGGCAACGGATACACCGAACGGCCCAAACAGTCCGGTCCCCGGTTCGGCTGCCGCGTTCCGTAGCCAGCGAAAACGTAAGTCGCGTGCGGCGACGGTCGCGAATCCGACCGGGTGCCCGTTCCGTCGCGCCAGCAGATTGTCGCCGGCGGCCGCCTCGGAACTCCAACTACCGCCGAAGGTTTCGTCGATCCACGCTAAGGCATCGCCGGGTAGTCCCGCGCTGCGTTCGATGGTCGTTGCAGCATCGAGATGCAGCGTGCCGGCAATTGCAGCGGCGCGCGCGACAAACGCATCGTCGAGGTCAACGCCGAGATTGCACAGGCCCGACACGCTTTGCTCTTATTCGAAGAGGGCGATGACGATCGCCGCGCAACGCTCGAGCACGCCGCGCTCGCGTTCGTCGATCGGACCCGAACGATCGCGCTCGATCGCCAACGCGCCGATCGGGATTCCGCTTTCGGCGCCGAGAATCGGTACGACGGCCCCACGCTCGGTTACCAGAAACGCGTTCGACGCCAGCGATTCGGGCGCGATCGAAAACGCTTTCGAAGCGATTCCGGCTTCGCCCAGCAACGTGACGCCGTCGTCGTCGATCTCGTAGATCGCGCTCCACGAATAACCGGCGCCCGCTATCGCCCCGGCCGCAGAGCGAGCCCGCTCGTCGCGCGACCCGTCCGCATCGCACGCTGCGGTCAGGCTTTGAAACAGCGCCTCGTTCATACGTCCTCGCGCGCGGGATGCACGACGACGGATGGTTCGTCGCCGATGCGCGTTTCGGTCCAGCCTGCGACGAACGCGCCGGGAGCTGCGGCAACGGCTGCGGCCGCGTCTTCCAACGGAACGATCATCGTGTAGCCGATGCCCATGTTCAGGGTGCGATAGCGTTCGTCGAAATCGAGCCGTGCTCGGCGGACGATTTCGCGCTCGATCGGCGGCACGGTCCAGCGCTGCTGTTCGAAGATTGCTTTGACGTTGGCCGGTAACGTACGCGGAACGTTTTCGCGCAAGCCGCCGCCGGTGATGTGTGACATCGTTTTCACGCGCGCCACCGTCTGCACGTCGCGAACCGCGCGATAGTACGAGGGATGCGGCGCGAGCAAGGCATCGCCGAACGTCGTCTGGCTGTTTGGCAGCGGCGATTCATATTCGCTCGGGTCGATGACGTCGCGGGCGAGCGAATATCCGTTGGTGTGCAATCCGATCGCCGGAAGCGCGACGATCGCGTCGCCGGCACCGACCGACGATGGGTCCGGAAGCTTGCCTCGATCGACGCGGCCGACGATCGTTCCAGCCAAGTCGAAATGATCTGGGGCGTAGACGCCCGGCATTTCGGCGGTTTCACCGCCGAGGAGCGCGCAATCGTGTTCGCGACAGGCGCGCGCGCAGCCGCCGACGATCGCTCCGGCGATTGCCGGATCGAGCTTACCGACGGCGAGGTAGTCGAGAAAGAACATCGGCGTTGCGTTCACGACCAAGATGTCGTTAACGCAGTGGTTCACGAGATCTTCGCCTACCGTGTCGTATCGTCGCAGCGCGATGGCGATCAGAATTTTTCGTCCCGACACCGTCGTTCGAAGCGACGAGCGCTTGCGTCGCATCGCCGGGCATCTCGAAAACGCCGCCGAAGCCGCCGATCGCGTCGAGCTGGCCCGGATGGCGCCAACCGGCAAGCAACTCGCGATAACGGTCGACCGCAGCATTTCCGGCCGCAATATCGACGCCGGCGCGCGCGTACGCGCTCGGGGTCAGACTTCTGTCGCTCACCATCCTCCTTCGCAGGGCTGGAGCCGTCGCACGCAGGAAAGAATCTGCTAGCCCTGCTCCGTTCTCGAGCAGTAGTTCACCGCGCGAAAGGTTCACCATGCAAATCCGTGTCGCATCCGGAGCGCCGATCGACGCGCGCACCGCCGCCCTGGTCGTGCCCGTCTTTTCCAACGAAGCGCTCGCAGGCGCCGCACAATTAGCCGACGGCGCCGTCGGCGGAGCGCTCTCCGAAGCAATAGCGAGCGGAGAGTTCAAAGGCGCGTTCGGCGACACGCTCCTCGTTCACGCCATCGACCGGCCGTTCAAGCGAATGCTGGCCGTGGGATTAGGTGAGCGCAAGCGATTCGAAGATTCGATGTTAGCGCGTTATGCGGGAGTGGCAGTGCGGGCGCTCGGCCGCCGAAACGTTGCCGACGTCGCCGTCGCATTACCGCCCGAGGCGGCCGGCCGCGAAGCCGATGCTGGATCGTCGATCGCGCAAGGCGCGATCGCTTCGTCGTTCGAGATTACGACGTACCAGCGCGAGCCCGAGAAACCGATCGCGGTGCAAACCGTAACGCTGTTATCCGACGGATTCGACGTTGACGCGCTCGAGCGCGGCATCGCGCACGGAACGATTGTCGGCGATGCCGTGAACCTAGCGCGACGGCTCGCCGTCACACCGTCCAACGACATGACGCCGTCGATTCTCGCGAACGAAGCCGAAGCGGCGGGACGCGCGGCCGGGGTCGAGGTCGAGATCCACGATGAAGCCTGGGCACGCGAAAAAGGCATGGGGTCGTTCCTATCGGTCGCGCGCGGAAGCGCCGAACCGCCGAAGTTTATCGTCATGCGCTACAACGGCGATCCTTCGAGTAAAGAACTGCTGGCGCTGGTCGGAAAAGGAATCACGTTCGATACGGGCGGCATCTCGATCAAGCCGGCCGACCGTATGGAAGATATGAAATACGATATGTCCGGCGGCGCCGCGGTCATCGCGTCGATGGTTGCCATCGGTAAGCTGCGTCCGAAGGTGAACGTCGTCGGTATCGTGCCCGCAACCGAAAACATGCCCGGTGGAAAGGCGACAAAACCCGGCGACATCGTGACGGCCATGAACGGCAAGACCATCGAAGTCATCAACACCGACGCCGAGGGGCGCTTGATTTTGGCCGACGGGTTGTGCTACGCCAACGAGCTCGGTGCGACGCGCATCGCCGAGACGGCCACGCTAACGGGCGCGGTTGTCATCGCACTCGGGCACGCCGCTGCCGCGGTCGTTTCGAACGACGACGACTGGGCCGATCGCTTCGTCGCCGTCTCGAAGTCGACCGGCGAGCGCTTCTGGCGCATGCCGTATTACGACGAATACGCGAAACAAATGAAGAGCGACATCGCCGACCTCAAAAATACCGGCGGTCGAGCGGCCGGAACGTTGACGGCGGCCGCATTTCTCAAGGCGTTCGTCGGTGAAACACCTTGGGTGCACGTCGATATCGCCGGCACGGCATATCTCGACGGTGAGTCGGGCTGGCAAGCCAAAGGGCCCACCGGAATGCCCGTGCGCACGTTCGTTGCGTTAGCCGAATCGCTGGCGTCCGGCAACGGTGCCGCCGCGTCCAACGGCGAGACGAACGCGGCGGCGATCTCGGCGAGGTAGTTCCGGCATGTATTCGTCGGTGAAAAAGCGCGCTAACGCGTCGTCGGAAGCGCGACCGTACGAGCCGGAAAAAAATCCCGCCATTCGGCGGGTTACGGCCGGCGCGATCAAACGTCGAAAAGGCAAGACGATCTTTCCGATCGCGACGGCATACGATGCGCCGTTCGGAAACTTCGTCGAAGAGGCCGGTATCGACGTCATCCTGGTCGGCGATAGCGTGGGAAACGTCGTGCTGGGATACGACGAAACAACTCCGGTCACGCTCGATCAAATTATCCACCACACGCAGGCGGTGGTGCGCGGCACCGCCCGCGCGCACATCATCGCCGACATGCCGTTCGGCTCGTATCAGGTGAGCAACGAGGACGCGCTACGTTCGGCCATTCGGTGCGTCAAAGAAGGCGGCGCGAGTTCGGTCAAACTGGAAGGCGGCGTCTACGAAGCCGATCGCGTCCGCGCGATCGCGCGCTCGGGGATCCCGGTCGTCGGACACATCGGGGTAACGCCGCAAACGGCCGGCCTCGGACCGGGATTCAAGCGCCGTACGCATCGCGACCGTTTGATCGACGACGCGCGCGCGGTCGAAGCTGCCGGCGCCTACGCGATCGTCCTGGAAGTCGTCGACTTCGAGATTTCGCGCGAAATCACCGAACTATTGGCTATTCCGACGATCGGCATCGGAGCGGGACCGCATTGCGACTCGCAAGTGCTGGTGTTACACGACATCTTGGGGATGTATTCGCACTCGCCGCCGTTTGCAAAACGGTACGCAGAGGTGGGACGTCTCGCAACCGAAGCACTGCGCGAGTTCGCCGAAGACGTTCGCGCCGGCACGTTTCCCGCGCCCGAACCCGAGACCTAAGGCGCTCGGCTACGAAGCCTTGTCGGCAACGACGAGCGCGCGACCTTCGTGCCCGGCCGGTACGCTGGGATACGAGCCGGTCAAACAACCGAGACACATTTCGCTACGATCGCGCCCGGTGGCGGCCAACAAACCGTCGAGGCTTAAATATCCTAACGAGTCGGCGCCGGTCTTTTGCCGGATTTCTTCGACGGTGAAGTTGGCTGCCACGAGTTCGTCGTAGGTCGCCATGTCGACGCCTAGATAGCACGGATGTTTGATCGGCGGCGATGTGATGCGCAGGTGCACTTCTTTGGCGCCGGCTTCTCGCAATAACTCCACGATGCGAGGAGTCGTCGTTCCGCGCACGATGGAATCGTCGACCACCACCACACGGTGGCCTTTAAGATTCTCGACGACCGGATTGAACTTGAGATGCACGCCCCGCGAGCGCATCTTCTGATCCGGACTGATAAACGTGCGTCCGATGTACCGGTTCTTAATTAAGCCTTCGACGTACGGAAGTCCACTCTCGGCCGCGTAGCCGATACCGCCCGGTATGGCCGAATCGGGAACGGCCATCACGACGTCGGCGTCGACGGCGTGCTCGCGAGCCAAGCGACGTCCCATTTCGTACCGCGCCATGTAGATCGCGCGATCGTTGAGTTTAGAATCGGGGCGCGCGAAATAGATGTATTCGAACATGCAGAAGGCGGATTGCATCGCTTCGACATCGGTTTGAATCGACTCCAACCCGGCTGCGTTGATACGCACGATCTCACCGCGCTCGAGTTCGCGAACGTATTGAGCACCGACCGTGCCGAACGCGCACGACTCGGAAGCGACCATATAACCACCGTCGGGCAGCGTACCCAAGCACAGCGGCTTCACGCCCCACGGGTCTCGGAATGCATACAACTCGTCGTCGGTAATCAGGACGATCGAGTAGGCGCCGCGAGACCGGGCCATCAAGGTGCGAATACGATCGACCATCGACCCTTTGGACTCGACCAGAAGCTTGGCGATCACTTCGGAGTCCGAGGTCGCCTGCAGGACGGTCGTCGGGGAAAGGGTTTCGCGAAGGTCGTCGGTGTTGGTGAGGTTTCCGTTGTGCGCGAACGCGAAATCGCCGACGTCGGTACGTTCGAGCAGCGGCTGCGCGTTCACGACGACCGACGAGCCGGTCGTCGAATAGCGGGTGTGCCCGACTGCGATGTGTCCGCTGAGCGACGACAAGATTTCCTCGTCGAAAATCGCTCCGAGCAACCCCATTTCTTTATGCGAGCGTATGGAGCCGCCATCGGCGGCCGCGATGCCGGCCGATTCTTGTCCGCGATGTTGCAGCGCGTAGAGTGCAAAGTAGGCCAGTCGCGCCGCATCGCGTTTGGGTGCGAAGACCCCCGTGACGCCGCACATTAGACGAGATCTCCGTCAGTCGCTGGAACGGCGGCCACCAAAGATTTGGAGCAACGCGAGAAAGATGTTGATCGCATCGAGATAGATGCTGACCGCCATCTGCACCGGTGTCAAGCCGTCGCCGCCGGCGCGCAGACGAGCGAAATCGATCAACACGAGTCCTGCGAAAATGACCAGCGTGATCCACGCGTACGTCTCGGGATGGATGAAGCGAACGAACATCGAGACGACGCCGACCACGATCAATCCAAGCAATGCGATCGTAAAGATGCCCTGAAAGCGGCGTAAGTCGAGTCCGGTTGCATACACGATGGCGGCCAACGCAAACATCCCGAGGCCGGTCGTCAGCGCGGCGTTGACCACCACGTCGGATCCAACCGTGCGCACGTATTGGCCGATAACCGGCGCGATACCGACACCTTCTAAAGCGGTGAAGGCGTAAAATAGGCCGAGTGACAGTGCGGCATTATTACGGACGGCGTTAATCGCAAAGAGCAGGATGAACCCAACGATCAACGCGGCCAAGCCGACGCCGGCCGGTAACCCTTGCGTCGCGTACGCGGCGAGCGCCGTTACGCACAGTCCGAGCGCCGTAATGCCCAAGACCTGAGCGAGCATCGAATGCGTGGCGACGGCCGGGATGACCGGTCCGCCGTACTGATTTTGCGGTTTGCCCTGGTATTGAAAGGCCATACGTTACTAATAACCTCCTCGCGCCGTCCGAGTTACACGTGACGAGGGCCGACCCCGCCCGAGAGCAAGCGGCGCGGCCCTCCAAAGAGACGCTTGGCCGGCAATGCCAAGCCCGGCCGAAACGGCGTCTGACGTGCCGCTCCGTCGTTGCCGATCGATTCGAAAGTAGTCCGTACGGTACAGGCGCTCGTGTAGGAAACGTCCAGGAGCGTCGATAAGAAGCGGGCCGGAGATTCTCACATGCAGTTGACGCGATGCTTATCGTCCTGTCTTTTTTCTTGGCCTGCTCGCATTCTGCCAGCGGGCCGCTCTTGCATCGGAAACCGCTTCACTGACGCACCTCCGCCCGGTTTGGCCCCCACCACGGCGCGCCTCGCGGATATTCTGGCGCAGCACGACACGGCATCCGGCTCGACCGCCGGAGGCACCGATTCGGTCATCGAAAAGTGGACGTTCACGGATACCGGCGTCTCCGGGACCGAGTCGCTGGAGCGCTCCGGCGCGAACTACCATTCCGTCATCACGTTCGGCCCGTTTGTCGAGCAATACGGGCAGCTCGACGATAAACGTTGGCATCAGGACTACAACGGCTTTACCAGCCCGTCGAGCGGCGTCGAAGGTAAGAGCTTCGCCGCGGTTCGGGTGCTCGAAGATGCAGCCGATCCAAAGAACGACGTTGACGTGATCGGTCAGACGGCCGGCAACGATCCAGCCTACGTTTTGAAGATACGCAAGCCGCAAGAAAAACATCCCGAGTGGATGTTCTACAACAAAGCCACAGGACAAATCGTCCGATACGAATTCGTTTGGCGCAAACGCCGGGTCGTGCAAACCTACGACGACTTCCGCGCCACTGGCGGAATTACCGAGGCGTGGCATATCCACGACAGCGACGGGCGACCCGAACTCGACGACGATTGGCATTTAGTGAGCGTCGAACACGGGGCTACCATCGCGAACGGCCGGTTTGCGGCGCCCGCAAACGATCGCAAATCCGACGTTTCCGCTCGCGCTCCGATCCCGTCGGTCTTCGTGGGATACGACACGACGGTGTTACGGGTGCAAGTCGGCGGCCGCGGTTTGGATTTCGAGCTAGACGCTTCGGAGCCGCAGCATTATCGAGCGCTCCGTCGCGGAATCGATGCGCCTGCCGACCTTTGGCCAAGTGACGCGGCTGCGCGACGGAACTAATCGGTTACGAAACGATCCTTCCGGACGCGAATCGGTCCGGCGCATTTGCACGATTTCCGTATTCGCAGCGAGTCGTTTACCTATCAGGCGCGCCAAGACACGCGAGTTGTGGGCGTGCTCGGCTACGACTTCTTGGCCAGCCACGTCGTACACGTTGACTTCGTGCACAAACTCGTCGAGCTGTTTCCCAGCGATCTCTTCGGCGCGAACAAGCCCGTGGACGGAGGGCTCGACCTTCCGATCTCGTTCGACAACGGCTTGCTGCTGGTTCCGATGGACTTCGGTAGCACGTTCACCGACCGCGTCATCGTCAATAACTCGTTTCCGTATACGGTAGCATTTGGGTCTCTGTTCGAAGCGCATCCCGCAGACTTTTCGGTCATATGGAGCGACAAGAAAAAAAGCAGCGTACCGTTTGCAGACGGAGACACCGTCGGGCAACAAATGGAAATTACGGTGGCGCGCACGCCGTCGTTGCGATTCGCCATCGCCGATTTCGGCGAGCACCCGCTGCTGGCCACGAACGCATCCTACGACGCGAGTGAAACCAAGGTGGACGCGTATGATCGGAGCCGACTACTTGCGGTACTTCGATTTGTACTTCGATTATCCGCACGGACGCTTTATCGTGAAGCCGAACGACAGCTTTTACCAGATGTTTAGCAAAACCGGATCCGGCGCCACCCCGTGAAGATTCTGACCGCGGCCGTTGTTTTTGCGCTGGCATACGGCTCGTCGCCAACCTTCGCAGCGATGGCGGCCGCGCCGGTTGACTCGTCGCCGCCACCGGGCATCGCTCCGGCTTCGATTTTGGTTGGTACATTGTTATCGCGCAACGAGCTTGCGGTTGGAAGATCGAACCGGGAACCGCCCGCACCCGCGTCGAGCATTGGACCCTATCGTACGGCTCGCTGACCGGCACGCGCGATGAATGGCGCGACGGCACCGAGTATCGCGTTACCGAAGTGCTCGGGCCGGATACCGAATCGTACGGCGTTTCGCGGGGCCGCCACTGGCAGCAAAATTCGAACGGGCAGATCACGTTTGAGAACGGCTTGCACGAGCGCGATGCAACCGACGAGGCGGCGCTGCGGACTGCCTCATCCGCGGGGGTCACGTTGCTCGGCCATACCGCCAGTCCGGTCGATGCCTACGTGGTGGAGGTCGATCCGCCTGGCGGCCGGCTCGAGTACGTCTTTTACGACGCGAAGACGTGGCTCATCGACCGCGTCGAAGCGATCCGCGATGGGCGCCGTACGACGACGACCTTTGCCGATTATCGTCTCACGAAGGGGCGTAAAGAACCCTGGCACGTGCATTGGACCGACGGCTTTGCAACCAACGACGGCGACGAAATCATGCAATCGCTCGCGATCGGCGATTCCGTCGCCGCCGCCCAGATCGCAATCCCCACCCCAGGCCCGCCGTTGTTCGCTGCGCCCTCCACCTGGACGGCTATCCCGGCAACCATCGAAGACGACCGCATCGTGGTCGACGCGAAACTAGCGGGTCACTCGGTACATTTCTTGATGGACTCAGGCGCAGATGGGATCGTGATCGACCGGGAGATTCTCGACGCGGTCGGCATCAAACGATATGGAAAAATGACCGGCGAAACGGCCGGTGCCTATGCCGAAAGCTCCGCGGTAATTCCGGAATTTGCCGTCGGCTCGTTATCGCTGCATAACGTCCACGTTCGCGCGCTGCCGTTCGTGCAGTACGCCGCAGACGGCAAGCCGGTCGCCGGCCTACTCGGATACGATTTTATTTGCAATGCGGTGTGGCACGTTGACTACCAGCATGGAACGGTCGAAGTCATCGACCCGCAAGCGTTCGTTCCGCCGGCGGGAGCGAAAGCGCTCAGCGTTCGCTTCGACGACCGCGTTCCCACCGTTGCCGCATCGTTGGCAAATGCGGCCGTTCCGGCATTTATCGTGGACACCGGCGCCGATCGCAGCGCCCTATTTTCGAGTTTCTTGCAAGCCAAGGGCAAGACGATCTCCGATCGCGGGCTGGGAACGAGCATGCGCGCGGCGTGGCCTTTTGTGGACGATATGGAAGGCGTCGGCGGCAGCGTGGATTACAGGCCGCTACAGGCGGGTCCATTGGCGTTGGGTGCTTGGAGCTTTCCCAAATGGCTGTTTTACGTGACGCAAAACGCGCCGTCGTTCGAGTTCGAAGATTACGACGGATTGATCGGCCAAGACATGCTGCGCAACTTCGACCTGTATCTCGACTACGCACATGCCAAGTTATATTTGGTTCCGAACGATCGTTTTCGTCAGCGCTGGACCATCTAGCCCAACTCCTCGAACGGAAGAACGGCGAGATCGCCCGGTTCGAACTTCTGCAGCCCGCCGTGATACGTGCGGCCGCGTCCGGCAAATTGCGGTCCGGCGGCGTTAAGCCGTTCGACGGTGTCACGGAGCGTTTCGAGACTCATCGGTGCGCGCGGAAACAAACCGAGCGCGATGTTCAACACGCCCAACCCCTCTGGATTAATCGCGAAATAGGGTGGCCGGCGCGCCATGTACGTCGCGACGATCGGCGGACGCGAATACGCAACCGCGTACCACGGCTTTCGACGAGCGGGCACGTAGCGAAGATGGAGGCCTGCAGCTTCGCCGGCTGCGATGTAGCGCGCCAACGCCGGCGCGCCGGCAAGATCGAGTTGTGGCGCAACGCACAACGCGACGCGGCGCATCGGACCGTTCCTAACGACGCCACCCGACGTCAAGATTTCGCGCGCGGCTGAAACGACTGGAACGCAGAAAGCGTCGATGCCCAGCTGGCGCGCGCGGTGGTGCGACATCACGAAAAATGCATTCGCCCCGGTCACTTGTCCGCGCGATACGCGGAATACCGAACCGATGGTCCGGCCGAGGTCGTTCGCAGCACCGGCTGCGATTTGCGACCAACGGCTCGAAGCGCGCAGCCGGTCCGTCTGGACCGTGTGCCCGATACGTTCGAGTTCGATTGCTTCCGATGGCGACGGCGTCGTACCGAGGACCATCGTCGGGTTGTGCGCACCAATTTCGAACGTCGCAATTGCGGCCGTCGTCATCGCATCGAACGGCGAAGAGGCGGCCTCGAACGTCAGGACCGAGCGTCCGCCCATCGAACCGGATAACAGCTCGCGAAGCACGCGGCCGTAGGTCGTGTCGAGCCACTGTGCCGACGTAACGAACGCACCGACGTCGCCCGGGCTTGCGTGACGTGCGTACGTCGCGACAAAAAACCATACGTGCAAACCGGCCAAGCCCGCGCGACGTACTGCGGCATCGGCCGCCAACGTGTCGATGTGCCGCTTAACGCTGGTAGCGATATCGTGATGGCGTACGTACGGGGGATTCCCGACGAAGGCACTTTTGCCGGCGATACGCGGGATATGCGCGGTAATATAATCGCCACAGAGAACGCGAGCTCGCCGTGCGCCTAAAACCGAAAGCAGCGCACGCGTCATGAGGGTCGCGAGGGGATCGGCGTCGATCGCGACCACATCCAGCTGCGGGCGTTCTCGAACGGCGTCGCCCGCAAAACGGCCGCTGCCGCATCCGGGATCGATCAAACGCTGCGGTTCGCGCCGTAACGCCCAAGAAAGCATGGACCGGCGAATCGCACCTCCGGTGTAAAACGCCCCGTCCTCGCGACGTTGCCGATGCGGACGGATCGACAGAAACGCGTCGCCCAGCGGATCTTCGCCCGCCAGCATCTTCTCCCGAACGGCGCGTGCCTCGCCGGACGTCACTCGAGCGGCGCGCTCGAGCCACACGCATTCCGCCGCGGATAACGCTCCGCCGGCTCCGCCCGCACCGCATGCTTTTGCGAGACCGGCCAGGTGCGCGAGTTCTTCGGTCTGCTCGAGCGGCGGCGCGTTACGGCTGCGCGCCGGCCCCGATATCTCTACGATACGTGAGGTTCGCATTGCCAAACCGCGACGACAACGTTCTCACTGCGGCGTACGCGCGAACCCGCGCGTCTTCGCGATCGTCGCCGATCGCAGTGACCGTCAAGACACGTCCGCCCGAAGCCCGGACGTGCCCGTTTTCGAGCGTGCTGCCGCCCCAAAACGCTTGGCACCCATCGGCTAACGAGACGTCCGGAACGAGATCGTTCACCGGCGTGCTCGCATACGGATACGACTCGGTCGCTAATACGACGCCCACGCAATGACGCGCGGACACGGTCGCGGCCGACGCGTCGGTCGCACCGTCGGCGACGGATTTCAGCAACGCCGCAAAGTCTCCATCGATGCGCGGCATCAACACTTGCGTTTCCGGGTCGCCGAACCGCACGTTGAATTCGATCACCGCCGGTCCGGTTTTGGTCCACATGAGACCACAGTACAGCACGCCTACGTAGCGTTCGTCGTCGTCTTGCAAACCACGCAGCACCGGATCGAGGATGCGTTCGCGCACTAGGTCGAGCGCGTTTGCCGGGAGATCGTCGGCGGGGAGTAGGCGCCCATCCCGCCCGTGTTCGGGCCGGTGTCGCCATCGCCGGCACGTTTGTAATCGCGCGCATCCAGGAACGGCGTTAGCGACGTTCCGTCGGACAGCGCAAACACGCTGCATTCGCGTCCCTCGAGCCGCTGTTCCAGTAAGACGCCGTTGCCGCCGCCGGGTACGCCCGCGGCGCCGTACCAATCGCGCAGCACCGAGCGCGCCTCGTCAGCATCCTTGGCGACGACGACGCCTTTGCCCGCGGCCAGACCATCGGCCTTGACCACCACTCCGCCGTCCCATTCCGACAGTGCCCGAGTCGCTGCATCGAGCGAATGCACGACGGCGGCGCGCGCCGTCGGTATGCGATGACGCTGCATGAACCGTTTCGAAAAAATCTTACTCGATTCGAGGCGGCCGGCCGATCGCGACGGCCCGAATACCGAAATGCCCGCTGCCGTCATCCGGTCGGCCACTCCGGCTGCGATGGTCGTTTCGGGTCCCAGGACTGCGAAGTCGATGTTGCGATGACGGCACAGTTCCACCAGCGACGGTCCATCGGTAGCTGCAATGCGGACGTTCTCGCCACGCGAGGCCGTGCCGGCGTTACCGGGCGCGGCGACGATCGATTCGCACGAGGGAGAACTCGCCAGACGCCACGAGAGCGCATCCTCACGCGCGCCGCTTCCGACGACGACTATTCGCACGCTACTCCCATTCGACGGTGGCCGGCGGCTTGGTCGTTATATCGTACGCGATGCGATTGACGCCCGGTACTTCGTTGACGATGCGCGACGAGATGCGCGCGAGCAAATCGTGGGGCAAACGCGCCCAGTCGGCGGTCATGCCGTCTTCGCTCGTGATCGCGCGAACCGCGACCAAGTTGGCGTAGGTGCGGCCGTCACCCATAACGCCCACGCTCTTTACCGGCGTCAGCACCGCGAAATATTGCCACGGCATCGGATCGAGATCGGCTTTTTCGATCTCTTCGCGCACGATGGCATCGGCTTCGCGGACCACGTTCAGTCGCTTCTTCGTTACGTCGCCGATGATGCGCACCGCCAAACCCGGGCCGGGAAATGGCTGGCGCTGGACGATGTGGTCCGGAAGTCCGAGCACCCGCCCGAGCGCACGCACTTCGTCTTTGAAGAGTGCTCGCAACGGCTCGATCAACGCAAAGCGCATCTTTTTGGGCAGGCCGCCGACGTTATGGTGCGACTTAATCTTGTGTCCGGCCCGGCTGTCCGGCGTTTTGGACTCGATGACGTCGGGATAGAGCGTGCCTTGCACGAGAAATTCCGCGCCTTCGATGCGTTTGGCTTCACGTTCGAACGTTCGAATGAACTCGTGTCCGATGATCCGCCGTTTCTTTTCCGGGTCGGAAACGCCGGCTAGCTTATCGAGAAAGCGAGCGCGCGCATTCACGACGCGCACGTTGAGATGCAGCACGTCGCGGAACGCGGCGACGACTTCTTCTGACTCGTCTTTGCGCAACAATCCATGGTCGACGAAGACGCACGTTAGCCGGTCGCCGATCGCTCGCGCGACGAGCGTAGCGGCAACCGCCGAATCGACACCGCCGGACAACGCGCAAATTACGTTCGCGGAGCCGACCTGGGCGCGCACGCGTTCGATCTCCGGCTCGACGAACGACTCCATCTTCCACTCGTCGGCGATCCCGGCGACGTTGCGCAAAAAGTTGCGCAACACCGATCGTCCGTGTTCGGTGTGCACGACTTCGGGGTGAAACTGGACGCCGTACACCCGGCGCCCGGCGTCCCCCATCGCCGCGACATTGCAGCGAGGAGTCGATGCGATCGCTTCAACCCGGCCGGGAGGGTCACGACCGAATCGCCGTGCGACATCCACACGCGCGAATGCTCCGGCACGTTTTCGAACAGCGGCGATTGGGGTGCACCGACCGTTAGTTCGGCCGGACCGTACTCGGCGCGATCGAGCTTAACGAGCTCCGCGCCGAGTTCGCGAGCCAGCAGTTGCATGCCGTAGCAGATGCCGAGTATGGGAACGCCGCTGGCGGCGATCGCGGCGTCCATCTGCGGCGCACCATCGACCATCGTGCTCTCGGGTCCACCGGAAAGAATAAACGCGGCGGGCGAACGCGATTCCAAGTCTTTCCAGCGCACGTCGTAGGGTACGATCTCGCAGTACGCGCCGAGTTCGCGCGTACGGCGCGCGATGAGTTGGCTGTATTGCGCGCCGAAGTCGAGGATGAATACCGTTTGCGGCAAGGTGTGGACTATGCCGCTTCCGCTGCGGCTTTCAACGCATCGTCGTAGTTGGGCTGATCGGCCACTTCTTTGACGAGACTATAGTAACGGATCGTTTTATCTTTGCCGATCACCACGATGGCTCGCGCGAGTAGTCCGAGTTCGGCGATCAGCAGTCCGTACGCCGGCCCGAACGAGTGGTCGCGATAGTCCGAGAGCATGCCGAGCTGAATGGCGTCGTCTTGATTGGCCGACCAGCGGGCCATGGCGAACGGCAGGTCCATGCTAACGACGAACGGCGCGACTCCGGCCGGCAACTCGGCGAGACGTTTGTTGAAGGTTTGCGACTCGAGCGAACAAACGGGGGTGTCGAGCGACGGGACGACGATGAGCAACGCCGCGCGGCTTCCGCCGTTGACCAGCGTTTCGAGGGTGACGGGAGCCAATTCGGCGCCGGTCAGCATAAAATCCGGAGCGGGAGCACCGACCGTCAACTCGGGTCCGACTAACGTCATCGGCGTACCCCGGAATGTTACGGCGCCGGCGCGCTTTGGCGCGTCTTGCGAAGCCATGATTCCTCCATCTGCGAGCGTGTTGTTAGGTTAAAATGTTTTCGAGCACGTTGGTCTCGTTCGCCATAACGATCTCCATCGCGATGCGTTCGCCGACCGAGACGTCGCGCCCCCAACGATACGACGAATACGGGGTATAGCGAGTCCCAGGCGATCCCGGAATTCGTAACGAGACGTCGTAGCAGACGAATTCCTTCGGCGGGCCGGCCACGACGATGCATTGCAGCGCGAACGGGCCGATGACGCCCGGTGGATCGGCTTCGCGCGCCGCCGTGACGAAGCGCTCGCCCATATCGAAGGCCTTTTCCAACATCGACTCGGTAAGGGTCGCTGCAATGTGCCCGGCTTCTTCCATCCGCATGGGAACGTCGCGCAGCGCATCCAGCGCCGACGGCGGCACGTTGCGAAAACCTTCGAGGTTCGTCTGGCGCCGCGTGTCGGTACCGCTCAACTCTAGCTCGCCGAGAACGGGAGAATAGAAAAAATTTAAGTTGACGGACGGCCCGAGCGCGTACTCCTCGATCACGGCGTTTTGCAAACCCGCCTCGTCGAGAATCCCTTCGCGCATGAGACGCTGCGCGGTGTCATAGTAGTTTTCGCGCGACGTTGCCAAGAAGAACGCGCGCTCGAACGAGACCTTGGCGTGCGGGGCCTTCACCATGACGATCCGATCGATCTCGTCCGGCCCGTTGCAGCGGCGAGGGTAACGAATGCCGGCACGCTCGAGCAGCGCGTACTGATTGTTCGCCTCGTCCCGTTCTTCGGCGCGCAACAGGTGGCGATTTCCAAAAAACGGGACCAGCATGCGCCGTTCGATCTCGTCGTACGAATACTGCTGATGGAGATACACTTCAAACGAACGGTTCGCGACGAACAGGACGTTGCGCTCGAGCAAACGCTGCTGCACGTCGTCATCGAGGATATCCGGAAAGCGCGCCAGCTCGAGCACGTCGTTGACGCAACCGCGGGCCGGACCGGGCGGCCCGGTTTTCCGAAAGTACCGCGTATACGTTCGCTCCCGGCCTGCCGCCGTCACGACGAGATTGCGCAGTCCGGCGGAGCGCGCGCCTGCGGCCACCTCGAGCGCCGAATGGCTGCCGATCGAACAGAGCGTTAAGGCCTCGCGATCGTAGCGAGCGAGCGCGGAGCGCACGACGTCGCTCATCGGACGACATCCTCCGCGCGCAGCTTCCCGGCCATGCGGCGAAACACCAGCGAACCGTACACCGCGACGGCGACGCCGCCGCCGATCGAAACGGTCAACGCCGTCGTCATTGCAGCCACCGAAGGCGCCGCAGCGTCGATCGAAAGACCTCCCGATCCAGGCGGGTAGCCTGGCAGAATGTACGGATACATCATCGCCGCGGCGGCGCCCATCAGCGCGATGAGGAACGAACTCGACGCTACGAATGCCGCCGCGTCCGAACGGCCGAGTCCTAAGCGCATTGCCAGCAGAGCGACGAACGCGATCGCTCCGAGTACGTAGGTTGACCAATGACCGCCGGGGCCGCGCAAATACAGCGTCGCGCCGCTGACGACGACGTACAGCACCAACGCGCACCACCACAGCACGTTGGCCGCCGACAACGCTCG